>CAIJXB010000035.1 GCA_903824495.1 uncultured Chlamydiae bacterium
CCGAACTCAGAAGTCAAGCCCCTCATCGCCGATGGTACTATACACAAGAGTATGGAAGAGTAGGTCGCCGCCAAGGTTTTTTTACACGCCCTCTAGGTCGAAAGATCTAGGGGGATTTTTTTTGTCTTTTTTATTCGAAAAATCATTTTTTTTCGTAATTTTATTCGAATTTCTCGGCCTGTGAATTTTCTTTTTGAGATAGATCGAACGGCATAAGAAAATTATTGAATAATATCTCATTTATTATGGATCATGGCTGCGCAGAAGGGCGATGGATTATTTATGAAATCCTCTAGGAAAATAAGTGTAAAGCTGGTCTATGCACTTCTAGGTGAGAAACTCTACAGGAGAAATGATGTTGAACACTGAACTTAAAGCAGCCGTAGCTACATTTGGAATTGGTTTGATTCCTTTTGCAGTGCAAGCAGATCAATCAATGAGTACTAGCCAAACGAAGCAAACACCCTCCTATGTATATGGAGAACCTGTAAAGACAGGACAGATTCCTGCTGGATATAATGCAAGTGCAGCCTATCAATGTGAAAACGGATGGGATGTGTTTGTTACAGGTGATTATCTTTATTGGGCTTGGCAGCAAGATTCATTAAAAGTCGCTGAACTAGTGCCTAGTGAAGAAGCTTTAGGTGGAAGCCAAAAAACTATGTTCATCAATCCGGGGTATGCGTCTGGTTTCCAGGTAGGTCTTGGATTTAACATGCCAGGAATGGATAACTGGAACTTATATTCTAAATACACATGGTACAGAAACAGTGGTTCCAAGACTGTAGCTAATGATGTAGATCACTTGTTTATAGCCGTAACGCCTTTAGAAGGCCCCTCCTATTTTTATGATGGTGTATTTAACTCTAAAGCTAGAATGCATTTTGATGCAGTAGATTTACTGTTAAAAAGACCTTTCTATTTTGGGAGAAAGCTAACAGCCAACTTTGGAGCAGGGTTAACAGCTCTTTGGATAACCCAGAAGTTTACGTCTGTTATTGATGCTCTAAGATCAACAACTGATGATTTTGAAATTTCTGACGATCTAGTCGCAACAATTGAACAAAAGCAAACAAGTTGGGGACTTGGTCCTAAGTTTGGATTTGAAAGCAATTGGATGCTTGGCTGGGGTTTTGAAATCATGGCGAACCTATCTACTAGTCTGCTTTATACTAGATATGAAGTGAATGGTTTAGTTAGCGAGACTGTTGATGCGGTTCCATTCAGCATTCCAATAAACAATTTGGATGGTTATGGTACGATAAGACCTATAACAGAAGCATTCTTGGGTATGGGCTGGGGTATGGGTTTTTGTGATGATGAGTTCCGTATTGGATTCTCTGCAGGATATGATTTCAATGTATATTGGGATTACAACATGAAAACGTATGTAAAAAACAACAATGCAGGAAATATGTACTTGCAAGGTCTAAATGTGGGTGCTCGGTTTGATTTTTAATTGAATTTTCTAATGAATTTTCCTCAAGAAGGAGAATGTTTCATACCCTTCAGGTTGTAAACTCTGAAGGGTATTTTTTTTGCATCGAACTTCAAAAACAAGCAGCAAATGATCATTCAAAGACTTGTTTTTTTAATCTTAGTCACATGATCAATCCCGTGGTTTTTTCTTTTTTTCATAGACAAAGCTAGAGCTGTAAAAAAAATTTATTGAATAATATTAAGCTTATTATTAATCATGACGGAGTAGAAGGGCAATGGATTCTGACTGTAAAATCCTCCTAGGAAAATAATGATACAGTCGGCTTCCGCGCTTCTTGTTGAAGAAACCCTATATAGGAGAAATGATGTTGAAAACTGAACTTAAAGCAGTCTTAGCTACACTTGGAATTTGTTTGATTCCTTTTGCAGCACAAGCCGACCAATCAATGAGCAGTAGCCAAACAAAGCAAGCACCTGCCTATGTATCGGGAGAACCTGTAAAAACAGGACAGCTTCCAGCCGGATACAATGCAAGCGCTGCCTATGAATGTATGAATGGATGGGATATTTTTGTTACAGGTGATTACCTTTACTGGCTCTGGAGCCAAGATTCACTTAAAGTAGCTGACGTATTACCTACTACAGAAGCTTTAGGAACAAGCGAAAGCTCTGTTTTATTTGATCCAGGTTACAAATCTGGTTTCCAAGTAGGTCTTGGATTTAACATGCCAGGAATGGATAATTGGAATTTATATTCCGAGTATACATGGTACAGAAATACTACTACAAGATCTGTAGCTAATGATGGATCTCATGTATTTAGAGCAGTTACACCTTTAGACGGAACTACCTACTACTACGATGGTACACTTTCTGCTAAAGCAAAAATGCATTTTGATGCATTAGATCTACAGTTAAAAAGACCTTTCTATTTTGGCAGAAAATTGACTGCTAATTTTGGAGCAGGTTTGACAGCTCTTTGGATCACTCAGAAGTTTTCAACAACTGTATCTGGGCTAAGAGGCACAGAAGTAACAGATGTTACAACTGTTGTTGATTCTTCGTTCTCTCAAAAACAAACTAGCTGGGGTCTTGGTCCTAAGTTTTCATTTGAAAGCAATTGGATGCTTGGCTGGGGCTTTGGAATCATGGCAAACCTTTCTACAAGCGTACTTTACACTAAATATGAAGTAAATGGTTCAGCTAGCGGAACAGCTGGTGCAACTCCATTTAGCGTTACAGTTAATGGTGTAGATGGTTTTGGTACATTAAGACCTATCACAGAAGCCTTCATTGGTATGGGCTGGGATATGGGCTTCTGCGATGATGAATTCCGTATTGGATTCTCAGCAGGATATGATTTCAATGTATATTGGGATTACAACATGAGAAACTTTGCTAGAGACAATACCGCTGGTAACATGTATCTACAAGGTCTAAATGTTGGTGCTCGCTTTGACTTCTAATTGAATCCACTAAAAGTGAATTCATAAAAAGAGAGGGGTTTCGATCCCTCTCTTTTTTTCTTTGTAAATTTTTTTAAATTTCATGTCTGATTTTGATCGAGAATGTAGAGATCTGCTCAAAAATATTTTCAGTCAGCTTTTAACATGTTTATAATAAGCATTTTATATTCATATTGGACAAATAAGTAACTCGAGTTACACATTTGTCCGTATGGAGGAGTAATTATCCCAAGGACGCTTTAAAGTAAACAATGCCTAGCTTTGATTATTTTGTAGTCCCGTTAACCGGAGGAGTACGACATATACATTTGGGGCTGTAACTTCTTGGAGTTCAAGTTAAGACCTGAAACCGAAGATTCCAGGCCTTAATGAAAGGGAATAACTTATTGTTGAACGGCTTCTAGAAGAGTGATGATGAGATGAGGTTTTGTTTGATCATTCATCGGCAGCGCTTTGAATAGAATGCCACCTGTATTGATATCTATGTTGCGATCTACTTGCGAGCTATTAAGGCCATAGATTCTGAAATTTAGGTTTTTCAAGGAGAGAAGCTCAGACGCCTTTTTAAAGAGCTCGTCTTGCCCCTTTTCTCTTTCTTTGACATCTTCAGTCTTTTGACAGAGCTGGTAGTAGTCTAGCATTGCATCGGAAGAAAGCCCGGTGATTAAAAGGTCTTGGTGAGCTTTTAAAGGGAATCCTTTGCCAGCTGACATGAGGTTCAAGAAAGACACTAATTCACTGATTGACTTTACAACCATAGAAGGCTTAGAGGAAATCTTTAAAGATCCACTTTCTCCCGCAGATAAAGTCCAAGAGTGATCACCAATGTTGAATTCTCCAAGAGTAATGGATCCTTCCATAGAAAGATCTAAAGAGAGCTTATTCATCATCTTATAGAAGACTTGAAGTCTTCTTGCTTGATCAGTAGCGGAAATTGCGGATAAAAAATCGTTTGTATCTATGTTGTGAACGACGAGCTTTTTGTCAGCTCCCAGCTCAAACACGGGATTTTGAATGAGTTTTTCTGCGAGCTCAGCAGGAGTAACTCTGATTTCTTCTAAAGTAACGGCAGATCCGATCTTTTCTATTTTGGTCATAGGAACTTCCTTTATTGGTATTGTAAGAACGGGTACTTTGTAGCAACTTTCGAGAAAAATCGCAAAGAGTTTTTTGAAAGAAAAAGGGCACAAAAAATTGCGCCCTTTTTTAACTTAAAAGAATGGAAGATTGACTAGTCAGCTTGAGAAATTAGCTCATCAAGTCTTGTCATTTCTTCGTAACGTGTTTGGCTGACTTCTTTGCCGTTATAGTTCCAAAGAGTTTTCTTTCCATCAGGAACATAGAAAATCTCAGGGCCATGCTTTATGTCATTATCCCATGCGATTTGGCGGGAGACTGCAAGACCATCAATGAAATGATTTTCCCATCCATTCTTTTTCCCAAAGAGATACGAAATTTCCAGCTCTTTTGTTCCGTTTTTATAATAGGTGGAAACTCCATGTAAGTGTCCGTTTACCCATTCTTCAAGAGCTAGAGGCTCTCCATTCATTGTGAATGTTTTTCTCTCTCCACTCAAGTGACCACCTTCGTAATTAGCGACGCACTCAGGGCTTCCATTCGGATAGAAGGATTCTCTTTTGGCAAGTAGACCATTTTCGATGATGTCTTTACATACAAGAATACCGGCGGCATCACGGATGATGCGAAGGCCTTTTCCTTTTTCCACGCGAGCTTCTAATTCATTGGAAGGAGTGAAGTATTGTCCTTCGAGAAGTTCGTCGTTCGAATACTCTTCTACGCTGCGAGGGACTCCATCAAAATACCAGGTAGTCAAAGAAGAACGGTTCTTTGTTAACTGTACAGTCTCTTGTGTTGGCATACCTGTAATATCATAGAGGATTTCTTTTACGGGAGAATTCTGTTTATAGAGGATGTATTTCTCTACCGTTTGAGAATGTGGGTATGTAAAAGTACAAGGGCCGTTCAGTTCTCCACTTTCATAAGTAGCTGTTACTGTAGATCCATCTTTTAAGGTACTGATCACCTGTCCTGGATAGTTCTTTTCTTCCCATTCCTCTTGAGAAACGGCGTATCCGTACTTGTGAACGTATACTTGAGAAACGACTTGGTCGTCGGCTTTATTTTTTTGGCAGGCGGATGTCATAAGCGCCGTAGCTGCCAAAAGGGTACAAATTCTATAGCTCATCATAATTGCCTCGCAAAAAAAAGGATGTCATATTAGCTCTACAATATACAATCATGTAACTTTTCCGCCACCATTTGTAGTAATTTTGTGTGAATCTGTTCCACAGTTGGAAGATCGAGCGTCTTTTGAGGGTCTCTGTAAATAAATCTCCAGGTCACATTTTTTCGATCAGATCCAAGCTGGTCGCTTTCAAAAAGATCGAGAAGGAATGCTTTTTCAAGAAGAGCCGGCGCAAGATCTTGAATGCAAGAAAGTACACGACCTACCGGAATTTCTTTTTTCAAAGAAACAGTCCAATCTCTTTCAGAAGAAGGATATAAAGGAAGGTCTGCTACGGATTGCAAAGGTTTTTGCAGCTTTAACAGTTCATTTAAGTTGAGTTCTGCACAGTAGACTCTTTGAGGAAGATCTATTTTGGAAAGAACAGATGGATGGATTTCTCCAACCACCCCAAGACTCTCCCCATTTCTTTGAATATACGCCTGTCTGCCGGGTTGAAATGAGTGGAGATGGGAAACGTCGAAAGAAATTCCGTCGATTTTTAAAGACGCTAAAAGATTTTGGATGATCCCTTTGATATCAAAAAAATCAAAAGATCGCGGCTTTGGATCGTGATGGTGAGGAGCTGCAGTTCCAGAAAGAAGAATTGAAATAGAAACAGGCTCTTGATAGATCCCATTTTGTTTAAAGTGGACTCTTCCTACTTCAAATCCTGCAAGGTTTTGGCTGCCTCTATCGAAGTTGTATTTGGAAAGCTGTAAAAGCCCTGGAAGAAGGGAATGTCTTAAAACGGAGAAATCACTAGATTTAGACTGTAAGACGGTGAGGGTTTCTACTGGAGGATTTATTTTTTCTCTCACGAGTTCTGATAAAAAAGGGCTAGTAAGATCGCAAGTCATGAATTCTTGGAGCCCTTCTTGTAAAAGAAGTGTGCGCACTTTGTTTTCAAAAGAAAAAACAGGAGAGTCTGAAAGAAAGGATGTGTAGTGAAGGGGCGCTTTTTTAGAAAGATTATTAAATCCGTAAAGGCGGGCCACTTCTTCCACAAGATCAATTTCTTCATTTATGTCGTTGCGGTGGGAGGGAACTAAAACTTCTAAAGAATCCGCATGTTCTTTTAGGGTCTTGATCTGTAAACGCTCTAACATCTCTGCAATTTCATTTAAGCTTAAGTGAATCCCAAGGAGACGATTGACACGCTCTTTCCTGCATAGGATCTTTTTAGGAGTGAAAGGATGCACGGTGACATCGACTTTCTTTTCTGTAGCAGAGCCAGAAGCGGTTTGAACGAGTAGTTCCGTAGCAAGATCTAAAGCGTAAGGTAGCATCAAGGGATCGATCCCTTTTTCAAAGCGATGGGATGCATCTGTTTTCAAAGAAAGGCTCTTGCTTGTTTTGCGAATCGAAGCAGACTGAAATACAGCAGCTTCAATTAAAATGTTTTGTGTTTTATCGGAAACGGCAGAATTTAACGATCCCATGACTCCAGCGATGGCCAAAATTTCTTTCTCGTCGCGAATGACTAAAGCACCAGTTGGAATTTCTCTTGAAGTTTCATCAAGGGTTGTGATTTTGGTAGGAGCAGAGCTTGCGCTTACATAGATCTTATGGCCGTGAATTTTATCCGCATCAAAAAAGTGTAGAGGCTGTCCGGTTGTAAGCATCACATAATTGGAAATATCCACTACGTTATTGATGCTTCTTACATCAACAAGCGCGAGCTTTTGTACAAGCCAGTCTGGAGAAGGTCCTACCTTAATTGATTTTACAAGTCTGCAGCTATAGTGAGAGCAATGAATCTTGTCTTCGACGGTAGCAGAAAAAGAAGAAGGAGCATTTCCTTCTTGAAAAGACGAGTGGAGTTTTTTTAGCGGTGTTTTCAAAAGAGCTGAAAGCTCTCTTGCAACGCCGTAAATACTCATGCAGTGGCCCAAATTTGGAGTAAGCGAAAGATCAAAGACAGTATCTGAATATAAAGAGGAAAGATCTGTTCCAAGAGGAGAGTCATCTGGAAGTTCTAAAATGCCCTCTTGTTTTAAAGGGAGTCCGAGTTCGTCGGCGGCGCAAAGCATCCCGTACGATTCGACATCTCGGATTTTGCTTTTTTTGATCTTCCACGTTTTCCCGTCAGGATCTTTTAAAGAGGCTCCAAGTGTTGCGAAAGCGGTCACAAGTCCAGCTCTGCAATTTGGCGCTCCGCAAACGACTTGATGTTCTTCTTTTCCATCAAATACCTTTGCTATTTTAAGTCTGTCAGCATTGGGATGAGGCAGAGCCTCTAATACTTTTGCTATGATGACGCCTTCAAAGGAGAGAGCAGAAGATTCAACTTTATCAACCTCAAGACCCGCCAGGGTAAGGGAGTGCGCTAATTGCTCTGGGGAAAAGGGAAGATCTACGTACTGTTTAAGCCAAGATAAAGGGACTTTCATGATCAACAATGCTCTTTATTTAAATAAATAAACTACGTACCGTTATACCAAAATGACCTATATCGCAGGAAGACAAATTTACCATGCCTATTCCCTTAGAACAACACTGGATGCAAAGAGCTAGAGTTCTTACCCAAGCCTTGATTATTAGCGGGACCTTAAATATTGGTCTTTTAAGCACCTTTATCTACTTTATCCTCAAGGAAAAGCAGGCGGTTGTATCCCTTCAAATACAACCAGCAGCTTCAGTGTCTAAACAGTCTTTTACAAATGACCAGGTTTTAAGGGCTTATAGTCGGGCTTCCTTTGGAGAGCTTTTATTACTCCTTGAAAATAAGGAGCTTGTAGAAGATGGTTATTCTAAAAGAGACCTCTCTCTTGCCTGCTTGACGGCCTTCCATTGTTTTCCTTTAAGCAAGGTTCTCGGAGAGCCTGAATTGCAAAAAAGAGAGATCTCCTTCCAGGTCTCTGATACGGGGCCGCCTCTAGAGCTTACTGCTTTTTCAGGTCTTAAAGATGAACATTTTGAAGCTGTGTTAAAGTTCGCTCGCACAGAAAAATGGCCTTTGACGACACAGGGACTTTATTTAACTCTACAAAAAAACTCAGCCCCTTATGACCCTTCCCTTCTAGAAGCATTTTATATCACTCCAGAGTTTCATCATATCCACACTCTTTTACAAAAAAGCGCGCCGTCTCTTGAAAAGTCAGCTCTTGTAGATCTTTTAAAAGCAGGATCGTGGGAAAGTTTAAAAGAGGTTTCTGAAAAACTACGTCTTTCTCAGGTGTATGATGAAGAGACTTCGAGAAATGTTTTAATTGCGTATGCGTTTAATTTTGGATCAAAAATTGCGGCGAGTTCTTTATTGCAACATCAGTCAGAGTATGTCATCAAGCGTTTGAATGATGAGCAACTTCTTTCTTTTTTTGATCAAAATGTGGAGCAAAAAGAGCCTCTTGAATCCATGGCAAAAGAGCTGCTCCTCAGTCCAAGAAGCGATCTAGTCAGACAAAAAGCTGCCTCATACCTCTATGGAATGGCGCAAGAATTAATGCCGCAACCCTATGATCATGGGGCGGTCCTCAGTCGATTTTTCCCTGAAAAGGTTAAGCCTCCTCAGCCTGCAATCATTCAAGTAACAGCTCCTGTAGCGGTCTCTAAGGCTGCAAAAGTCAAGTCTCGTCGCACTCATACGATTCAGCAGGGCGATAGTCTTTGGAAGATTGCTCGCAAGTATGGGACAAATGTAGATGCTATTATGAAGCTAAACAATCTAGAGTCGGAGAGATTGAAGCTTGGTAAAACTCTGCAAATTCCTGACTAGGGGAAGTCGACGCCGCCCTTGTTCCAAGGGTTGCATTTGATGACCCTTTTTATAGTAAGAAAGGTTCCTTTGAGGCTTCCATGCTTTTCTATGGCTTCAAGTGCATAGTGAGAGCAGCTTGGATAGAAGCGGCAACAGTTTCCAAGAAGAGGGCTCAGCATGAGCTGGTACCCTTTGATGAGTAGTTTTAGTATCTTTTTCACAGGCTAGATCACATGGAAAAGGTCTTTAAGACTTACGATGAACACTTCAATCACGATCAAGATGATGATGGTCCACTCGAGTCTAGAAGAGTGTTGATGATTGAGCTCTGCGCTTAAAATTTGCAAAAGCTCATGGATGATCCCAAGACGCTTATTCAGAATTTCAACGCGTTTTCCTACGTCGAGATAATGAGCGGACCTTCTATAAAAAGGTTCGAGCTCTGGGTAGTCCCAGAAAAATTCAGGGGTATCGAGAATGTCAGCATGTAAGTTGATGAAGTTGCGCTCCATGAAGAGTTTTCCCATCTTCTTTGAGATCTCTTTACGAGAAAGAGGTATTTTACCCTTGCGAGCGAGCTCTGAGGGGATGTGCTTTGTAAGTTCGATTGTTTTCTGAATCAATTCTTCAAAGGTTGCAAGTTTAACAGACTGGGCCACTCCATGAGAAATAGCAAGCTTTGTTAGAATGTTTTTATTGTGGAGCATGATTTCGTCTTCTTCAATTTTCATGCTGCTTCCATAGACATAAGTAAACTCGTCGAGCTCCACCTTTTGGCTAGGTTCTTTTTCGAAGGGCTTGATTGTGTTAAGGGCCTGAAGCTCTTCTTCTTCACTCATTCCCCAGCAAACGACAACGCCGTAAGAAAAATAGAAGATGTGTTTTGTGTGTTCTTTATTCTCCGTAATACCCATGTAAATGATGTCTCGGAAGAGTTGAACAGTATGCTCTGTAGAGAGGAACTGGAACAGTTTTGGAATGTCAAAAGAGGAAGCTGTGCCGTAGCTGGTGCATCTCATAGAATAGCTTTGTAAATTCAGATACACTCGTTATATCGCATGCCAGATTAAAAAGAAAGCCTCAGAGGGTAATAGGATTTTTTTGATGAGATTTTTCCTTGATTTCATTTTGAAGAAAAAATATACTCGCGCTTTGTTTTTTACATCTTGTGCGAGAGTGGCGGAATTGGTAGACGCGCTACTTTGAGGTGGTAGAGAGGGTTTCCTCGTAGGGGTTCGAGTCCCCTCTTTCGCATATCAAAAAGGGTCCTATTGAAAAATAGGGCCCTATTTTTTTATAATAAATTCTTTCATAGATTGTAATTGTCTTTGTTGCTATAATTTCATTATTAAAATTTTAATTTTGGCTCTTTTGTGGGTTCGATTTTAGATGCAATTAACGCTGCTTATGTTGCTGTCAATGATGGGTTTTCTGGCTTAGTTCAATCTGCTACAGATCCAAAAGTTCAAGCAGTCGCCCTTCGTGTCTTGGCTACCGTTTGCATAGTGTCAGCTGTGGCTCTTGCTTCTGCTAGCTTATCAGGCAGAGTGTCTGTGCCAGAAGGTTTAATTATTTCAGCCGCACTTTTAGTAATAGCCTACGGATTAATTCTCGGGGCTCAGCACTTGGAAGAAACTGGAGAGATTGATCTTGAATGGGATAGCTTTTCTGTCGATGACGCTCCACCTATTGTAATAAGTGACTCATCTGTCGAGGAAGAGGGTGTTGAAGAAATCAATCAGGAAGAGGAAGAGGAATTCTTTGATGCAAGGCCTCTAGAGTTTGATAGCAGTATCATTTTTGGAACTGAGAATTTTATCAGTGCTATGAACAAATTGGATAATCCGGTAATCCCTTATTGTTTCTTCAACGACTCCATTAATAGTCGAGTCATTTGTTTGTTATATCGGAAAAGAGATGAGACTTTTGGAAGAGACTACAATGTAGCAAAGAGGGCATTAGAAGGCGTAGATTCCGACACTCTTTTAGGTGAAGCAAGCCTTCAATCTTTCAAAGATAAGCTCCACCAGATGGCTTTGGATGCAATTAAAGCGCATAATGCAGAAGATTAAGATCTAACTAAGCTTTCAGTTGTTCAAAGAAAAACGTCTCAACATACGTAAAAAGGAAGAGGGGAACCTCTTCCTTTTTTAATTCATCAAAACTTTGTAAATAGGCAAGCTTCGCAAGTGTTTGCTGCTCTTCTAAAGAAATAGAAGGAAGCAGGCAATCTTTGTGATAAAGCCCTTCATGTCTTAAAAATTTTAGATAAAAGCAAGCAAGGAGCGTCTCTTGGAATGCAAAAAGAGGAACTTGCTTTAAAAAAGAAGAGAGCAGGGCGTAGAGGTGAGGAGAGTGCTTTTCTGGAAGCTGTGAGGTTAAAACGGCTTTCGTCATAGCAGATGCTGTTTTCAAATAAGAGAGTTTATTCCTTAACGGGAGATGCAGATCAATAATAGACCCGTCGTGATATTTTCTAAGATCAGAGCTGCCTTTTGTGAAAAAATACTCAGCTTCACAAAAAGGTTCCGATAAAGATCCTTTCAAAGGCGCTGAGACTCCCTTCATCACAAGAGAGATGAGCCCAAAGCGCTCAGAAAATAGAGTAAGGATCTTCTGGTTGTCTTTAAAAAATAAAGAGCGGAGGACTAAGGCTTTGGATGACTCATGTGACATAGACTTTATATTACGGCAAGTTTACTTTTAACACAAAGCTTGGCAGATTAATTTTTTTTTATATATGCTGGGCTATACCGGAATAAAGGGAGATCTTTTTATGAAAGCTTGGCAGGTAATTGTATCGTTTCAGTGCTTTTTTACTTTTATTCTCATGGGGCTTGTGTGGGGTATTCAGCTTGTAAACTATCCTCTATTTCCTTGGGTCGACCGAGATAAATTTTGTGATTTTGAGAAAAAATACCAAAAAAGGATCTCTATCCTTCTGTTTCCTTTAATGGTTTTAGAGTGCTTTTTTGCGATTTTAATGCTCACAGTTGCAAGAAGTGGTTTCGATAGAACTGTTGCCTCCCTTCTTTTTGCCCTTCTTCTTTTCGTCTGGTTTTCTACGTTTTGCCTCCAGATCCCCCAGCACGTGGAGCTTTCTAATGGATTTAGTTTCAAAAACATCAAAAAGCTGGTCTTGAGCAACTGGATCCGAACAGCGGCCTGGACCCTTCGTTCTCTTTTGCTCCTTTGGCTCCTTCTTCGTCTCTAGACAAAAACGAATTGCCTTTTTCTAGGGGAACTTGTATCCTACCCTGCATACTTGAAGTACCTTCATGCACCGATGGCTCAATGGATAGAGTACCCGGCTTCGAACCGGGCGGTTACAGGTTCGAGTCCTGTTCGGTGCGTTTTTTATCCAATAAAGTGAATTTCTGATGATCCCCTTCTTTTCTTGCACCCAATCCGAATATGTAGAAAAAGTCTTATCTCTTTTGAAAAAAGGGGCGAGGCATGCAGAAGGGCTCTATACTGATGGATTTAAAAGGGGGATTTTAGACCCTAGCGCTCCTTGGATCGAACCTCAAGCGAGAAGCTTATGTGCTGAAATTTGCTCGATAACAGACTTTTCCCTGCCAGAAGTATCCTGTGTCAGAGCAGAGGGCCCTGTCTCTAAATTCTTGCTCAAATACAAAGATGGCCTTGAATCAGAATCAGTTCTCATTCCTATGAAATTTGGTAAGACGATCTGTGTCTCATCTCAAGTAGGATGCCGCATGGGATGCGCTTTTTGTGAGACGGGTAGAATGGGACTTATTCGCCATCTAACAGCTTCTGAAATCATAGCGCAAGTATTCACTGCTAAATTCATTTTAAAAACCGAAGTCCGCAACCTTGTTTTTATGGGAATGGGTGAGCCTTTTGATAACTATGAAGAAGTTATGAAGGCAATCCGTGTTCTCACTTGCCCTTCTGGACTTGGTATGGCTAGGAGCAGGATCACAGTATCAACAAGTGGAAGAGTTCCTGAAATCTGCAGGTTTGCAAAAGAGGCTGATCCAGCTCTTAACCTAGCCGTTTCTTTAAATGCTCCGAATGATCACATAAGATCCAAATTGATGCCTGTGAATCGCGATTGGAATTTAGAGGAGCTTAAAAGAGCAATGCTGGAGTATTTAAAACATCCAAGAAGAGAGATCTTGATCGAATATGTTTTGATTAGCGGCGTCAATGACTCTGTAGAGGCTGCTTTTGAAGTGGCGGAGTATCTTAGAGGGATGCGCGTAAAGATCAATCTCATCCCTTACAATTCTCAAAGCAAAGGAAGGCTTGCTCCTCCATCCTCCGAAACGAAGGAAGCCTTTCGTCGAGTTTTAAAAGACGCAGGCTATCAAACTTTTCTACGTACCACGCATGGTGATTCCATTATGGCCGCCTGTGGACAGCTCGGAAATCAAGATTTTAAAAAAAAGCTTGGTGCAAACTCCTCTCTTTCATTACTGTAATACAGTAACAGACCTAGTATGTAATATCTACTAAAGGAGAGGTAAATATGATGCCCAATAAAAAATTTCCAGAAGACGAGAGCTACAATATTCAGATCAACGGCCGACATGTTCAAGTAACAGATGCGATGAAGCAGCATGTGCAAGACAAACTTGCTAAAATCGAAAGGTTCCATAATCACATCATGGATATCCACGTTACAATGGACATTCAGAAGATCGAACACTCCGTCACGATTATCGTTAAATTTGATCATTTTAAAATCAAATCTCACGCTTCTTCCACAGATATGTATGTATCGATTGATCAAGCGGTTGAGAAACTGCAAAAACAGATCCGTAGATGGAAAGAGAAGATCCAAGAGCACAGCAACAAAAAGCTTGCCTTTACCGACATCAAAGTAAACGTTGTCAAAAGACCTTTCAATGAACTTGATGAGATCAATGCTGAGATCGAATCAGAAAGAGTCCATGATCTAGAAAAAACGTTGATGCCAGGGCACGTGGTTGGAGAGAAGACAATTGCTTTAAAAGAGCTGCTTACGGATGAAGCCATTATGAAGATGGAACTTTCAGGAGATCCCTTCTTACTCTATAAATGCCAAGAAGATCGAAAAATCAAGGTGATGTATCGAACTAACGACGGCAATTATGGAATCATCCACGCACAGTAAAGAGCGAATCTACGATCGAGTGAGAAACGCTTGGGTTGTAGCGACCCCTGAAGAGATCGTAAGACAAACTCTTTTAAATAAGATGATCGATGAGCTCCTTTATCCAAAGGAGCTTATAGTCGTTGAAAAAGCTCTTTCAGAAATCCCGATGCTGTCTGCTGCATCAGCTCCTTTAAGGAGAATTGATGTGGCTTGCTTTGCTAAAAACATTCATCCTGATCACTCTTTATACCCTTTGCTTCTCATCGAATGTAAAGAATCAAAACAAGATGCGATGCTAGCACTCGAGCAAGTCAAAGGATACAATAGGTTTATAAGGGCCTACTTTATTGCTGTTGCGTATCCAGGAGGGGAGCTTTTTGGTTTCTTGCAGCAAGACAAGTTTTCTCTAATAGAATTTTTACCCTCCTATCCTCAATTGATTCAGGCCATTTCCCATGGACACTAAAGAATTTGTTTTTAAAGAATCTTTGTTAGAAGAGACAGATGTCCTTTGTCTTTTTGGTTTTGATCCTACGCAAATACAAAAACAAATCGAGCCTTGGATCTCTTCAGGAGACAAAGAGGTGGTATTTGTAGACTCTAGCAGTTTTAGTTGTTTGGAAGATTTTCTAACGATCTCTAAGCAAAGAGCTTTTCAAAGGTTTTCCTATCACGTATCTCCTTTTTTAGAAGAGTTAGAAAAAAAAGAAATGGAGATGCTAGCAAATCACTATCAAACTCTTCAGTGGCATGCACAAACCCAGCTCTCTGATTACCAAGATTTGGGAGTCACAGTCTTTCGTAACATTTGTAAAAACCTGGCAAGAAACTCAAATGCAAAGACCTTTGGACTTTTAAAAGACTCTTTAAAAGGGCTTCCGGCTTTCATTTGTGGAGCAGCACCTTCTTTAAAAGACGCGATCCCTTACTTACAAAATTTACAAGATCAAGGGGTGATTTTTGCAGGAGGAGCAGCTTTAAGTTCTTTAAAAAACATTCTCATTCACGTCGCTGCAGGAATAGATCCAAATCCCTCTTTTGATCGCTGCCTTATGCAAGAAAGTTTTGAAGCGCCTTTTTTCTACCAAAGTAGATTTTCACATGAACTTTTGAGTCTTGCACAGGGGCCCTTAATCTGGGTACCTAGCCACTGCGGGATCCGGATCGATGAACTAGAAAGCTTTGATGGGGGATGTACTGTCACTACGTTTTGTGCAGCTGTTGCACTCCATCTAGGATGCTCTCCCATTATTTTTGTGGGAATGGACCTTGCTTATGAAGACGGAAAGATAAAATACTTTGGGAGCTCTCCAGAAGGATCTAGTCCTACTGTTTTATATGAAGGGAAGCATACGCAGAAGGATTGGGTCATTGCAGCAAAGTGGCTTGAGAATTTAGCGAGAGAGCGTTCTGATGTGCCTTTTTATACAGTAAGCCACCAAGGGCTTTCTCTAGCAGGAATAGAGAAAATCACTTTCCCTAATCTTTTAGAGAAAATGAATTTTCCTGTCTTTGACATAAAAGGAACTATTCATAGTATGAAGGTGCAGGTGCAAAACAATGCCGAGACCTCGGATCCATTGCTAAAGAGTTTAAGCGATTGTAGGGCGCATGTTGAAGGCATTCTTTCACTTTTTGAAGAAGCATTTCCTGAAGATCCAAGATCTAGTGGCAGCTTTATTTTACATCTCTTTGCTCTTTATAACGAGATTGTGTATCTACACTTATTAGAGCCCCTTTGGAACGTATGGAAGTTTCCCTTAGAAAGAAACTTGCAGAGCGACTACGAAAAACAGCTTCATCAGTGGCTGTTTTTCAAAAGGGTATTAGACGATCATAAGGAGAGTTATGGATAGTGAGCGATATGAGATTGTAGATGGCGTGATGCATTTGGTTGACCCTCAGATTGATCTGTGCCTTGCCGAGCCTTTTACTCTGCCACTACTGCCGGGCATTCAAGAAGTAACCTCCCTTGAGAATAACATAGATGTCATTTGGAACCGAGATGAAGAGGGGCGCCTTGAAACCGCTTATTTAAAAAAAGAAGGTCGTTTTCATGGACAGCATCGCCATTTTCATCCTTCTGGGAAAATTAAGAGTGAAGCTTTTTACTTAGAGGGGAAATTACATGGACCTTCTCGTTTCTTCTCAGATGCGGGAATCACCTTATCTTCTTCTTGGTTTTATGAAGGGTTTCCGATCGGTAAGTCTAAACAGTTTTATGCAAGCAGCGCTCTTTATTGCATTCAGCAATACAAAAAAGGAAAACTTCACGGGAAGCAAGAGTATTTCTATGAAGATTCTTCCTTAAAGACCTCTCTTTTATACCATGAAGGAGAGTTAGACGGAAAAGTAGAGCTTTTTTGGCCTTCAGGCCAGATTAAAAGACGCGCTTTTTTTGAAAAGGGACTTCGCAGTGGGGAAGATCTTATCTGGAGTGAGGGGGGAACACTTCTTGATTTCAGTCAGTACAAAAAAGGAGTTCCAACGGGAAAACAGCAAAAGTACTATCCAAATGGGGTTTTAAAAGAAGAAACACTTTACCACTCTCCGGAGCGTTTTGATCGCACCTTTTGGAATCAAGAAGGGCAGCTCGTGTACGAAGGGATTTATCTAGATGATACGACGTTTCAAGAAACAACGAAGAACTATCCAGAAGGCGTAACTCAAGTGAGAAAGGGGAAGTGGGATGGTCGTCAAATCAATTTCCCATGAGCAAGAAATCCACTGGGATGCTTTGCAATCCAGATTCCCATCCATTGCTTTTGAGCTTTGTTATGGATCTTACGACAAGATCTCCTATTTTTATGATGAAAAAGGGGAGCTTAATGGCAAGGGATCAAAAGGCCTTATCTATTCAGATGACATAGCAAAAGAGATGTTTGATTGGAAAAGCTCTCTTCCTTTAGAAGGGATTGATATCCTCTATGTCTATGGAATTGGATTTGGGCATTTTTATGAAGAGCTTAACTGTTGGCTCCATGAAAAAAAAGAGAGGAAGATCATTTTTTTTGAAGATGATCTTGGCATTTTAGATACGCTTTTTAGACAAGATATTGGCCTTGAAATTTTAAATGACGCTCAAGTGCATATTTATTATGTAGCTGAAGAGAAGATGTGGCCTCAGCTTTTAGAAAAGTGCGTTCAAACATGGATGAGTGATCAAATTCAGTGGACAGTTTTGCGCTCTTATTCGCAAGGAAGGGAAAGAAAAGTTCGTTCTCTTGGTCTCAAACTTTTACGCAAGTCTGCTTGTGTTCATGCAAGAGCCTGCGAATCTTTGCACTATCAGCTTTTAATGCAAAATGTAGCAACAAACCTTTTGTATATCCCGATCTCGTTTCACGCGAATCATCTCAAGGGAGCTTTTAAAAATATTCCAGCAGTGATTTGTGGCGCTGGATCGTCTTTAAAATCAGAAATAGGTTTTCTTAAAGAGTTAGAGCAAAAAGCTCTTGTCATTGCAGGAGGCTCTGCGATCACAGCTCTTGGTCACTATGGAATAAAACCCCACATAGCAATGGCTGTAGATCCTAACGAAGAAGAACATGAGCGTCTTAAAACAAGCTCTTGTTTTGAGACGCCTTTTGTCTACTCATCGAGACTTCATAAAGAAGTACTTTCTTCTACTAATATGCAAATGGGGTATTTGTGCTCTAATACTGGGGGACTTTTCGAAGCGTGGGTTCATGAAAAGCTTGGCATTCATACACAGTCCTTTGCACTAGAACTTGGGGAGGAAGCTCTATCTGTAACAACGCTAGCAACGGCGTTTGCAGTGGAGATGGGATGCAATCCTATCATATTTTGTGGCGTAGATCTAGCCTATAGCAGTGGCCAAAGATATTGCTCAGGAGTAATGCCTTCTTCTTCCATCTCTTGGAAAGAGCTAGAAAAAGTCAAACGATCAAGAGATAGGGTTATCCGCAGAAAGAACATCGAAGGGAAGTTTGTACCGACTTTGATCAAGTGGGTCATGGAAGCGTCTTGCTTGGGAAGCTTTGCTCGTAAACACAAAGAGGTCACTTTTTTAAATCTTTCGACCCAAGGTCTTCCTATTCCTAATGCGTCAGTCATAAAACAAGAAGACTTAATGAGCTCTCATCTTTTTCATGACTATGATCTAAGAGGCAAGCTTCGAGCAGAATCTGAAATGGCAGAATTTCCTAAAGACTCAAAAGATCTACTACAAAAAGCTTTTAAAGAGCTAAAGGAGAGCTTTGAAAGCTCCCTTCCTCTCTTTGAAGAGATGCTAAAAGAGCTTCAAGAAAAGAAAAAGAAAGTAGACGATCTATCCGTGCCGGTCGATTCAGGAAAAATGAGCCTTCTAGAAATGGATTTAGAAGAGCTTCCCGCTTATTTTGTGTGTTTCCACTCTGTTTTCGCTGTCTATCAAGGGATTATGAAGTGGATTAACGAGGCTAGCAGCGCTATGGATGATCCGCAAGAAAGGCTTCGTTTTTTGGAAAACAAGGAAAAGCTTTATAAAAGCGGAGAGAAGCTCGCTAAAGAGTGTCTGGATTTTCTTAAAAGCTATTGAGTTTGTTTCGGAGTGTTCGAATGCTGATCCCAAGTCTTTTTGCTGTTTGAGTCTTATTGTGTCCCAAAGCTTTTAAAGTGGAAAGGATATGCATTTTTTCAAGCTCCGCTAAGGTTTTTACGCTGCTTAGTTGAGGAGGAGGAATAGGACATGACATTTCGATCATGAGATTGTCAGCTTCTATAACGCTTCCTGAATGCATAATAATCGTACGTTCTATGATGTTAGAAAGCTCTCGTACATTTCCTGGCCAGTCGTAATCAAGAAGCCTTTTTTTTGCGCCGGAAGAAAGCGTTTTAAGGGATTTGAAATTGTCTTTGCAGAGTTTGCCTAGGAAATACTCTGCAAGAGGAACGATGTCTTCTTTCCGATCTCTTAAAGGGGGGATCTGCAGAGGGATGACATTAAGTCTAAAGTAAAGATCTTCTCTAAAGATCTTTTGCTCGATTGCTTCTTTCATGTTGCGATTCGATGTTGAGATCAACCTGACATCCACTCGGAGAGGTTTGTCGCCACCTAAACGCTCAAATTCTTGTTCTTGGATCACCCTTAATAATTTAGGCTGGAGCTCTAAGGGGATTTCAGAAATTTCATCGAGAAGTAAAGTCCCTTTATCTGCGAGCTCAAAACGGCCGAGCCGCTTTTGGAAAGCTCCTGTAAAAGATCCTTTTTCATGTCCAAAAAATTCCGACTCTAAAAGATTTGCAGGAATAGCCGCGCAGTTCACGCGTATAAAAGGCTTCCTTTCCCTAAAGGAAAGATGGTGGATTGTGCTTGCAATGACCTCTTTCCCTGTTCCAGATTCTCCGCTAATGAAAACGCTCGCATTGCTTTTAGCGATCTTTTTGACATCTTCTAAAATCAGTTTCATGGCAGGACTTTCTGCGATGAAGGGAACCCTTTCTTTAGTTGGACAAGCAATCTCTTGTTTCAAAAGCTCGTTTTCTTGCACAAGAGAAGTGTGTTCAAGGATCTTTTCTATAATAGTCTCTACACTTTCTTGATTTAAGGGTTTGCTTAAGTAATGAAAGGCGCCAAGCCGCATTGCGGCTAACCCCTTTTCGACTTGCATAGGCTCTATGATTAAAATGAATGGGGTCGTGGGATGGAGAGTTTTTACAATTTGAAGGACATCGATCCCTGAAATTTCTGAAAGAGAGAAATCACATAGGATCAGATCGTATGTGTTTTGTTTCAGATTCTCGATGGCTTTTAATGCCCCAGAGCAGGTAGAAATATCCCAGTGGTTCAATAAAGAAAGAGCTAAGCGCTCATCCTCTGAGATAAGAAAAACGTTCTTTATGGGCATGAATAAGGTCCTCTTTCTTTTCTATAGCTTAAGAGCGCAAATGCTGCAAATGTTTTTCAAGCAAGTTGACTCCTATTGACACTGTAGAGTACCATTTTTTACAAGCAGGGGAGAAAAAGATCATGTGGAAAGTCTGGGTCATCGCTTTAGTATTGAGCAGTTGTGGGGGCATTGAAAGGTCGCAAAACCAAAAAATCAAGCAAAGCAATGAGACTAAAGAGCTTATCTACCGAACATCAACAGAGAAACTTTATCCCAATTTAGAACTTAAAACCCAAGTCCGAGACCCATATCCTTGGGAACTTGGCTTTGTGGGCTTGCATCCCAAGATTACAAAAGAGGCGTTTCGATGCCGAGGCGACGCAAAGCATCTTCCTAAGAAAAAAGAAGAAGCGCAAGGTCAGCTTGTCCATGACTGTGGCGGAGGACTGAAACACAGCCTGCCGATAGCTGGCGGTAAGGAATATGTCTATCCTATCTTGCTTGATCTTCTCAACTATGTTCAGATGAAAACATCCCTCCCTGTTGTGATCACCTGTGGACACAGGTGTCCTGCGCATAATAGCTACGCAGATGACTCTATTTACAACTTGAGCTCCAAGCATATGATTGGGGG
This sequence comes from uncultured Chlamydiae bacterium, assembly GCA_903824495.1. Classification (GTDB taxonomy): domain Bacteria; phylum Chlamydiota; class Chlamydiia; order Chlamydiales; family Rhabdochlamydiaceae; genus CAIJXB01. The sequence continues at coordinate 20,421 of CAIJXB010000035.1, forward strand.
AGAGGTGGACTTTTATGTTTCAGGAATGGAGCAAAAGCCTCAAGAGGTCATAGACCTTATCATGAAGTATTATGCAGAGAAAGAGACCTACAAAGGCAGCCGGGAGTACACCCAGTTTCATCGTCTTGAAAATGTCAAAGTCAATGTTTCTACACCCCCTTGGCATAATAAAGAAATTTTGATCAAGCTCTACAAAAAGGATGAGGGCAGGGACTTTGACAACCAGCATTCCTTCCCTTATGTGAGCCTTCAGGTGCGTTTTGATAGGGAGAAGAACGAAAAAGTGACCTATTCTTGGGAAAAAGCTTTCCACGGTTATATGCGCTATTGAACGAAAACACCCCCCTTGTTATACTCCTCCCATCTGCTATGCCGATGTGATGAAATTGGTAGACGTGATAGACTCAAAATCTGTTTCTAGCGATAGAGTGCTGGTTCGAGTCCAGTCATCGGCATCTTTAACCGAGTAGTTCGAAAGAGCTACTCGGTTTTTTTATTTCCAAAAAATACCATTCTAACCTTTTTGAACTGCACTTTTACCGATAGACTTCTTACGTTCATTCAAATAGGCGGGGATCCAGATTGTGGCGATAGAAACAGCTAAAGCTACATACTTAAGAGCTAGAGGCAGCGCTGTGATCTCAGAGAGGAAGAAAACGAGAAAAAATGTAAGTACTATATGATAGCTAAAAATGGACAGTGAGTGTTTGCCGATGATCGCTAGTGGCTTGAATGTAATCCAATGACGGGCAAGAAAAACGGCGTACGCCTTCAAACTGAAAAGGCCGAGGCGTAAAAGACCAAGATTAGAAGCTTTTTGGATATCGATACCTGTCAAGTAAAGCCATCCAGCTATCCCCATCAAAAGAGCCACCGCTCCTATAAACACTTTATGGATGCTGGGCAAACTTCCTTTTACATAGAGCAATCCCAAAATAAATCCTGTGACAAAAAGGATCTGAATAGCGCCTAAGTGAAACCAGCTAAGATTGACAGGGAGGTAATCTAGCAAAACCTGCTTTAAAATCCCTGGATCGTATTGAGATGCGACATAACAAGAAATGCTCGCAATGAGCAGGTAAGTAGTTCTTCCTTTTTTGAGGTGCTTCAAAAGACAAGGAATGAGAGCGATGAAGAAAATATAAACGATAAAAAGATCCAAAAGGGGAAGTTGGTAGAGGAAAACAAGTCCCATACCGAAGCCTTTTAATGGATGATCTAGAAAATAATGGATCCCAGGTTGATCAATCCAAGCCCAAAGAATTGTGTGGAGTGTTTTCCAGTTTTCATAGTACTCGTAATCGAAGAATACAAGCGCAGCAACTACAGTTATAAGAGCTGCGTAAATTCCATACATTTGCTTGATTCTTTTTCGAATGCGAGGCCAAATTTCATGGTCTCTCCCTTGTAAAACGAGACGGCCATACACAATCCCGGCAGTAATGCCCGCAATGAAGAAAAATCCTTCAGAATTTGAGATAAATCCAAACTTTCCATAAGCAGCATTCATTGTCCATTTGTGCAAAGTGGCGGCTCCAATGAAAGGAAACAGCATCAAATGATTGAAGGTCATCATGAGAAGCATAAATCCTCGACAGACATCAAGGGTCAGAATACGGCTCGTTTTAGGTGAAATCATAGAGTTTTTTCTGCATTAAATTTTAATTGCGTTCGATTTATTTACTGCAAAAAAATAACCCATAAATACGAAAAAATCAAGAATCGTTCGTGTACGGCATCTTTGACCGAGTAGCTTGAAAGAGCTACTCGGTTTTTTTGTTTTAACTTTTCAAAGTAATTGAAAGGGAAGTACTACTATCTCCGTTAGCATTTACAGAAACGATTGTGTAAATGTAAGTCGTGCTTTTTTTCCTGTTATGATCGTAGTAAATGCTCGGACCAGACGCTGGTAGAGTTGCAATAACAACGCCATTCCTACTAATTTGATAAGAAACAATCCCCGAAGAATCCGCAGGTGGGCTCCATGTGAGCACGTTGCAGATATCTGTTTGAATTAAGAAACGATTTTTTGTAATTTTGCCTTCAAATGAAGATGGAGGTGATATGGGTACGCTTAAAAGAGTAAGCACAATCGAATTACTAGGATAACTGAGTACTCCAGAGAATTGCGAAGGCATACTTAAGGTCGGAGAACCAGTCAACCCTGCACTTGTTAGCAAAGTGTACTGAGCTCCTACTTCGTAAGTCCCCGAATCTGGCACAATCTGAATTGTAGCTCCTGTAACATCAGCGGTTGATGTAGATGTAATTTGGCTATTATCACCAGACACTGGGCTAATTTGAATTGACAAGGTGCCAGACAAGGTTAAGGGGGCATTAATTGTGCCTGTACCTTTAAGAGTAGCTCCTGGGCTGACAGTGACTTGACTACTCACTCCAGCTCCGCCTGCATAAAGTGTTCCATCTACGAGATTAAGAGTGCCCGAAGAAACAGTTGTAGTGCCAATATAGCTATTTATGCCGCTTAAGGTGACAGTTCCTGTACCTGTGACTTGGAGATTAGCGCCAAGGCCAGAACCTTCTTGCCAATCAGGAGATGAGGGAATGGACTGCACGCTGTCGTCAATGATAGATTGGCTAATGGAAATCACTTCGTTTGCTCCAGGCGCGAGATTAAGAGTCGAGCCTGAATAAAGAAAAAAGTCATTACCACCAGCAAAACCTCCACCAGAATTATTCGAAGTGGAATTGAGAGAAGTGCTGCAGTTTCCTGTAAGGGTAAGTGTGGGTGAACCATTCGAACTACCTAGGAAGACAGCGCCACCTAAAGCAGCTCCGTTGCCGCCTTGGCCGATTGATCCAGGCGTTGCACCAACACCACAGCTGCCGCTATCTCCACCTCCTCCACCACCAAATCCACCACTACCGTTACTAGCTCCACCACCACCACCAAATCCAGCGCCACCGCCGTTAGCTCCGCCTCCGCCAGCAAAGCCACCTGACCCGCCACAACCGCCGCCACCGCCATAACCACCACTTCCTCCCGAGGGGCTTCCACCGCCTCCACCACCATCGCCGCCATTTCCTCCATTTGCGATGCCATTAAATCCAAAGCCACCACCGCCGCCTCCGCCGCCGAGACCACCGCCTCCGCCGCCCCCTCCGATGCTAGAGTTCCCGCCATTTCCTCCACCGGAAACTCCTAATCCTCCATTTCCAGTAAAACCACCACCACCACCGCCGCCGAGACCACCACCGCCGCCGCCTCCGCCGCCGGTAGTGTTGCCGCTGCCGCCGCCTCCTCCTCCTCCGCTATAGCCCCCGCCTCCGCCTCCACCACTACCGATACTGAAATAGACTCCACCAATGCCCCCACCGCCCGTAAGCAATCCGTCTTCTCCTGTAGTTCCTGGAGTAGAAGGAGAGGAATTGCCAGCTCCTCCAGCTCCGGTGCTCGATTGAGGCAATCCACCGTCACCTCCATTGCCTCCTACACTACTTCCCCCATCACTTCCGCCAACTCCACCGGAACTATTCCCTCCGGCACCTGTTCCTCCGGCGCTGTTGCCTTGGCTACCATAGCCACCCCCACCTACGACAAAGGGGGGAGAAATTGGCACGCCCAAAAAAGTATAAGCAGTAATTGCTGCAGCGGCCGTAGGGGAAACGCCTCCAATTCCTCCGGTGGTGCCTAGAATCGAGCCGCCACCGCCGCCTAAATTGCTTCCTCCATCGCCCCCAGCGCCTGCACCTGCACCAAAATTGTCGCCGCCGTTACCTTTATAACCACCACCACCCCCCTGAGAAGAGCCACCGTTACCTCCAAGACCTCCTCCTCCGCCTCCGGCTCCAGTTGCTGCAGCTCCAAGTCCGGCAGTAGTTGAACAGCTAGTGAAGTTGACATTGCGAAGAGTTACACTTGCTGTATCGATAAAGAGAGCTCCTCCAGAACCCATGCCACCTCCACCTCCATCATTTCCACTACCTCCAGTGGCATTGCAGTTTTGGAAGTTGAGGTTTTGCAAGGTCACGGTGCCTTGACGAATGAATAGACCTCCGCTGCCCGTGCCGCCTAAAATAGTAACAGGTGAATTGGGATCTAGATTGCCGATTACAATCGTGTCTGTTCCTAGAAGGTTGATCATCGAAAGCTTGTCACTGAGTTGAATGGATTCAACATCTGCAGCAAAGACGATTTCGTAATCTTGAGAGACACCTTGAGCTTGTTCATTAAGAATGTAGTTAATGCAATAGCGCAGATCTCCCGTAGTCGCACCAGAGGAATTAGTTTGACCTCCAGGGTAAAGATTCGCTGCATCTGTATTCGTGTTGACTGTCAAAGTAACTGTGCTAGCAGTTGCCTTTCCAATAAAAGCCACGCCCAATATGCCCAAAAAGCATTTTAAACATCGTTTTCTCATGATCATCATCCCTCCGAAGTAGCGCCTTAAATTAGTCAACATGTTATTTTAACTCGAGAGAATTATTTGTCGCGTGACTAATCCAACCTCTTAACTTGGGGAGATAGCTGCTTGATTAAATTTTCTTTCCAAAGCGCTTTGATGTCACTTTTTAAGTGATTAACAGTTAGTTTGTTATTAAAAGCATGGAATGAGAATTGTTTTTTGTGATAACATTGTAGATACAGGATGGAGGGGATTATGATGAAGCGTCTGACCAAGCATGGCAATAGCCGGGCTATAGTAGTAGATAAGGCTCTATTAGAGGCTGCGGGAATTTCGGAAAGCGCTCTTTTTCAGATTTCGATTAATCCCAGTGGGGGGTTAGTTATTCAATCTGTTGAGGATAATAAAACGGGTATTTTTCTGGAAAATTTTGAAAAACTAAACAAGAAACACAAAAAACTTATGCAAAACTTGGCGGATTTGTGATTTCATATATCACTTTTGAAGCGGTTCTTGAAATTCACGATGAACTCATAGAAGAGTATGGAGGCGCAAAGGGAATTCTTAATGAGGGGCTTTTGCGGTCGGCTTTAGAAATGCCGAAGGCGTCCTTTGGTGGGCGGGATGTGCATCGGACACTTTTCGATAAAGTTGCAGCATATCTGTTTCACATTATTCAAAATCATCCTTTTTTGGATGGAAATAAACGTACGGGTGCGATGACTGCTATGGTTTTTTTTGCTTCGAATTACAAGGGAGCATTTACCATTTTTGATGCGGAATACCAAGATCTGATTCTAGGTGTGGCGCAGGGTGCAGTAACAAAAAAGGAAATAGCTAAATTTTTCCGAGATTCGCGAAACCTTAAATAAGGAATATATCTTCTTATTATGATTCTCTACATCTATAGCAAATGTTCCACATGTCAAAATGCCTTAACCTTTCTAAGGCAGAAAAATATTCAATTTATCTCTAGGGAAATCACAAAGACCCCTCCTACGCTACCTGAGTTGCAAACGATGCTGAAGTATCTAAATGGGAATCTGAAAAAGCTTTTCAATACTTCCGGGCTGCTTTATCGAGAGATGCAGCTAACTGAAAAATTAAAACATCTCTCAGAAGTGGAAGCCCTTACTTTGTTAACTCAGCATGGCATGCTCGTAAAGCGTCCTTTCTTGCTTGGAAGTGATTTTGGAATGACTGGCTTTCATGAAGATGTGTGGTCAGAGAAAATGGGAAAAAGATAGGCCGCAGGGACAGCCCATCCAAAGAGGATTATTTGTTTTTCACGGTCAGCTGATTATTGACAGATTTTACGCCGTCGATAGCTTTAACTTGATCACCTACCTTTTGTTTGTCTTCAACTTTGTAAACGGTTCCAGTGATGACAACGACCCCGTTAGTCGTGCTGATCATCAATGTCTCATAGTCTTTTGAAAACCATGTATTGCTTAAGGTGTCGCGGATTTTAGCGTTTATTTGCCTGTCCTGAGCGTTTGCAGCAAAATCTTGAGGATACTTTGCTTCTGAGCTCTGGAGTTGAGAATCAGAGTATGTGCTGGAATTTTCTTGCAAAGCCGCTTTTTGGCTCGAGTCTTGCTCAGATCCATAACAAATAGATTGATCCGCAGAAACTGCTGAAGCAGCGGCAATAGATGCTAAAGCAACTAAAGAGAATATGTGTTTCATTTTTCCATCCTTCCATGGTCGTCATTGGAGTGTCTTTCCCATTCCGAAAGCTCTTCTTCCGCTTTCTCCTTTGCAAGCCCATATTTCTTTTGAATCTTGCCGATCAATTGCTCTCGTTTTCCATTCACTTCTGTAAGGTCATCGTCAGAGAGTTTTCCCCACTTCTCTTTTACTTTGCCTTTTACGATGTGCCATTCACCTTTTAACATATCTTTGTTCATATCTGCCTTTGAAAGTAACGTGTTAATAATTAGATCAAACTTTTTTGTGCAAAAATTTTGACAGAGCTGTCCATCAAATCTCATAAGAGAGGATGGCTTATTCAATAGAGATGGACAGCTTTTTACAAAAGGTTCAGAGTTTTCCGAGTAACCAGAGGATAAGAACGATGATTAAAATTGTTCCTAAAATTCCGCTAGGTGCATATCCCCAATTGGCACTATGAGGCCATAGTGGGATAGCTCCAATGAGAAGCAGGATTAAGACGATAAGTAATATAGTGCCGAGCATGGTTTCTCCTTTGAAATTGGTTTTTGTTTAATACTATCATGAAACTTCAAAGTAAAATAATGGAATAATGATGTCTACAAAAAAATGAACCCTTAGATTTTTTTGGAGGTGAAGGCTTGACTTTAGAGCTTTTTTCGACGAAGATGGTTTCTTTTTACTCTCGCAAAAAAAGGAAGGAAAAATGAATTTTCGAACTTTTATGTATGTTGCAGCTGCTCTCCTATCGATGAGTTCTTTAGGGATGGCTGTAGAAGCTCAGCAATCAAACCAAGGAACGGTTACAATGCCATCAGGACTGAAAATTGAAGTGTTAAAAGCGGCGCCAGAAGGGGCGATTTCTCCAGAAAAAGGAAATAAAGTTACTGTTCATTATACAGGATGGCTTGATGATAATGGAAAGCCTGGTAAGAAATTTGATAGCAGCGTAGATCGCGGCACTCCTTTTGTATTTACAATTGGTGTAGGTCAAGTGATTCAAGGGTGGGATTTAGGTGTCATGTCTATGAAGAAAGGGGAGAAGGCTCGTCTTTTCATTCCTGCTAATCTCGGCTATGGAGCTAGAGGTGCAGGTGGAGCAATCCCTCCAAACAGCGCTCTTATTTTTGATGTAGAACTCATTGATATTACAAAGTAAGTTTAAAGGTCCTTAGGGAAGCGGTGTATAGTGATATATAAGTTCATCGTTTTTCGAGGGGCCAATAATTCTCCAGTAGAAATCAATCTGAGTCTGGCTCCACGAAACATTTCCTAAGTATGTGTCTGCGGCGCAAAGGTGCGCATCCACTGCTTCGAGCGTAAAGGGTTTGGTAGGGGTTAGGTGAAACAAGAATACGGGATGTGTCGATCCGTAGCGCAAGTGTTCCAATGTGATCAGGCAAGCTTGTGTGTCGAGTGTCCAGCGGAAGCTGCTGTTAAAAGCTGTTTCAGGGATCTGGTCTTGAAACCAATGCCCCTTTTCTTGAAAAACAATCACCGAAGAAGTTGGGGTTAAAACTTCAACCGTTGCCTTTCCTATTTTAGTCATCGACTCTTCTCCTTTTCTTGATCTAGCTGAAAAAGAAAGATGTCTTATTTGTGATAACATGCCCCAGAACTTGAGAAGTTCCTCTTTTTTATCTTGGGTCCTTCGAATTTCTTCTTGAGCTGGCATCTTAGGTCTATGAATGAAGCAGTAGAGCTTTTTTTCGTGGCAGGGAAGAAGTCCGTAGGCTTTTTTAAGAAGTGTCTCTAGCTCATTTCGTAGGGGATACGTAGGGCTTAGTTTGTACATTCTTAGCTTGCCCTCATAATGGCTTGTCAAGATTCCGTCTTGATCGAGTCTTTGGAGTGCTTTTTGGATGGGGGTTAGAAGAGTGTTTAGTAAGGATTGGAGCTGAGCTCCATAGCACTGCTCGTTTACAAGTAGAAAAAGCAGGATTTTAGCTACGCTTTTGCTTCCAAAGAGTTCTTCTAGCATTTATTTCCACCTACTGTTTAGTTTATAAAAACTACCCTATTTTTCTTTATTTATCCATGAAAATGCTTAGTTTTTCCAGTATAAACTATTAAGTAGTTTGAAATTGAAGACTTGTGGGATGTGAAAATTACAGGGAAGAGCGTAATATGGCCCGAAAAAACAACACTTAAGGAGTCTATGATGCGAATCGAACTGGATCTTGGAATGAAAATGATCTCTGAGGTTGATTGTGCGAATCCAAATAATGTAAACACTTGTAGATTAGCGGTTTTTAATGCTTATCAGCAGTTTTTCGGAAGAGATCATCCTCTTGTGACTCAACGCTCTTGGGAAAATGTGCTCATAAAAGCAGTGGTAGGGGGCCAGTCCGAAGAGGTAACAGATGACAATTTTTCACGTTATAGGAGCGTCGCGCTTCTCTATGCAAAGATAGTTCCGCAGGCTTTAGTAGAGCCTCTCGTTCCTAGGTTGAGCTCATAGTCGGAATGTTAACGGGAGAGCTATGCAGCTCTCTATGAAGAAGTTCGTAAAGGCGAGGGTCAGTGCGCTTTAAGAGCTTTTTTAGATGAGAGCAGTATTTGCGCAGCTCTTCCTTTTGTCTTTTTGGATCTAGTAATTCTGGTTTTTTTCGGATTCTACCAAGATCTAACCATATGGGGGTGCCATCGGTAACGCCGATGTTCTTCGGTTGGATATCTCGAATTTGAAGCCCTTGCTGACAGCTTGATCTAGCAAGGTTCATTAGCTTTTTCATGAAAGGTTCAAAGTCGTCGGGGGGCAGAGTTTTTAAATATTCAGAAAGAAGCGTGGCTTTTTTCTGAATATAAAAAGCAGTGTGATCTGCATCTAGAAAATGAGCAATGCCTAAGGGATCGATGAGTTGCAATTTTGTTTTCAGGTTTTTAGTTGTGTCTAAGTGCAGAAACACAAACTGGCTTTGACTCGGAAGTAAATCGTAGGCAAGGCTGTAGCTTAGAAAATCTGCTTCTTTTTGTTTTCTTTTCTCTGCACTAAAAAAATCCTTGTGGATGGATCCTTTGCAGATTTTAATTACATAGCGATCATCTTGTGAGGTAAAAACAAAACATTGAGAGCCCATGGCGAGAAATTTAAGAGGTTTTTCTAGGATTTGTTTTGTTTGATTTATTTTCTCTTCAGTTGCAGGAGAGGTCCAGCTCGTTTTTTTTTCTGTAGGTACAGAGATGAGAAGAGGAAGGGCTCTTTGGTAGAAAAAGAAAAGAGAAACAAAGAATAAACAGTATAGAAGATACTTTTTAAAAATCACAGACTCGGCTCCGAAAGAGTCAGGGATTTGTTGAAGTGTTCAGCTAAAGAGGGGTCTAGATTTTCTAACCAAGCGCGAAATCCTCTTGTGAAGGAAAGCAAATTCTGTGTGTAGCTTTCTTCGGAAACAAGAGAATCATCAACGGAAAATTGCCCGATGTCAATTTGAAAAGGATGGTTTCTGTAGAAAGCGAAATTTCTCCATATGCCTGCATCTTTATCTGTGATTTTTTTCTGGCATCTCTTGATGAGATAAGAGGAGAGTTCATCCAGAGCTCTTTCTGCTTCTTCTCGTTTTCCAGATCTTACAAGTTCTAAGAGCCTTGGATAAAAAGGGGAGCCTTGTTTTTGGATGTAAAACTGGAAAGAATCTGCAGGTAAAATATGGTGAACGTTAATTTTATCAAAAAGCTCTAAATGAACATCTGGCAAGGTTCCTTTGTCAAGGTGAACGTAGAAAATGCCGGTTTCTTGTTTTAGGTCTTTCAAAGCAATTCGGTAGCTTTCATACTCGATTTTCAGCTTCTCAGTTTTTTTAGAGATGAGTTGCTGTCTATAAGTCTCCAAGCCTAGAGGAAAAGGAAAAAGACGAAACCAAATCTTGGGATAGTTGTTATTGTATTTTAAGAGCTTGATTACGTACTTCCCATCTGATGTGGCAAAAGCGTAGCACTGACCTCCTCTTCCTATGTATTTTAAAGGTTGATTGAGGATTGTTTTAACGGCGTCGATCTCAGATACACTGGGGCTTGAAGAAAGGTGAGGAATCGATTCATCTACAAAGGAGCTGCGGATTTTACGCGGGGTGAATCCATCTGTTTGGTGATGGCAAAATCGATACAGAGGATAGATCAAAGCTGCTGCAAGAAGGGTGTATAGAAAATATTTAAGTCGTTTCATGCCGTTTTCAAAGGAAAAAAATTGCTTATTCGGATAGACTATATCCAGCAAAATAATCTTTGTCAAAGGTAAATAATGGCCGGTTTTATAGAGTGGATTGATCAATATGATCTTTTTCTTTTTGATTTTGATGGGCTTTTAGTAAATACAGAATTTTTACATTATAGCGCCTATCAAAAAATGTGCCAAGATCGAGGTTTTACTTTACCTTGGGATTTTCCAAAGTATTGCACTATTGCACATATGGGATCTGACTTTTTACAAAAAGCCGTCTATGAAACTTTTCCTCAGCTCTATGCAGAGGAGCCAAACTGGCTCATTCTTTACAAAGAAAAACAACAGGCGTTTTTAGATGTTTTAGCGCAAAAAGGAGCTCCTCTTATGCCCGGCGTAGATAGAGTTTTGAAGTTTTTACACCAACATAAGGCAAGATGCTGTGTTGTCACTCACTCACCCTCCTCACTCACAGACGCTATCCGCAAATACAATCCAGTTTTGGACCTCATTCCCCATTGGGTCACAAGAGAGCAGTATGAGCTGCCAAAGCCGCAACCAGACGCCTATTTAACAGCAGTGCGTCTTTATGGGAAGTCAGGGGACCGGGTCTTGGGTTTTGAAGATACAATTCGAGGATGGAAGGCGCTGCATGCAGCAAGTCTTGACTCTATTGTCGTTTCTTCTCTTTTAACAGAAGACATGAAGCTACTTCTTACAGAAAAAAAAGTTCCTCAGTATCAGTCCTTCGAAGAATTGCTTTCGTAGTGTACTTGCACTAGAAAAAGTCCATGAGGTGGAGCGGTTTTCCCTGCCTTTTTTCGATCTTTAGATTGAAAAATAGGTTCAATATCAGAGAGGGGAATGAGTCCGGCGCAAACATCAAGCAAGGTTCCTGTAATGTTCCTCACCATTTTATATAAAAAGCCATCGGCTTCGAGTTCAAGCCGCACGCCACCAGGTTCGGTAACGACGTCAAGTCTTTGTAGCGTGCGGACTGCATTGATCGCTGCAGATCCTTTATGTCCTTCATTCGTAAATGCCGAAAAATCTTTGGTTCCTAAAAAACAGGTGGCCGCATTTTTTAAAAGATCGACATCAACCTTGTGATAGACATCAAGAGAGTAAAGGCGTGTGAAGGGATTTAAGATCGGATCTAAGTGTAAATGGTAATGATAGATTTTTCCAGTAGCGCTATAGCGCGCATGAAAAGTATCGGCAGCTTCTGTCATGTCTAAGACTCGGATCTGATGAGGAAGAAGACCATTTAGAGAGTAAAGAACGGAGCGAATTTGAATCGGCTCTGAAGTTTCAAAGTGAGCAACTTGTCCTAGGGCATGCACGCCGGCGTCGGTTCTTCCAGATCCCGTTACAAGAGTTTCTTCTCTTAAAATTGTCGAGAGCGCTTTTTGGATCAAACTTTGGATGGAAGTAGAGTTTGGTTGTACTTGCCATCCTCCGTATCCAGTCCCGTCATAACAAATAGTGATTTTATATTTAGCCATAAAGCCTTTTTAAGAGAATTTCAGCTAAGAGAAAATCTTCGGATGTGGTGATTTTAATGTTGGACTCAGATCCTAAAACGAGCTGTACAGGATGGTCTAAAAGCTCAATGGCACTTGCGTCATCAGTTAGAGTTTTACCAAGAGCTGCAGCCTTTTGGTACCCTTCTTTAAGAAGAGAGTAAGAAACAACTTGTGGCGTTTGAATTTCAAAGAGACGCGCTCTATCTAAGGTTCTTTGAACGCATAAGTTAGCATCTGTTTCTTTGATGGTCATCTTTACAGGGGTAGCTAAAGTAGCTGCTCCGCTTTTTTTCCCTTCAGCAATGACAGCCAAGAGATCTTTTTCTAAAAGAAGAGGTCTGGCTCCATCATGGATACAAACAAATTTTGTAGAAGGGGATAATTTACAAAGACCTGAAAAAACAGAATCCTGTCTTTCTTTCCCAGGAGGAGCAAATACGATTTTTACTTTACTTTCGTAGGGTGCAAAGAGGGGTTTGTGCGCATCTTCGCAAACAATAGCGATTTCTGAAAAGAAGGGAGCTTTAAGTAGAGCTTCTAAAGAGTGCAAAATAATGGGTTTTCCATGGAGTGGAATGTATTGTTTCGGCTCGCTTGTCTGCATTCGTTTGCCGAGGCCGCCTGAGAGTAAAATAGCTGAAATCATAAGAGGTAAGTAAGGAAGCGCAGGGCACAAAAAAAGCTTGCACCCTACATATTGTTTTTTTAAGAAAGGTGCTTGCTAACAAGCTTTGTCATTTCAAACATGTTGATAGCTTTCTTCCCAAGAACTTTCGCTAGCTTTTCATCTGGATTGATATTGCGCTTGTTCTTAAGGTCTTGGCACTTGTTTTTCTTAATGTACGCCCAAAGTTTTTTTGTAACTTCGGTTCTTGGCATAGGACCTTTTCCTACGACAGCAGACAATTCTTCACTGACTTGAAGAGGTTGCATAAATGCAGATCCCGCTTTCTTTTTCGTTGTTGCTACTTTTTTTGCCATTGACATGCTCCTTAGCTAAAAATTCTTCTATGGCTTGTTCTGGACCGACTATCGAGGTTTTTCCTTTATGGCCCCTCGAAGAACAACTTGTAGCGTTCTCAAGATATTATAGTCAAAAAAAATCGTTTCATAATCGGAATTTTTTTTATTTAACACAATTCTCACTTGGATTTTCTTGCGTTTTACATCCTCTCCGTGGCAATGTACAGAGTTTTTAAGCAAAAGAGATAGGAGAGAATCCCTTGAGTAACAATATAGCGCAGCGCAGCGCAGGTTTGTCAGAGGAGATTGAGCGATTAACTTCTTTAACGGATAGTTTGAAAAAGGCGGAAACGACTTTAGAGAAGGTTGAAGTGCTAAATCTCGACCCTAGAGTTCAGTCTCTTTCTTTTCCTCCTTTTTGGATCACAACATATTCTGAAGAAGTAGAGCTTGTCATTAAGTCGATTGTGGCTATTGGGCAATATGAGATTACTTTTGACTCGGGATCTTTATCTGAAGAAGATAAAAAAACGAAACTTGTGCATCTACTAGATTCGCTTCTTCTTATAGAAAAGTTCTACGAGGAAATAGGGGGGATTGTTGGATATCAGCTGACCCTTCTTCAGTTTCTCTATCAGCCGAAGCAAAGATTTCTTGTAGACAAATCTAGATATCACGCGCCCTCTGGGATCGATCTTTCTATTCTATCCTCTGATTTAGATGAGATGATCTATCATTCTATTGATAAAATGGATCAACTTGCGGAAATGTATCCTGTAGGCGGAGCTGCGGACAGACTAAGATTGCAAGATCCTGATACAGGAACCCCGATTCCTGCTGCGATGCTCTCTTTTAATGGACAGACTCTGCTCGGTAAGCTCATAGAAGATCTCCAAGCAAGAGAATATTTCTACTTTAAAATTAAGAGAGAGCAACTTGTTTTGCCGGTTGCGATGATGACATCCAAGGAAAAAGACAATCATGACCAAGTTCTTCAGCTTTGCGAAAAGAACAACTGGTTTTCAAGGCCCAGAGAAAAGTTTTTCTTTTTTTGCCAACCTCTAGTGCCTGTTGTAAGCCGAGAAGGGAATTGGATCGTTCCTCATCCTATGCACCCTTTGATGAAGCCTGGTGGACATGGAGTGATTTGGAAACTAGCAAGGGATAGTGGAGTCATTGATTGGCTTACAAAACAAGGCGCCGTTAAGGCAATCATTCGTCAGATCAATAATCCGATTTCTTCAGAAGACTATCACTTGATGGCCTTTAGTGGTTATGGTCTTAGAGAAGATAAGAGATTCGGATTTGCTTCTTGCGAAAGGCAGGTAAAAGCATCTGAAGGAATCAATGTGCTTGTTGAAGAAGAGAAGGAAAATGGTTTTGCCTATACGTTGACAAACATAGAATACTGCGATTTTCAGACGTATTCTATTCAAGATGAACCGGTAGCTCCCGGAGGGAGGTTTTCTAAATTCCCTTCTAATACGAATTTACTTTTCGTGGATTTACCATCTATCTTAGAAGCTCTGCAAAAATGTCCACTTCCCGGAATGCTCGTCAACGTCAAAAAAGTTGTCGTGCGAAGAGCTGGAGGGGAAGACACTGAAGAAGAAGTGGCAAGACTTGAATCAACGATGCAAAACGTTGCAGACTATTTCCAAAAAGAGTCGCGTCATCGTTTACAAACGAGCGATCTTTCGCATCTTGACTCTTATATTACGTTCAATAAAAGGCAAAAAACGATCTCAGCAACTAAAAAAGAATTTGCTTTAGGAGCGTCTCTTTTAGAAACCCCTCAAGGATGTTTTTTAGATGTTCTAGCAAATAGTCGTGAGCTTTTAGAGTGCTGCGGTTTTGAGCTTCCTCCTTTGAAAGGATTATCAGAGAGTTTTACAAATCCTTCGTTCCTTTTTCAATACCATCCAGCTCTTGGGCCGATCTATTCTGTGATCGGCAAGAAAATAAGAAAGGGCAAGCTAGAAGAGAAGGGAGAATTGAGGCTTCAGATTGCTGAGTGCGATATAGAAAACCTTTCTATTGATGGAAGTTTTCTAGTTGTTGCTAAACAGGTGATGGGAGAGATCGATGAGAAAGGGATCTTACAATACTCAGATCGTGTAGGGCGCTGTACATTAAAAAATGTCACCGTAAAAAACCAAGGAATCGATTACTCCAAAGAAAATATTTTCTGGAAGCCTACGATCTATAGACAAGAGTCTTGCCGTATTTCTTTAGAGGGGAATTCAGAGTTTGAAGCGATAGATGTGCTCTTAGAGGGCAACTTCGATATCACCGTAGAAGATGGATATAAAGTTACAGCAGAGCAATCGGGCAAATGGGTCATTTTCATGAAAGAAAAAATCGAAAAACCAAGCTGGCGTTGGGACTATCAATTTGATGATAAAAAAGCGCTGCATATCAATAGGGTAGCGTTATGAGGATCGCTTTTTTTGTAACTGTATTTTTAGCCTTCCTTGGGACATACGAGAGCTTAGAGGCGAGCAGGTTGCTTGTTGCTGTAGATCCAAGCGCGAGCTTTACAGCAGAAGAATTTGCTGAAAAGTCAGGAGCTACGCTCATTCGAATAGATTCCAGAAATCCCTATCGATCTTTTCAGGACTGTTTTCTTGAAACTCCCTACGTAGTCATAGCAAAAGATGCACCAGACGAAAACATAAGACGCTTAAATTACAAATTAAGCCTTAGATATGGATACCGATGCAAGACGTTTTCTGAAGGTTCTTTAGAAGAAGCCGTTTCTGAGGCACAACGATTGCTAGAGGCGGCTCCTACGACTTCTTCTGAGATTCCCAAACTTTCTTTAGAAGAACAAAATCGTCTATACGAGCTTATGCGTAAAATTGATGCAGTCCTTACGCAAGGCAAGATTCAATATTGGGCAGGAAGAGAAACTCTATTAGGTGCTAGCCACTATCAGGGACTTCGCCCTTGGGATGATTACCTCCATCTTTTTATGTTAGATTTCGAAGAGGACAAACTCAAAGACCTCCAAAGAGAATTTGATGCGGCGGGACTTGTTCTTCACCGCTATTGGAAGGATTTTTATAAGATTTTCGAGAAAGAAGGAACTTCTTTAATAGATACATATCTCCATCCAGGAGAACTTCTTCCCTTTCGTTATCCAGCTGCGAACCTTTTTGTCATGACTCTTGAAAAAAGAAATGAAGTAGAAGATGTCTACGTACATCGCTCAGAGCACTTTTATAGTTATTGGAGCTTTGATCGCTTTCATTATACGCAAATTCAAACGATTGCCAAAGTTCCCTTTGGTCCTATGATGATTCCTATTCCTGGCGATCCTGATACATACCTAAGTCGCGTGTTTGGACTTCCAGGCTATCCGGATCTTTGGAGACAGTATGCCCAAGAAAGATGCTGGGAGCACCGCACGGAATCCACAGCTCCAGAAGGAGCTTCTTTTGTAGAGCTGGAGAGACCCCTTAAGCGTCTCTAAAAAATTATTGACTCACGCTCTTTGAAAAAGATATATTCGGCTCTTACACAAAAGGAACTTTTATGAAAAAGATTTTTCTGTCTGCAAGTTTGCTGCTTTCTCTTTATGCCTTTGCTGATAGTAGCATGGAAAGCCCAGAGCCTGCTCAACCCAAGCCTTGTTTAAATCCTCATGGTTGGTCTTTTGATATAGGAGGCCTGTATACTTGGATGTCATTTACAACACCCCCGACTTTTAAAGGAAGCACAGGAGGCGTGATCGGTAAGGTTACCTACCAAGAGCCTAAATCTTTTTACGGACAGCTACGCTCTATTTATAACAGCGGATCTTTATCAAGCTCTCAGGCTAATAGTAATGACAATGAGTGGTATACGGAGTTTGTTGCGGGATACACCTTTTGTGCCTTGCCTTCTTGGACAATCACTCCCTATGCAGGAGTCGGTCTTGATTATTTAAATGATGATAAAAAGGCGTATTCGACTGTTGCTGCAATCAATCTTCATTATCGGACGAATTACTCTATTTTTGGATTTGATACGCAGTATTCATGGTCTTGCTATTATCTTGGAGTGCAAGCAGAATGTCTTCCTGTTTTTAACCAGTACTTGAGTATTGGAGGGCTGTCAGGGGCTTCTTGGAAAATGGATTCGAAAGTGGGAATGGCTGTGCGAATTCCTATTGGATTTAAATTCTCAAACCATATCTGGCTAGAACTTGCTCCCTATTACCGATTACTTCCTATTGGCAAATCGAGTGTACTAAGCTTGCCTTCAAGAAGTCTCAATCAGTGGGGAGGGGCTTTTGCTCTGCGTTTTTTCATTTAGATGAAAAGATTATTTGTTTTTCTTTTCTTGAGTTTGTGCGCGTATGGGATAGCTTCTCCAAGTCTTGTCTTTGTACATTTGGGAGGAAATGTCCCTTCTTGTATTTTTACAATCATCAAGCAATCTAGAGCTTTGAATCCAGAGAGCGCTCTTTATCTTTTGACCGATAGCAGTAACTATCGCGCTCTTTATGAGCGCGAAGGGAAGTTTTTATCTCAAGAGCAAGTCGTACTTATCAATGGAGATCGCCTTCCTGAGACATGGCAGCATAGGGAGTTTAAAAAACTTGTTACAGTAGATTTTTCAGATTCCAATGCTTATCTTTTTTACACTCTGCAGCGATTTTTTTACCTTTTTGATTTCATCAAGGATCGTAATTTACAAGATGTGGTTCATCTTGAAAATGACACAATGCTCTATGTTGATCTCCAGGAGTTGATGCCCTTTTTTATGGAAGCAAATGTTCACTTAGCAACGCCGTTTCTATCAAAAGCAGCAGCAGTTCCTTGTTTTGTTTTTATTAAAGATGGAAAAAGCCTATCACATTACATCGAGCATGTCATCGATGAAACAAAAAGCTATAAAGGCCCTAAGCCTTACATAGGCATTAGCGACATGAAAACCTTAGCTTCTTTTTATAGAGAGTTTGGAGATTCTTACATCACTCCGCTGCCTACTTTGATGTCTATGTATGGCAAGCATCATCCCAAACGAAAAAGCCGTTTTCCTCAAGACAATGCAACACCTCTTGACTTTCTTTCACAAAAAGAAGATCTTTTTCCTGGATTTCTTTTCGATGCAGCAGCCCTTGGAGTCTTTGCAAATGGGAATGATCGAAAGGATGCTCCGAAAAATGGACCTGGAACAATCCATTTTCGCTCTCTTTTTGATCCTCATAACTTTTCTTTTTCTTGGAAACAGCAGGCCCAAGGTAAAGATGTTCCCTACCTTTCTTTTAAAGAAACAGAGTACCGGATCGTCAATATGCATGTACATTCTAAGGATGCAAAGGGACTGACAAGCTATGATCCGGTCCATCGGCAATTTCCATGATCCTTTGCGGGATCGTTTTTGCAATAGCTCTCCTTCCAGAGTATTTCATTGCGATCAAAAAAAATGAAGGGGATGTTTTAAATACCCTTCACTCCTACACCCCCTTAATGCCTCCCAAAGATAAATTTTATGCAGATCCCTTTTTATTCAAATACAAAGGAATCAACTACATTTTCTTCGAAGATTACGATGATCATAAAGGAGTCATTTCGTATGTTTCCCTAGATGAAAATAGTCAAATGACACCCCCCAAAGTAGCTTTAGATTTGTCGATTCACCTTTCTTTTCCTTGTATCTTTAGTGAAGGGGGAGAGATTTATATGATTCCTGAGACCTATGATTATAAAGCAGTTTCTTTGTTTAAGGCGGTAGAATTTCCTGCAAAGTGGGAGCATGTGCGCAGTTTAGTTCGAGGTGAAAAATTTTCAGATCCCATTTTATTTAAGCATAATGGATATTATTGGCTTTTTACATCTGTACAAAGAGATCGTTTGCGTATCTATTATGCAAAAGATCTAGGCTCTCCATTCCTCCCTCATCCGATCAATCACCGGCGTATAAGGGGAAGGAATGGGGGATATGTCTATTTTACAAACGGTCAACTTATTCGTCCTGTGATGGATTGCAAGGTAATGTATGGAAGGAGGGTAATTTTAAAAGAGATCGTGCAGCTAGATCCTAAGCGTTTTGTCGAGAAAACAATTGCTCATATTGAGCCTAACTGGGCCCTTGATCTCATAGGAACGCACACGTACTCTCAAAATGAAGAGTACGTGGTGTATGATGGAAGATATCGTTAGAGTCCTGCAGCGCGCAATTTAGTGCGGGCCTGCTGTAAGCCTTGATTGTAAAGGGGGGCTAAACGATAGAAATCGTAGGGTCCTTGTGAATTGTAAATAGCGATGCAAAAGATTTGACCAAACGGCCTATTAGGATTTGATGGAAGATTTATGAGGGAGGCTGTTCCTGCATTTTGTGCCAAACTATAGACAATAGGGGTGTCATTGATTGTGTATCCACCTAAAATAGCCGTGCCAGAAGAGTCGATCCCAACACAAGTTACAGCTTCAGCAAGATCTGCATTTCCTATTGGGATTAGAGTTGTACTGTTAGAGAATAGTCTATAAATGAGAGCTACATTATTTTCATCATCTTCTCCCCCGAGAATGGCTGTATTATCAGGTCCTATGGCAACACAGTTAATAGAGCCATCAGCTACAGGAACTGTAATCGATGAAACAGAGCTAGCTCCAGATGGAAGTCTATAGACAAGGGGAACGTTACTATTGGAGGCCCCTCCTAAAACAGCGTTACCATCAGAATCAATGGCAATTGAGTTGATCTGTCCTGTATCTCCAAATGGAGTTGAGATGACTTCGATAGAAGTTCCAATCATTCGATAAATCAAAGGGGAACTTGTTGTTGTATTTAAGCCTCCAAGTAAGACTGTGCCATCAGAAGCTACAGCAGCAGTTGAGATAAGCCCTTCATCTGTATCAGGGTTAGTCACAAGGGATAAACTACCATTCTCCCACTTATAAATCAGAGGTTTACTAGTTTCTCCATTTTCTCCTCCTAAAATGGCTGTGCCGTCTGGTCTTGCTACCACTGTCGAGATAGAGCCTCTATCATCCCCGGTAGGAAGAGAAAGAGAAGAAACGACATTGCTGTTTGGAGCTAGAGAGTAGACAAGAGGTAATAAGTGAGAGTCTGTAGTCCCGTTAATCCCTCCAAGAATAGCTGTGCCATTAGAAATGATTGCGACATCCATTACAATTCCAATTATATCTGAGGGGGTTTCAGCGATCGTTGCAGTCGTGCTGTTAGCTGAGAGCTGATATACAAATGCTGGGTTGGCTGTAGAAAAATTTTCTCCCCCGAAAATAGCAACGCCATTGGAGCCTATGGCCACACTTCCAATTTCGCTTGGACTTGTTCCGCTCACTGTAATAGGAAAGGCAGAGGCATTTCCTATAGAGAGCTCGTAGATAAGAGGATAATTGGTATCATCGCTGCCGGAACCTATAGAAAAAGCTCCACCCAAAAAGGCTGTACTTGCGCAGCATTCAATACTAAAAAATAAGAGGGAAAGCAAACTGGCAGTATAAAAAAATCTTTTCATAGGTTCTCCGTTGGATAAAAGATTTTTTTATACAGACACTTTCTTGTTTTTTGCAAGATCTCTCTTGAAACACCTAAACCCTTCCTGGTATTCTTATTTTAAAAAGGACACTCACATGGACGAAAATATCGATCTTCTTCTTTCTAGTATAGAGACCAGGCTGCTTCATATGTGGAGGTATCTTTGACCTCGCTCAAAAAGAGCTAGCGGTTGAAGAGTTAGAATCAAAGATGCAAGCAGATGGCTTTTGGGATGATAATAATGCAGCCCAAAAGGTGATTTCTGAGTGCAAAGCTTTGAAATTGTGGACGGTTCCTTATCAAGATTTAAAACAAAGTTTTTCTAGTATTAAGGATCTTCTTCCCGACGTGATTGCGGAGAATGAAATCGGTCTTTTGGAGGAATTTCGTAAAGAGCTTGTTCGGATCGACAAGAGCCTTTCTGAAATGGAAATACGCAAGATGCTATCCGGTGAAATGGACGGCAACAGTTGCTATTTGAGCATTAACTCAGGAGCCGGAGGGACAGAAGCTTGTGACTGGGCTCTTATGCTCAGCCGCATGTACCAAAGATGGACGGCAAAAAGAGGGTGGAAGGTAGAAGTTATAGACACTGTTGATGGAGACGTAGCTGGAATTAAAAGCGTCACGTTGAAAATTTCAGGGCCCTTTGCTTATGGCTATTGCAAAGCAGAAAAAGGGGTTCATCGTTTAGTTCGCATTTCTCCTTTTGACAGCAACGCAAAAAGACACACGAGCTTTGCTTCTGTTGATGTTACCCCGGAAGTAGAAGATGATATTGAAATTTCGATCCAACCGGACGAAATTCGAATCGATACGTACCGCGCTTCAGGAGCGGGAGGACAGCATGTCAATAAGACTGACTCAGCTGTTCGCATTACACACATGCCATCAGGCATTGTTGTGTCGTGTCAAGGAGAGAGAAGTCAGATGCAAAACAAAGAAACGTGTTTTAAACTGCTTCGCGCTAAATTGTATGAAAAAGAAGTAGAAGAGCGGCAAAGTAAGCTAGCAGCTCTTGGCGGAGAAAAGAAAGAAAATGCCTGGGGCAGTCAGATCCGAAACTACGTTTTTCAGCCGTACACCTTAGTAAAAGATACTCGAACAAAACATGAATCAGGTAACGTGCAAGCTGTGATGGACGGGGACTTAGATGAGTTTGTAAATGCGTATTTAAAGGAGTTTGGATAGGAGTGGGAGAGGAACTAGATATTCGATATACGAGAGTCTTCGACGTCTCTTATCTTAGACAGTGGCTGCAAGATCCAGAGGTTCTCCGCTGGTTTTCCATGAGTAGCGAGCAAGAGATCGAGCAGGCAATCGCTTGCTGGATGAATTTTTCTAGATATAATGCGAGCTTGACAGCTGTCATAGGTCGAGTTCCTTGTGGAATTGCCACTCTATTTCTCCCTCCCTATAAAAAAGTGGCGCATCACTGTCTATTTAAGATCTGTGTCGATCCAAAGTATCAAAGAAAAGGTGTGGGCTCAGCTCTTATTAAAAACATCAAACACCTAGCTAAAACACAATTTAACTTTGAATCGGTCCATGCAGAGGTATTTGATGGGAATCCTTTAATTCCCCTTCTTAAAAAGTTTGATTTTCACGAGTTTGCTCGGCAAGAATATTACGTAAAAACTAAAGATCGCTATTTTGCTAGGGTTCTTTTGGAGGCAAAGCTGTGAAGATAAGACCTCCTGAGCTCTCGATTCGATTGACAGAAGAGGCCGATGGCCCTCATATCAAAAAGTGGCTTACCGACTCTGAAATACTCAAGTGGTTCCCTTTGCAAGATGAAAGGGAAATAGATGATGCCGTGAGGGTTTGGATCAGCTACGTGAAACAAAAAAGTAGCTTGACCGCTCTTTGGAACGGAGTTCCTTGCGGATCAGCTGTTTTAAACTTGCAAGCATTTAAAAAGCTTGCTCATACGTGTCTTTTGACCATTTTAGTCGAAGAAGATAAGAGGGGAAAGGGTGTTGGAACAGCGCTTTTAGAAGATCTCATCACTCTTGCGAAAGACACGTTCCACATTGAAGTTCTCCATTTAGAGGTATATCAGGACAATCCCGCAACAAGGCTTTATGAAAGGATGGGGTTTGAGCGTTTTGGAGAGCACGAGCATTTTACAAAAGAGACGGACAGATATCGATCGAAGATCTTCATGCAAAAGATTTTGATACAACCTAAGAAGTAAAGGATAGAATATGGCAGGACATAGCAAATGGGCGAATATAAAACATAGGAAAGGGCGCGCTGATTTAAAAAAAGGCAAAATGTTTTCCCGTGTTACAAAAGAGATCATCAGCGCAGTAAAGCAAGGCGGCCCTGATCCTAAAACTAATCCTAAGTTAAGGGTTGCTCTGCAAAAAGCTAAAGAGGTCAATCTTCCGAATGACAACATAGAGCGTAACATTAAAAAGGCTTCCTCTGCTGATCAAGCAGATTATATAGAGATGAAGTACGAGCTTTATGGACATGGCGGGGTCGGTCTTGTTGTCGAGATCATGACAGACAATAAAAACCGGATCTCTTCCGATATAAGGATCGCAACGAATAAAAGAGGGGGGACAGTTGCAAGTCCCGGCGCTGTTCTTTTTAATTTTGATCAAAAGGGGATTTTGCAGCTTCCTAAAGGAACTTACTGCGAAGATGATCTCTTCATTTGGGCCTCTGAGGCCGGAGCTGAAGACTTTGAAGCAACAGATGAAGGCTATGTGGTTACAACACCTCCTGAGCTTCTCTATGAGGTCAAAGAAAAGCTTTTAGCTCATAAGGTTCAGGTAGAAGAATCAAGCCTTGAAATGATCCCTAAAAACTATGTCGAGTGCTCTGAAGAGACAATCAAGGCCAACGAAGCCTTGATTGAATGGTTAGAGGGACTCGATGATGTCGATGCCGTCTACCACAATATGAAGGAAATCTAGTTTTAAGAGGGAGCTACCATTAAATCAAAACAGACCTCGCTGTTTAATTTAAGCTCATTTGCGATATCTCCGTCGATATTTTCTAGTCTGCTGCGCTCATCGCTTGTAAGGGGTATGCAGGAAAATTGATGGGTGTTTTTATTCTCTAGAGCTTGTTTTGACGTGATTTCGCAGGCAAATCTACCGTGTCGATGCTTGTAGACTGTGATTTCTGTGGGTATATTTCTTAAATGGGACCCATCGCTAAGTTGAAATAAAGCTGCGGCTTCAGCACATTTGGAGTTCAAGAGTTCAAAAACAAGGTCTGAAAGAAGAGCTCTATCTCTTAAATTCGATAAAGGTGGGTGTTCTTTTACAAGAGCTGTCCTAATTTCAAAGGACACCCCGTTTAGTCCTTGAGGTCTAAAGGGGTCTTCCCATATGTCGATATGCAAATTTTCTATTTTTTTCCGATCTTCCTTTGTGATTTCTGTAAACACAGTCCTTGGGAATATATCCTCGATGGTTTTATGTATAGAAGGAAGCTGCTGTTTTATGGAACAGAGTAGTCCCTTTTGTGTGGTGTGGACTCTAGCTTCTAGAGGCTCATTTTGGAAGGGTTCATATCCGCCATCCGGTAGTTGATATTCTTTTAAGCCTCTCAAGCAAAAAGCGGCATAAAGCTGCTGAATTTTATCTTCTTCTAAGGGGTGAGCGGTAATGAATGTATCAATACAAACAGATGTAAGCCGGTCCCCATTTGTTCTCTTTATAGAGGGGTGATCTTCCTTGTCTAATCTGTGGAATTGATTTAAGGCTTTTTTCTCTTCCGTAGTAATATCTGTTGTACAAGTGGTGTGTTGACCCATCCATGCAGTAGGGATGTCCTCATTGTCTTTAAGCTCGATAAAACACTGGAGGTCATTTCCAGCAGGGGTAGCTTTTGCATGTAGGGCTTTATCTGCAAACGGACAATACACTTCGTCTATAGAGCAAAGCTCTTTTCTAGCTATTTTTTCGCAAAAAAGATTCAGAACACGATGGTTTTTGTGAGAAGAAGAGAGCCGTCTACTCGGGTCAGAGGGAGTGAGTTCACTTTTTGGAGACAAAATTTTAGAGGCATTACAAACGAGAACGAATAAAATCACAGTAATAAATAACTTTTTGATTTTAAAGTCAGTGGTGTTTTCTTCAGCTCTTGAAAGGAGTTCTGAATTTCTATAATTTACTTTAAAATTAGTTACAGATTGGGTCATGGAATGATCTCCGTTTAAAAAAAAATTTCCAGAAACTATACCTGTTTTGTTGGTTTTCTCCTATTCAAATGAATTTTTTTTAAAACAAAAAACTCTCGATTTTAGTCGAGAGTTTTTTGTTTTAAATGTTTGTTCTTGAAATTAGTTGCGAAAGTATTAACTGTCTGTTCTCAAATTGCGTTTTGGAAGAACCTGAAAGCAAGCTTTAACTTCATTCGTTGTTAGGTCGTATTGAAAGGGAGCTGCATCTAAGTTTACTCCGGCTGATTGTAGCGTTGACATTTCTTTATCTGAGATGTATGTGCAAGCGACTAATTGCTCTTTTAGCTGATCTTCTGTTACATGACACGCGCAGTGATTGTGATGTTTGTTTATCCAAACGTTTGTAGGAGCGTATTCTCCGAGAGTAGTCTCATTAATAGCTCTTGTGCAAAGTGGTACAGAGGCAGCGAACTGAGTTCTTTCTGCAAGATTTCTTTGAGGGTAAGCTCTATCAAAAGCTTCTAGATCAGACTCAGGTAGAATCTTTCTAACATCATCATTGGAGGTTATTAGAGTTTTAGGATGCTGAGAGGAGATTGTGTAGACTACTATAGCAATTGCCGTTAAGGCAACAGCTGTGATTATTTTATATGCAGAAGGATACGATCTTTGACTTTTCGTCTCATCTGTCTTAATTGGATTTGTTGTCTCTATTTTCATATAGAATCTCCGTGTAATGTGAAATTTAATATATTGTAAGGTGTTTTATTGTTAATTTCAAGTAAAAATAAGTTTATATGCGATCTGAAGCCTACCTTTGTAAATTTATTTTTTTAATCGAGCCGGTTACGGGAGAATCTCTTAAGTTTTTTAAACATTATTTCCTTGCAAGAGACTCCTCGCCTAAATTAGAATCTCGGAAGATACTCCTATAAGGCGGGTTTAAAATACTAAGGAATAACACATGCGATCGTCTACTCTATCTATAGAAAAACCACAGGTAAAAAAACAAAAACCCGCTAAAAAGCGTATTTTAGTGCTCATCAGTGAGGGAGGCGGAGGCCATAAAATGGCCGGAGAAGCCCTTAAAGATATTTTTTCCCATGAGCATACAGTTGATGTTGTCAATGCTTTTACAGACATCATTCATCCTCTTGATTGGTTCAATGCGATCACTTCCGGCTTTTTCACAGGAGAAGACGTTTATAACTTCATGCTTAGAAAAGGGTATCATAAAGGGGTGCATTTCTATGCAACTCTTGGTAATAGATACATGAGTGCCAATCGCCAAAGGATTGAAAAGCTCAGTGAGAAATATTTAGCCAAAGTGCAAGTCCCCTATGATCTTGTTATATCAACAATACCTTGGATCAATAGCGGTATTGCAAAAGCTCTACAAAAGAAAAAAATCCCATTTCTGATTTTGCCAACCGACTTAGATACTTCTACATTTTTTATAGGGATGACCCCTAAGCAATTTAAGCCTGAGGATAAGGTCGCTTTTGCGATTCCTTATGATGATGTGGACTTAAGAAAAAAAGGGCTTAAAAACGCAGGAATCCCTGAAGATAAAGTTGTGATCAGCGGGTTTCCGGTAAGAGGGGAGTGTCAAAAAGAATATACCCCGGAAGCGATCAAGCTTCTCAAACTAAAGCATGGCCTTTTAGAAAACCATCTTGGCGTTACACTGATTTTAGGCACTTCTGGCAATCAGATGCTCTTTGAATACACGCAAGAGCTTGCGAAATTATCGAATAAAGATTTTTCCAGGCCTTTGCAGCTCAATATCTGTGTTGGGAAGAATGAAAAGATACGCAAGGCCATTTTGGCCTGGCTTATAAAAGAGGGGGCGGAAGTTTTAAAAGAAACTCCTTGCTTTACAACTCTTCAAGCTACCAGCGGCCTTATTTTTCATGTGCGCAAGTTTACAAAAGATCTTATTGAGATCATGGTCGGATCTGATCTGATCATTACAAAGACCGGTTCTTGTTCTGTGAATGAAGGGATCTATTTAGGGAAAAAGCTTCTTTTAGACAACACTGACACTTCTTCTGCCAGATATCTCTTTTGGGAGACATTTAACTTGTACTTTGTGCGTAAGCATGGACTTGGAGATGTGTTTTATCATCCTTCTGAAATGACAACGCTTGTCAGAGTTCTTCTGCACGAAGACCTAGGTCATCCTGTTGTGTCGGGCACATTTGAGGTACCCGACTTTAGAGAGAACATTAAACAGATCGTCGCAAAGATGCTCGATTAGTCTTTAGAAGACGTAAACGTTCCTAAAGCTTCGAGCTCTTTTTGAGAGATCTCTTGGTATTGAAGGGGTCTTTCACCTGTAGCTTCCCCTTTGACTAAAATAGCAAGTCTTTGGAAGTTTTCTTTTGATAGAAAGCTCTGAACATCTTTTAAGAACTCGTCATACTTCAGCTCTTTTAGAGACTCAATTCTTTTCAGGATGCGCTCGAAGTCTCCATCATATTCAAAAGCGAGAGCTTCAAGCCTTTGTGCCATACCACCAAGGTTCTCTGGAGGCATTTGGAGTAAAGAGATTTGAGCTTCTTTTAAAAGAGAGAATCTCTCTTCTGGAATGATGTCTCTGACCCCTTTGGTGAAATCAGATAAAAAGAGCTCAAAGCGGAATAAGAGATCTTCGGCTCCGTAAGAGCTCGATTGTACCATGAACGTATGAAGCAATTGTTGCTCGATTTCAGCAGGTCTAGATTCTGCGATATACCCAGTTTGTTGCTGAGTTCGAAGCGTTTTATAAAACGCTTCGTGAAGCGCCTTAGAAAGGATCTGTTGGGATGCTTTTTTAGGGAAGGAGGAAGCTCCCTCTTGGATCGCCAAGATTGTAGCATATCCTTGTCTTGATGTGTTTTGTACGATCTTAAAAGGGCCTTCTTGTTTCGGAAGTAAGAGGATCTTTTGCTTTTTTCGATCTTTGGCAAGGTAAGGTTTAGAGTCGCTGAATTCTGATTGTAGTGCGTCGCTTAAGTGAGTTGCTTGCTCTTCGCTTAAGTTTCCATAGAGCATCCCTTCTAAATAGACTTGAGAGAGCCACTGTTTGTAGAAGTTTGTAAAGTCTTCAAAAGAAACAGCGTCTAGGGCTTTTAGTTTTTCTTCAGGAGTAGGAGAAGCGTTAAGGAGTGTGCGGGCTAGGATTTGATTTGCTTGCCGAATCGGAAGCTCACACGATTCATTGGAATAAACACTTAATAAAGAAGTTTTATAGGTGTTGAAATTTGTTTCAGACACATCCATCTTTTTCATTCCAGAGAAAAGAGCCTTGGCAAGTTCTGGAGCTTTTTCACTATAGCCTAAAACTTGCAAAGAAAATTGCATCGCTTTATGAGATGAAGCGGTAGAAAGTCCTGCTTTATCTGCAAAGAAGAGTGTCGAGGAAAGCTCTTCACCTAAACTTTTAGAGAAAAGATCCATCAAGGCAAACGATTTTGCAGAGCCATCAAGACTTGGTGTGTTGATGCGGAAGAAAAGTGCCGCTTCAGGAACAAGATAGGCATTGTCTTGGCAGTAGTAGATTTTACAAAAATCACTATTAGCAATCAGCTTGGGTGCTGCTGTCTCTTTTTTTTCACTGCCTAAAGCGACCGGTAAAGATGTTAGCACAAAAGGATTCAAAGGGGGATTTTGAATGTTTTGATGGGGAGCTGCTTGCTGCCAGGCTGTTAATTTAGAGGCTAAAATGGGTTGGGTTGTATACTGCACACCGAACCATTTTTCTGAGGACAGAGACTCAATGTCTAATTTGCTCGGATCTGCTACTACAAAATAGGCGCAAGACTCCGGAGTCAAAGCTTTCAAAAACTGCAAAAGTGATTCGGGATTGAACGCGGTTGGAATTTGGGTTTTTTCTGGGAAGGTCGAAAGATTTTCATCTACGATGTCATTTGCAATTTGGGAGATCCAACTAAAGGGTTCTTGTCTTGATTGATATTGATAGTTGATCTGAGCCATTGTTTGCATCTCTTGGAAAAGAGCAAGTGGCAGTCCATTTTGCTTTAATTTAGCGATCGCTTGAAAGGTGCGGAGGATCACAGTATCAATTTGAGAAAGCCCTTTATTCGTCAATTTAATGACCACATTGAATAAAGTGGCACTTTGTCCGAAGCGATCTGAAGAAGCTGAGATAGACTCTGCAAGCCCTTCTCTTTTGAGCTCCTTAATAAGACTTTGATCCGAGGATTGTTCTAAAGCGTAGGAGACAAGTTCTGCTGTCCATTTCTCTTGAATCGCGGAAAATTCTTTAGGAAGCTCCCATACTAAGGAGAGGTTTTTCAAATCCTTAACCGGTTTGATGTAGATAAAATGCCCTTTTTGAGCCTCTGAAAGCATAGGCTCAGAAGAAAAGTTTTGAGCTGGAGGGGCATTTGTTGCAACAGAAGAAAAGTGATTAACGGCAAGTTCGGTCAGCTTGTCCAAAGGAAGATTGGAGAGCAAAATCAGATGCATGCG
The DNA here is from genome assembly GCA_903824495.1 of uncultured Chlamydiae bacterium. Lineage (GTDB taxonomy): Bacteria > Chlamydiota > Chlamydiia > Chlamydiales > Rhabdochlamydiaceae > CAIJXB01. The sequence continues at coordinate 49,224 of CAIJXB010000035.1, forward strand.
ATCAGCGCTATAGTTAGCATGGTACCAGTTTTTCAAAGCTTCTTGAGGTATTCCTGATAGTGTTTTTGCGTTTCCTGTGCTGAATTTTTGATTGGGGTGTTTTACATTGCCGGTTTCTTTCAGGACCATGTACTCTCTCCATCCATCATTTTCGATGTTTTTGGAGTTTTCTTGATCAACCGCTAAAAGCTCTCTATTGATGCAAGAGGGGTTGAAAAGAGGATCGATGAAGAAGTGGGAGAATCGATCAAGACCGCCTGTATAAGCGCCATTGTTGATCGAGAACATGTATACTGTGCGATCAGGAGCTGTAAAGGCATTTAAAGTGCCACCGTTGTCTTGGATGTACTGAGCATATTCCGATTCATCGGGATACGCTTTATTCCCCATAAAGAGCATGTGTTCTAAAAAGTGGGCCATCCCAGGATACTCTTCTGGATCGTTCCACGATCCTGCTTCAACGCTCATAGAAGCGGCCGATTGATCAATATCAGGATCGGAGATCAAGTAGACCTGAAGTCCATTTTCGAGTTTGATCTTTGCTGTTTTTCTCTTTTCTAAACTGGGTGTTAAAATGGGATATTCTATTTGATTTTCAATGGTGGTATAAGAAGAAGCGACTTCTGCCCTAAGAAAAAGTGTCGTGCAAGAAAAAAAAGATATCCAAAGAATCGTTCGGACGTTCATAGCAAGGAGCTCCTACGGTATTATTTTGAAAGGGGGAAGTGGCTATACTCTTTGCACACTTCTGACCAAATAAAATGCGCCCTGAATTCTCGGCGCTTTCTTTTATCACTTTCGTCATTTCCGGGAATATTTTCCATAGGAATTTGAGCTCCGATGGCTAAATGGACTCTTCCTCTTTTGGTCTTCCTTGCTTCTCCAAGTTCTACTTGGATCCCCTCAGGAGGAGGAAGTAGATCATAAGTGAAAAGGGCCATTGGATAAAAAGAAGTAGGATTGTTTGCTTTTTGTGTCATGAGATAAAACATTTCGATGCTTTGAGGATCAAAAGGAGCGACTTGAACGGTCCCTGTTTCATCTGTGCGATCGCGTCCGCCGCTTGGAGCTACATAGATGGCATGTCCACCTTCGCGCAGCAGATCGCTCATAAGTTCCATCGTTTTTTTATTGTGGAGCTGTTTTTTTGTTTTAAGCTCTGGAGGATGGTCTATGTATCTTTTAGAGTAGATGCAAAGCATATTACATCCCATGCTAAAAGGGACTGCCAAAGGATCTGTAATGACCCTTTCTCCCGCAACAAAGATGAGCTCTTGTGCGAGCTTTGGATATTTGCTACCGAGTAAAACGCTAATAACTTGAGGGTCTGCTTCAATTTGGTGATTGGCTAAGAAAACCACGTTTTCCCCAGCTTTAAGTTTTCTTTCAATCTCAGCTAAGTGATCATGCCCTTTAACGGAAGAGTGTTCGATATCTATGAGGGGTTTTATGAAATCAAGACCGAATTGATAGTGGTTAAAAGGAGAAAGAATCTGTTCATGATAAGGAGCAAAAACGAAGGGATCTTTGATTTGTCTTTCTACAAGCTCTAGAAACTTTTGAAAAATGGGTTGATACTGCGCAGTATCAATATGATGCATTTTAAGCGTTTCGCAGTAGCTCATATAAAACTGAGCAAGAAGATGGTGGTATTTTTCAGGGAGCAGTCCTTTAGAGAAGGACTGCTGTAGTTGCTGTAAAAAATCCATAGATTACCTAGGTGTGTTACACGTCTATTTTTTTTCCACTGACGGAGGAATAGAATACATAGTCATTTAAGTGCAAGGTATCGCTTGCTTGAAACTTTAAAGTCGCATGATTCTTTTCTGCCATTTTCTTGAAAAAGTCTTTGTCGTGATGGTTTAAGTAATGGTCGAGATCGGGATGTGTCACGATTTCGATTCCAAACTGTTGTCCTTGTGCCATGACTTTTTTCAAAGCTCTTTCAATCTCAATGGAAGAACTTTCATGAGTTTTAATCTCTCCGCTTCCGCTACAATAAGGGCAGTGGGTGAAAAGGGTTTGAGAAAGAGATTCACGGCTTCTTTGGCGTGTCATTTCAACAAGACCAAATTCGCTCATCCCTAAAATCGTACATTTTGCAGAATCATCTTTCATTGATTCTTTCAAACGATCAAGCACTCTTCTTTGATTTTTGCGCGAGCGCATATCAATGAAGTCGCAGATGATAAGACCTCCCAAATTTCTAAGGCGGAGCTGTCTTGCAATCTCATCAGCCGCTTCCATGTTGATCCTAACGAGAGTTTCCTCAACATCTCCAGACTTAGATTGAAGGCTTCCCCGTCCTGAGTTCACATCGATGGTGTACATAGCTTCGGTACGCTCAAAAAAGAGGTAACTACCGCTTGGTAGCCACACTTTGCGTCTCAGAGCCTTATCGATTTCCTTTTCTACATTGAACCGCTCGAACATTGGTGTTTTGTCCCGATAGAGCTCAATTTTTAAAGGATGTTCATTGCTGAACTTTTGATAGAGGCGCTTAGCGACTTGATGAGTGTTATAGTCATCAATGAGAAGGCGATCAAACTTTTTGTCAACAGCAGTAAGTAAAGCTCTTTTAATGAGATCTGACTCTTCGTAAAGGCAGCATGGTTTAGTTGCTTTATCAAAGTTTTCGACGATCTCTTGCCAAGCTTGTAGAAGCTCTGTTGCTTCATCAACGAGCATTTCTGTTGAAGCGTTCACACTAGCTGTTCGGCAGATGAGCCCCATGTCTTTTGGCATCTCAAAGGCTCTAATGAGTTTTTTCAAACGATCTCTAGCGGAAGGATCTGCAATCTTGCGAGAGACCCCACGGTGTGGAGCTGTTGGCAGAAGAACCAAATATCTTCCGGCAATCGAGATGTTAGACGTTAGTCTTGCGCCTTTTGTTCCAATTGGCTCTTTGATCACCTGAACAAAGACCGGCTGATCGATCTTCATCAGTTTCGTGATATCAGCTTCTTTGCTGCTTTTAGCATTTTCTGTAGCAAGGTCATGAGACCAATCAAAGTCCATCTCAAATCGCTCTTGGAATTTTTGAGAGTTTTCCAAAATGTCAGAGATGTGGATGAATCCATTTTCCCCTTCGTTGATGTCGATGAAGGCAGACTGGATGTTATGTAAAATATTTGTGACCTTCCCGCGGTAGATATTTCCGGCGAGTTGCCTATGTTTTTTTCTTTCCACGACAAAGTCGTGGAGAATGCCATTTTTTAAAACAGCGTATCTTGTTTCTTTCGATTCAATGTTTAAAAGAATCTCTTGCATGGATCACCCAAGGTAGATTGTAGATTGATGGGAAGACATTTTCTAGCTAGAAGACATAGTAGAGGAAAAAACGTTCTTTTTCTACAAAAAATAAAGCTATTTCTTTTTTTTGATCCATCTATGGTTTGTACTGTGCAAAAAATGATTTGGCTTATTAGATGTGAAGGGGAGGCATCTCAGAACTTTCGTATGGAAAAATCTCTAAAATTTTGTTAAAATTTTTAAAAAATTTAAAAATTGAGGATGTGTGTTTAAAAAAATATTTTTTGCGATAATTATTTTCCTTCCATTTACAAGTGAAGCCAAAATCATTGAAACTACCACTATTGAAACTGTCATCCCTTTAATCGATGAGGATACCTGGATTGTTGTGGATCTTGACAATACAGTTTTTGAAGGTAAGCAGGCTCTAGGGCATACCGAATGGTTTTATGATAAGGCTTATGCTCTTGTGGAAAATGGAATGAGTCTAGAGGCTGCAACCAGAGAATGCTATCCCGATTGGGTAGAGATACAAAAGATATGTCCCGTTAAACCAGTAGAAGCAGCTTTTATCCCTGCTTTAAAAGAGGCTCTGCAACGTAAGATTGTCATCATGGGATTGACGCATAGGCAACCGTCTCTTGCTGATTCCACTATTCGTCAACTGGGCTCTTTGGACTGGAGCTTTCATTCTTGCGCTCCCGTAAGTAGTACACTTGTTGTTCCTTCCTCGACTCCAACACTTTATACAAAAGGCATTTTGTTTACAGGGGAATATAATAAAAAGGGTGAAATTTTTGTCCGCTTTTTATCTTTGATTGATGAAAAGCCCAAAAAAATGATCTTTATTGATGACAAAAGAAGCCATGTTGAAGACGTGGAAAAGGCTGTTACGGATCAGGGCATTGAGTGCATTGCCGTTCATTATAGAGCCATCGAATGTGCGGACAAGGTGTATTATCCTGAAATAGCTGAATTTCAAATGAAATTTTTTAAAACAATCATGAGTAATGAAGAGGCTCTTTTGTTGATGCAAGCGGGATTGTAATAAACTCATGAAAAGTATTCTATAGCATCAGTGGATGCTTTTTCCGCGTGTCTAGATGACATTTTGCAGGTGTTAGATCAAAAATTAGAAAATAAAATGGCTCGGAATTCCAGGAAAATTTCGACTTATGCGGGAGAATATACCAAGTCCAGATATACCGCAGAGCAGATCTCATTAGCTATGAAGCAAATTCAAGGATTTGCTCAAGCAACTATAGGTCTTCGAGAAGACTTTCTAATGCTTGTCAAAGACTCTAAAAAAGAGCAAGATAAGGTAAGGCATCGTTATACAGCCCCGCCTTCCAACGCCCTCTAGTTTTATTTGAGGCCCTTGTAAAAGAATGACTTGACGGGGGCTGCGCTAGTCTCTTTCCATTCGGAAGACCATTTTGTCGGTGGAGGCAAAATGGTCTTTTTTCTAAGGGACTGTGGTCTAGATGTGTGACAAAACAGCCTGTTTAGTGACAGAGTCGATGGTTTATGTGACAAAAAATAGAGTTTTGTGACATAATAAGGATTATGTGACAAAATGTGGGGGTTGTATGACAAAAGAGGGTGAATACGAAGCTGTCCTAAAGAGTATGGTCTCTTTTCCTGGGGGGGCTTCTTCTGAGGAAATTAGAGTAGCTCTGCAATGGCCCACTAGCCATAAACGTACCCTGCAGCGCTATCTTGCCTCTTTGGTTCAGGAGAATCGGTTGCTTGCCGAAGGGGAGTCGCGCTCAAGGCGATACCGGTTGCCTCCATTAAAAAACGATCCTATTTCGGTTGCTGCTATTCCTGTAGAAAGGGAAAGTGAACTCAGGATCCCACTGTCTGCTGCTGCGGAGGGTATAAGGGGGAAAGTTCGGCTGCCCATCCAATTGCATGTGCCTGTAGGTTACAACCGTGCATTTTTGGATCAGTACATCCCTAATAAGACGTATTATTTATCAGATGTTGTTCGGAAGCATCTAGCTGAGATAGGGGGGGCTTCTGGGGATTATCCAGCGGGAACCTATGCGAAGCAGATTTTCAATCGTTTGCTTATCGACCTGTCATGGAACTCTAGCCGCTTAGAAGGAAACACTTATTCTTTGCTTGAGACGGAACGTTTGCTTAAGCTAAGTGAGGTAGTCGAAGGAAAAGATTTAAAAGACGCTCAGATGATTCTAAATCATAAAGAGGCTATTGAATTCTTAGTGGACTCTGCAAATGACATTGGAATTAACCGTCGAACTATTCTTAACTTACATGCGATCCTTTCTTATGATCTGCTCGGGAATCCTGAATCTTGCGGTCGTTTGCGTTCTATCCCGGTAGGGATAGGAAAAAGTGTATATAGCCCGCTAGCAATTCCTCAGCTCATAGAGGAATGTTTTCAGCAAATTGTAGACATAGCTAGTCAAATTCAAGATCCGTTTGAGCAGGCTTTTTTCTTGATGGTACAATTACCCTATCTTCAACCTTTTGAAGATGTGAATAAGCGGGTCTCGCGCCTTGCTGTAAATATTCCTCTGATCCTTCGTAACTTATCACCTCTATCCTTTGTGGACGTTCCTGAATCGTTGTATATTCAAGGTCTTGTTGGAGTCTATGAGCTCAATCGTATCGAACTCCTTCGCGAGGTATTTATTTGGGCTTATGAGCGCTCTTGTTTGCATTACTCCGCAAAGAGGAAAGAGCTTGGTGAGCCGGATCCGTTTCGTATGCGCTATCGAGATCTAATTAGAGCAACTGTTGTAAATATTGTGCAGAATCAAATGTCTCGTAGTGCCGCCGTTGAGTTTATTAAGAAATCTGCTTATGAATCTGTTCCAGCTGAATTGCAGGCTCGATTTATCGAGGTGGTTGAAACTGAAATCATGTGTTTGCATGAAGGAAATTTCGCTCGCTATCGCCTTAAATATTCGGAATACACAGCTTGGAAAAGTACCTGGCAGTGAATTTAATGCTCTTTTGAAAAAAGAGAGCTGAGCTCTTGGCTAAGAGTGTCTAAAAAATTATGTTCTAAAAGGTAGAGGGCGCTTGTTAGGCTGTGATGGAAGGAGGCTGATTTTGCTGTTCCATGGCACTTGATCACAAGGCCATTTACTCCGGCCAGTAAGGCTCCTGGGTACTCGCTATAGTCTAAACGGCTCCTTAGCTCCTTTAATTGGGAGTATGCGGAGAGCTTTTCAAGTAAGAACCTTGCGATTCCTTCAGAGGTTTTTAAAAAAATATTACCGGTAAAGCCATCCGTGACCAGCACATCGACAAGGCCTTCAAAGGCATCTCTGCCTTCTACGTTCCCTTGAAAAAACGGATAGGATTTGGATAGCATTTTGTAGGCTTTTTGCAGCTCTGGAGGTCCTTTGACCGCTTCTGTTCCGATATTGAGCAGTCCGACGGTTGGATTTTGAATACCTCTGGCTTTTTGATAAGCAATCCCCATGGCAGCGAACTCTACAAGATGAGATCCCTTGCATGTGGTATTGGCTCCTACATCTAAAAGGACCATTTCCTTTTTTTTAGTAGGGAGAAGGGTTAGTAGAGCGGGTCTAGAAATCTTAGGTAAGGTATCTAAGTGGAGTCTTGCAGTTGCCATTAAGGCGCCTGTGTTGCCCATAGAGATAAAAGCCTGAATTTCTTTGTTTTTTAAAGCGCGCATTCCTAAATGCAAAGAAGAACCCTTCTTTTTGCGTACTGCCAAAAGAGGATTTTCATCCATTTGGACAATTTCTGAGCTAATTTGATAGGAAATGAAAGGGATAGATTTTAAAGCATCTTCATTTTTTTCTTCTCCGAAGAGAACGAAATGAGCAGAATGCTCTAAGCTTTTTAAGATGGGGATCAAAGAGTCCAAGACATAGCTTGAATCTTCATCGCTCCCCATCAAATCGAGGCCGATGATCGGAAGAGAATTATTGTTACAATTACTCTTCTTTTGCATGAACAACGGCTGCCCCGTCATAAAAACCGCACTGTGTGCACATGCGATGTGGAAGGCATGGCTTTTCGCAATTAGAGCACTTTGCAAAAAGTCTTGGTTTTTTTGCGTGGTGAGCTCTGCGAGAGTTTTTACGCGCGTTAGATGTGCGGTTACGTGGTACTGCCATAAATCAATCTCCTGATAAGTCTAAATTTTAGGTCACCTTTATAGCGGAAAAGGCCATTTTCTTTAAAGAGAAATATTCTATAGGTTAGAAAATGGAAACTGGACACTACTTGTGTCTTGCTCTGGTGCCTGCTTTAAATAATTTTTAATGGACTGCCTTTCAGGGCAGTTTCCTTTGCATTCTGTAAAGTGGGGAAGCCCTAATAATAGGTCTTCTCGTAAAAGATCTGAAAAGTCAAATACGGAAGGGATCTCTTTTAAGTCTTTGTCGTGATAAACGTCTGTAAGCTCTAGAGGAACAAGAACTTGCTCATTACAAATGGAGCAGGGGAGGAATGCTGCCGTTTGAGCTTCGAGCTTCAGTATTAGAAGGTCGCCTGTTACACAAGCCTTAGCTGATAAAAACAAGGTTTCTTGAAAAAGAGGGTCTGTTCCTAAAAAGGAGGTGGGTAGGGTTCCTTCGAAAACCTCTTCTTGCCCTTCTTTCAATCTGTCGACATAAATCTTGAGTTCCATAACTTTCCAGTCCTTAATAAATTGTAGCCTGCAAGCATAGCCTCTTGTCTCATATCTTTCCATCTTGAAATCTTTTTTTATTTAAATGTCTTATTTTAAGGTGTTTGTATGAGTAGTTGATCGTAAGTTTCTGTTGCTTTGCGTTTAAGTTGTTGGTGTGTAGTTGTTTAGGTTGTTTCGCTGAGGTTGGTTGCTGCTTCTGTTTTGGTGTGTTTGTAATGCGCGTAAGCTTCTTATTTATATGTAATTATAATAATTTTTAAGTGTTAAAATTAATTTGATTTAATTTGTTGAAATTAAACGTTTTTACTGTTATAATTGAGCTATATTAAATTTATATTAATAATATATGGGCTATGCCCGATAACCTCTAATAAAAGGTGGACTATGAATTTCTTTACTAACCTTACAGATAGCGCGTCAGTCAGCTCTAAATCTGATTCTGTATTCACAGACAGAGATGGTAATGATTCATATATTGAGGAATTAGAGTCTGTTCATTCTTCAAACTCTCATTCGGCTTCTCCTGTCCCCCAACCAAACCCTACCCCTGCTACTTCCCCGCTTTCTGCTGCCCCTGGTCGCTTTGTTGTTCGTACTGGATCAAAAGATCATGATTTTAACCACGGTCGAAAGGAGTTTATTAAAGAGCATTTTGAATTGCTTGGAAAAACTCTGGTAGCGGCCTCGAAAGATAAATCTAATAACCTTACATTAGATTCGAATAGATTTGCTGTTGTATTTCAACCTGCAAAAAATGCAAAAGACCGCAGCGTTAGATTGGTTCAAAAAAACGTCACAACAGGTCTAGTAGAGACTGTCGTAGCAGATGCCGCTTTCAAAGAAGTTCTCGGTAAAGTAGAGGCTGTGCGAGAAGCTTATGAGTCGTTGATCGAACAGATTATTGAATCTGATACAAATGAAATAGTTGAAGGGAAATTAGTAAAAGAAGCTCAAAAAACACACAAGGAGCAAACCGTCTCTGTTGAGGCGCGTGATGGGAAATTTACTACAACGGTAGATGGTCTTGAAGAGACTCCAGTTCCTTTTACAGAAGATCAAGAAAAAGAAAGAGAAAGTCTTATAAAAAACCATGCTCTTTATCCTTTCAATGAGTATCTCGATAAACCGAAGAAAGAACCCGCACTCATCGTTGGTAATATTGGAGATGGATCTTCAGAAATAGCTTCGATCCATTCAGGTTCTTCACAAGATAGAGATGATAATGGATCTGTATCTATATGGGGAAGAAGTCTAGGTTCTAAAAGTGTTTATCCGGCACCGACTTCTTCTTCGGCAAGAGGACTTTCCACTACATATAACCATGGGTCAGATAAATTCAACTCGACAGAAGGTGACTTTTACAAGAGTGATGAGAGTCTAGATTTGTTATCTATTTCAGATGCGCCTAAGAACAGATATCCAAAAGAGGTACGTGCAAAATATAAGAGCTTTGATTTTGCTGCCTTAGGAAAAGAATTAGATGCTAAGTTATCTGGACACGGCAATCAAAGATTATGGATTAGCTCTGAATTAGAAGATGATAAGGATTCAATAGATCTAGAGAACTGGCACGAAAACGATACAGAGAGTTCTAACTCTAGTAGTACCCGTTCGGATAAAAATTTGTATAGGGAGCTAAGACCGAATTCTTCTTCAACAAACCATTCAATAAAATCCAAAAAGGATGACGAGTCTTCGAGTTTCTCTAGAGATTCTTTAGATGATGAATATGACTTGGATTTGCTGCTTACAGACTCTCATGCAATTACAGTCGTAAACCATGAAGCAATCTACACAGAACTTTCAAATGCACGTACAAGACCTCGACATTTAGAAGAACCTAAAGATGATAGCATTGACTCTTTCGATGTCTTTTCAACGATAGCTCCAGAATATTTACTTTCAGAGCCTATGGAATTGCCAGAAGAGATTAACTTACCTTCCATTTTTGCTGAAAAGAAGGAGTTTAAGAGAGATCCTGAATTCGATGCGAAATTTGATGAGATTCTAGGGATAACCGAAAGACCTCATCCAACAAAGCTCATTACAGAAAGGGGCAAATCTTCTAGTCCTGTTGAGGATTATTCGAAATTTGGTAAGGAAAGCAAGAGGAAGAAGCCTAAAAAGACAACTGTACAGACAATCGCTCCTTTAGAGGTTAATAAGGAAGATATCAGCCCTTTTACTACCAATTCTTCTAATACAGGCTTTTCTTCTGATTTAGATGATAAAGAAAGAGCATTTGAAACGTTGTTATTAGAAGAAATCGACGAGATATCCTCGATAGTGACAAATGAAGACGTACAAACTATCTCAACTCCAGAGATCGAAGAAGCGCCTATGAATCCTGAATTGGAGTCTACATGGGAAGGTATGGACGCAGCTTTAGATGTTTACCTTGCTGACCTTAAAGGCGGTTCATTGTCAATATACGAGGCAAAAGATAAATTTTCTACCGCTTTAGAAGCTCTCGGAGAAAATCATAAAGGTGTTTTAGCTATACTTAACCCAGAGGAAGATTCTGTTATTTCTTTCGATTGGTTCGATAGAGTTCAAGGCTGGAAAAAGAAAATGGATCAAGTAGCAGCTCTTAATGAACATGAAGCTGGTATTTATGACACGTATAATGAAGTACCATTGGATTCAACTAGATTAGAGGTAAAGGAAGTTCTCGATTCAATGCTCGAGAGCCTAGGATCGGAAGAGTTTGGATTCAGTAATGCCATGTCACGTGATAAAAAAGTCCGACCTGGAGATGCTACAAGAAGAGAACAGGCAATTATTGCCAAAATCATGGCGGCTCCTAAGCCACGCCTAATAAAAACAAACAATGTTAGTCCAAAAGTATCACAAACTAGTACTGTACTAGAATCTGAGGGCATGAGCGAATATGACTTGATCACAAGTCAGGGTATTCCGAGAAAGAAAGATCTCTCTGCAAAAGCAACCCCTAAGCAATCCAACGCAAACGATTCTAAAACAGACTGGTCAAAGTTTGATAAAAAAGACATAGAAACCTTTATAAAAAAAGGGGATATTGCGGTACGCGAGGATGGTACTATAGTAGAAAGGGTACGGAAAGCTCATAAGAACTCTGCTTCAAGCCTGAATACAAACGTAGCAAAGACACTTTTAGCCCAGAAAGGAAGTTCGCAAGTAAGTTCTCAACATCGAACTACAAGAAAACCTAAGAGCAGACCTGCAACCCCAGGAGTTCATGACAGACTTGCGTCTGCTTATACAGTGGCTTCTTTAGCGCAACAATGGACCTATGATGAGAATGGAAAGCTTAATGAGGATAGTAAACGCCCTTTTGTTGTACATGTCGGAAGCAATAGCCGCCCATCATCACTCAAGGCACCAAGTCGTCCAATCCAAAGTAATGATATTGAAAGTTCTGAAGTTTTAGAAGAAGTCGCGCCTGAAAGTTTAGCTTCAGTCGTTACTCCTATATCTTCGAAGGATGTGGTTGTTTTGGCTCCATCGAATCCTCTAGTGGCAGGAAAAATAGAAGCCGCTAAGCAAGCTGCTATCGTACAAGCAAAAGAAGAAGCTGACTCAAGGTCATTTGTAAAGCAACAGGTTGCAGCAAAGAGTACTACAAAACAAGAACCAACGACTGGACAAAGAACATCTCCAGGTCGACGTGGAATTATCGGTACTGACAAACCAGTAACGAACGTATTTGCTAACCGTTATACACTACCGCACACTGCCCCAACAAATACAGCTCCAGCAGCTACAACAAAATCAGTATCAAAATGGGGTATACCAGGAGCTCCTAAGCGGGCGCCTACTCCTGTTAACAGAACTGCTCCAGTAGAGAACCGTTCAGCTACTCCTGTTCTTAGCGTTACAGAGACACGCAAGCTATTCGATAAGAAGAACGCCTAAACAAGAGAAGGTCTCTTCATTTAAGAGACCTTCTTCCTTTTGGTTAAGCTACTAATCTCAAAGAGACAAAGTAAAGCGAGCCGATTCTCGGCTTGCTTTTTTTTTGCCTAAGAGTTTTAGGACTTCAAGACAGAGATCTTTTTTTTCTAGGTTATAAGAAGGAGAGAGAAGATTTTCTACTTCTTGTAAGAGGGCCTTTTCTGTAAGAGCAGGGCCTATGAGCTCTTTAAATACTTCCTTACCCGCAACAATGTTCACAATACAGTAGAAGGGAAGTAGGACCTTTAAAATACGCTGTACGATGAAAAGATCCAAAGGTGCAATGCCATAAGTAACAACAGTGGGAACTTGATGAAGGGCAAGCTCAAGTGTTACCGTTCCAGATTTTGCAATGGCCATGTAAGAGCTTTTCATGAGGGAGTAGGTCTGAGAGGAGGGGACAAGTTTAATAAGACCTTGGAGATCCTCTTTTTCAATGCAGGCCTCAAGAAGAGGTAAATAGGCTTCTTGAGATACAGATACAGCTCCTATGACTTTTTCAGAGAGGACCTTTTTTAATACTTTAAGCTGAAGAGGGAAATTTAAAAGGATCTCTTTTTTGCGGCTGCCAGGAAAGAGGCTAATAACTGTTTTGTCTTTAGCCCAAGGAAGGATCTCTGATGTGTCTTTTTCGATGCGAGAGACTAGGGGATGTCCTACATACTCAACATTGAACTTTTCTGAAAACAGCTTCTTTTCAAAAGGAAAAATGGAAAGGAGTAGATCGAGATTTTTCTCCATAAGGGCAATTCTGCCTTTACCATGAGCCCAGACGGAAGGACAGATGTAGTGGATGATCTTTCCTTTAAATCCTTTTCTGCGAAGGTGTCTTTCCATTCTTAGATTGAATCCTGGATAGTCGATGAAAAGAACCTTTTCAGGTTTTGTTTTTAAGATGAGGTGTGCAAGTGAGTAGAAGTGATAGATGAGTTTGGGTAGGGCTAAAAAGACATCAACAAATCCCATCACCTGAAACTCTTCCATCGGAAGAACACATTTAAAGGAGGTGTGTTTCCTCATGCGAGGGCCGCCAACCCCCATAATTTTAAGATGGGAGTTTTCATCAAAGAGGCTCTCTAAAAGAGCCTCTCCATGCAAATCTCCACTTGGCTCTCCTGCAAAGATGAATAGATCGTAGCTCATCATGTAAGTCCTAACTTGTGAGCAATCCAAAGAGCCCCTTCTTCAAAGGTCTCTTTAGAAGTTCCATGTCCTAAGTGTCCAATAGATGGTTTTAAAACAAGCTCTATGTGAGGAGATCTGATATTGTGATCAAAAGCTGCATTTGTGAGATTTCTTATCCATGTATAGCAGCGGTCTGTTCCAACTCTGAGGTCTCGATTGCCAATGTAGGTCTTGATTGTCTTGTGAAGAAGTTTTGAGGTAAGCTTGTCAATATCGAGCGCCTCAACACTTGGTAGTTCTTTTAGATTTTTAAATTCTACACACTCATCTAAACGAGTGAGCGGCGCATAAGTTAAAAGAGTGGAAATCTCTGAAAACCTTGCTGCAATGTGACTTGCTAAAAAGCCACCTCTAGAAAGTCCCATAATGGCTACTTTGCTAGGACTGCCTAAATGATCAAAAAGAATACGTAGTGATGTTTCTAAATCATCTAAAAAGTTTGCAAGAACGTCTGATCCACTGCTCATTTCCTCAGCCCACTTGTTCATCGCCTGTGTTGCAAGAAGACCATTTCCGTGGAAAGGCAGATTAACAGAAAACACTCGCACAGGGTATTTGTTTTGCAGGAAGCTAACAGGCTGATTGAAAGGATCGGTTAATAGGCTCTCTTCAGCCGAAAGCGCTAAATAGATGATGCAGGGCAGATCTGGCTCTGCCAGATCAGGCCCCGTATAAAACAGAGGGATAGGAGTTTTAAAAAGCGGTTGTTTTAACGAGCTCATGGGGATTCAACGGAAGGGGGCTTTTTTCTGGGCTTTCGTCTTCGCCTTTTCTTTTTGGGAGCGAGCTCATCAGCTGGTGGGGCCCCAGAAACGGGCCATAGCAGCTCTATCCACTGATCAAGCGGCTTTTGCAGGGAAGGGTCTAAAAGGGCCCTTAGTTGAAGGAATTCCACGGCTAGCGGGAAGCTAGGGTCGTTTGGAACGCGGAGCGTCTTTGAACGCCTTTTTTCAATAGGAATGAGCCTAAATTGCAGCGTGAGGATCGAGGCTGCGATGATTTTTAACCTTTTAGGTACGAGGAAAAAGGATCCAAAAGCTTCTTGGAAAACATGAAAAGCCTCGTTTTGAATCTCTCCAAAATGGGGAGGTTTTTCTTTTCCAGTGTGGAGCAGTTGGATTCTTTTTTCAAAGAGAGGGTATACAAGGCTTGCGAGCAAGATGCAGCGATCTAAAGGTCGCTTTTCATTCTCGTTATTCCAAGAATCGATCTTATTTAGAAAAGAGTAGATCACTTCTCCCTCATCTGTTTCCATAAAAGAAGCAAGAGCTGGTAGAAGTAGTTGTAAAAGGCCATATTCGATCATAAGACGGAAAAAGCTTTCTGCAGCGCCAGACTCTAGCATGCGAAGGAGCTCTTCTAGAATACGGGTGGAGGAGCTTTTTAAAATCTCTTGTTTGGATTCAATCAGGGCAAGTCTTGTATCGTGGTCGATCTCAAATCCAAATCGAGCTCTAAATTTTAATAGGCGTATCATTCGAACAGGATCTTGCTTAAAGCGAATGAACGGCTGACCGATCGTGCGTAAATATTTTTTTTCTATGTCTTTGAATCCATCGACATAATCGATGATCGTTTGCTTGGCAGAATCGTAGAAAAGGCCGTTGATCGTAAAGTCTCTTCGCAAAACGTCTTCTTCTGGGGATCCCCAGACGTTATCTCGAACAATCAGGGCGTCATTTTCATTATCTCCTGAGCGGAAGGTGGATACTTCGATGATCTTGCTTCCGAAGCGGATGTGGGCTAGGCGGAATCTTTTGCCAATTAAAATACAATTTCTAAAGAGGCGCCTAATTTCTTCGGGTTCGGCAGAGGTGGAGATGTCGTAATCTTTAGGTTTTTTATTGAGAAGAAGATCTCGGACTCCTCCTCCTACGAGATAGGCCACATGTCCAGAAGCTGTGAGCTTTTCCAGTACATATAGGGCATCTTTGTCTACGAGGCGGATATCGAGCTTATGTGAATCTTGAGAGTAAGTTTTTTGTTGCACGAGCAAGTTTTTTATAAAATAGGTTCCAGATGTTAAAAAAAGCATTTCCTCTGCACAAGGTATGGAATTGAGAGGTAAAAGTCAATCTATAAAAAAAGCTGTAGCAGGGCACAGGAAGTCATGATAATTTTTTGAAAGGCATTGACTTTTCTTCCAATAGATGGAAAAATCTTTTTCCACTTCAAAAATCAAGGTTCTTTAATGAGAAAAAAACAAAAAGCCTCTTTAGTTAAAACAGATTCAAATCCAATGATTTTGCCTGGGTACGGTCAGTTCCTGGATGAGCTTAAAGAGAAAATTAGGAATGCTCAACTGAAAGCGGCTATAGCCGCTAGTAGAGAATTGATTCAACTGTACTGGGAACTTGGCAAAGACATTGTTAAAAAACAGGAAAAGGAAGGATGGGGTAGTAAAGTACTGGAAAAGGTAGCTAAAGATCTTCAAAATGGTTTCCCTGGAATAGAGGGATTTTCAAGAAGTAACATCTTTAGAATGAGGTCTTTTTATCTGGCATATTCCAATTGTCCAACAGCTGTTGGACAATTACAAAAGAACCGGTTGGAATTTTTCTTGAACGTGCCTTGGGGACACAATTGTATCCTGTTAGATAAATTGAAAAGTTTTGAAGAAAGATTGTGGTATGCCAAGAAAGTGATCGAACATGGTTGGAGCCGTAGCGTGCTTATCATTTGGATCGAAAATAGCCTGTATCAGAGGGAAGGCAAAGCAATCTCCAATTTCAAAACAACATTGCCATCTCCTCAATCAGATTTAGCGCAGCAGACACTCAAAGATCCTTATGTCTTTGATTTTCTTACGCTTCATAAAGAACATTTGGAGAAAGACTTGGAGGATGGGCTCGTCAATCATATTCAGAAATTCCTGGTTGAATTAGGACAGGGTTTTGCGTTTATGGGACGACAATACGCGCTTACTGTAAGTGGACAGCCATTCTATATCGATTTACTTTTCTATCATGTTCATCTCCGCTGTTTTGTCATCGTAGAGTTAAAAGCCAAGGCTTTTAGACCGGAAGATGTAGGTCAACTGAATTTCTATCTTTCCGCTGTGGATGATATGATCAAGCATCCAAGCGATAATCCTACAATTGGGATTTTACTTTGCAAAGATAGGGATAAGGTCATTGCTGAATATGCCTTCAGGGGGATTGAAAGACCGATGGGTGTGGTGGAATATGAAACGATGATTACTAAAGCCCTACCTGAAAAACTAAAATCCAGCTTGCCAACGGTGAAAGAAATTGAAGAGGAGTTAAGTCGAGAGAAGGAAGCTAAAAAATCACTTCTAGCAAGGTCATCTAGTTAAGCCTCTTATTGTAGATCCGGGATGTAGTCGGTGTAGGAAATATAGGTAATTGTTCCACTTGTGGTGAAAGAGCCGGTATTTAAGGTCTCTACGCCAGATAAAGATAGATCAGTGGACTGCACATAGAAGGTCGAAGACCCGCCATTAGACAGATAGTATCCGTTGCTACTTGCTATGTTCCCTTGGAGTAAGAGAGTAGAGGTTGCACTTGTATCGACGACGAAATTAAAGGGGTAAGCAGGTGAAGAGGTTGCAGTATAGGTTCCTGTATTGTCAGCTACATAGAAAATAGAGTTGGCAGTATCAGTTGTAAGGAAATCAAATCCGAGTATTGATGGACCTGTGTAGGTATTGTCTCTAACGACAGCAAGCATTGTAGAGGTATTATTGACTTCGAACTTAAGGCTTGAAGGAGCAGAGCTTTGAATGTTAGAGAATGAGTTCTCTTCAAGATCTATTCTTAAGTTAGCTGTTAATGCTGTAGAGATTGTAGAGCCGCTTGTAGAGTTTTCTAGCACGTTGTATAGAATGATGGCTCTGCTGTTTGAGGTGCCTGTAAATGTCAGATCTAGGTTCTTTGCACCATGGTTTGTAAAGACGCTATCTTCGATGGTCAATACGACGTCATTGGTTGTAGTTAAAGTGATACCGTTTTGAGATAAAGATTTTATACCTTTAAGAGTGATGGCTCCTGAAACGTTTGTGAAGGAGAAGTCGCTTAAAGTTGTTCCTGCAGAGTGAAGGAACGCTCCAGAAAAACCTGTGATGCCAGATCCAGAAATCGCATTGCTTGTCGCAAGGAGGTTAAAGCCTGCTACGATGTTATTATTGGCAAGTGTGATCGTATCGCCGGATGTATTTGTAATGGCAGGAGTTCCGGATGTTTGAGCTGGAACGATGGCCAGGCCATACGCTGTTATTGCAGGAAAGGGTCGGCTGCTTCCTTGCAGCCATTGACGATCTTGGAGTGTGATTCCTGCATTCATGCCAACAGTGTTATTTGTTCCTCCGTATACGTAGATCATCTCACCTGGTGCAGAAGCTGATTCCGCTGCTGCAAGAGTTGAAAACGGCGATTCTGCTGTTCCACTGCCGCCAGAAGGTGCTAGGTTGTTGACGAATACGATGTATAAATCTTCTTTCGTTCTTGGATCAAGAGCTGGGGTCTGTATGTTATGGTGATCTGTGACGATGATTTCAAAGCGGTCGACTGATTCTACAATACGGTTTGCTAGTGCAAGAGCCGTTTTGCAAGAAAGACCTTTTTTTCTTGCTTTGATCTTCTTTCCAAAAGGAAGGTTGAATCCAATTTGTCCTTGCACGATTCCTTTAAAGAGGGAGTCATAAGAAGTTTGAGCTTCAACAGAAACGAAGCGAGAGAGCTCAGCTTTCATTTTGAATAAACCGCCTTTGGCGCGTTTATCAAAATCAGCAAAGAACATATAGCCTCCCAACGTGGAAGAGAGGGTAA
This sequence comes from uncultured Chlamydiae bacterium, assembly GCA_903824495.1. Taxonomy (GTDB): domain Bacteria; phylum Chlamydiota; class Chlamydiia; order Chlamydiales; family Rhabdochlamydiaceae; genus CAIJXB01. The sequence continues at coordinate 67,023 of CAIJXB010000035.1, forward strand.
AGTATTGCTTTTGCAGCCACGTTCTTCCAACAGATACATCAAAACCTTTGAAGGCAAGTTCCCGTTTGATGATGAAAAGAGCTTCGTGACCAGTGAATCCGATAAAAGAATCTTCGTAAAGATTGTTATCATTGATGATTGGAAAATAGCAGTTCGCTCTCCCTTCCCATTTGGTTCCAAGGATTTCAAGACCGCCACCGAGCTGCTCAAAAGTAGAATGATTGGCGTGTCTGAAATCAAAAAATCCATTGAGTCCAAAAATAGCTTTTAAAGAATCTGGCTGATATCTGACTCCAAATCCTGCGTTGGCAGCAGCCTTCCAGTCATTGAACATGTGGAGGCGCACATCAAAAAAGGGATGCCAATTTTCAATGGAAGTGAAGGCGCAAAACATATCGAAAGATGTATACCCTTGATCATATCCGATACCATTGGCTTCTCTATGACTTGTAGTAAAACGGAAGCTTGGAGGATTTACAAGTTCGCACTCTTCTTCAGAATTTTTTGTGACAACATAAGAGGATTGATTTTCTTTTTCTGTACTCTTTGCAGTCACAACATGAACAGATTGACTCTTTGTATTTGCAGTGTCTGCATAAACAGAGGAAGTCATTGAATAACAGACAAGACCAAAAAGAAGCTTTTTCGTGTGCATAGCCATCTATTTTTTCAAGAGTAAAGGCTTGTTATGACACAACTGAAAATAAATAGGAAAGAATTTTTAAAAACCTAAAGGAGCTTATGGTTTTTCTCTAGAAAAGCTTCTTTCCAGTAATAGTTATCCAAAAGGCCACCTGTATCTTTTCCAAGAATGTGGTAGGCTGCAAAAAGGGCTTCGACAGAAGCGAGCCCTCTTTCAGGATCAAGACAGTCGTCTTGCCTTCGAGGATATGCTGTTTTTAAATCTTTGGGCAAACTTCTTGTGATGAATTGATGGGGTGTTTTGAGCTGTCTATACATCACGTCAGCATGTTTCCATGTGCCATCGATGAGAAAAAGTCCATATTTAGCATCTTCAATGGTTAAAGGGGGAGCATCGAGTGTAAGAAGAATGTAGGAGGAAAGATCTCCAATGGTATCTTTAGGATAGGTGAAAAACTTCATGTCGCTTCGAGTTTCAAGACCTCTTAGAGAGCATTTTTTCAAATTTTCTTTTTTGTGTCTATAAATGAGGGTTATCATAAAATCACATCTCGACTGTTTGATAGGAAGTGATTTTCAAGATCTCTTTAGGGATTTCAAAAAGAAATCGAGACGGTGTTGTTTGGATCTGTTTTCCCATTTTCTTTCTTTCTCTTGCCATACTTAGGGTAAGATATTTTTTGGCTCTTGTCATAGCGACGTACATGAGCCTTCTTTCTTCTTCAAGGCCAGATTCTTTTAAGCTTTTTTCATGGGGCATAATGTGGTCTTCCATGCACACTAAAAAACAAGCCTCGAACTCAAGCCCCTTGGAGCTGTGAACAGTCATGAGGTGGACTTTGTTTTCTTGTTGCTGTTTAGTCGATTTTGGATGGTCATGAGAAGAAAGAAGTGTGGAGCTTAAAAAGTCTTGCAGCGAGGCGTTTTCTGCTGTTTTTTCTTCGTAGAGACTTAAAGCTTCTACGCACTGAGAGACGTTGTCCCATTTAAACTCTCTCATTTTTTCGCTTTTCACATCTTCTCGAATGGCTTTTTTGTAATCTACTTCTTTAATGATCCACTCGAGTGTTTCTGAAAGAGATACACCTGTCAGTTCTTTGGCTCGTTTAAATAAAGAGTAGAACTGATTAATCCCGGAAATGGCTTTAGTGGATAGGGAATCTTGCAGAGGGGAGGTTCCTTGATGGACAGATTCAATCACTTCCCAAAGAGAGATGTTGTTTTTGCGGTTGTACTGTGTCAAAAGATCAAGACAGTTATCTGAAATTCCACGTCTAGGGACATTGAGGATCCTCAAAAGCGCTTCTTGATCTAAAGGGTTTGCAAGAACTCTTAAATAGGCGAGGGTGTCTTTGATCTCAGCTCTTTCATAAAATTCTGTTCCTCCAAAGACTTCATAAGGAATGCCTCTTTTCCACTCACCATTTTCTTCCCAAGCTGCTTGGAGAAGGGCTGTTTCAAAGGTTTGGGAAAGGGCATTTGATCTATATAAGATCGCGATGTCTTTCCAATCGAGGTTTTTATGTTTCTTGAGATAGATAATTCTTTGTACAACAGATTGAGCTTCTTCAATTTCGTTCGGGGCATGAAATAGAAACAGAGGCTCGCTAGCCTCTGTTTGACTCCAAAGTCTTTTGTCATGTCTTTCTACATTATGGGAAATAACTTGGTTCGCCGCTTGTAAAATGACCTGAGTAGATCTGTAATTTTGTTCGAGTTTGACCTTTGTTTCTGCTGGAAAGTGCAAGATGTGTTTGACTTCAGCGCCTCTCCATCCATAGATGGACTGGTCATCATCTCCTACGACACATAAGTTTCCATATTTTTGAGACAGGAGCTCTGCGAGTTTATATTGGACAGGATTCGTGTCTTGGTATTCGTCGATCATGATGTATTTAAAACGCTCTTGAAAACGATCTAAGATCGCTGGATGCTCTTCAAAAAGGCTTACGGTCAAGGTTAGCAGACTGTCGAAGTCAACAGCATTATAAGATCTCATGCAAAGGTGAAGTTTTTCAAGAAGGTCTTTACTGAAAGAAGCATGCCAGCTCGAGGTTTGCTCCTCTTCTTCTAAGGAATCGCTGCCTTGGTTTTTAGCTTGCGTGATTTTTGCAAGAGTTGACTGAAGGGAAGGAAGGTCTCCTTCATGCTCCAAAGCATGCCTTACGATCTGTGTCAAAACTCTTTTTACATCTTTTTCGTCATAGAGAGTGAATTCAGGAGTAAATCCCAAATGGTGGATTTCTTGTCTTAAGACGTTCATGCAAAAGCTGTGGAAGGTGCAAAGAGTGACCTCTTTGGCCACTTTGCCGTTTGTAAAGCGCTTGACCCTCTCCCTCATTTCAGCGGCTGCTTTATTGGTAAAAGTAAGGCCTAAAATGGCGGAAGGGGGGACGTTTTCATTTTGAATGAGATGCGCAATACGGCAGGCTAAAACCGTAGTTTTTCCACTGCCGGCTCCGGCTAGAACTAAGACCCTTCCTTTGGAAGCTAAAACGGCCTTTTGCTGCTCTGAATTTAACATGGGATCTGCTTTAAAAATTCTTTTAGATCGTCTAATACAGCTTGTTTACCGATCTCGGATCTTGGAAATCTAGGCAGGATGTGAAAGGTGAGTCCTTGAGGAATATGAGTGTAGCACTCTCTAAAGGCTTCTCTTACAACCCGTTTAAAGCGATTTCTATCATGAGCTTTACCATATTTTTTTGACACGGTAATGCCGAGACGGGCTTGGTACAAGCCTTGTTGATATTGAAGGGAAATGACCTTGCCAACAAGGCGTCTCCCTTCTCTATTTATTTTTTGAAACTGTCCTCTTGAAAGGATCCGAAGTGACTTGGGAAAGCTAAGGCCTACGCGGTTGTAAGTCTTTTTCTTCCTTGTCTTCTTCTGCGGTTCACAATGAGGCGCCCCTTGGCTGTTTTCATTCTTTTGCGGAATCCACATGCTTTTTGACGCTTGATTTTGCTAGGTTGATAAGTTCTTTTCATAATCTCGTATACCTGAAATTTTTTAAAAAATCGCACTCATCCTACCTGAACCCTCCCTTATCCATCAAGAACAAAATCCAAAATCTGTAAATTCCTTGCTTGCAAAGAAATCCCCGTTAGGCTTATAACAGTAGGTAGCTTTTAAATTTTACCGGACTATTCACATGAAAGTTAGAGCATCTATTAAGGCAGACCCATCTAAAGGCGACAAAATTGTACGACGCAGAGGTCGGGTTTACGTAGTTAACAAATTGGATCCAAATCGCAAGCAGAGACAAAAAGGTCCTGCTCGTAAAAAGTAACAAGAAAGTATAGGTTTTATGGCAAAAACATCTTCTATCGCACGGCAGAAAAAAAGAGAAAGAATGGTTGCTCTGAAGTGGGAAAAGCGTCAGCAACTCAAAAAAATTATTTTAGATCTTTCCAAGAGCGAAGAAGAACGCTCTGATGCTGTTGTAGCTTTGAATAAATTACCTAAGAACTCTTCTCCTGTTCGTTTGCGCAATCGTTGCCAAATCACAGGTAGAGCTAGAGGGTGCCTTAGAAAGTTTAAGTTATCCCGTCTTTGCTTCCGCGAGATGGCTAATCTGGGACTTATTCCTGGTGTCGTTAAGGCGAGCTGGTAGTCTTTCAAGAAAAGAACCTTCTTTTACGGAAGGTTCTTTTTTTTATTCCGAAGGAAACACATCCTTCCATTGTCTCCAATGAGTCATTGTTTCATTCCAAATATACGTATCTTCAACAAGTTTTCCTTCTTGCTTCATTTCCTGTAGCTTAACAAAGCTCATAGGACCCATTTGTTGCTCGTTTTCATCCAAATAGTACCAGATCGTCTCTGCAGGAAAAGGAAGTGGAGGGGCTACTTTTACAGGGGGAGGGGTTTTTGCTTTCTGTTTTTTTAGAACACGTGGGAGAAAAATAAAGATTAGTAGGGGAATCAGCCCAAAAAAAGCGCAGATGCTAAACCAAAAAAAGGGGTTTAATTTTCGCTTCTTTGCAACGTAGGCTCCTACAAAGCCCATAGCAAAGAGACATAGAAGATTTCCCATATGTAATACACCTTTTCTCAAATAAGTTTTTTAGCTATGATCATAACAGACCTGCATATTAAAAACGAGGATGACATGGAGAGCCCACTTAAACACATCGATACAAAAGAAGTAGAACTACCGGATACCGTATTCATTCGGGATATTGAAAGCCGTGTCTTTCAATCGATTGCTATACAGTGTCTTTCTAAAATTGAAGGAGTTTCTTTACTTGAAGGAACCTTTATTGACTCTTTGCTAGGACGTGATCCTAATGACCGCGTAAAGGGGATTCATGTGGATCAAGACTCAAAAACGCATTCAATCATGATCAAAGTAGAGATCAACATTGCCTACGGCGTTTCCATCCCTGAAAAAGCGGAAGAAGTGCAACAAAAGATTGCTAAAGAGATCGGTTTTTTAACAGGACTTCATGTAGCATCTGTGCATGTGATCTTTAAAAATCTCATCCCTTGCAAGAACTCTTTAGAAGACACCACTAAGAAAGAAATGGAGTGTCTAGAAGTTTAGATCAAGTCTTTACTTTATAAAATAAGCGACAAGGCAACTAGCTCTGTCGCTTATTTTTTTGTCTTAATCTAGAAAGATAGCGCTGATTATCTTCGCAAAACAGCGCTATCTATGTTTTTAAGGCACATTCCGCTGAATATCGATAGATAATCAGCGCTATCTTTTTCTCGTTTCTAAACAAGTAGATTGATTCTCAGGTATTTGTGATTTTTTGAAACAAAAAGGCGCCTTTCTCTTCACAAAACCTAGAAATCAAATCGTAGACGAACAGAAAGACCTTGGAGAACGAGATTGCCCCCGAGTGCTAGACCTTGGTTTCCTGGAAGTTGATTTTGATCAAACCAAATTTGCTCTTCCCATCCAGCTTGAGCGCTAAAGTGGAAGCGGTTGTTACAAAACCATTGATCCTTTCTTAATCCCAAAGCAAGCTCAATAACAGGAGTGGCTGTGTGGAACTGGCCGACGTTGGAAACGGGGATTACAGTTGCATCATCTTGCTCTACGCTGTCTTTTCTCTTTGTTTTAAAGTCGCCCCAAAGACTTGAGAGGGCCACATCACCATAAAGACTCCAAGTTCCAGCTAGGTGCCAGCCCATGTTGCATCCTGTACGGATTCCCATTCCAACAAATGAGCTTCTGAGTTTACTTAGGTAATCAAAATCTCCTAAGTCATTAACGCCTGAATAGGATCTAGTGTTGTGTTGATTTTGCCAGGAGCCTTTGAGTCCTACAAAAGGTCTCAAAGAAAGGTATTTGCTGATGTAAAAATTTCTGCCGAGCTCTAAATCTAGAGCATTGAAATGAAGTCTCCAAACAGAACTTGCTTCCACAAAGTAGGCATCAGGTCCAAGGTCGACAAAGGGTGTAAAGGTTGGAGTGAGTCCTACACTTTCCTCTCCACTTACAGAACCTTTATTGTGGTTGGATTGAAACCATGTGTAGTTAAGGGCCATGTCCCAAAGATCATGACCAAAGCTAAATCCAAGACCAGCTTTAAAGCCTGTGCGGAACTTGAATTTAAGTTGCGCAACACTGCCAGGGCGTGTGCTTTCGGTTGTGTCATTTGTAAAGCCCGTTGCAGCATATTGCATGTTGTCTTGTCTTGCTGTCCAATACAGATAATCACCTGTAAAAAATACGCCGCAGCCATCGATCACTCGAGGACCAGCGCTAGGTGTTACATCGTGATAGATGCTCGGATAGTCAATGATCTTGCCTTCCGGGATTTGAATGTCATTGTCGTTTGAAGAATCTGCATAGATAGCAGTAGCAAAAATAAAAGGAGCAAGCATCAATTTTTTCATCATAAAAATCTCCAAAGTGTGGTGGAATGAAGAGGGACATGATGGAAAATTAAAGACTAAAAAGCAAATTAGATTTACTACTTAGAAATCTTTTTTATGTGGTTGATGTCTTTAGAGGTGATGCCTTGCACTTTCTTAAGAGCTTCTTCGGATTGCGAGAGGATATTGGATAAACTTCCAAAGGCCTGAAGAAGTCTTTTCTTTTTGATGGGACCGATTCCAGGAATGGAATCGACCTTACTACTCACTAGTTTTTTCTCATGAGCTTTTCTATAAAAAGAGATCGCTTGTTTATGAGCGGCGTCTCTGATTCTTTGTAGGAAAAACAGAAGGGGAGAGTGCGCTGGCAAAGAAATAGGTTCTGCTTTGCCAGGAATGCATATTTTTTCTAGTGTAAGACCTTTGTCATGTCTTCCTTTTTCTTTCACAAGAGAAACTACATCAACATGGATGATTTCAAGCTCTTTTAAAACATCGAGCGCAATACCAAGTTGACCTTTACCCCCATCGATGATTAAAAGATCGGGAAAATCATCTTCTTCTTTAGCTCGAAGAAGTCTACGGGTGAGTACTTGATGCAAAGCGGCGTAGTCATCGGGTTTGTCGATCCCTTTTACGTGGTAGAGTCTCATCTTTTTCTTGTCTTCTTCTCCATCGATAAAAACAACAGAAGAGGCGACGAGATGAGAGCCTGATAGATTGGATGTGTCAAAGCACTCGATCCTTTTAGGGTAACGATTTAGAGGAAGGAGTTCGCTTAGCTGGGATAGGATCTTTTCTTTGGAAGCCTGTATGTCAGCTTTTTGTTGAAAAGAGCTCCTAGCATTTTTCTGCGCAAGATCAAGAAGATCTTTGCTGCTTCCTTTTTTAGGACAGGTAAGAGCGCACAGTTTTGCCTTCGGATGAAAGTCTTTTAAAACAGATGCGATCTCCTTTGCATTTGTAAGTGAGAGAGGAGTTAAAATCTCTTCTGGCAAGGGAGCTTTGTTTTCTAGGGAGTAGTGCTGCAGGATAAAAGAGGAGAGGATGTCTTCTTCTTCGTCGATGAGGTGGGAAAAGGGGAATGTTAAGCTATTGATGAGTGTTCCCTCTCGAAATGCCAACAAGGAGATCAGAACCTGATCAGCCTGCCGATAAAAACCGATCACATCGACGTTTTTCTCTTGAGATTTTTGAAAGATGGTGGTTTCTTGGGTTACGTGCTTGATCTGTTGAATGGTTCGAAGCAAGGAGCCAGCCTTTTCAAACTCTAGAGCCCCCGAGGCTTTTTCCATTTCTTTTGTTAAGTGATCAAGGATTCCCTGACTGCCCCCTTTTAAAAACTCTATGGCGCTCTCAACATAAGTGGCATATTCCTCTTTAGAGCAAAGGCCGCAGCAGGGCGCTATGCACTTTTTCATTGAATAGAGAAGGCAAGGACGGGTCCTTCTTTTAAACTCTTCGTCGGAGCATTGTCTTAAGGGGAAGAGCTTCGCCATCAGCTCAAAGGTTTGTTTCGCAGAAACGGCGCTTGTATAGGGACCAAAATGCAAAGCGTCGTTAGATGGCTTGCCTTTGAGGCGCACTAACTTTAGCCGAGGCCAGGCCTCTTTAGGATTGATGGAAAGGCTGATGTAGGTCTTGTCATCTTTTAAAAGAACATTGAACTTGGGCTGGTATTTCTTGATGAAGGTGTTTTCTAAAAGAAGGGCCTCTTTTTCGGTCGAGACTACAACAGTTTCAATCGAGGCAAGCTCCAAGACTAGCAAAGGGATCATAGCCCTTAAATCCCTGCCTGGTAAAAAGTATTGCTTGAGCCTTTTTTGAAGGGAATTGGCTTTACCAACATAAATAACCTTTCCTTCCCCATTTTTCATTATGTATACGCCGGCATCGGAGGGGTAAAGGTCAAGCTGCTTGGGATCGAATGGCATTTTTTTTGATATTTATTGAGTTTTTGTGGGGATTTGCACGACCTGGGGTCTACTTCCTTGTTTAGGTAGCGCAGAGATCTCCTCTTCTTCGTTAAAAAGGGACTCTTGAGACATTTCTACCTCTTCTTCGGCTTTTTCTTCCAATGATAATTCTGTAAGGGAAACGTTTTGAGTCGGAAGACTCTGGATTTGCATAAAAGGAAGTAAAAGGAGAAGAAGACGTTTAATCATGAAAACACCGACTATTTATTTGTTTTGTTATTATTCTTTAATAATAAATCATTTTAATTTAAAATCAAGTGTAATTATAATAATAACTTCTTCCATTCAAAGAGTAGCTTTAAAGCATCCATTGGCGAGAGTGTATTAAGATCCAAGTCTTTAAGTTTGTCTGAAAGAGGATCTTTCTGAGGGGCTGCGGGCTCAAAAAGAGAAAGCTGCAGCTCTTGTGCCTTCGCCATCTTTTTTTCTGTTTTCCCTTTTTCTAAAGAAACCAGCATGTTTCGCGCGTTCTTTAGAAGAGAAGCTGGCAGTCCTGCGAGCTTGGCTACATGGATCCCATAGCTTTTATCCGTGCCCCCGCGAACAATCTTTCGAAGGAATACGATGTCTTTATCCGATTCGTGGACAGCAACGTTGTAGTTGATGGCCCCTGGGATTTTTCCCTCTAACTGGGTGAGCTCGCAGTAATGGGTAGCAAAGAGCGTTTTGGCTTGCTTGCCGGGGGTTGTGAGCAAATACTCTGCAACAGCCCAAGCAATCGAAATGCCATCATAGGTGCTCGTTCCTCTCCCAATCTCATCGAGGATTACTAAGGAGCGCTCTGTTGCCCCATGTAAAATGTTTGCCGTCTCTGTCATTTCTACCATGAAGGTCGACTGGCCTTTGGCGAGGTTGTCACTTGCTCCGATGCGGGTAAAGACCTTGTCTATGATGCCGATGTGGGCTTTTTTTGCTGGAACAAAGGAGCCGATCTGAGCCAAGATAGCGATCAAAGCGACTTGTCTGATGAAGGTCGACTTTCCTGCCATATTCGGCCCTGTAATGACAAAAAGACGATTGTCACCAGAGTCTAAAAATGTGTCGTTAGGGATGAATGAATCTGAGCGAAGGGTTGATTCGATGACAGGGTGTCTTCCCCCTTCAACATGGAAAATAGATCCTTCATCAACAATAGGGCAGACGTAGTCATTTTTGGAAGCAACGGCTGCAAGGGATGAAAGGCAGTCAATTTCAGCGATAGCTTTGGCAATATCCCGAATCATTGTGCCATAAACGGCCACACTAACTCGTAGCTCATGGAAAAGATGAGACTCTAAAGAAGCAATTTTGTCCTCTGCTGAAAGAACCTTATGTTCATACTCCTTTAGCTCAGGAGTGATGAAGCGCTCAGCATTGAGAAGAGTTTGCCGTCTTTGAAAAGAAGAGGGCATTTTTTCGGCCTGACCCCGACTGACTTCAATGTAGTAGCCAAAAGCTTTTGTGAACCCAACTTTGAGCGTTTTAATTTGAGTTTCTTCTCTAAGGGTATTTTGGTAGCTTGCGATCCATTGATGATCGTGACCGCAAATTCTTCGAAGTTCATCAAGCTCCGGATTGAATCCCTCTTTGATCACATTTCCATCACTCAATCTAAAAGGGGGTTCATCACTTAAAGCTAAGTCGATCTTTTGAGTGATTTCTGATACATCGCAGAGCTTTTTTGTCAGCTCATTCACAAGAGGCGACGATGTCACTTCTAATAAGGAAAGAAGCGTTGGAGCTTCATTCAATGAGATTTTTAGCCCTAAAAGGTCTTTAGGACTTGCAAAGCCTGTTTCTATCTTCATGATCAGTCTTTCCAAATCTTTGATTTGGCTAAGGCACTGAACCAAATCTTTAAAACCGGAAAAAGAGAGAAAAAAGTGAATCGCTTCTTGTCTTTTTTTAATATCATCTACAGAAAGCAAGGGGTGGGTGAGCCAGTTTTTTAAAAGCCTTGCTCCCATGGGAGTCTGAGTTTGATCAAGAAGGTAAAGAAGACTGCTACGAGTTTCTCCATCATGTAGGGACTGTAAAATTTCCAAATGCCTTAAGCTAACGCCATCTAAGCACATGTACTTGCCGAGTTTTTCTTTTTTTAGGGTTTGTATATGGCTAATGGATCCATTAAGGTCATCTTTTACATAAGCGAGTAGGCTTCCTGCTGCATGAAGGGCAGCATCCATGCCTTGCATGCCAAAACTATCGAGGGAAAGGACTTGGAAATGGGAGATTAGAAAGTTTACTGTTAGTTCAGGATCAAAGTGCCACTGCTCTCTGGTAGAGAGCAGGCAGGAGATTTGACTTTGAAGGTCCTTGAGAGGTTGCTCATAGAGGGCTGCGGTTTTTTCTGAGATAAGAAGTTCTTTGGGACAAAGCCTAATGAGCTCATCAGAGAGGGAAGAAAACGTTTCAAATTCAAGAACTTTAAACTCAGCAGTTGTTAAGTCTAGAACGCTAAGGCCTAATGCATGATTGAAATGGGAGAGACATGCTATAAAGTTATTAGATTTTTCAGAAAGCAGAGAAGAGTTGATCAAAGTCCCAGGGGTTACAATCCTTACAACTTCCCTTTTTACGATCCCTTTGACTTGTTTTGGGTCCTCTACTTGTTCAGCGACTGCAACGCGGTACCCTTTTCCAACAAGTTTATCAATATAACCTTCACTTGTATGGAAAGGGATCCCTGCCATGGGAGTCTCTTGTCTTTTGGTCAAAGTAAGCTCTAGCTCTTTTGCAAGAGTGACGGCGTCTGCATAAAAGGCTTCATAAAAATCTCCAAGACGAAAGAGCAAAAGGGCTCCTTCTGATTTTTTTTTGCACTCATGCCATTGCAGCATCATAGGGGAGATTTTTTCATCAAGAGTTGCGTCTGTTGCCATAAAGAAGCGTTCCTATTTTTTTAAAGCACTGTTTCCAAAAAGAGAGAGTAGGTGGAGGGGTCGGAAAAACATCTTGGAATGATTTTCGAATGGCCGGATGTTCTTTATAGTCTTGTTTTACAGAGTGGCCTAAAGAAGAAGCTGTTCCTTCTTTTGCTTCAAGCAGTACTTTTTCAAGTTGCGTTTGGCAGCTTTGATTCCAAATATGTAAAAGTTTTAAATCTTCATCAAGACGAAGAAGTTGTCCAATTAAATCGTCTAAGGCGATTCTTGGTTTTGAACTTTGAAGTCTTGATGGAGGACTTGTTGTCTGCTGTACTTCAAGACGGAGTTGAAAGATTTTAATGAGTAGAGGGATCATGACATTTTTGATCTGTCCCTGTAACCCGGAAAGCCCCGGATCGCGAGGGGATTCACAAGAAGTGATTTCATCTAATTCTAACAAAGCTCTCTCCTAATTTCTAGTATAGTCCAAGGGAAATTGTTTGACAGCAGTACAAACCTAAGATAAAGTGTAGGAGAATAACTAATAGATCTCAATCGATTTCCATGGCGATATATTCCAAAGAAAGTTTAGACATGCTCCGCCAGAAAATAGACCTTGGCGAAGTGATCTCTTCCTACGTTTCTATGCAAAGAAGCGGCTCTTCTTATAAGTGCCTGTGCCCTTTCCATGACGAAAAAACTCCTTCTTTTATGGTTCATAAAGGGGACTCCCATTACCACTGTTTTGGATGTGGGGCTCATGGAGATGCGATCTCTTTTTTAATGGAATATGTGAAAATGACTTTTGTAGAAGCTTTAGAATCTTTAGCTGAGAGATTCCAAGTTTCTTTAGAAAAAGTGGAAGAAGAAGAGAAAGGGCCCAATAAAAAAAGACTAAAAGCCGCTCTTGAAAAAGCCTCAGCCTTTTATCGTTTTTTTCTTTTACATTCAGATGAAGGAAGACCTGCTTTAGAATATTTGTATGAACGCGAGATCGACCTGCCTTTCATTGAACAATTTGAAATCGGATACGCCCCAAAGCAAGGGGATATGGTTTATAAGCTTTTAAAAGCTGAAGGATTTTCAGAAGAAGAGCTGCAACTAGCAGGCCTTTTACACATTGGATCTACCGGCAGAAAAAAAGACTTTTTCTCAGAGAGAATCACGTTTCCTGTGCGAGACCGAATGGGGGCCATCATTGGATTTTCTGCACGAAAGTTTAAAGAAGAGACGTTCGGCGGAAAGTATGTAAATACTTCTGAAACGCCTCTTTTTAAAAAGTCGCACATTTTGTTTGGCTTTTCCTATAGCCGCCAGCGCATCGCCAAAGAGCGCAAAGCGCTCGTTGTCGAAGGGCAAGTCGATGCTTTAAGACTTATCTATAATGGTTTTGATTTTACAGTTGCAGGCCAAGGTACAGCTTTTGGAGAAGGACATGTTAAAGAGCTCTTGAGTCTTGGGATCAACCAGGTCTTTCTTGCCTTTGATGGAGATAAAGCAGGGCAAGAAGCTGCTGTGAAAGTCGGGGATCTTTTTCAAGGTAAAGGAGTAGAGGTGCTGATCCTTGCCTTACCTAAGGGAAGCGATCCTGACGCTTTTTTAAGAGAGCAGGGAAAAGAGGCTTTTTCAGAGCTTTTAACAAAAGGAATCGACTACCTTTCCTTTTACTACAAACATCTTTCATCTTCGCAGGACATGAGCTCGCCGTCTAAGAAAAATGAAATCGTTGAAACAATCGCAGCGCGAGTCAGAGCTTGGGAGCGTCCGATCCTTGTTCACGAAAGTTTAAAAAAATTAGCGGAAGTAGCAGGACTGCCTCAAGAGATTTTAGGGGTAGAGGCGCCGCCTCCTCGCGTGCAGATCGCTAGATCATCTCCCTTAGGCCCTTCTTCCATCGATCCAGACCGTATTTTAGAAATGGATCTTTTGCGCTGGCTTCTCCTTTCTCCAGATCCTGAATCTTTTAGTCTTCGCGCCATCCAAAAAAATCTTTCCAAGGAGGATTTTAAGATACCAGCTTGCGCAGGTCTATTTGGAACGTACTTAGGTCTTTCTTTTGATGAGAGACGGGAGTGGCTCACACTTGCCGGTCATTTAAAACAAAAAGAAGAGCAAGACATTTTGAACGAGCTTCTTCAAAAGAAAGTCAACAAACAGAAGATTGAAGAGTACGTTTTAGAAACAATCAAAAAGCTCTTACATCGCAACTGGACAGAAAAAAAAGAACAAATTCTGCAAAAGATGAAACAAAATCTTTCCTCTGATGAAGAGATTTTCATCTTAACCAAACAGTTCGATGATCTTTGTAAAAATCCTCCTCAAGTTCTTAAGGATTAATCTTTTTTTTACTTGTTTTTTACATGTTATAGCAGACAAGATGTCCTCTTTTTAAATATGTCGGAGTGCTTATGTCATGGGATGCAGTGAATCCCCAGTATAGAGCTATATCTATACTCGGTCAAATTCGAGACCTTTCAGAAGGGATAAACTTGTGGGCTACGAATTTTGAAAGTCGTCTAGATCTCAAAGTTCAAACGGTGTTTACTGTATCGATTTGGTTTACGGAGAAGCAACCGAAAGAGAAGGCAACTTCTGAAAAGATTATCTATAAATATGACGCAAGCGATCTCAAGGGAGGCGAAAATTTTAAGGCTCTCATTGAGAAAATCAAGGGGTTTGCCTTAGGTAAGCAACATTCATTTGGCGTTTTTGTGAAAATGGAAGATCTAGAGGATCCTGATTGGGCTTTATCTATTCAAGAGAATTTTTTGAGCTGTGTCATTCAAGTGCGTGATGGATACACGCGCGATAAGATGTTAAAAAAGTTAGGTCTAATAGAAAATACAGATTGCGAAAGTAGAACATCAAGTTCAAGCTCTAAAAGACGAAAGCTAGACCTCTAATCGAACGATTGGCAAAACTCCAACATAATGGGAGTCCTTTACTGGATCATAGGGTTGATTGGTAGTATAAGTGTCATCGATACCGATAAGGAAGCCGTTTGAGTCAAAGCCGCCAATAACAACGGGGGAGCCTTCAGTGAATTCTTGGCATTCTGTAAGACGATCTGGAAGTATATAGGTATCTCTTGAAGCTAAATGGGTCAAAAAAAGGCATGTTGCAGTGGAAAGAAGGGTAGGAATTTCATAACGTAGTCCAGAGTGCATGCTTAAATCATCCAGCATGGCTTGCTTTCCTGGGTAGCTAGTAAGATTGCTATTAGGGATCAGATTTTTTGCGATCAACACCCAATGAGCTGGACCGGTCTTTATATTTCCATGCTGAGAAATTACAGATTCCCCTCCCATACCTACGTAACCAGCTTCGCTGCTAAGAAAATGCCCTTTAGATCTAACAAGAGCTCCTAGAGAATTAAAGCTAAGAGGCTCTTCATTCACAGTTTTGGGGATAAGCACGAGAAAGTGCGTCTCTCCTATTTTTTTCTCGGGCGTAAGAGGATAGGGACGGTTTAAGATTTCGAGTATCCCATCTGGCAGCGGTACGTCGTCAACGTCTCCAAGAAGCTCAGACCATTCAGTTTCTCCGATCAAACACTTAGGAAAAGCAGCTTTTATTTTTTCCTCTTCTCGTAGGGAACTTAGATGCTTGTTAAACACCGTCAAGGCATCTTCTAAAGAAGAGCCCTTATTTATTGCAGCTCCAGCTCTTTTAAGTTCTCTTTTTTGTGAAGCAGGAGATATTTGAGAAGAGGAAATCTCTCGATACAATATTGTAAATACCCGGAGTTTTTCTGAAAGTTGAGATCTTGTAGCTTCCAAATTTTCATCCGTCATTGTTGTTTCAACTTCTTTAAGAAAATCTTTTATGATGGATGGATAAAAAGAAGCGATCTCTTCGATCTCTCTATCCATTCCACCTACAAGAAGAGTAAAACGATGTATTTTTTCTCTCGCAAAACTTTCTAGTTCCTCAATTTTCAGAGGATCGCTTAGCTCATTTACAACTGTTGCGTACCGCTTTTTTATCGTGGAGTGCGCCGCAGATAAGGCTAGTAAAAAAGTCTTACTGTGCAACATCTCAACTTCTTGAGTCTTTAAAGATTTAGGCTCTAGCTTATGAAGCAGCTCTGGATAAATCCAAGGAAGAAGTTTGTTTTCTACAAATTCTGCAGCTCTAGGATCTGGTTTTACGTTTTCATGGTTGATGATGTGTCTATCTACGGGAGCTGTGCAGGGTAGTCGCGATGCAATTCTTTGATTGATCCATTCTCTTATGGCCCCCTCATGGTAGCGCATCCTAGGATTGTGATCTAAATACACGGCATCAGAACATACAGGTGTTTGTGTAATAGGACAGATATAATCATGGAGCTCTGTATCAGCATCAATTTTTTCCTGCAGATCCTCATTATTCGTCATTTCTTCAGAAGTTGGTAGATCGACCATGGAGCGTAGCATTGCTTTGCCGAGCGCCTTATCCAAGGCTTTTTGAGGAGGCATTGCTTCATCTAGATGTTCATCATAGAATCGATTTACCCGGTCTATGAAAGAAGGAATTCGATAGGGGGGGATTTCTGTTAATATCTCTTCGCAGAGCTTTTCTTTTATGATTCGAGATTTGAGATCGATGACCTTCTTATGGACACAATCGATCAGTTCTCCTCTTAAAGTAGCAATGGCAAGAGTGTTTACTCGGCTGGAGGTTTGAATGGAGGGCCTACTAATCAATGCGAGTATTTCAGAGGCTCTAATAGATAGATCTTCTTCTAGTGAAATTTGTAGAGGCGCAAGGGAGTGGTTAGCTAGGATACTTTCTAAGACTTTTAAAACTTTAGCAGAGTCTCCGGGCAGGGCATTTAGTTTCTGAGAAAAATCCTTTAATAGGTTTTTTCTCTCAGGGGAATTGTAGGGAGAGCCCGAAGGTAGAGAAGAAGACATGAAAATATACCAATAATAATGAACGAACTAAACTTTTAGTTATCATTAAAAAATTAAAAAATCAATCGAGCAATGAAACTATCTGAGCTTCCCTGACCATCCAAGTTTACTTCTCAGTGTTGAAAAGTAGTCTCTGCGATCAAGGCTTATGAGACGGAATGTCTTTTGAGATCTTGCTATTTTAAACGTCTCGCCAGTTTTCAAGAAAAACTGATCAAGACCATCAGCTCTTACTTCAACTGGTTCGTATTCGCTTAAGTATTGAATTTGGATTTCTTGATCAGCCGTTAAAACAATCGGACGATTAGAGATCGTATGGGCGCTGATAGGAGTGAGAACGAGAGCTTCAAGTTCGGGGCTTAAAATAGGTCCGCCGGCGGCTAAAGAATACGCTGTAGAGCCGTTAGGGGTGGAGACGATCATACCATCTGCTTCAAAGGTATTGACGTATACGCCATCGACAAAGATAGCAAGCTCGATAAGGCTTGGATTGCGGGCTCTATGGATAACGATGTCGTTGACGGCAAAACAGCTTTGCTTTTCAGCTGATGTTCCATCGATCATAAGGCGGTCATAGACTTTGTAATTGCCGTGAATGAGATCTAAAAGACTTGGATAGATGTCAGAGATAGGAACATCTGCCATAAAACCCAAATGTCCCAAATTGATCCCTAAAATAGGAGCTGTGATGTGAGGATAGGTGTGGACTAGTTGTAAAATAGTTCCATCTCCTCCCATCGAGATCATGCAATGGATCTCTGAAGGGTTTATGTCCATCATCTTTTTGGTATTGAACATTTGCGCTTGATCATCTTCCATCACAACGGTGACTTGATGGTTTCTCAAAAACTCAATGACGCCAAGAGCGAGCTGCTCATATTGGTGTTTTGTTGTATTTGCAAAAAGAGCGATGATCATGATTGCCCTACTAACGAAGGTGTTAAAGAACTGAATTCTTGAAGAATCCTTGCACAGATCTGATCGGGTGCAAGACCGATTTCTGAAACAACTTCAGCGTGGCTTCCCTGCTCTAAATATGTATCAGGGATTCCGAGATTTAATACTTGGAGTGAAGAAAATTGATTTTGCAAGATGAATGAGTTTAAAGCGGAGCCAAGCCCTCCTTGCAAAGAGTGCTCTTCTATTGTGACAATGTGAGAGTGGGAAGAGAGCAGTCTTAAGAAAAGATCACTATCAAGTGGTTTTACAAAGATTGGATCGATGGCAGTGGCATGAATGCCATGTTCTTGTAATTTCTTTTGTACAGTGAGCGCTACAAGGCTCATATGTCCAAGGCCTACAAGAAGAAGTTCAGAGCCTTCAACTAAAACTTCACCTGTTCCTAAAGGACGATGTTTTATAGGGAGATTTTCTTCTTCTGTTGCCATGTTTGGATAACGGATGGCTACAGGGCGCTTCCAAGTAAAGGAGCTTTCTAAAAGCTCTTTAAGAAGCTGTCCATTTCTTGGTTGACAAATGACCATGTTCGGCATCGCCTGTAAAAAGCTCATGTCGTAAATGCCGTGGTGAGTCGATCCATCAGGGGCTGAAATGCCTCCTCGATCAATCGCAAATACAACTGGGATCTCTTGTAAACACACATCGTGAAACACGTTATCTAAAGCGCGCTGTAGAAATGTAGCATAGATGCTGCACACGACTTTGAGTTTTCTATTTTTTGCAATCCCTCCACAAAATGTCACAGCATGACCTTCTGCAATTCCCACATCTAAACAACGATCAGGAAACTGCTTCATGAACGCTTCTAAACAAGAACCAGCTGGCATAGCAGGAGTTACAGCGATTAAAGACTCGTCTTTTTGAGCCATCTGTAAAATATGCCTTCCAAAGATCTGCGGGAAGGTAGGTTTCGCAGAAGCTGCGTGGAAAATGCCTGTTTCCTTATCAAAAGGTCTGCATCCATGATACGGTGTTGGATTATCTATCGCAGCGTCCATGCCCTTACCTTTTGTAGTAAGTACATGGAGCAAGATGGGTTTATTGCTGTTTTTAAGAGCTTTGAGCACATCGATCAGCTTGCCGATGTCATGTCCATCGACAGGCCCAACGTAGGAAAGTCCAAATTGCTCGAAAAAAGGAGCTGTGCTGACAAGGTTTTTAAGTGACTCTGTAACCTTGTGTCCTTGCTTTGCTAAAAAACCTCCGAAGTTCGGGATTTTTGAAAGAAGGGATTCGATTTCATTAAAAATCTTGTTCGATGTCGGATTTGAAAGGAATCGACTCAAGATGTTGGTGATTGCTCCGACGTTTTGAGAGATCGACATGTTGTTATCATTTAAGATAACGATCATCTTACTCAAATCTTTTGGAATATTGTTCAATGCTTCCAAAGTAAGACCGCAGGTCAAAGAAGCATCTCCCAAGATCGGAATGACGTGCTCAGTCCCGCCTGTTAAATCTCTTGTTTTAGAGACTCCTAAAGCGAGAGAAAGAGCCGTTCCTGCATGTCCTGCATAAAAGTGGTCATGCTTAGATTCTTTTGGGTGACTGAAGCCACAAAGGCCTTTGAACTTTCGGATCAGATGGAACTTGTCTTGTCTTCCAGTAAGTAATTTATGGGTATAGGTTTGATGGCTAACATCAAAAATAAATTGATCCTCAGGGGAGCCAAATACATAATGCAAAGCTAAGGTGAGCTCAACAATGCCTAAGTTGGAGCCAAGATGTCCACCGTTGATGGAAAGAACATCGATGATGGTACGTCTGATCTCTTCTGCTAAAAGAGAAAGGTCGGAAGTAGACAAAGACTTGAGGTCTTGGGGAGATTGAATGGTGCGCAGAAGGGAAATCGTCATTTTAAATTGTTATCCTTGCAGAGCCGAAGAAGAGGGAGAAAAAGATTCAGTCATGGGGGTTCCTGCTTCGGAAAGCTCTAAGTTGCCTTCTCGATTTTTAACAAGCATCTCAATTTTTGTTTCAGCTTGGCTTAAACGCTTATTGCAGAGCTGAATGAGCTGATCCGCTTCTTCATAAAGGCGGATCGATTCATCCAAAGCCAAAGCTCCGGAATTCATCTTTTCTAAAATTTCTTCTAGACGGGAGAAGGCTTTTTCAAATGTGAGTGTTTCAGGCTGGCTCATGGTTAACAATTTCCTCTACTTTTACTTTGATTTGCCCATCTTGGAGCCGAAGCTTTAGATTTTGGGAGGGAGTTAGCTCTTTAGCTGAGAGAATAACTGAATCTGTGTTTTCCGAAAAGAGAATGCAATACCCCTTTGCCAAAAGATTTTTAGGATCAATGGACTTAAGATGGGAGATGACCCTCTCAAAATGCTCTTTTTTCTTCGTTACGATAAGGCGAAGAGAAATCTGTAGTTTACGCCTTTTTGTCTCTTCATCAAGCCTTGCTTTTTGCACTTTGATCGTTTGGGTTAGAGCCGTTTCGATGTTTTTATGCAAAGAAGAGAACTTTTTTCTCCACTCGCGGATCTGATAAGAGGGCTCCAAAAGCCTTGTTTGCTTTTCTAAGGAGAGGAGCTCTGTCCTTTTTTGTTTTAAAAAGGTGGCGCCGTAAGAGGTGAGTCTTTGCTTTGCATCATCAAGACCTTGAAAGTTCTTAGCAAGAAGAAGATAAGGGGATTTGATGTAGGGATTTTTGATCCGGCTATCTAAGTGCTGTCTGAGCCTTAAAAGCAAAGAAACGCTTTGTCTATCGATCTGTTTTTGGCACCCGAGCAAATATTTGACTTGCTGCTCTTTTTCAGCAATGACAAGCTCTGCAGCAGCTGATGGGGTCGGGGCTCTGACATCTGCGACAAAGTCGCTCAAAGAAAAGTCTGTTTCGTGGCCAACAGCTGAAATGATCGGTATTTGAGATCTTAAAATTGCCTGCACCACTTCCTCTTCATTGAACGCCCAAAGGTCTTCTAAACTCCCTCCGCCCCTTCCAACAATCAGGACATCGGCCAAATTGTGTTTATTAAAGGCATCGATAGCCTGAGCTATCTCTTCCTTAGCTCCAGGGCCTTGTACTTTGACGGGGTAGAGGATCAGGTGGAACCCAGCATGCCTTCTTTTCAAGATTTGAAGAATGTCTTGGATGACAGCGCCGGTTGGGCTTGTGATGACTCCGATGGTTTTTGGGAAAGCGGGGAGCTTTTTTTTCCTCTCAGCACTGAAATATCCAAGGGCCTGCATCTGTTTTTTTCTTTCATGGAGCCTGGCTAAGAGTTCACCTTCTCCCTGATACTGGATGCTTCTTACGAGGATTTGATAGCTGCCTCTTGGGGCGTAGACGCTGATTTCCCCTTGAACGGTGACCTGGTTACCTTCTTTGGGAAGCTGAGTAACGCCTCTGGCAGCCCCCTTAAAAAGGACAGCAGAGATCTGAGACTCGGCATCTTTTAGTGTGAAATACACATGGCCTGAGGACTGCACCTTTAAATTGATGACCTCTCCACGGACGCTCACAGTTCCAAGTCTTGTTTCAAGTTGTTTTTTGATCTCTTGGGTGAGCTCGGATACGCTTAAAATTTTCATCATATGTTCATCTTAAAATTGCTTGCTTTAGAAGAGTGAGCTTGGATATAGTAGCTCCTTTAAGTCAATCATAATAACTTACCCTTCGGTATTTTGTGCGAATGAAAATCATAGCAGGAAATTGGAAAATGCATAAGACCTTTGTGGAAGCAAAGGAATTTATGAATGGTTTTCTATCAAACCTTCCCTCTTCTTTAGAGTGCAGGGTCCTTATTGCTCCTTCGTTCCCTCTTTTGGGAGCGATGGTCGACTGGGCTCAAAATTGTCCTATAGAGATCGGCGTGCAAAATATTCATGATCAAGAGCAAGGAGCTTTTACCGGCGAAGTTTCAGCTTCTCTTGTAAAAGGAATGGGAGCTAAGTTTACTTTGATTGGCCATTCAGAAAGACGTCAGCTGTTTCATGAGACAGGTAGCTGGATCCAGAAAAAGCTCAAAAGAGCTCTTATGGCAGATCTGCAGCCCATCCTTTGCATCGGTGAGACTCTCGAAGAAAGAGAGTCCGGTAAGATGCAAAAAGTGCTAGAAGCTCAGATTTTTGAAGCTCTAGATGGATTTTCACAAGAAGAAGTAGCTAAAATAATTCTTGCCTATGAACCTGTTTGGGCAATCGGAACAGGTAAACATGCAACGCCAGAAATGGCCGAAGAGGCTCATCTTTTTTGCAGATCTCAGATCTCTGCCAAGTGGGGAGAGGGTGTTTCTTCGAAACTGCCGATCCTTTACGGAGGATCTGTGAATGCAGGGAATGTAAAAGCCTTAATGCAACAAAAAAATATCGATGGGGCCTTAGTTGGAGGAGCATCGCTTTCTCCTGAGAGCTTTTTGTCCATCATTCAATACAACCGTTAGGAAGTGACTATATGGGTTTTTTATTTTATTTGACCTTGACCGTGTTCTTGATCGTTTCCGGCGTTCTTTGCCTTGCGATCTTAGTACAAGAAAGTAAAAGCTTAGGTCTTGGAGCTTCTTTTGGTGGAGATGCTGGAGATTCTCTTTTTGGAACATCAACAGCTGATGTTTTGAAAAAGTTCACAGCGTGGCTCGGCGTATGCTTTTTGATTTTTTGTATCTTTCTTTCCATCTGGTCAGAATCTGCATCTGTTACAAGTAAAGAGCCGATTCCTTACAGTATAGAAGAAGAGGTAGGATCGTAATTTATGCTTCTTCAGATTCGTTATTACGGAGATAAAATCTTAAGAGTTAAATGTAGGCCTGTTGAGAAGATCACAGATGAGATCCGCACTCTTGTGGCTAACATGATTGAAACGATGGACGCCGCAAAAGGCGCCGGACTTGCGGCTCCGCAAGTCGGCCACGATTTGCGCATCTTCGTTCTTAGAAACTACATAGAAACGCCAGAAGGAGACTTGTCTCTTTCTGATCCTGTTGTCTATATCAATCCAATCTTATCCAATCCAAGTCATGAAAAAGAGACCGACACAGAAGGGTGTCTTTCTATTCCTGCACTTCGAGCAGAAGTCGAGCGTCCTTTAAAGATCCGTGTGGAAGCGATGGGAGTCGATGGTGTGCCTTTTATAGAAGAAGTAGAAGGATATAATGCAAGAGTTCGTATGCATGAAAATGACCACCTCAATGGTGTTTTATACATCGACCGCCTTAATCTCCGAGCGCGTAAAAAGCTAGAACCTGCTCTTAAAGAAATCCAGAAAAAGTATCATCCTGCTTCTTAGGTTTTAGGGCTCTCAATATTTTCTTGCTTTTCTGTTCGCCATTGATTTGCTTCATAACGCTACTTCACAAGCTGAATACCAACAGAGACTCTGTCGTCATTGGTTGTATGCATGTAAGAGCCCTTGAACTTCCAGTGGCTTGCTAAGAGGGTAAAAAGATCTATTTTATAGCTGTTATAGGAAGGCTCGAAAAGACGTCCCCATCCATGGTGAGAAGAAAAGTGGAAGCTCCAAGTGGGAGAAAGTCTTATTCTAATCTGGCTTAAAAAGGTGTTTCTTTTATCAGAGAGGGGAGAATCTTCCATTTCAGGAATCGATCTTGCCATATCGAGGATAAAACTCTCATGATCCGCTTTTCTCCAGTCGTAGCGGCTTCTGTGTCTAAACTCTAATGCCCAAGCAGCGTGAGCATTGACTGTGACATCGGTGCGAAGGTTTGCAAAGTCTAGCAAACCCTCTTCAAAGTTCCAGCACGTCTCTGCTGTTAGAAGATAAGAAGGCTGACTCCAAGTAGCAAAGAGATACCCTTTAGGACATGTTTTTTTAAACATCTTGTCATTGAAAAAGGCGTAAGTGTGGAGATCCAAATTAAAAGCGGGAGAAAAGAACGGAGAGTTTTTTAGAAAGAACTTGTTGCAAAGCCCCATCTTCAAGCTGTTGATTTCGTTAAGGCCATCTTCAATCGTAAAGATATAGTGATTGCGCAGCTTCGATCTTGGATGTGTAAGACCAAAATAATCTACATAAGGCTCTACTATGTGCTTGAATGTGGAGTAGTGGCGATAAAAAGGGATTTCTGCTTTTCCTCCATAGGTAATCACGCCTTGTCCTACAGAGTCTTTAAAGGGGTTGTTGTTGTAGAAAATACCGATGACACCTACTGTTGGAGTGACATGAAGAGGACCTGCTACAAAAGGGCGATAGAGACGGTTTCTGGTTTCAAGGCGCGCAGCGTGAGTTTCATGTAAAATGCCATGATACGACTCGTTTAAGTCGTGGGCATATACGTAGTCCAAATATCCTGCGCTCACAAAGTTTTCTGATAAGATACCAGAAGATCCAATTGACATCGGACGGATGCCACCTTTTGCAAGAGGAAGCTTTTGGTTGATGCTTTCAAAGGTGTTAAGTCTTGGCTCTACTCTAAACGATCCGAAGGCGATATCTTCTCGATGCTCTAAAAGAAACTGCGTTCTTTTTTGCGTATCGATCTCAAAGTCACCACTTGGAAAATCGCTGATCATTTTTAGATCGTGGTATTTGTCATAAGTGGCATGAGTGGTTGTTTTTCCATCTTTACTGTCATGATGAAAAAGACCTTGTAATCTGTATCGTTTAAAGCCGTGCTCATCAGGCACTTCTTTATCATAGGCTCCGTAGGTCCTTGTCACAAATGTTGTTCTTTCATCTTTAGAAAAGTATTCCGATTCAACAGCCCCTCCGGGGCCTTTTGTGATACGGTAGTCTAAACGCAAAAATAGCCCTAAATCTTCCCAAGAAAAGACACGATATCTCATGCTGATGCGAGGTCCGATTCCTCGGTCCCATACAACTTTATAACGAAGAGGTGGACTTGCTATGTTTTTTAAGTTCGCTTTAAAAGAGGGGAGCCAAAATACAGGCACCTCGAAAAATTTGAATTGGACTTTAGAGGTGCTTAATTGAGAGTTGTCAGAGAGTTTGACAGAAGCTGCAGAGACTTCCCAAAACGGTTTTGTGTTTTCACAAGACGTAACAAAGGCGCCATAGATTGCGTAGTTGCCATTTCCTTCTAGATCGATTTTGTCGCCACCTACAAACCAAATTCCCTCAGAAGTACGTCCGTCCCAAAGAGTTCCCGTTTTCTTAATAAAATCATACTGGAGTCTGGAGCCGACGAAGATTTTTCCTCCGTATTCAAAAAGAAGATCCCCTTCAGCTGTAAGGGACATTACTTTCTCGCCCTCTTCTGTTTTGTTGGTGTATTTGATCTTTTTTGCTTGAATGCGGATCTCTTCAGAGGTGACCACACCGCCTTGGTCTGTTTGTAGTACACCGTCTTCAAAGCTCGGTTCTTTGAGACGTACTTCGATATTTCCGGAGAAGTCGGATGCAAGAAGGCAAGAGGAAAAGCATAAGCAGCAAAGAAATTTAGAAAAGCTACGCATGAGATCCTATAGTACTATTACTATTAGGAATAGAATATAGAAGGCAAAGAAATTTGGCTAGAGAAGAGTATGGAGTAAGATTCCAGCCAGGACTGGACGGTTTTCAACGTTGCCAAGTTCAATCGCTTCTAAAAGGAAATCAATCGCTTCTTCATCTTGCTCACGAGACAGAGTCTCGTAGGAGTGGATGAGAAGCGAAGAGCTTTCTTCAGGAGTGAGAGTATGAGGATTTTCTACAATTCTCACATTCCAAGGAAGTGAAGATCTGAACCTGATGAGCTGATGGGATCTTGAATCTTTCACAAAGTCTTTGATGATCTCTTTATAAGGTCCAGGCTCTCCTAAACGGAGCAACGCAAGATTGCAATAGGTTCTAATTAAAGGGGCGCCTGCTGTAACAGAGTATTTTTTCAAAAGGTCTACAGCAGCAGGGGATCTTTGCGTTTCAAGCAAAGACACAATCCTTGGAACAAGTTCAGTTTCTCTTGCAGCAAGCAGTTTATGGCTCAACGTTAAAAAATCAGATTCAGGAAGCTCTAAGCTTGCTGTAATGATGAGCTCTTTCACAGCAACTGTTAACGCTCTGATATCATAAAAAGAATCTTCTGTTTTTTGTGAAGAGGAGGAAATCACTTTCCAAGCCCTCATGGAATTTCCAGTCGAAGAGTGGGGTTGGAAGCCAAGGTCTCGAGAGTCCCTAATTAAAAACTCTAATAAAACAGGAACGCTGCGTGGATCTTTTCTCTGTAAAAGAGCAAAGGCAGCATTGAACCGTATTTGTATGTTGCTGTGAGCAAGTAGTGGAACCAGCACTTCTTCTTGTCCCGGGATTTCTCCTAGTAGAGAAATAGCAAAGACGTTTTCATTTTGAGCTTCAAGTGCGATTTTAGCAGCGGCTCTATCATCCCCTAAAAGAAAAAGAGAGTGAAGGGCTGCAAGCTTTACCATTGATGAGGAGTTGTTTGTAAGACGTTTAAGTTTTTTGATGGATTTCATGTCTTTCAAATACCCTAAGGCTGTTGCGCACGCTTCTTGCTCTGCGCTATTTAAGTGTGTTGCAGCAGCTCGAATAGGAGGTAAAAGATCATCTCTTCCATGTTGCGCGGCGCTTAAAATCGCAGCGATCCTTGTAGGATGAAAAGAATCATCCATCAAATGGCGTAAAATGTGGATTGCTTCAGATGTTCCAATGATTGCAAAGAACTCTGGGAAAAAAGAGCGCAGCTGTGGAGGTATGCGGTACATTAACGACTCGATCTGGCCTGTAGCGCTTTTTGATTTTCTCATGGATAGAATGAAAGCGGCTTCGAGTCTTGTAAAAAGAAAATCAGAAGACATAGCTTTATTGAGGAGTGTGTCTGCATAGTCTTCTTGCATTCTTCCGAGGTATTGAATAGCTGCAAGCTGCAGCTGAATATCAGAGCTTGCAAGAGCGCTGCTTAAAAGATTCGGAGGGGCACTGAGGCCTCCAATAGAATAACCAAAAAGGCCTAAGATTTGCTTTTCAGGATTGGTGCTTTTGGCGCTTTGCTCTAAAATGACAGAGGCGATTTGCTGCAATACTTCAAAATCGTGTCTTCCAAGTTGTTTTTTATAAGTGCGGTATAAAGAAAGTGCTTCTTTAGAGTCTCTTGCTTGGGCCAAGTAGATGATCTGCTGCTTGCTAGGAAGAGGGGATTCTTCTTGAGCAGATAGGCTACTTAGCGATAGTAAAAAGATTAAAGGAAGGATTTTTTTCACTTAAAGTAACTCTATATTATAATATTTTCATGTGCTTCCAAAGATCCACTCCGACGCTCAAGAGCAGCTCTTTCAAAGAGTTTAAAGGAAGCCCCATAACATTGTAGTAGCATCCATCTATTTTTTTCACAACCAAAGATCCACTTTGCTGGATCGCATAGCTTCCTGCTTTGTCTAAAAAGTTGACATGTTTTAAGTAGAGCTCGATTTGATCCAAGGTAAGCTCATGAAATAGAATTTTCGTTTCCTCACACTTAGTTTCTACCTTCCCCTTATGAAAAAGAGAAAGTGAGGTAAAGACAGAGTGCCATTTTCCAGATAGCGTTTTTAGGAAGCAAACCGCTTCTTCTTGATTTTTAGGTTTATTATAGATCACACCTTCGCAAAAAACAGTCGTATCGGCTGTTAGAATCACTTTATCCGGATGATCTATAGCAAGGGTTTCTGCTTTTTTTCTCGATAAGGTTTTTACATAATCCGCAGGGTCGCCTGTAAATGGAACACTGTCTTCATCAAAAGAAGAGGCTATTTGCTGGAAAGGAACTGAAAAAAAGCGAAGAATTTCTCCTCTTCGAGGGGATCCCGATCCAAGAATGATTTCCATAATAAGTAGATTCCTCAAGTTTTTTCGCAAAGTATGGAGTTCCCCCCTATTTTCATCAAGAGGCTTCCTTTTTCAAAATTTCTCTTATAGCTCCCTGGGTGACATTAAATTTTTTGAATATTTCTCCTTAAGCTCCAGGGGTATTTGTTACATAAACAATCGTTTGTTTTAATGTTAAATTTTAATTAGCGTGCAATTGTTTTTGTTTGTTATCTATTGTTGAATTTTCATTCTATTTAATGCATATTTATCATTAAGTTAATTAAATTAGTTGTTTACAACGAAAAATATAGGTGATGTTTTATGATTGTTTATGAATCAGAAGGGAAGTTCTTAGGTGAACCCTACATCGTAAATGGGCTAAGACAAAGAAAGGGCGATAAAGTAAAACATGCGGCTCTAGAGAGAATTGGTAGCAATGACTCTTTGGAGTCTATTGAGTACGATGAATTCGATCGTAAAATCACGACAGAAAGCAGTGTTTATTCAAAAGCCTATAGAGTATTCGCTGTCTTTTTCACCTCTTGCAAAGACGCTGTTTTTGGGAGACCAAGGCCAAGTATTAGGGATTGGGATTACGCTTTTGAAGTAGATGAGAAAGACAAGTACGTTCCTGGAAAATTTCAACCTGTTAGAGCTCAATATAACTATGACTGTGAATTTGACATGAGAGCAGCAGAGCCAACATGTTACGAAAGGATCTCAAGGTATGTATATTCGGTCTATGAATGGATGGTTTGGCGTTTCTACGACTTCTTCGGAATAGATGACTAAGCTATAACTTTTAACATCAGGTAGTGTAGCCGTAGGAAAAATTCTCCTGCGGTTTTTTGTCTTTAGCTCTTCAAATAATTTTTACTTTCTCCTTGATCTTTACCTGCTCTTTAAGATATCTTAGAAATTTCTTTAATGCAAAGCGTTCGATTATTAACAGAAAAACTAGAGGAGTAGTTTATATGTCAACAAAATCAATTAATGGTGGAGAGTTCACAATCCCCGCCTCAGTAGGATCTTCTACGACAGGAGGTCTTAGTCCAACAGAGGGCAAAACAAAGGTAGTCGCTACTAGTGCGTTCAAGGAGTCTAACGGTTCAGGTGGGACATTCCCCCTTTCGAATCGAGTAAATCCAAATCCCGTGGGAAGAACATGGCCTCAATTCTGGCAGGTTCTTGGAAGTAAGGTTACTTTTGGTTGGATTCCACCTCCAATGCCTAGAGTTTCTTCTGTAGTGATTGAGTCAGTAAGTGATATCCCAGAATCGGTAGGTCCTACGGTTATAGAGAGAGAAAGAGTCCCTAGCGACCCACCTCCACCATCAACAGGTATTTCCAGAGCTTTAGATGCTATCTGGTCGGTTTTTACAGCGATTTATAACATGCTGTTTGGAGCAAGAAGCGCATAAGCGGTTCTAAATATCATAAAGGCCGTAGGGATCTCCTGCGGCTTTTCTTTAATGAGAAATTCTATTCAGATGACTTGATTTCGATCAGCTCTTCTTCAAGCTGTTTGAGATAAACTAAGAGTTCCGGAGATCTTGTTCTAAGCCACTTTTTCATGTGAGAGGTGGATTGGTAGATCTGCGTGAGTGGCACCTTGGAACTTGAGAGTTTTAAGTCTTGAGGTGTTAAAATGCGGCCTACGTCGATTTGGATCGGTTTAAGATCTAAACAGCCGAGGTTTTTTTCAAGCGTTGTGGGATTGACGATTCCTTTTTCAATCAAGTCGAAGTAGAATTCAACAAAGTTTTTTAAAAGCAGTTTTGCTTTATCTGTTTCCTTACTGCTGAGTAAGTTTGCCAGGGTTGGATAGAGAAGGTCTGTCTTTTTCTGGATCAAAAAGCTTGTAGAATCTAAATCGATCTGATGTAAAACCCCGATCTTATCATAGATTGTGAGCTTTTTTTGTAGATTGTTTGTTGCGGCGAGGTGGAGGTATTCAAGCTTTGTTTCTTCAGGCAACAAGGAAAAAGAGTTGAGGTAGCTTCGAAATTCCAAGTCGCGGGCCTGCTGATAAGAAGAAGACTTGGGATTGATTAAGAGGAGGTTTACGAAGGGGATTTTTGCGAGCCCAATATGAAAGATCTTACCGAAGAAAGACACTTCCATGAAAGGGGGTAGTGGCTTGAACAGCTTAAGAACATGATCTCCATCTTCAGAAATAAAGACATAAGACTGTTTGCCTTTAGCAAGATACGTGTATTTTTGGTTGAGTAGGGAGCTGAGGTTGTTTGGGACTTCTGGGGAAGCCCACTCTGAGTCCATTTCGGCAGGAGGGATCAGAAAGTAGGTGGAAAAGTCATCCGTTAGGGTTTTACAAATAAAATTCACGGAGAAAAAAGAGAGGACACAAAGGAGTATTTTAGAAGACTTTTTCATAGCAACTACCAGCAATATTAGAAGAAGGGTACTTTAAGATAAATTAAGTCTCAAGCCTATTTTTCTTGAGGAAATTAATTTTTTTTCTTACAGTCCGATCAAGGGCCTTACTATATGGTTTTGAAGGAGTTTTTATGCAAGCACCTCGAGAAAAAAGTGGATCTCCCAATCCTCACGATTTAAGTCTTCATAAGCAGATCAAAGACACCTCTGATCTTTTAAAACCAGAGCTTCTTCGACTCTATAAGTGTCCCACGGAAAAAAATGGCAACATTTCTTTATATGCTTCTTTCGTTGCTGAAATCAAAGCAATCAAAAAAGAAGTGACCAATCACGACGCCCTTTGCGCGTTTCAAAACATCTTAAGCCACATGCAAAAAGCAATCGAGATGACTCAGAAAAATGGAGTCAATCAAGAGATCTTGTGGCATTTACAAGAAGTCATGGCTCTTTTGTTCAAAGTCCAAAACTTGCCGAGCTAAAGATGGGACAAAAATCAGAAGAGCATAAGCGCCTTAATTTGCAATCAGGGGAAGGGATTGATCCTTGGAAAAAGTGGGGGGCCTATCTTTCTGAAAGATCTTGGGGCACTGTCAGAGAAGACTACAGTCAAAATGGAGATGCTTGGAGTTTTTTAACCCACGATATGGCGCGCTCTAAAGCATACAGGTGGGGAGAAGATGGACTTGCAGGTATCTCTGATTATTTTCAGTCGATGGCTTTTTCTTTTGCTTTTTGGAATGGAAAAGATTCCATTTTAAAAGAGCGTCTTTTTGGCCTCACTCCTTATGAAGGTAATCATGGAGAAGATGTCAAAGAGTGTTATTATTATCTAGATGCAACACCGACACAATCTTATCTAAAATTCCTCTACAAATATCCTCAAGAGGCCTTTCCTTACGAAAGGCTTATTTCTGAAAATAAAAAAAGATCAGCACTAGATCGAGAGTTTGAGCTCTATGACACTGGGATCTTTGATGAGGGAAAATATTTTGATATTTTCATAGAGTATGCCAAAGCAGATGTAGAAGATATCTGCATCAAAGTAGAGATCTGGAATCGAGGCAAAGATCCTGCTCCAATATATGTCTTGCCCCATCTATGGTTTCGCAATCGTTGGAGCTTTTGCGACATTGAGCAAGCAGCTCCTACCATCCGGATAGACAAAGCAGAAAAGGGCGTTACGTCGCTTTTTGCAGATGCAACGAACTGCAAAGAACCTTTGAGGACAAGCTTTCCTTATAAAATCTCTTCGATGTATTTATATGGAAAAACACCTGAAGAAACTCTTTTTACCCACAATGAAACTCATAATGAGCGTGTCTTTGGGAAACAATCCAAAAGCCGCACACCTTATGTTAAAGATGCCTTCCATCGCTATCTTGTTCAAAAAGAAAACTGTCTGGCTAAAGGAGAAGGAAGTAAGGCTTGCTTTAATTATGGGCCTGTTATGGTTAGTCCGAATGAACCTTACATTCTTACTTTCCGCTTATCTCCTCAAAAGCTCTCCTCTCCGTTAAAAGATGTTGAGTCTTGGATTCAGAAAAGAAAAAAAGAAGCGGATGAGTTTTATAGTGTCATCCAAAAGAAAAAACTAAAAGATGAAGATAAAAAAATTCAAAGGACAGCTCTTGCTGGAATGATTTGGAGCAAGCAGCTTTATATCTACGATGTAAAGAAGTGGATCTCTGGAGATTTATCATATCCGCTGCCACCTCCTGGTAGAGAAAACATCCGTAACGGCAAGTGGAGTCAGCTCTACGCTTGCGATGTGTTTTCAATGCCGGATAAATGGGAATACCCGTGGTTTGCAGCTTGGGACTTAGCGTTTCATGCGTATGCGATTTCGCTTGTTGATCTTGAATTTGCAAAGGATCAGCTCACGCTGCTTCTCAAACACTGGTTTAGGAATGTGAACGGACAAATTCCAGCCTATGAGTGGAATTTTTCCGATCTCAATCCTCCTGTGCAGGCGTGGTCTTTTTGGAAAGTGTACAATCAAGAGAAGAAGATTAAAGGAAAAGGAGATCACTCCTTTTTGTTATTTGGCTTTTTAAAGCTCGTAGAAAACTTCAGCTGGTGGGTGAATAAAGTTGATAAGCTCGGCAATAACCTTTTTGAAGGTGGTTTTTTAGGGCTTGATAACATTTCGGTGATCGATCGGAGTAAACCCCTTCCAGGCGGGGGCTTGATTGAGCAATCGGATGCGACTGGATGGATGGGTTTTTATACTCTTTGGATGATGCGTATTGCTTTAGAGCTAGCCAAAGAAGAGCCAATTTATGAAGGCCTTGCCATCAATTACTTTGAGCAGTTTATCTATATCAGTCGAACGCTGCATGATGCTAATGGCATGTGGGATGAAGAAGATGGCTTTTTTTATGATATGATTTTAACTCCAGATGGGAAAAGAGAAAAACTCAAGATCCGCTCTTTTGTAGGAGTCATACCCTTTAAATCGCTTCTTTATATAGAAGAAGAGGAGATGAAATCGCATCAAATTTTCTACAGGAACTTTTTAAAGTTCCGAGAATACAATCAAGTCGATGTGGACAGATGTGTGACAAAGACAGGAAACAAGTTCGTGTTTTCCCTTATGAACTTAAACCAGATGCAAAGAGTTCTCTCTCGCGTGTTTGATCCCGAGGAATTTTTATCAGACTATGGACTTAGAAGCATTTCTAAATTCCATGAAAAACATCCTCTTTTTTTTCAGGGAACATCTGTTGGCTATGAGCCTGGAGAGTCTTTAGAGAGGATCAAAGGCGGTAATTCGAATTGGAGGGGTCCTATTTGGTTCCCAACCAATTATCTTGTATTTGATGCCTTAGGAAGCTTAATGGAAGCTGTTGGTGAAGACTATGTCATCAAAGATCTCAATAAAACACTAAAAGAGCTAAGAGCTACACTTCAAAGCTCACTTATAGCTCCTTTCCGAACAAACTCTTTAGGTTATCGTCCTGTTCATGGAGATTGCAACCTCTACCAAAAAGATCCCCACTGGAAAGAACTTCTTCTTTTCTACGAGCACTACCACGGAGAGACAGGACGCGGTCTTGGCGCTTCTCATCAAACAGGATGGAGTGGGCTCATTGCTAACATTATCGAGCACCTGCACTAAGTAGTTGTTTTAGTGTGTTTAATGAGGTGCTCAAGTAATCCGTTCCAATTTTTTGCTATTACAAAATTATCAATTTGCGCTGGGGTTATTTTGAAAAGTTGATGTGTTTTTGATCTATAATCGGCTTTAAGCGCATCAACAAAAAATTTTGTATGAGGCATAGTGTCTTCTTTACGCAATTCAAAGCTTTTCCCCAAGTCAGCAGCAAATTCATTCCACATGGTAAGTCTACCTGCTAAAACACCGGAGATGGAGTTTTTCCCGTCATAGAGAGCTATTAATGAAGCCTTAGAAGGCGGATCTGTGAAAATCTCTATAAGAAAACGGTAAGGGTGAACCTCGCGGTCTATATTGGAGCCTAATTCTTTTAATCTAGGAATCAGTCCAGATGCTACTAAGCCCAGGGCCGTATTTTCTCCGATTGTTTTTAGAACTTCTTGAATGTCGGCTCGACGTTGGACGGTAATCTTTAGAGAACGATCAATGACCCTATCACAAAATGGAAGGAGCGCTTCTTCCTTATCTAAGTCGTTTGATCTAGATAATGCGTAGTGAGCTTCGGTGATAAGGGTGTCAGTGTGTGTCGAGCCTGTATTAGAAGTTGAAGACATCGGATTCGATACCTCAGAGGTGCCTTGGCTAGGGACTGAACTTCCTTGCGAAATGTGGGAACTTGTTTCTGATGAGGGTCTTCCAACCATTACAGCTGAAGTATCTGATTGTGATCCGAAACCGGATCTATCTGAGCGCTGATCGAGGTCATCCTGAGACTCTCCTGTTAATTCAAAGTAGTGCTCTTGGAATCTTGGATCTGTGATATCGAAGCCCCCCCCCGTTTGTTCTCCCTCGTCTATAGAAATATCCTGATTGGAAGCAAGGCTATTTTGCGAGCCTTTTCGAGACATAGGGGGGGATTCTGTGGGGGGGGAGAAAAAGTTCCAAATAAGGGCTAGAATATGGCAAAAACCCTCATATACCCAGGTTAAGAGGGATTTGGCTTCGGGAGGCTCTCCAGCGGATTTTATCGAAGATGTGTGGTCATTAAAAGAGGACTTTCTAGAGAGTGATGTAGGGGAATTTGTGTTCGAAGTCATTGCAGAGAAGACACTTATGTCGTCATTGGTAGGTGGAGGGGTGGATCCGATTCCTGTAGACATAAAAAGCTCCTGGTTAAAAAAGCGCAGAGGATAAAAAAAATTAGAAATAAGAGAAAGCTTTTTCTTTGATATATACTAATTTTTTTAATTAAAATTAATAGTAATGCGTATTTGCTTGATTTTAATGTGTGTTATTTGGTATTATAGATGCTTAACTATATCATGGAGATCTATAATATATGGCAGAACTATTCTTTTTAGATAAAAAGCCTTCTCTATGGACCCGGATTTTCGCCAAGGGGGTCGACTACGCCCTATTTTACCTGGCATTTTCCCTCCTTTCTATGGTCCTACCCTTTTATGTAGAGGATTTCTTCTACCTAGGATTTGCGGTATTTGTGCCTGTTTTTTGGTCCTTTTTGGAAGCTATATGCATTTCTCAATGGAAAACGACCCCTGGTAAGTCTTTATTTGGAATTCGAGTCGAAGACCATTTAGGTGGAAAACTTCCCTTTTGGATCTCTTTAAAAAGAGCCTTATGTTTAGGAAGACGTCCTGGAGAGATCAAACAAAAGCCTGTAGGCAAAAGTCGATTTGTTATTGGTATTCTTGTGTTCTGCGCTCTTTTAGGTGGATCGTATTTTGAAAACGAACTCGCTATTCCAAGTACAGGACTTGAAAAGTATAAGGCAGCTGAAGGTTGGAAAGAATATACGCCATCCAATGGAAAATTTACTGTGAGCTTCCCTCAGGAGCCATCCCATGAATCGGGAGTTTTAGGGGTTCAAATGCAAGATCAGAACGTAAGTTTTGATGAGTTTAAAAGTTATCAAACAAAAAAGGTGTACTACTCTGTGAGTTACATCGAGATTCCTAAGCGACTCAAGATCGCAGGGTCAAATCGTATTCTTCACGGCGCTTTAGATCTGATTGTAAAGCATACGCCAGGCGCTAGCCTTGTCAGTGAAAATTCAACCAAGCATAAAAATCTCAAAGCCCTAGACTTCCATATCTCTCAAGGAGAAGAAGAAGTACAGGGTAGGCTGATCCTAGATGGAACAACGCTCTTTCGTTTAACAGCGGTGTATCCTCCAGCTTTTGCAGGACAGCTACAGCATGAAGACTTCATCAATTCATTTGAAGTGCACGGCTAGATTTCATCACGTAAAATGAGCTCTTGATATTGCTTCATTTTATTGACCATGAAATGCAGGTTGTGAATTGTAGCGAGTGTCATGCTCACAAGTTCTTTCGCTTTAAAAAGATGATGTAGATATCCAAGGGTGTACTGAGAGCATGTAGAACATGTACATCCTTCTTCTGGAGCTTCGCGGCTTCTTGCATAACAAGCTTTTGTTACATTTAAAGGACCTTTGCTGTGGAGCAGAACCCCATGACGCGCCGCTCTTGTTGGATAAGAGCTATCAAAGGTATCAATTCCAAGTGGTACGCAGAGCTCTAATGATTCTAAATCTCCAACACCAAGTAGGTGATTGGGTTTATCAGTCGGTAGTCTTGGAAGAGTAAGGGAGAGCATGTCAAACATCTCTTGCTTGTTTTTGCCAATGCTTCCACCGATAGAAAAACCATCATAAGGCAGCGCTGTAAGGAAGTCGCAGCTAGCTTTGCGTAAATTAGGATCTACTCCTCCGTGAATCACAGCATAAAGAGCTTGAGAGTTCGGGTTTTGAAGGTGAGCCCTTAGTGATCTTTCTTCCCATCTGTGAGTACGGTCTAAAGAAGATTGTAAGTTGTCTTTTGCAATATGGTAAGGAGGAAGCTCATCAAAGCAAATCATGATGTCAGCGCCTAAATCCTTTTGCGCTGCAATAGAACTTTCAGGGGTAAGCAAAACCTTCCTGCCATCTCGGTAAGATCTAAATAACACCCCATCTTCTGTGATCTTTAAAACCATTCCATCTTGTTTTTTCTTGCCGCGGCTTTTAAGCTCATCAGCAACGGATCCATAGGCCAAGCTAAAGACTTGAAACCCCCCGGAGTCTGTAATGATAGGGAGCGATCTATTGATGAAGGAATGAAGTCCTCCAGCCTCTTTTACAACGTCTGTTCCAGGTTGTAATAGCAGGTGATACGTATTGCAAAACATCAGCTGCAAGCCGATTTGATGCACTGTTGCGTTATCAAGTCCTTTTAATGTCCCATTTGTACCAACACCTACAAAATTAGGAGTGTCGATGACGCCGTGAGGCGTGTGGATCTTTCCTACTCGCGCTCTTGATTTTTTAGAGGTGTGAATGAGTTCAAAACTAAAGGGAGGCGTCATATAAGAGGGTCCTTAGGTTGGATCCATTTTTTGGATAGGGAAGTCAAAGGAAATAAAGTAGCAATGACAAGGGCTTTGATTAAAAAGCTTAAAATAATCATGTCAAAAACAGAGCTTATGAGCCCATAAAGTCCAATGCAAGTGAAGAGGATAGTGTCGAGTAGTTGAGAGAAGAGCAGAGAAAGCGAGGTTCTTAGGGCAAAAGAGGCTGATGGCATCCGGGCTTTTAACCGAGCAAAGACTAAGACATCGATCTTTTGCACAATGAAAAAGGTCAAAAGAGAAGCAAAGAGAAGTCTTGGGGCTGGGGCGAAAAGAAGCTGATAAGCGCTTTGAGTCGAGTCTTGATCGCTTGGGATATAGAAAATGTGAATTTGAGATAAAACGGCAAAAAAGAGCATGAAGCAGAGACACTGCTTTATGATTTTTTGAGCCACTTTAGGTCCATAGTTTTCTTGAAGCAGATTTAAGCTTAAGATTCCACCGATAGCAAACACATCGCTGCAGGTCACATGAAGACCAAAGAGGACAACTTGTTTCAGCACTAGCAAATTAGCGCATAGAGCTTGAATGCAGATCCAGCTTCCAAGGGCTGTTTTGCCCAAGCGGAAAGAAATCAAGGTGAAGGCCAAGATGATTATAATGTGGAATAGAAAAATGCATTCGTTCATTTGAACTTAAAAGTGAAATTTAATTTAAGCGATTTTATCAAAAAAGAACGTTTTTCGCCAGAGTTTTAAGATCTGGCGAAAACGTTGAGAGACCAAAAAATTATTAGAAATCTAAATTTCTTTAGGGGTTTCTTGATTGTTAGAAGGAAGAGCTTTAAGCCTCTTGTATTTAGGGAGCTTTTTAATATAAGCGACACGCTCTAGAGAAAGCTCAGGAGTGGATTTTGTATGCAGGTAAAGTACCTCATTGAGGAAGCAAGCGTGCTTTCCTGACATTTCAAGAAGGGGGAGGAAATAGGCCAAGGAGGCGTCTGCATTGACAACTTTTTCTTTGTAGAGGAGGTCTTCTTTGCGGATTTGTTTAAAAAGCCCCGCATAAAAGGTCTTTAAGTAGACGTCGTTGATCTCATGGGTACGGAAGGAATTATTGAATACAATGTTTTTGGGGATCTGTTTGCATTTAACCGGGATCTGTCTATACGACGGGTAGTCTAAAAAATTGCCATAGGTCATCCAAACAGAGGGTTTGGAATATACCTTGGCAAGTTTTCGAAGAACATTTTCATGTGCTAGAAAATCGCTGCCATCCACTAAAAGCACAATCTCATTGTCCTTACATGTATGGATCGCTTCATACAAACAAGAGAGCGTTCCTTTGGGCTCTTTGCTGCTGATGAAAGAAATCTTATCAGCTCTTGGAGATTGAGAGGCCATCAGCGTTACTTTAGAAAACGAATCATCAGTAGAGGCATCATCAATGTAGAGAATGCGAAAATTTTCATAGTGTTGAGTAAGGGCTGAGAAAAGGCTTTTCTCACAGTAGGTAGTGTTATTGTGAGCTGAGATTACAATAACAAACGACTTTTGAGAGGAGTCGATCTGCAAGGCTTTAGCTTGTTTTCTTTGGATCTTATTTTGTTTATAAAAATCGTAGCTCTTGTAAATGCCAAATGCTAGCAGTAGAACAATAGCAAATTTTGCTAAGAATTTTAATATTTTTTTCATAAGATCCTCTTTTTTGTATTAGGATAAAAATGAGAGTTTCAAAATCTCTTGCTGCAGAAAAACAGACAGATCTGGGTCAACGCTCTTGAGCCAATGGATCATTTTTCTGCCATCTTTTAGCATGTGGGTTTCAAAACTTTCAGGGGACTCTGGAATAGAGCAAGGTTTTAACCCATCTAAGTCAAATGCCATAAAATGATCTTCAAAAATCCCTAAGTTATAATGGGGAGAAATGTCGTTATCGAAGATCCCTTTTGAGGCCCGCTCTTTTAAAAGAAGAGCAAACTCTGTCAAAAGAGAATGTGCAGCTTCCGTTTTATGCTCTTTTACGAGCTGTTTGAAATAGGGGCAAAAAGGCTGCGCCTTTTTTTGCAAAACAAATGCGACAGTGTCTGCAGGAAGGGTGTGCTTGATTTTGATCCTGTCGTAAAAGGTGATGTTCTTTTTAAGAAGGGGAGTTGAATTCATGTGGGAGTAGAAAATCCCTGTTTGATCTTTGAGCTTTTCTGCAGCCAATTGATAGCTTGTAAGTAAGAGCTCTTTTTTCCTTTCTCTTTCAGAGATGATGGTATTGCAATAAGAAGGAAGTAGCAAGCGCGCTAGTTTAAATTTTGTCCAAAAAGGAGGAAATAGATTGGGACGTCTTAGAAACTTGAGCACATATTTGTCATCATCTGAGACAAAGACGTAAGCAGAATTTCCCTTTCTTAAATAGTGGAAAGGTTGGTCTAAGACAGATACGATGTTCTCGTCAATTTCTTGTGCTTCCTCAGAAGAGAAGGAGGGAGCGATTTTACTGATTGCAAAACCTTTAGTTTGCTTCTGGCAAAAATCTGAGATGGCGGCAAAGGTAACTCCGATTACCAAAATCCATAACCCTTTTTTCATCCAATTTAGCATAAACAACTACTCCTCTAAAGAAATGTGGTTAGGGTCTAAGGCAGCTGCCTCTATGTTTTTTTCTAAACAAGAAACAAGGTGTGGGCTGTTTTTCTGCAGCCAAGAATGTACGATCTGAAGCTCTTTTTGCAGAGTTTCGTAAGAAGAAACATTGCTATCTTTTAAGTGAGACAAGTTGCCTATATCAAATAGGACTGGCTTGTCTTCACAAATGCCGGTGTTGTATTCTAGGCTGATGTCTGAGTCGCTAATGTTCTTGGCTATTCTTTTTTGTATGACCTGGACAAAGGAAGAAAAAAAGGGTGCCATTTTTTCTTCATTATTCTTGTGCTTTGCAAAATAAGAGAGGAAGCCTTCTGCTTTTTTTTGTAAAATAAACTCTATGCCGTCTGCTGGAACAATGTGGCGTACCTGGATGGGATCATAAAGACAGAGGGGAGTATTCAACCCTTCGGTTTTTTGTAGGTGCAAATAGATGAGGCCCGTTTCTTCTTTAAGCTCATCAGCTGCGATCTGATAGCTTGTAAAGTCGTGCTCTTTTTTTTCTGCTTTTCTCTTTTTTAAGTCTGCTACCCAAGAAGCTGGAACATATTGGGTCCAAAGAGGAGGCTCTATTTCTTTCCATTTGAGCAGTTTTAAGACGTATTTGTCATCTTCGGAAACGAATACGTAGCACTGAAGCCCTTTTGTCATGAAGCGAAAGGGTTTTCTTAAAATCGCCCTAATAGGCTCAAGTTCTTGCTCAGAAAGTCCGAGGTCACCTTTTAAGTCATAAGAGGACCTGGCTTTAGCAAGAGCAAAGCCCTTTGTTTTCTTCCGGCATAGATCTTGCAGTCCAAGAAATCCAAGAGAAAAAAGAAGAAGAATTGTAGTAACTTTAAAGAGTTTTCTCATAATCCTATCCAGGATACAGCGAAGAGAGAAAATTGTCAAAAGCTTGCCGTTAGGTTTAAGATCTTGTGTCAAAAAAACAAGGAAATATGCACTATGCAAGCCAATGTTTTTTTTGAATCAGACCTTCATCTTATAAGAGGCCCTTTATGCGAAACTTTCAATCACTATTTAAAACTATTTTTATATTTCAGATCTTTTGTGTTTTTAAGATTTTTGCGGGATCCATCCCTTTTAATAATGACTTCAATCACTACAGTGGACAAGAGATCAACGATATAAGGCTTGTAGGGGAAAGATGCACCGGGACCAACTATATCTTAGGGCTTATCAAGAAAAACTTCCCAGATTATCATTCGAGCGCTCCTGTGAAGCATTTTTTACCTTGGTTTGATTTACCAGCATTCAACATCTCTAAAAAGGTGGGAGAAAAGCAAGACTTTGGCCTCTTATCAAATTTAGGGGATTCAATACTTCTTGTTTTAGCGGTGAGAGATCCTTACGATTGGCTCAGAAGCTTTTATGCACAACCTCATCACGCCTCTAAAGACAAGATGCTGCGCAAGGATTTTTTGTATTTTATGCAGCATGAGTGGATCCCTGCAGATGATAAGCCAGAGTATGTTGCCCCAGATCATTGGAATCCGTATGATCAAAGACGTTTTAGCAATGTTTTAGAGTTAAGGAAATATAAGACACTGAATTATCTACAGATAGGATTGCTCGCTAAAAACTTCGTTATCATTAAGTACGAAGATGTTCTCAAATCACCACAAGATTTTATCTCGTTCCTGAGCCGGTCTTACAACTTGCAGAAAGCGGACGATTTTCAAAATGTATCGACGTATAAGAACGAAGATAAAAAAACATTCCGCAAGTCTGAGTACCCACCCTTTAAAGTGAAAGAGCTTGTGTTTGTTAATCGAAACATGGATTGGGACACCGAGCGTTTGATTGGTTATGACATGCAGGCAAGTGTAAAGAGGATAGAAGAGAGGTAAAAAAGAAAAGCCGGCTTTTAGAGCCGGCTTTTTCTTAAGCTTTTTTCTTAGCTTTTTTAGGAGCTACTTGAGGCTGGATGTCGTGTAGATCGATCCAGATAGGGGAAGTCCAAGCCATATGGCCGTCTTCTTGTAGAACACGAAGATAGTAGTAGACAAAGTCTGGCGTTTCAGAGGTTCCAGGCAGGGCTACTTGGGTGATCATTTCGGAATCATCAAAAGTAAATTCCAAATTGGGTTCATTAGGATAAAGAGTATGAATCAACTTTCCATTTCGAATGACTTCAATCTCTTTAATCGGACAGGTTCCTGCTACATACCCGGAAATGTGTCTGTTGTAGACGAGTCCTGGTTTTGTTTTCGTGCTTAATTCCGATCCCATAGGGATTCCTGCGATTGCAAATCCCAAGATAATTCTTTCCCCTGTTGTGGCATAGCAGCTACGATTGTAAAGAGCTGTAAAAAGAGCTTCTCTTGTGTGTTCAGGGGCCATGATCCCGGTGAGTCCTGGAGTATATTGGAGTTGGTCTCCTTCAAAGAGTTCGCTAAAGACGCCCCGATCATCAAGACCTCCAGCTACAAAACCGAAACGGAGATTTTGATTGAGAGCTTTACGAATCGATCCATCAGCCCAAGGGAAAAGCCCTGTTTTGCCCGAAGATGTAATGGGTCTTGTATTGCCTTCTTCTTCTGTGCACTCAGAGGAGCCCCAAGCATTATAAATTTCTACAACGCGTTCAAATTCCGGTGTGAAGTCCCCAAAGTTTGTTCCAATCCCTTTGGCCATAGAAAAACTAGGAATAGCAATAAGC
Source organism: uncultured Chlamydiae bacterium (assembly GCA_903824495.1). Lineage (GTDB taxonomy): Bacteria > Chlamydiota > Chlamydiia > Chlamydiales > Rhabdochlamydiaceae > CAIJXB01. The sequence continues at coordinate 108,059 of CAIJXB010000035.1, forward strand.
TCTTTAGGGGTGAGACCTTTATAGATCTTTTTAAGACCGCTATTTTTAGGGTCTTTTTTACGTAAGATAGGTTTGTTGTCTTTTGCAAAGACAAACGTTCTAAGGCCTTCTTCTGGAAGGTCTGATTCCCATTGCATGCCTAAGAAGGTTGCAAATCTATTTTCTTCGTTAAATTCAGTCACATGGCTACTAATAGACTTCCACACTTCATTAGATGTTTCTTCTGCACTTTCAAAAGAAGAGGTAGAGAAAAACTGAAGTGATTTTTCATCTCTGATGTGCCTTAGGCATGTTTCTATGTTTTCTGCAGAGTCTACACGTTCAGATTCTCCATGGAGAAGTCCCCAGAAAAGACTTTTATCTTGTTCTGCAAAACACTTGATCGGGTAGGAGCGGAATCTTTCTTTGGTCTGCATGTTTTCTAATTGGATTCTGTAAACACCAGGCTCATTGAAATAGAGATTTGGTAGACTTAAAAATCCAGTTTCAGGAACAAAGAGTTTCCAGCTTAGGTTTTCTCTTAGGTGTTCGTAGGTAAGCTCGATCAAAGTGCCTTCAGGGGCATGATTTGTGAGGTTTCCATACTGATCTTCAAAGCGTAGAACGAGATCAAAGCGCTTGTTTCTAGCCACCACAGAAGGAGCGATGATTCGAATTGTAAAAAGCTCGTTTCCTCTTACATCGAGGTTGAAGACTTCAGGGTCTTTGTAGTCGCCTTTCCCTTTAGGATCGATGAATAGGTGGAACGGGCGTCTTCTTTGAATGATTGTTTGGCAGCGGGATCCGAACTCTTTTCCACTTTTTTTGTCGGCATCTGGAGATCCGAGTCCGATAGTAAAAGATTCGCCAGTTTTAATTTCAGAAGGAAGAGCAAACTCAAAATCGGGGACGATCCCATCGATAGGGTCTAAGGTCTTTGCAGATAAAATCTTCCCATCAGGCATTACGCCCCATATAAGATTGGATTTTTCTTTTAAGTTCACTTGAGGGATCTGCCAGTCTATCTCTCTGCCTTTAGATTGAAGATCGAATTTGATCTTGGTCCCTTTAGGTAGTGTAGAGGAAGTGGTATACACAAACTTCCAATTGGAAGTCTCTCCAGCATAAGAAAGACTGGGTTCTGTCACGCAAATAGATCGTCGCATTGTTAGTAGGCTCCCGGAAATACCGTTTTAAATAGTTGTATTGTGCCTTAAGAAAGGTTTCTTTTTCAAGGTCGATCCTAAAAAAGAAATTTCAACGTGTTTTTTTACTCTTTTGATTCTTTTGAGTGATTTTAATTTTTCGAATAGAGCGTTCGTCTGATTTGAGAACTTCAAGATCGATGGTGTCTAAGTGGATTTTCCAGCCTTTAGAAGGGATTTCTCCGGCTTTATGGAAGATATATCCCCCAATGGTGTCATATTCTGCATTTGTTGGAATATGGATTCCTAAATTTTCTTCCACATCTAAGATGCTCATTTTTGCATCGACGATCCATCCCCCAGAAGAAAGGGGAAGGAAGTTCTTTTCTTCTTGGATGTCGTATTCATCTTCGATCTCTCCGACAAGCTCTTCAAGGATATCTTCAATGGTAACAATTCCTTCTGTTCCGCCGTACTCGTCCACTACAATCGCTAAGTGGATCTGTTTATTTCGGAACTCCTGCAACAGTTGTGCGATCTTTTTAGTTTCTGGAGTGTATAAAACAGGTTTAACAAACTGCTCTACCGTTTTATGTAAAGCTTCAGTTGGGTGTTTGTTTTCGATGTGTTTTGTATAGATAGAAAGAACATCTTTATAAAGAAGAACGCCTATGATTTTATCGACGTTTTCTTTGTAAACGGGGATACGGCTGTACCCTTCTAAAGAAAAATGTTTCGCAGCTTCTAAAATCGAAGTTTCAGAAGAGAGGCTAAAGACGTCGATTCTGGGAACCATGACTTCTCTAACGATCCGGTCTTTAAAAGAAATGACCGTGTGGATGAGCTTTTTTTCATTGCTCTCTAAATATCTGCCAAGCTCGGATTCTGAAAGGTAGTTCAGGAGCTTATCTTGCAGTTTAAAGGGGAGCTTAGAAGGAGAGGCAGAAGTCTCCGATCTTTGAAAAAGTTTTTTGCATCCGAAGTAGAGGAGCATCAATGGTAAATAAGGAATAGTGAAGAGGGATGCAGGCAAAGAGAGAACTCTTACAGTAGCTTTAGGTGCTTTCTCGGCAATGAGAGAAATGAATAGTTCTAAAAAAAGAGAAATCAGCACGATGGTGAAAATAGCTACAAGGGGATTGATCCCAGATTCTGTTTTGCCAAGAAACATAAGGTAAAAACAAGTAAATCCAAAAATCAGGTAATAGATGAATTTAGAAAGGCCTAAAGTAAAGAGGATCGATTCCCAGGTGTTTTTAGGGCTAGTCCAAGCGAAGAATTTAAATAGCGGAAATCTGGAGGAGTCTTGGATTTCTTCTTTCCCTTGGATTTTTCCAAGAGCTCGTAAGGCAATATGAAGCCCTGATACGATCGCCGCAGGGATTAGGTAGAAGGCAGAGTAGAAGATTTTTTCAAATGGGATCAACGGGGTCCTCTATAGTAACTAAGCTGATTAAAACGCTGCATGGGGATTTAAGACAATCTTTTTTTAGAAATAGGAAAAGGAGCACAAATTTTTAAACATTTTTGCTCCATCCTGCGCATGGTTCTGCGTGAGGATGGATCTAAATCGTCATAGCCAAGGAGGTGGAGGATTCCGTGGATGATGTAGAGGGTCGTTTCTTCGTGGGGATCTAGATTTTGTTCTTCGGCGTATTCTATGGCAACTTTGGGGCATACGAACACTTCCCCTAAAATACGGTGTTTGCCCGCTGGAGTTTTTGGGTCGTCTATAGGAAAAGAGATGCAGTCGGTGGGGGAGGGATCGGAAAAAAAAGAATCGTGGACTTTTCCGATGGCGGACTTGGTAACAAAATGAAGGATGACTTCATCTGTGTCAATTTTTAAGGTTCTTAAGAGAAACGGAACCATCAGCTTAATGCTTGCGATCGAGAGGGGAAGGTCTTTTTGATTATTATAAATCGTGGTGATCATAAGAAGAAAGGGCCGACTTTATTTTGATAAAGTCCGCCCTATATAAAATCCTTTAAAGCAGAGTGTTGTTTTTAAGGAAGAACCGGAGTTTTAGGGAGACCTGTCACTCTCGTGTTTTCTCCATCTTTCCAACGTCCTAATTTTTTAAGAACATCAATACGCTCAAAACGCTTTAAAACGTTTCTTTTTTTTGCGCCTTTGCTTGACTTTCCGTAACTTGGGTGTCTTGACATAATGAAATACCTTTCTTACTTAATTTTTGGAATAAAAGCCAGTCCAGCGAGATTTCCTTCAACAGCATTGGCGTGGGGTTTATAGGAAACGGCATCAGCCTTACTTCCGGTCTTAAGAGCGGGAGGTCTGCATCGTTTTGGGGAGCGGTTTCTTCTTTCTTGTTGCTTGCTAATTCTTACCATGGGGATAACTCCAAAAAATCTTTTTTGCGCTAAGTATAGTGTGGAAAAGGAAAAGATGCAAGGAAGTTTTAAGCTCCCTATAAATAGATATTTCAAGTTGTTTGTTTTAAGTGCTTTACAATTCCTTTCCGGAAGGAGGAACATAGATTCTTGGGTGTTTATAAAAATTGAGACTATAGAGCCTGGCCTCTTACAATATTTTTTGATGCGATTCGTATTGTCCTCGGCATAAAAAAAAGTTTTTGTTAAATTGACGTCTGAAAATGAGGCGAAACCATGAAAACTTCGATAATCGCTATAGGTCTGTTGCTTTCTTTTTTACAGGGGCATCTTTTTGCAAATATAAAAGATGTAAATAGGAGTATAAGAACCCAAGAAGAATCTACGTATGATTGTGCCAGATTTTCAGCGTTATATGCCTCTAGAGGAGAGGATTATTTAATCTTAGGCGATGACCAAAAGGCCCTTGAAGATTTTCTGCGTTCTTACGAATATGCTTTAAAGTCTGGAGATGAAATAGAAGAAGCCATTATTTGGTGCTTTTCTTGTTTATATTCGTCTAGAAGATTTAGAGTCGGCTAAAGAGGTTTATTCTCACTTGGATTCTATTTTAGGCAGTGGGGCTTGCTTTCAATGCACACAATCTACCGCTCGTCCAAGTAAGCGATTTGCCGGACCTGTTCTATCTCAACACCCAGATTGCCCCATTTATGGGCCTGATCAAATTTCCATTAGAGAATGTTTAGACAGAGTAGATACTACAGTAGAGGCGATCACAATTCTCATTGCCGCAGTTAAAAGAACCGAAGTAAGGACTTTGGCTATTGCATTCATTAGGCAACTGGAAAACAAAGCTAGAAATTGTTGTATTGCAGGAGGAATATGGAAAGGGTGTCTACAAATTCTTGTGAATAAATTACATTATTGGAAAGTGCTCGGAATCCCGGCGGATCCTGCGTGGGATTAAATATTAAGTTTAAAGAAAAAAAGTAAAACAACTTTTGAGGTTTTCTATGAAAAAAGCAGCTCTTTTTACCACTGTTATTATCTGCTCTTTCTTAGGGCATGCTAAGGAACCTCTTTTTCTTCTCTCATCAGATCCGGTTGTTCAAGAGAAGCAAGCGCCTCTTAAAGGGCTTCGCTCATTTGTTTTTTTTCCGTTGCTAAAGATGGAAGAAAAACATGTGGAGAAAACAATTGAGTTGATGGACCTCGAGCTTAAAAAAGTAGGTTGTATTATCAAGAAACAGGTCTTAACTCCAGAAGGGGCGGATTTAGAGTGTTTTTCTAATCCAACGCTTCAATTCTCTATCGAGCAGCTTGTGGATTCAAACAACAAACCTCTTTCTATTTTACAGGCTACTTTATCGGTAAGAAATACAGCAGAAATCGGTAAACCAGGCGAGCTGACTTCTTTGAATACAAATCATTGGTCTGTCTATTTAAAAAAGACAAATGATGTTCAAAAGGTTATCAAAAAGACTCTTCCTTCTTTACTTAGCCAGTTTATGGCAGAGTTTCAGAGCTCTCATTCTCCTGAAGAGAAGCCTACATTTTATATCACTTACGATAGTTCTTGGTGGAAAGATCCGACTGCTAAATAGAGATCTATGTATTCCCCATACAAAGAGTAAATCCAGCCTTTTGATACTGTTTAAACTTACTTTGAAAAGCAGCCGCTTTTTGAGGATGGGTTAGATCTTCCAGCTCATAAAGTAGTTTTAAGGCTGGAGTAGCGGTATAGGGCGTTTGGCAGAGGTTGAATACGATAGGGCAGGCTTCTATGGACGGAAGGGGTAGGGAGAGGAAAACGAGGTCCTGGAAGGGTAGCAACACTTCTGTAGAGTGGGGAAGGAAGCTCTCTTTGGGCTCTTTCCAAAGAAGAGCGTCTACAAATTCTAAAGAAGCTTTATCTGGGACGATGATCTGGATTTTTTCTTTTTGAACAAAATGGGAAGTAACGGTTTGAACAAGAGCTCGCACTTTAGCGCTGGGTTCTTTGATCGTAAAGAAGATTACTTTGACTTCAGGCATATTTTTTTAAGTATTGGTGTGTTTGTCTTCGGGTACTGTACCACAAGAGATGATGTATTTAAAAGCTTCTTCCGTTGAAAGGTCGATTGGCTTGATCAGATTTTTTGGAGTTAGAAGAACAAATCCTGAAACAGGGTGGGGCGCTGTCGGGACAAAGACCGCGACTTCTATTCCTGTATCTTTTTTTATACAAGAGGGGATTTCTCCGGTTACAAGGCCTATTGCTAACGAGTCCTTATGAGGGAAGGGGATCAAGACTGTTTGTTTGAAGAGCTTGGTGTCTTGTGTAAAGGTAGCTTCTGCAATGTCATGACAGAGTCTATAGATGACTCGGATGACAGGTACTTTTAAAAATAGCTTCTGTAAATGTTTGAAGAGACGAGAAAAGATGTATTTGCGCGCTAAAAAACCAAGGCCTGCTGTGAAAAAAAAGAGAAAGACCAAAACAAAAAGCCTGCCTAAGAAAACTACATAAGCCGAGGGTTCTTGCTCGTGGTTTAAGTGTGTTAGGGTTCTTTTCGTCAGCTCTAAAAAAGGATCTGTTAAAAAATCAATCATCCAAAGGAGTATGAGGACGGAGATCGCAAAAGGAAGTAAGAGAATGAGTCCTGTTAAAAAATGCCGTTTCACAAAGCCTCTGTATCGTTTTCTTTAGGAATGATGACGCCGCAAGACACAATGTATTTGATGGCATCTTTAGCTTTCATATCGAGATAAATCAGCTCTTCTTTCGGAACCATCAAAAGAAATCCCGTGGTAGGATTTGGAGTTGTTGGAACGAGCACAGAGATGAGATTTTTATCTGCTGCTTTACTACAAAAGTCAGGGGCCTCTGTTGCAATCAGGCCTAGTACATAAACACCAGGTCTTGGAAAGGAAAGCATGACGACTTGCTCGAACGTGTTTTTATCTGAGCTAAAGAGTGTTTTGATGATGTCTTGAGCTGTTTTGTAAAGAGTATTTACGATAGGGATGCGAAGTAGAGCTTGATCACAAAATTTGATTAAGGAATTCATGAAAAACCATCTTGTCACAAGTCCTAGCAAAATGGTGAAGCAGATCAAAGCGACAAGGATCAAAATACGACTTACATATTCGATTATTTGCTCTTGAGAGAAGACAAAAAGACCATTTGGGAATAGATTCCACTGTAGGAACAAATGAGTTGTAAATCCCGCAAAAGGTTTTGTGAAAAAAAGTATAAGGAATCGAAGGATCGCAAGAGTTACAGCTAAGGGAAGAAAAATGACAAGGCCTGTAACAAAATACTTTTTCATCTTCGGCGGCGTCTCCTATTTTTTTTCTTGGAGTGAGGCTCTGAAGGTTTGCCTGGGGAGCCTGAAGAATGTTCCATCGCAGGTTCCCATTTCACTTCTAGCATGACAAGATCAAGAGTTCTTACGCGAACATTGATTGGATCTCCCACGCAAAAGCGCATATGAGAATTTCTTCCATAAAGACAATTTTTTCCTTCTTCATAGATGAAGTAGTCTCCTTTTAATTCAGACACATGCAAAAAGCCCTCAATTCCAATCGGCGGCAATTCAAAGTGAAGACCAAAGGGTTTGATTTTGGTGATAAGGCAGGGATACTCTTTTCTAGGATTTGCAGTCTGCCACTCTTTGAGGAGCCTTAATTTTTTCAAAGTTTTTACTGTTTGTTCCGCTTTAAAGCTGATCCTTTCTTTTTCAGAGCAAAGATCTGCAACCTGCACAAGATTGCAACCAGGAGGAAGCTCTCCAAAGAGTAGCCTTTGGATGATGAGATCGGGATATCTGCGGATAGGGCTTGTAAAGTGGCAATATTCTTCTAATGAAAGTCCAAAGTGGCCGACGTTTTCAGGAGAATAGCTGGCAAGTTTCATGCTGCGGATGAATGCTACTGAAAGCTGCGCACTAAAGGAAGTTCCCTTGGCTTGTTCAAAAAGTTTTTGAATGTCTTTAGTTTTTGGCTCTGCCGGCACAAAAAAACCAAGAGATCTTGCTAGGGCAAAAAAGTCATTCATGGTTTCTTCGCTGGGCTCTTCATGGATTCTAAAGATTAAAGAAACGCCATGAGCTGCCAAAGTTCTAGCGGTCATTTCATTGGCTTTGAGCATGTACTCTTCGACGAGTTGGTGAGTAATGTCATACTCTACTATGTGATAGGAGGTAGGTCTTCCATCTTTATCAATATCAAGAACGACTTCCGGAAGTGAAAAGTCAATACTTCCTCTTTCATATCGTTTTTTCTTTAGCAAAAGACAGAGTTCAACCATGAGCTGCAGAGTAGGCGAGTGTTTGCTTTGTTTTTTGCCATCTAAAACTTCTTTTGCTTCTTCGTAGGTGAATCTCTGGGCGCTTTTGATCACAGTGCGCTTGATCTCGTGTTTTAAAAGATCGCCTTGCGCGTTAAATGTCATAAGAACAGAGACGCAGAGTCTGGCTACTTTTGGTTTTAAGCTGCACAAGTTATTCGATAATTCTTCAGGAAGCATAGGGACGCAGCTACCTGGAAAATATGTAGAATTGCATCTGGCAAAAGCTTCTATGTCTAAAGGGGTTCCCGGTTTTACATAGTGAGCTACATCTGCGATGTGCACACCTAATTGATACTGCCCTTTACTGTCTTTAGAAAGAGAGAGTGCATCATCAAAGTCTTTTGCAGTTGCAGGATCGATGGTAAAGCATTCAGTCTCTGTCAAATCTAAGCGGTCTTTGTAGTTTTTAGGGGAGACGATTTTCCCAAAAGCTTTCGCTTGTTCTACAACCTCAGGAGGAAAATCACTTCGTAGAGAAAACTCTTCAACAGCCGCTGATACATCCAAAGAAGGATCTGAAATATGTCCTAAATGATGAGTGATCTCGGCTAAAATGGGTCTATTTTGTCCACCCCAGTCTTCGACTTTTACGATGACTCGATCTCCGTACTCTAATTTTCCATCAAAGCGCGTAACTTTGATTTGCCTTGTTGGGCCTAAAAGAGGAGAGTGCAAAAAGATTTCCCCAGAGGATTCAACGAATTTTACAAGTCCTGCTAAGTGGGATCTACCCCTTTGCAAAATGCAAATCACTTTTCCTTCCGGGCCCTTGCCTTCTTTAGAAGAGGGAAAGCTCTCTGCTTCGACAAGATCTCCATCTACAGCTGTAGATGTGAGGTGTTTAGGAATGAAAATATCTTCGGGATGAATTTCTTTATTTTCTGGAACTACAAATCCAAACCCTCGAGGGTTCATGCGGAGGATTCCCTTTACTAGAGAAGATGATTTACTTCGAGTCGGAGGAGCTGCAGGAGTAGATTTTTTGTAGCAGAGCTTTGATTTTTCAATCCAAATTTCTTTTTTTTCGATCATCTCGCGTACGAGCTCTTTTGCAAGCTTTTGTTCTTTGGGAGGTAGTTTGAGCGCTTTAAAAAGGGCGCTTTGGCTTAAAGGCACATAGCTTGGATCTGAGAGGAAATCGCGAAGACGCGAAGGAAGAGATGTGCTAAGAGGAGCCTTTTGAGATTTTTTATTCAAGATAGATACTTCTTTTGTTTAAGTTGTAGGTAAAGGGCCTCAGGATTTGCGTAAAGCTCAGAGTCAATTTGAAGCTCTTTTGCTTTTTCAACATATTCCTTGGAGGCGCTTACATAAAAGCTGTTTTCTTTTTCAGAAGAGGCCTTCAGTAAGGCTTCTTCATAGATTTTAGAGTCCGGTACCCTTGCTTTGACTTCATACGAAAGGATATGACCGTCAAATAAGTGAAGGACCGGAAAATGGGTGTAGGCATATCCAAAATGCGCTTCACAGATATTGGAAAGTGTAAAAAGCTGGATATGCTCTTGTTTTAGTTTTTTCACTAATGAGACGAGGGCGTCATTTGGTTTAAAAATATTAGAGATAGCTTCCATCCATCCTGCAAACCCCTTAGAGCCTTGGATGTTTTTTGGAAGCTTGTGGAATAAGGTCCAGCTGTCGATTTCTCCTTGCTCATACGCCTCGCTCCACTGATGCTCCTCTAAAGCCTTTTTCACCTCAGAGATGTCCATTTGGCAGTACTCAGCGATATGGCCTACCATTTTTTCCCAGTCGAAAAAAAGTAAGACATTCCGAATGTCTAAAAAAATGGTTTTACGGGGCAAGCTCAAAAGAGGGACTCCTACTATCTATTACGTGTTTAGTTCGCATTGTAGGGGATCTAATGAAAAATACACACTTAAAATTTCAAGTCGTTTGGCTTTTGTTAAGAAGGATTGGGTATAGCTAACGAGCTAACATGCCATTTAAAATCATCAAATTCTTATGGCTTTCTTCTTTAACATCCTCTGGGACCTCTTTCCCTGCTAGCACTCTTTTTGTTGCCTCTCTCATTTCAGCGTATTTTTGAAGGGCATAGCAGACCTTGACCTTCAAAAAGTCAAAGCGCCAATTGTAGACTTCAGCTTCCGTATAGAAAATGTCATCCGGATGGAATTTTTCAGGACATTTAGATAGCAGCTCATAGGCAAGCTCTGGCTTGCCTTGCTCTAGATAATAGTCTCCTAGGTAATAGAAAGGCTCTGCTCTATTGGGGTTTCGCCTGATTGCTTCTTTAAAATCTTTCACGATTTCATCAAAAGGGGCATGGAAATGGATTTTTAGCCGTGCCATCATGTACTGAGAAAAGAAAAACTCTCCGGGATCGTCTTCAGCCATAGAAGCTCTTTTTTTATAAGCTTCTAGTGCATTAGGTAAATCGTTATCCATGATGTAAGAGTTGGCTAAGTGAAACTGATAGCGGCTGTTACCTGGCTCTACTTCTAAAGCTTTTGTTAAAACAGCCGCATCTTTTTTATATTTATTGGGATCTCTTGATCTGGCCCCTAAAGAGGTATCAGAGTAGTTGGTAATGCCTTTGATCATTTCTCTAGTTCTTTCTTCTGCACAAAAAGGAGTTTCATGAAGAACCCCCTTCCATCTCCAGTTTAGAGAGTTTTTAAGTAAAAACCATTTGACGCTGTCGCTTGCATCTTTTTGTTTTACGTAGATGCTATACATGTCTTTTGTCATGTCAGGTAGCTGAAAATCTTCATTAAAGACAAGTACTTCGTCTGCATCAATCACAAGCGTATAATCAGCTCTATCTTTGGCTAGATCAAGTGCCTCATTGCGGTTGTGCTCAAAATTGACCCAAGGTCTTTCATATAAGTTTCCAGGAATACCCTTCATGCACTTTTTGATCACTTCTTGAGTGCCATCTGTTGACCCAGTGTCTACAATCACCCAAGTGTCAACGAGTCTTTTAACAGAGTTTAGACACTGCTCAATAACGGTGCTTTCATTTTTTACGATCATGTTCAAACAGATTTTGTGTTTTTTTTCTGTTTGAGCAGGTTTCGGTGAAATAAGTAGAGTAAGACCTAAAATACAAACACAGAGGACTGCAGCAGCATAGAGGATTTTTCGCATGTTAAACTCGTTTGTATGCTTTCAAAGTGTTATGCAATAAAAGAGCCACAGTCATAGGGCCTACGCCTCCAGGAACGGGAGTAATATGGGAGCAAAGGGGTGCCACATGCTCAAAGTCTACGTCTCCGACTAAAGTAGATCCTTGTTTGCTGATGCCGACATCGATGACAACGGCTCCTTTACGGACCATTTTTTCTGTAATGAACTTAGGCTGACCCATTGCAGCAACTAAAATATCGGCTTCTTTGCAAAGAGAGGCGAGATTTTGAGATTTGCTGTGAGCGATTGTAACGGTTGCATTGCAAAGGGGATCTTTTTGCATTAAAAGAGCTGCCAGAGGTTTTCCTACGATGTTGCTGCGTCCAACAATCACAACATGTTTTCCAGAGACTTCTATATTGGAATCAGTCAGCAGTCTATGAATTCCTTGTGGCGTACATGGAATAAAACCACCTGATTCTCCGAGTAAAAGCTTGCCAATATTGACAGGATGAAAACCATCTACATCTTTACTAGGTGCAATGTGTTCAATCAAAGAATAGGCAGAAAGATGTGGTGGCAAAGGAAGCTGCATCAAAATGCCATCAACTAGAGGATCGTTGTTTAAGGCCTCTAGTGTAGCAACCACCTCTTCAGCGGAAACATTAGAGGGAAGCTCTCTATCAAACGATAAAATACCAACTTCCGCGCACTTCTTTTTTTTGATCCCGATATAGACTTTAGAAGCTGGATCTTCTCCAATACGAACAAAAGCAAGGCCTGGTTTTCTGCCGAGAAGTGCTTTGATTTCATCAGCTATAGAAGCTTCGATTTTTTTTGCGATCCTTATTCCGTCTATCAACTTCATGATTCTTCCTCTTTAGGGATCAAATGTCTTAGTCCATGCTTTTTAAAATATAAGATAAGAGATAAGGGGCAAGTAAACCAGAGAAAAGCATAGACACCGTCTAAAAAGGGCATCAAGACTAAATCAGAAAGGGCAAGAGTAATGGACCATTCAATGGCCTCGCTCCAATAAGAAAATAGCATGAAAAATAGAGAGAGAAAAGCGGAGATGAGAGTAGCAAATAGGGATAGCGCAAGCGCCTTCTCTTCAAAGAAGTGTCTTTTTTCTCTATAAAGAAGCACAGAAACAAACACATGGCTTAAAGCAAAAAGACCAAAGCGCAGCTGTGAAGACAGACAGTCGATAAGGAGTCCACAAAAAAAGCTGATCCAAAGAGCTTTAGAAAAAGACACGCGGTGAAAAAGGATCGCAAGAAAGGGAGCGAAAGCCCACACTCGGATCTCTGGGAAAAGCGCCGTACCAACCACTGCAAAGAAAAAAGCTAAACTAAAAGAAATCCACAGGGATAAATGTCTCATAGTTATGGGTGGTGTCTCCGTTTTTGTTCCGCCAGCTCTAAAACTTCTTTCAAGATCGCTTCTTCCGATTTGTTTTCAGTGTCGATTATGTGCGCTGGAACTTTTTCATAAAGTGGCGTTCTTTCTTGATAAAGTTTTTCAAAAGATTCTGCCGGGTGTTGAGGATCGAGATAGTGGGGAATTTCACCTGTTAAGATCTTTGTTTTCAAAAGGGCCTTGGGCGCTTTGAGATAAATCAATGTGCCGGCTTGCTGCAGTCTCACAATGTTTTCAGGATCTAGTACAACGCCTCCGCCTAAAGAAAAAACGCACTCTTTTTTTTGCACCATAAGAGAGACGGCGTTTTTCTCAAGTTCTCGAAAGAAAGGAAAGCCATGCTTTTTAGCGATGTCTCGATAGGAAAGAGTTTGATGATACTCTGCTGTATAAAGCTGCTCAATCAAATGGTCTGACTCGATAAAGTCTCTATGTAGCTTTTGCGCCACTTTCAGTCCAAAGTAGGTTTTACCACACTTTTTAAATCCAAACAAAAATATGTTCATCAAAGCCCCTTTCAAAGTCCAGATACAAGGTATACGTGAGATCTAGATTTTTGTGAAGCATCCCCATTTTGGATCTACGAGCTGAATCAAATCTTTTGTATTCATTACAATCGATTCAGTGCGCAGGCCGCAATTGAATGCCACTTGAGCGCCTTTCTTGATTTCTTCATCGAAAAATGTTTCCAGATTTAAAAGGGTTCCAAAGGGAGGGACTCCACCGATGATGAGGCCAAACCTTTCTTCGATGACGGCAGGATCTTCAAATTCACATTTCTCTCCTACTGCTTCTGCAACAGCTTTCATATCGAGCTTTAAATGGGAGGGGATATTGAACTGGTAGTTTTTCTTGCTATTTTTCCCTTTTAGTAAGATCGATTTTACACCTTCTTCAAGTTTTGTGCCGCGCACTCTTGCTGAATCTTCAGAAGTAGGCGTTGCTTCGTGAACAAGATGTTTATATTCCATGTCTTTATCTTTGAGAAGACGGATGATTTCACCTCGGATGTTCTCTCCTCCAAAGAAAATGCGCGCTTTAATCCGCTGGCCTGCAATTCTTTTCGGATCTGACGGGAACAGGGAAGTCTCTCTGATGTTTTTAAGTTTTAAAAGGGTCATGGTAAGACGCTCGAGTCCCATTCCAAATCCACCATGCGGAGGCATTCCAAATCTAAAAATGCTCAAATAGTCTTCAAAGTGTTTGGGGTCCATTTCTTTGATTTTGAGACCTTCAAGCATTGAAGGATATGTGTGGCGTCTTTGACCGCCCGATGTGATTTCAGTGCCTGCACACAAAAGATCGAATGTATTGGTAAGTTCTGGATCATTTTCTTTTGGATACGCGTAAAAAGGGCGTTTGCACGTTTTCCAGTCGGTAATAAAAATGAGATCTGTTCCACAGGTTTCTTGCGCGTATTTACAAAGCTCTTTTTCTGCCGCAGGACTTAGATCAGGTTCATTTCTTTCATCAATACCTGTCCGTTTAAAATAGAGCTCTTGTGCTTCTTTAAATGTTAGACGCGGGAAGGGGACATTTTTAGGAGCGCTGACAATTGTGCCTCCTAAAGTGTCAATATCAGTTTGGTTGTGCGTGTGTAAATACTCGACAATGAATTTAATGCAGTTTTCTTGGACATCGAGAATCTCGTGCCAGTGTTTAAAAAAGCCCATTTCGAACTCAAACTGCTTACCTTCTGTCAAATGTCTAGTTGTGTGAGACGGTTCTGCTCTAAAAAATGGCATGAGTGCGAATACGCGCTCATTAACCCCCACCATGATCTGCTTGTAGAGCTGGCTGCTTTGAGCAAGTGTTGCCGTATGTCCAAAGTAGTCGACAGAGAAAAATTCAGATCCACCCTCAGAAGAAGCTCCAATCATATTTGGCGCAAAGTATTCAACAGCTTCAACTTGCCCAACCATAAAGAGTCTATACGCATGGGCAAGCGCTGCTTGTATTCTAAAAATAGCAGCAATCTCTCGATTGCGCAGCGCTAAGGGCCTGTGATCTAAGATAAATTCTAGATCACTTGGGATTTTAGGTTTGTAGTATTCGATCATTGGAGGCTCTTCAATCGAAACTTCCACACTCAATTTTGGATTTGTGATTTCACATTTCAGCTCAGAACTAGAAGAGACAACGTCGCCTTCAATAATCAAGATAGATCCAGGTTGCAAATGAGCAATCTTTTGAAACTCTTCTTTTTCTTGGATGACGATTTGTATAAAACCCGAGCGATCTCGAAGAATTAAGAAATGGACTTTCCCAAGGGATCTTACATTATTTAGCCATCCGCGGACTTGAACAGTTTTTCCTGTTTGACCTAAAAGATCTTTAGCGAGAGTACGTTCCATATTAAAAAATTCTCCAAAATGAATGTTATATTAGAGGCTGTCGAAATCTTGCTTCGTTAAAATGCCTGTTTCACCTTCTGATTTTGCAACTAAAACGGCGCAGCAGGTATCGCTTAGTACGTTCACAGTTGTGCGGCACATATCTAAAATTCGATCCACTGCTAAGAAAAGACCGATCCCTTCAGCTGGAAGACCAAATGCCTTTAAAATAACGACAATCGCCACAAGACTTGCAGATGGAATACCAGCAACGCCCATGGAGGTCAAAAGAGCCAAAAGTACAAAGACGATCTGAGCAGAAATGGTCAGATCAAGCCCATAGGCTTGAGCAACAAAGAGAGCTCCTACGCACTCGTATAAAGCAGATCCTGACATGTTCAGTGAATTTCCTAGAGGAATCACGAGGCTGCAGATCCTGTTAGAGACCCCGGCTCTTTTTTCTACACAGTCCATGGTAATAGGAAGAGTGGCGGAAGAGGAGCTTGTTGAAAAGGCCGTGAGTAGAGCAGGCCCTACGGCTTTAAAGTGTCTGCTGGGGCTTACTTTTCCAATATATTTAAGGAATAAAGGTACGACAACCAAACTAAAGATAAGAAGGCCGAGCAGTACAGTAATAAAGAAAAGAGCAAGGGAAGAGAGCGATCCAAACCCTGTAGAGGCGGCTACCTTAGCGATCAGGCAGAAGACTCCGAGAGGTAGGCATTTCATGAGCAGCTGTGTAATACGGATCATCACCTGAAAAAGACCTTGAAAGGCGTTTTTAAGGGTTTCTGGACCTTCCCCTTTTACTTTAGAAAGGCAGTAGCCAAAAATAAGACCAAAGAAGATAAGAGCTAGCATTTCTCCCTTAGCAAGAGCATCTAAAATATTGAAAGGAACAATGCTTAAAATAAGGGGGGTAATTCCCATGGCTTCTTTTGAAGCCAATACGTGATCAACCGAGGGAAGATTTTGAGAGGTTAAAGAGGTCCTGAGAGCCTCAGAATTTCCCGGCTCAAAGATCTGGACACAGAAAAGACCGATCAAAACGGCAGAAAGAGTGGTTGCCACATAAAAACATAATGTTTTTATACTGATTGACTTGAAGGATTTATCGCTTCCGACTCTTGCGACGCCCGTGACGATCGAAGACAAGACGAGAGGGACGACGACCAGGGTAAGGGCTCTAATGAATAAAGTTCCGACAAGGTCAAAAATAGAGTAGTAGGTAATCCCGAAAATTTTAGATTCTGTGCCCGTTAAATTGCCTACAATAAAGGCGAGGAAGATGGCTGCAAATACAACCCAAGGGCCCTTCTTTTTTTTCGATGTCATACAGTTTCCTTAAAGATTAAAGATTGAATAGCTGTAAAGTGTAGGAGATTAACAGGGAGAAATCAACTTTTTTTGCTTTTTTATCTACTTTTAGAGTATCCTGCCTCCCAATATAAGGGTTCTAATGATGCATTATTGCGAAGAGATTTTTGAAAGTAGAAGACGAAAAACTAGAGAAGTCAAGGTAGGCTCCGTCGGAATTGGAGGCAGTAACCCTGTCCGGATCCAGTCTATGACAACTTCTAATACTCGAGACGTAGAAGCTACAGTCCTTCAAGTTTTAAAGCTAGAGCAAGCTGGATGTGAGATAGCAAGGCTGACCGTGCAGGGGATCAAGGAAGCTGAAAGCTGCGAAGCGATCAAGTCTGCCCTCATCCAAAAAGGGTGCAACATGCCCCTTGTTGCAGACATCCATTTTTATCCTCCTGCTGCGATGAAGGCTGTAGAGTTTGTTGATAAGATCCGCATCAATCCCGGCAACTTTGCCGATAAAAGAGCTCTATTTATTCAAAAAGATTACGATGATCATTCCTACGCTCAGGAGTTGATTAAAATAGAAGAGACGTTTACGCCTCTTGTAGAAAAGTGCAAGCTTTTAAACAAAGCTCTTCGCATTGGAACGAACCACGGCTCTTTATCTGACCGCATTATGAACCGCTACGGCGATACGCCTCATGGAATGCTTGAGTCTGCTCTTGAATTTGCAAGGATTTGCCGTAAAAACAACTACCATGACTTTGTGTTTTCCATGAAGGCAAGTAACCCTTTAGTGATGATAGAGGCGTATAGACTTCTTTCTGCTAAAATGTTTGAGCTAAACTGGGACTATCCACTTCACTTAGGTGTTACTGAAGCAGGTGAAGGGGAAGATGGCCGCATTAAGTCTGCTATGGGAATAGGGTCTCTTCTTTTCGATGGCATCGGAGATACCATCCGCGTATCTTTGACAGAAGATCCTTGGGCAGAGATCGATCCTTGTCAAAGGATCGTTTCCTGGGCAGAGAAAAAACTCACACAAAAAAATACTCCATTTGTTGAAACCAAACGAAACATCACCTCCATTTCAAAATCCCCTTCGGTTATTGCTTCTCCTCTGCATCCTAAAGGGTCTGTTCTTATTAAAATGTCTAAAGAAGAATTTTCTCAGCTTGATCTTTCCAAAGAATCAGATCTCAAACCCGATCTGATTTGGATAGAAGACGCTGAAGAAGAGCCGTTCACAAGGATCACACCCTCCACTTTGGAAATAGCTCTTACATCCACTCCTTCTTTTTTTCTTTTTTCTTGTAACAAAGGATCTTTTGCTCATGAGGGGAGAAGGTTTTTTGAGTTTTTGCGCAGTAACAACATAACAATTCCTGTGATTTTACATTTTGAAGGAAAGGATCTTTCTTGGGAAGATGTGGTCATCGAAGCTTCTGCAGAATGTGGATCGCTTCTCATCGATGGTCTATTTGACGGGATCTGCCTTGATGTCAAAGGATCTTACTTAGACAAGAAGAACTTAAGCTTTGCCATCATGCAAGCAGCGCGCAAAAGGACAACAAAAACCGAGTTTATATCCTGTCCAGGATGCGGAAGAACTCTTTTTGATCTTCAGAGTGTGTCTAAAAGGATAAGAGAGCGCACTTCTCATCTTCCAGGTGTCCGTATTGCGATCATGGGCTGTATTGTCAATGGTCCCGGAGAGATGGCCGATGCCGATTTTGGCTATGTAGGGTCTAGACCTGGGAAAATAGATCTCTATGTTGGTAAGCAATGTGTAGAGAAAAACATCGATTTTGATAAGGCGGATGAGCGTCTCATTGACCTCATTCGCTCCCATGGTAAATGGGTAGAGCCTGTTATTGTCTGATTATAAGTTGATTATAACTATTTTGCGTTTTTTATAACCAAAATTAAATTAAATGTTATAATGAAGGTGGAGCCGTAGATTTAGTGTTCTAGATCGAGGTTCCACTTAAAGGTGGTTTGCTTAAGGTCTATTTTCCCTCGAGTCATCTAAATGACCAGGATCGGGCTTTAAGGTTCTCATAATACTCAAAGCTCTTAAGGAGCTCGGACAGTTGAAACGATCTATAGAGCGTTTAAGGTCCTCTGAATATGAGAAAACAGACCACCTTTTCTTTTTCTTTAAAACATCAAACCTTTTTCATTGCACCTAATCATCTGCCGAATACAATGAGCCTGTGGCATCTCAGTAGCGAGTCCGTCATTGATGGCCTTACTTACAATTTCATGAGGAATAACGCGGTTTAGGCGGCGATTTTCTCTGACAGGAGGATTAACCTTAGGAGCCTCTTCGGTTGAGTCTAAAAGTTCCCAGTCGTTTTTGATCTCCTCATTGAGTTTTTTTAGACACTGCAAGGATGATAAAATGGCAAATTCAGAACAGATCACCCTGTTGTTTTTAGGAAATTCACATCTTTCTTCCCAGGATTGTTTGGAAAATGAGAAGCGGTATCCAATACCAGCAAGGATCTGTTTGAGCCTAGGATTGTATAGCTTTTTAAGTTCGGGATTTGTTTTAAAATAGGAACGAGAAATCGCTTCATATTTGGTATCTAACAACTTTTCCCAATTGTCTCCATAGAGCATTTTCATTTTTCTTTCATCAACGAGTAGATGGGAATGGAGTCTGATTGTTTTAAAACATCGATTTCCAAGAGAGCGGCGGGACAGAGCAAATTTTCCAACAGAAGGTCCCCACATGTGAGCTTCCAAATCTTGGCCGTTTTCATCTTTAAAACCTACAGAGATGTGTCCAATGTTGGTTTTAAAGATGTTTTTAAAGATGAATATGACAAATGAGGGGATCGGAGAGTTTCGGAAAGCGCTCATGGTTTCTTGGTCGTGGACAATAAAGGTTCCTGGTTTACTAGGGTCTTGCTTTTCAGCTAGGGATAGTGTCGTGTCGATAAACTTACTAGTGTTTGTCACAGCCTTATAAATTTCATAGATTGAAGAGTCTTTGAGATCCTGATACTGCGCTATTTGGTCTAAAAAGGGTTTCATTTTAGAAGAGCTCTCAAGAGTCTTCACATCTTTAAGAGTTAACATATCTTCAGTGAAAATGACCGAGTCAGTGAGGTAGCTATCAAGTACTGCATCAGCTTTTGCAGCAACGCGCACAAGTTCAGCTTCCATGCTCGTCTTATGGGAAAATGCGCTTACCTCTTCAAGCACCTTATGAGAAATAGTGCTAAGGCTCTTTGTCTTGTTCATTAGAGTCTTGATGTTTTTATTGAATTTCTTATTTCCTCGAATGTCTTTTAAAAAATTTGCAAAATCGACTTTCTGATCAGTGTTGCCTGTGCTGAAAAGCTTTGACATCGATACAAGAGAGCGGTACTGATCGTTGGTAATTCCACATTTTTTAGCCACTATACTAGAGACGTAGGCTTTTTCAAGAGAGGGGAGAGCCCTTTTTAGAGCTGCTTCAACATGAAATATGTTGTAATCGCGCCAAAGGCTTTTGATCATCCTTATAAGACGGGGACAAGGGCCACTTTCTACATCTCTCCAAACAGCGCCGTTATAATCGACGTAGTATAATATTTTTGAATTGAAGGCTGATGGGGTTGACATTTAGAGTCCTTTTTTGAGTGAAGATTGTAATTATTATACACGATAATTCTGTTTAAGTTAATTGAATAGTTGGTTGTTTTTCAACGGCTATAAATAAGTAAAATTTTAATTTTGCTTATTTTGACTGATTGAAAAAGGTGGTAGATGAAAATGTTGTTAGGGATGGCTTTTAAATCATTAACGGCCAATAAGATGCGATTATTTTGTTGATTTTTGATTATAAAATAAACTTTATGGTATAATAAAGGGTGAGGCGGAAGAGGGATCATCTCCTCGGATACTGCTTCAAAAGGGTGATTTGCTCGCACCTAGAACCTTTCTTTATTGTAAAGGCGATGGGGTGTGGGACCTTTAGCTTACGCTAGGGGAACAAATCACCTTTTTTTATTGAGCTTTTCTCGTAGGTTTTCAAAGTAGTCTTTTCGTTTTTTCATTTCGCGCTCATGCCCCCTTTCTTTGGGGGCGTAGAGCGAGGGTCTTTCCATTCCATCAGGAAAGTAATTTTGTCCTGAAAAACCTTCTGGAGTGTCGTGATCATATTGGTACCCTTGCCCATACCCCATGTTTTTCATAAGAGAGGTGGGAGCATTTAAGATCACATTTGGAGGTGGTAGGTGGGAAGTTTGTGTTGCAAGCTCTTTTGCTGCGCTAAAAGCGCTATACGAGGCATTGCTTTTAGGCGATAGTGCTAGAAAAATTGCAACTTCAGCGAGCGCTAGATCTCCTTCTGGAGATCCTAGTCTTTCATACGTTTGCCATGCGTTAAGCGCTACTTGCTGAGCCTGAGGGTCTGCAAGTCCAATATCTTCAACAGCTGTTCTTAAAAGTCTTCTTGCGATGAAGTGGGGATCTTCTCCTCCTTTAAGCATTCGGGTAACCCAATAAAGGGCAGCATCGGGATCTGAGCCTCTAATTGCTTTATGAAGAGCTGAGATGAGATTGTAGTGCTGCTCACCTGTAGCATCATAAAGAGGTTGTTTTGTAGAGAGAAGCGACTCAATTTCTTCAAGCCCAACCGGCTCTTTAGAAGAAACAAAACGAAGACTTTCCACATTGTTTAAAAGATGCCGTGCATCTCCTTTTGCCTCCTTAACAAAATGCTTTTTTGTTTCGTCCGTCAGCTTAAGGTCAATATGAAGCAAGGCTTTATCTAAAATTTGCTCAAGCGCTTTTTCATCAAGAGGATTAAGAGCTAAAACGCGGATGCGAGAAAGAAGAGCTCCCGTTAGATGGAAAGAGGGATTTTCAGTCGTTGCTCCCACTAAAGAAAAAGTTCCTTTTTCTAAATAGGGTAAAAGAGCGTCTTGCTGCGCTTTATTGAGTCTGTGAATTTCATCGATGAAAAGAATGTTTTTTGTGTAGAGAAGTGGCATCTTTTCAAGATCCGCGATCCATTTTTTTAGATCGGGGATTCCTTGCGAGGCAGGATGAAGATAAAACACTTCTGCTTGAAACGATTTGATGTAGATGCTGGCAAGTGATGTTTTTCCACATCCGGGAGGGCCCCAAAGAAGTAAAGAAAGGGGATTTCTATTTTCTATAGTAGAGGATAGTAGTCCCTTCTTAAGAAGAAGGTGGGACTGTCCGAAAAACTGGGAGAGCTGAGAGGGTCTCAGCTCTTCTGAAAGAGGTTTTTTTGTCATAGTTCATAGTTGCTTTCTTCATGAGATTTTCCAGGAAGATACCATGAAGGTTTTTTGAGTTGATAGAGCACTAAGGGGATGATACACATAATAAATAATCCCACGCCCAAAAACATTTTATAAAAGAGGGGGCTTCCTGTTTCTAAATGGGCCGGAGGAACAAATCCGATCACTATTGCAAAAACAGATGCCGCCATACCCATCAAAGATACCAGCCAGATCCCTTTATGAGGAAATGGTATTTTATAGACTCTTGGCACATGAGGCTTGCTGTATCTAAGACGAATGGCGGAGGTGAACATCATGATGTACATGATTAAATAACTTTGAGCACTTAAAACTGTCAAAATCCAAAAGCCGCTGCTGACATTTGGCATGAATAGAAAAACAAGCGATGCAAAGGAGACAATGATAGCTTGAAAAAACAAGAGGGAAGTCGGCGTTCCGTGAGAGTTCAGTTTTTGGAAAACAGGAGGGAGATTGCCATACACAGAAGTAGCATGTAGTCCTTTAACAGGTGAAATGAGCCAAGAATTCACTTCAGCAAGCGCTCCGATGATCAAAAGGCCCCCCAAGATAGGTTGCAAGGAAGACAGCCCAAAAGCAGGAAGAAATTTTTCAAGAGCTTCCATAAGACCTGCAACTAAGCTGATCTCATTTGCAGGAAGAATGCAAGCAATTGCTAGAGCTCCTAAGATCAAGATAAAAAAAGTAGTGAAGGCTGCAAGCGAGATAGCCCGTGGATAGTTTTTTTGAGGGTTTTTTACTTCTCCGGCGAGTGATGCCGAAACTTCAAGTCCTGAAAAAGCAAGAAAAAGACCAGCAAGGAAAACAAGGTTATTCATAGAGGTCAGATCTGGCACAAGAGTTTGCGTAGAAAAGTTTAAAGCTTTAGGCCGATCAGAAAAAATCCAAAAAGCTCCAAGACCTATGATGAAAAGACCAGGTAAAATGGTTCCCAAGATTACGCCAAAAGAGCTTGCCTTTGTAGAAATTTTAATCCCTGTATAATTTAAAAGGGTCATTCCCCAAAAGCTGATAAGAATAACGCTTAAGATGTAGAATTTGTTTTCTGCAAGAGGGGGACAGGTGATGTGAGCAAGTGTTGCTGCAATGAAAGAGAGGATTACAGGATACCAAGCAACGTTGTGTACCCACTGCATCCAGATGCTAAAAAATCCGAGCCTATCTCCTAATGCTTCTCTAACCCAAATGTAAATGCCTCCGGATTTTGGCCAGCCTGTTGCAAGTTCTGCAGAAACTAAAGCGCAGGGGAGAAGGAAGAAAACCCCCACAATGACAAAGAAAAAGAGGCTAGTGAGTCCGAGCTGAGCCACGATGGGAAGGGTTCTTAGACTTAGCATGATTGATACGTTCAGCATGGCTAGGATAAAGACGCTGAGCACTCTTCGTGTTTTTTGGGACGATAACATAGCCATGGCAAACCCCTCTTAAAGTGAAAAAAGACAAATTGAACCATATCCTTTTGGCTGGCAAAGCGCAAGTAGATAAAATGGCCTATTAATCTTTTTTATTCCTTTTGTAATTAGTTGTTTGTGATCGTAGAGAAATTAGAAGGTTTGTTAAGTTATTAGTTTAATTATATAATCACGGTTATAAGGGATTGGTTTTTGATCCTTTCCCAAAACAACCAAGGAGAATGTTATATGAAGCCCCAACATAATAAAGGCTACGAAGACAAAAAAAACCCACAACAACCTTCTAATCCTAATGCGGATCAACATAAAAAAGAACACGATAAGAACTCTTGGCAACACCCTAAGAAAGATGGTGGATGCGGTTCTTGCAATAAATAAGGCCTTTTGAAAGCAACTCTTTAGCGTCTAGGTGAGATTCCCTAGACGCTTTTTACTGAGATTTAATCTAGAAATGCTTGATTTTGAGAAAGCCATCTGATGATGTCTGCTGATTCATACATCGCTTTGCCATTGATCACTAAACACGGCACTTGCGACTTCCCACCAATCTTCTTTAGTTCTTCTTTGCCTCTGGTGTCGTTTTGAATGTTTTTCATGGGGACTGTTTTTTTGATTTGAGTGAGGTAGTTTAGCACTTTTTGTGAATAGGGACACCAAGGGGTGTAGTAGAGCAGGAGTTGAGGTTTTTCTGTTAACGTAGCTTGTTTTGAAAGTCTTGAGTGTTCTAAAGCGGATCCTTCAGGGCTCATGGTAAAAAAGAGAGCCGTTATTATTGCTAAAGAGAAAATAGTTCGTTTTATCATATTTGTTCCGTTTCTTGTTTAATTAAGTCTTTTATTTTCATATAAGTTAAAATTACAGCTCTTTTCAAGCTTAATTGTTCTGTTTCTCGGAAAGTCTTGTTTTTTTGCTCCTTGCTTTAATTTTCTGTTTTTCTTAACGTATTCCTTTATCCCTCTACACAAGGTAGGGTGGTTATAAAAGAGATCTCTTAATTTTTATGGAGTACGGTATGAACCTCGGATCTAAAATAACAAGAGCCTGTATGGCTTTAGGTGCCAGCCTTATTCTTTGCACTAGCGCATATGGAGCAGCCCAAGACATGAAATTCACAGAACCCACCCAGTCCTTTGCTTTTGAAAAGGATAAAGCCTATTACGCGACCTTATATACGTCAAAAGGGAAAATCGTTTGTCAGCTTTTTAATGATAAAGCCCCTCTTTCCGTTACAAACTTCATGCAACTTGCCGAAGGGCATTTTTACGACGGTTTGACATTCCATAGGGTTGTCCCTAGTTTTGTTATTCAAGGTGGAGATCCTCAAGGTACAGGTGCTGGAGGCCCCGGCTACACAGTACCTTCAGAAATCGGCATGCCTCATGAAACAGGAGCTCTAGCGTGGGCGAGATTACCTGATGCAGTGAATCCAGGTAAGCGTTCTAGCGGTAGCCAGTTTTACATCACCTTAGATAAGGTGTCTTTTTTGGATGGGGAGTATACTGTTTTTGGCCAAACCATCGAAGGATTTGATGTTGTTCAGCAAATAAGACAGAATGATAAAATCGAAAAAATCGAAATTTCTACAAAATAGTCTTTTAAAAAGGCCTAAACGTTTAATAGTTTAGGTCTTTTTCTTTGTTTAAACAAACTTTTGTTTTGTCTGTTATTTTCTTTTGTGTATATTCAAAACTACAACCCTAAATAAATAAAGACCATGATCGATAGGGTTATAAAGGTAGTAATATGTATACAAAATCAAAAAGAATAAGATTCAAAGGGGTTACAAAGAACCCTCTAATTGAGAAGTTAAAAGCCAAGAAAGATGAAACTTTTGGCAGATTTCGTTCTAAATTTTCAGAAAAAATCGTTTGTTAGTTCATTTTTTTCATATAAACAGGGAATTAAAATCCCTGTTTATAATTTTTTTTATTTATTTTTTTACCCCATCAAAACCTGTTCTAGATGCCCTGTGAGAGGGATTTAGTCCGTAATAGGCTGAATTTGTTTTGGTTATTATTAAAAAAATGTTTTAAATAATAATCGAGTTGTTATATATTGAGAATTGTAGAGAATATTGAATTGTTTAACCTTCTCTGCTATTTCGAAACTAAGGAGAATTATCATGGCTAAGAAAAGAGCTTCTAAAAAAACAGCTCGTAAAGCTGCTAGAAAATCTACAGCGAAAAAAAGAACTTCTAAAAAAGTTCGTAAAGTTGCTTCTAAAAGAAGAACAAAAAGAGCTTCTGCTCGTAAGTAATTTACGACCAGAACTTAGAATTTTTTGTTCTCAGAATCGAGTGGGTTCAGGGCCCACTCGATTTTTTTTGTCTTTATTTTCTTTTGTTTTTTATTATAAACTCTTTAGCAACAAAGAGTTTTTTTATGAATACACAAGACATCGTCATTATAGGAGCCGGAGCTGCCGGTTGTTTCTCTGCAGCGATTGCCTCTGAATTAAATCCCTCTTTAAAAATCAGGATCTTAGAAAAGACAAGACAACCTCTAGCCAAGGTGAAGATTTCAGGGGGAGGGCGGTGCAATGTTACTCATAACTGTTTTGATCCCTCGCTTTTAATAGAACATTACCCAAGAGGTAGAGACTTTCTGCGAAATGCCTTTTCCCGTTTCCAGCCCAAAGACATGATCGACTGGCTCACTGAGCACGGGGTCGTATTAAAGACGGAAAAAGATGGAAGAATGTTTCCTACTACTGATAAGTCCCAAACGATCATCGATTGCCTTTTAAATCTTTTAGAAAAACAAGGGGTGGTACTTTCTTTGGAAAGTGAGGTAACAGCGTTATCTCAAGAAAATGGTCTTTTTTCCATTACTTTAAGAAGTGGGGAGATAATTACTTCTAAAAAGGTGCTCCTAGCAACAGGAGGCGTTCAAAGGTCGTATTTCTTGGCCGAAAACCTTGGTCATTTGATCGAGCCCGGTATTCCTTCTTTATTTACGTTTGAAGTCAAAGAAGACTGGATCAAAGCGTATAGCGGCTCTGTAGCAGCCGCGGCTTCAGTAACTCTTGAAGGTTTTAATAAAGAAACGAAAGGTCCTGTTTTAATCACACATTGGGGGCTTAGCGGACCTGCTGTTTTAAAACTATCCGCTTTTGCTGCCAGATGGCTTTTTGATCTAAAGTATGAAGCAAAAGTAATCATTAATTGGGTGCAGCTCTCTAAACAAGAGGTGCAAGAAGCTCTTTTTCAGGAGAGAAAAAAATCAGCGTCTAAGAAACTGTTTCTAACTCCTTTGTTTTCTTTATCTAAGAACTTTTGGAAAGCTCTGCTTACGCAAGTGTCACCAGATCTGCCTGAACTTCCTTGGTCAAAAGTGTCTAAAGAAGCTATTTTGCAGCTCACGCACATGCTCACACATACAGAGCTGAGCGTGATTGGTAAAAGTACAAATAAAGAGGAATTTGTGACATGCGGCGGAGTATCCTTAAAAGAAGTAGACCCTAAAACATTTCAAAGTAAAAAAGTTCCAGGTCTTTATTTTGCCGGCGAACTTTTAGATATTGATGGGGTAACAGGTGGATTTAACTTTCAAAATGCTTGGTCTAGCGGCTATCTTGCGGCTCAGTCGATGGTAGCTGAGATCCATTAATCCAAGCTTGCTCTTTTTCTGCGTTATAAGGGCAGATTCTATTCATAGAATCGACGACATGGAAACCTGCGACTTCAGTCGCGGGAGGAAATGTCGCTCTCCTTTTATAGTTGTAAAGTTTATTTGAGAAATAACACAGTCTCTATTAGAATTACATCCAAGATTTAGATCTCCCATTTTTAGAGATGAAAAAACACTGTGGAAAGGCATATTGGTGGCAGAAGATGATGAGAACAATCCCTCTGAAATTAATTCTCGTGCCTGACCAGATGACTCAAGCTTTGTCTTTGCAAAATGCTTTTAGCGAGGCCTGCAATGAAATGGTTCCCTATGTGATAGAAAATCGTTGTTGGAATAGAGTAGATTTGCACCACTTGGTCTATAAGGAAACAAGAAATAAAAGCTCTCTTGGATCCCAAATGGTTTGTAATGCAATCTATTCCGTATGCAAAGCCTACAAATCTCAAGCTCTTCTGGGCAGAATAAACAAAGATAAACCAGTACAAGAACTGTCTTTTAGAAAGGGATCTGTCCATTTTGACAAAAGGACCTATTCTTTTACAAAAACAGGTCAGTTATCCCTTTACACTCTTTCAGGACGCATGAAGGTAGATTTTGTAATGGGAGAGCGTCAAAAAGAACTATTTTTGAATGGTAAACCTAAAGAAGGTGAACTGGTTTGTCGAAAGGGAGAATGGTATTTTAATTTAGTCCTAGAGCTACCTGATGTTCCTAAGGTTGAGAGGAAAATCGTCATGGGGGTAGATGTAGGTGAAAACAATTTAGCTGCCACAAGTACAGGCAAGATTTTTGGCGGCGAAGCACTACGTGATCGAAGAGATCGTTTTCTTGCCAGACGTAAACGACTACAGTCCAACGGCTCACAAAGCGCAAGAAAAGCGCTTTGTAAAGCCTCCGGTAAAGAGTCGAGATATGTCAAACACGTTAACCATGAAGTAAGCAAAGCAATTATTACTGAAGCAAGTCGAGCAGGTGCCAGCTGTATTGTGTTAGAAGATCTAACTGATATTCGAGATAGCATTCGAGGAAGTAAGCGTATTCGTAGCAGACTCCATCGATGGCCATTTCGTCAATTGCAGGAAATGATCTTTTACAAAGCAGAAAACGTCGGGATGGAAGTAGTTCGCGTGAATCCTGCCTATACCTCCTGCACTTGCGCTGATTGCTTAAGCTTAGGACAACGTGAAAAACATCAATTTAGGTGTTTTAGCTGTGGTCTCCGGGCGCACGCCGACTGCAATGCCAGTCGAAATCTTGCCAGGATTATAACATCTGCCGATGTTATAAGGGCCGAAGTAAGCCGGCCTAATGTGGGCACTACCTGTGTACCATAAAGCTTTCGACTTTAGTCGAGAGTTGTTTACGAGCCAATCTCTACAAGAATCATGGTCATAAGGAATGAAGGCGGTTTCAGAAGCTGCAAAGATCGCAAATGACGTAAAGGTCAAGGCTGTAGAAGCTCCACCTGTCGTAGCAGCTGCAGCAACAGAAACAGCGCCTCCGATTAACATTGCAGTAGCAATACAGATACCAAGCCCGGCTTGGTATTCTGCTACGTAAAGGGACTTATCTAGGTCTTTTAAGTAGTTGGTTAAGGCTTCACCTTCCAAATCCTCTAGTTCCTCTCTTGTCTTTCCTGTGTATTTGTCCGTTTCACCAAGGACAGCATATTTATCGAAGAGTTTAATAAGTTCTTGGGAACTATCTATATTAGAGGATTTAAGCTCGCTATGAAGCCCATGAGTGTAGTGGTAGTTTGGGACAGCTCTGACCAACATAAAGAGTCCTCGCCCTACATAGATGGCTCCAGTCAGGATCACTGCCACTTTCAGGACTTCAGCAAATCCTTTTCCAGCTAAGATAAGTGTTCCAATAGCTACGAAGGCAACTCCAGCGGCTACATAAGCTGCGCAGTTGGCAAGACCAGCGGATGCGATCCACCATCTGCCATGCACAAATGCTTTTTTGGAGTCAGGGATTAATGCGAGCTGCGCCTGTTTTGAAATAGCTTCTGCTCTTTTAAATTCGTTTGAAGCGTCACGGCGGACCCAGGTTACCCCTGTTCCTATGTAAACGGATCCAAGTGCAATGAATCCCATACCATTCAAAGTAGTAAGAGCGGTTGGTAAGCTTGAAAATAAGGTGCGGATGAGCCCTAAAGAGCGGTTTGCGACGTTTCCAATATTGGTTCCGAGGTATACAGTGCCTTCCGTGCCAGATGTGCTGTATTCAGCAGTACTGATGACTGTTTTAGGGACTAGAGGAGATGCTTCTGTATACATACTTCCCTCCGTGAGCTTTACACTCTAATTATACCATGAAAATGATTAAAAAAGTATCTATGTGGATAGAGATGCGATCTAATGTGCGTTATTGTCTTATTTTGAGGGGGTTAGTGATTTTTTTAATAAGGTAAGATTCCGTATTTGCGAAAAAGAAGGAAAAAGCGATAGTGAAGAAAAAGGGAGGGATAGTTATGAAGTTCAAATTCATCACTTTATCTGATCCGTATTATCGAGATGAGCTTATGCTCCGTTGGGAGATGGTTGAAAAGCCAAAGGGGCTACCACCAGGATTTGAAATCTCTGGCGAGGAAAAAGAGTGTTTCCATTTGATCGCTTTGGAAAAAAAACAGCTCGTTGGAGGTGTTGTATGCCATCCTCAATCGCAAACAGAGGGAAAGATCTTTCACTTAGCATTAAGTGAAGAATATAGAGGTCAACCTTTTAGTCGGCAGATGCTATCTACGATGGAAGATTTTTTGATCCATAAGGGAATTTCTCATCTTTATGTGTTAGCAGTAGAAGAGATGAGAGATTTTTACTCTCATTTGGGATTTGTTTCAGAAGAATCCCCTTTTGAACAATTTGGAATCTCGTATCAGAAAATGGGAAAAATGCTTTTAGCATCTGCTTAATAAAGCTTTAAAAAAAGAGAGTCTTTTGATTACTCTCTTAAGGAATTTACCATACTTTAGGGGGTATAAAAGTGTCTCTTGCAACCATTGAAAAGCTTCTCAAAGACAAATCTCAAAGTTTGCTCACTCACGTGTGCAAAACTGTTCCTAAAGAGAAACTTCATATCCCAGGACCTGATTTTGTGGATCGTATTTTTTCACATTCAGATCGCAATATCCGCGTGCTTTGCAATTTGCAGCGCCTTTTTAATCATGGAAGGCTTGGTGGAAGTGGCTACCTTTCTCTTCTTCCTGTAGATCAGGGGATAGAACATTCTGCAGGAGCTTCGTTTGCAAAAAACCCCGAGTACTTTGATTCAGAAAATATCATTAAGCTTGCCATTGAAGGTGGCTGCAATGGCGTTGCAACAACACTTGGTGTTTTAGGATCTGTTGCTCGCAAATATGCACACAAAATTCCCTTCGTATTAAAACTGAACCACAATGAACTACTCTCTTTCCCTAACAAATACGATCAAATTATGTTTGCTGACGTGGAGCAGGCTTTTGAGATGGGCTGCGCAGCAGTCGGTGCTACTATCTATTTTGGATCTCCTGAAAGTGATAGACAGATCATTGAAGTAAGTAGAGCTTTTGCGCAGGCCCATGAGCTTGGCATGGCAACTATTTTATGGTGCTACTTAAGAAATTCAGCCTTTAAAACAGCAAGCGCAGACTACCACGAAGCGGCTGATTTAACAGGGCAAGCCAATCACCTAGGTGTCACAATTGAAGCTGACATCATTAAACAAAAGCTCCCAACAAACAATGGAGGGTTTAAGACGCTGCAGTTTGGTAAGCAAACAGAAGCCATGTACTCTCAGCTTTCTTCTCCTCATCCGATTGATTTAACTCGCTACCAAGTGATTAACAACTATATGGGACGCATGGGACTTATCAATTCAGGCGGGCCTTCTGGAGAAAACGATCTTGCTCAGGCTGTAGAAACTGCTGTCATTAATAAAAGAGCCGGCGGAATGGGCCTTATTAGTGGCAGAAAAGCGTTTCAAAAGCCTATGAAAGAAGGCATTGAGCTTCTCAATGCCATCCAAGATGTTTATCTTTGTAAAGATGTGACAATCGCTTAAACGAACATCCTTTTCATAATCATGTCTGCTATGGTTTCATCATTTGCGAGTAGCTGGTCATTTCTCGGAACAAGGTAGTGACCAGATAGAGTTCCAGTGTGCAGAAAATGATGTCCTACATTTGTATGGACTTGGTTTGGGAAGTCAAAAGAGAATTTTTTCATTCCTGGAATTTGTTTTTCTAAATGCCGACTTTTTACCAAGCTGCACCTTCCAGGAAATATATGGTCTGCTACAACCTCGACAATATCAACACTTTGATTCAGCCGAGTTGAAAGATGCTCGTTAATGAGTCTTCCAGAGCTTATATACCATCCGTACACTCTTAAAAGCGGGAGTAAACACCTTCCAAAAATTCCATAAAGCTTGCTTCTATGTTTGACAGAAGCAAGTCCTCTATCAAAACAAAGGTTAAGAGGAAGTGCACCTTCTTTTTTTGCGAATTTTAGGCTTGCAGCTAGAATAATAGAGCCAATGGAGTTTGCTACGACCTGTGCAATAGGACCTTTTTCTTTAGTAATTACTTTTAATATCTCAGTAAGGATTTGGCCGGATTCATCTATGGTTTCTGCCATGTATCGATTGCCATCTAGTTTTGTGGCATACTGACTTATGCAGATCATACGAAAAGAAGCAATGTAGGGATCTTCTTTTACTTTTTTTGCATAAAACTCCAAGAAGGGATACTGGTACATGATCGTGTTGTCAAGAGTTGATAAGTTACCTAAGAGCACTACAAGGTTTTGAGTGTGGTCTAAAAGAGATCTCGATTCAATGACAGTGTATCCCACTTCAAGCAGCTTCCCATTCACGGTGATTTCTATAGACTCTTGTCTTTGAGTGAACGTCTCACGGATTGCTGCATGGGAAGAAAGAAGAGGATTAAGAGGTTCATTATGGTCCCAAAAGCTTCTATAGCATTCTTGGTCTTTTTCTAAGTTCTTTTGTAGTCTTTCTGGAAGGGGGGTCTTTGCAAGAGGAAGGAAAAATTTATTGCGAATCGTTCCTCCAGGATCTTGAAAGGCATTCCAGATGCGCCGCATTCTAGAGTGAAGAAGAGCATTCGGATTGTTATAGGAAGCTGCCACAAAACAATAGACCGAAGGTAGGAGCGTTAAAGCAAGTGTCATTAAGTTCTCTTTGGAATGAGTTGAATGTGCTAAATTCTATTTGTCGCTGTGATTAGGAACGCTTAGTTGATGAGCTGGCGTGTTTTTGAACTCTTTTGAATTTATGCAGTGGATGATTGCCGCGTGCAGTCTGTTTCTGGATTCAAAATTATCGTCAGTAAGACCCTTCCAATTCAAAAGTTTTCCTTGAATAGTAGAATGTTCCTTGTCAGTTGGAATCAATGTGTCTTGTAGATGATTTGCTGCATCAGCAATGACAGCTTTGGAAACTTTGCCCTTTAGATAGTTTTCTAAACAAGGGGCTAAAAGAGCAGCGCATGGAATCTTACTTCCTGGTATATCGTTTACCTTTTGATCTAGAGCGGATGTTTTATTGTGTGTTTTTGAGTATGGAGAAATCATCTCACTAGAAGTTCTTTGAAGTTCAGTTACTGAGGACATAATGCACGATTTCCTTTGTTTTTTTAAAGTCTCTAAAAAAGGGCGTGATTATGGACTGTCTTCTTGTTTTTGAAAACATACAATTTTTTTTATTTTTCCCAGGGATAAGGCTTCTTTGCCTTAGGAGTAGAACTTTCATTACCAGGAGGCGCTAACACCTTGTTGAGTAGGCCTCCAACAAGAGCTCCTCCGACTCCTGCAGCGGGGCCTGCTACGCTTTTACTTTGCCATAGCGTGAGCGCTACAATTTTAGAAGTGGCGACAGTTTTATTCAGCTCTACGTGATCAAGTGTTCCGGTTAATGGGATGTGCATGACGTAATCAGAAGGAAGATCTCGGATGTTAAAGGCGGCATTCAGACAAGGGGCTGTGAGCCCTAAAACCATATTGACGCGGTTTCCTGGTAGATCGATACGTCCCCAAAGAGCAATGTCGTAGGTGCTTGCAACTAGCACTTCTGTTCTTTCTAGATTTAAAACGCCCTGCTCTATGCTGAGATCAATCGGCGCAAACCAAAGCTCTAAGCGGCTATTTTGTCCTGCTTGTTTTGACTTTAAAAGTCCGAGCATTAAGTTGATGTTGCCTTCATTTTGACATAAGACTTTTCCAAGTAGGATGCGGATCCTTGGCGCTTGGATGCGATTTAAAGAAAAGGGAGAAAGGGGCAGAGAAAAGTCTTTCGCGACAACTTCGATGGAAAGGGGGGCTACAGAGGAAATTGAAGAGATAGAAAGAGGATTTACCTCTTGTAAAAATGCCTTAGAAGTGTCTGGTGTTAAAGCTACTTCTGCTACTACATTTTCTCTAAGGGTTAAGATCCCAGAGGTAAGAGCCCCTTCGATAGAAAGTTTGATGTTTTGCGAGCGCAAATTGACGGCAAGAGGACCTGTTGCATTTTGCAAAGAGCTTTTGAGTGTCATATCAAAAGAAGGTCCCAAAAGGGAGGAAACAGTTTTGTTTTTAGAAGGAACTAAGATGTCGAAAATAGCGGATGGAAACTTTTGGAAGGAGACGATGATGTCTGATTCCATATGAGAGAGCTCAAAACGTCCTTGCTCATTCAAGAGCTTTTTACACTGCGCATCAAGATGCAAAGATCCTTTTTGGTCCGCGTCGGCGCTCGTATCAAGCGACAGGGAAAGAGGGGTCTTTTCATCCTTCTTTTGAAGGGATAGTTTTGTATTTATAAAGCTTAAAGGTTTTTTTGTTCCCTTATAGACAAAAGAGATTAAATCGTTTTCAGCTTGAAGACTGAGCAATAGATGGGAAAAATCAAGAGATTTTCTTTTTGTCTCAGATTCAAGGAAAGGGATGTGAAGTTTTGTAAGGGAAGCTTTAAAAAGAGCATTTTTATCTAAGGCAAAAGAGCTGGAGATGAGTTTTTCATACGCAGCTTGCGTAAGAAGAAACTCGATCATCACAGCAGAGGAGTCACTTGTTAAAAAGAGTCCTTTAGAATCTAAAGTGACACCGCCGGATACTTTTAAAAGAGGACTTTTGCCATCGATCCAAAGAGTTTGCTCTTTGTTTTTTTTATCAATGGCAAGCTTTAAGTCAATCGACTCTCCGATGAAGGGCATCATGGAAGAACTTGCCAGTGTGTCGATGAGCGCTACCGGGAATTTTTGAAGATCCAAATTTGCTTTTAAAACAAGATCTGAAGAGCTTATCTGTTTGATGCTACCTTGACAGGCAAGTGTGCCGGTAAGGGCTTTGGAAGAAAGAGCAAAGTCCAAAGTGTCTTTTTCCCCTGAAAATTGAAAAGAGGCTTCCAGGTTTTGAAGACTGATTTGAGGAGCTGGGGGTATGCTTTTTAAAAGAAGCTCTTTTGCACGCAAATGGCCACTTATGTTTAAAGAAAGATTCTTTAAAGAGACACTGCCAGGATCGATCTCTAGATGAATAGGAGTTTTTTCTACAAGAGTGGGGCCACTACTTCCTTTATAGAAGGAGTCAAGTTCTTGGTTAGAGAGAAGATAGTAGACTGCAGCAGGTTTATCCCAAGAAATTGTTTGGGTTATAAGATCAGCCTTTCCATTGCACGCCACTTTAAACCTGTCACTTTTAAGATCTAAAGAGATGCTTGATAAAGAGGCTGCCTTTAGATTTAGAGAAACGTTTTCTATGTTGTAGGAGTTTAAGGAAAAGAGCTTGGAAAAATTCAAAGGGGTGGTAGTTATTAAAGCATCTATTTTCAAATCTTTTACAGAGGGAAAACCTAAAATCTCAATCTGAGAGAAAAGGGCTGATACCTGCGTCTCTTTTCCTAAAACGATGTTTTTATTTTGTATGAAAGATCCAAGGCTATCCGGTTTTGCAAGACAGTGCATTTTAAAAGGCTCAAGAAGCGATAGAGCGTTTTTGCTTAAGATAAAAGTTGCTTTTTCCATTTGAAGTAAAGGGGAGGCAATCTCAGCTGTAAGTCGGATGTTTTCTATGGGACCTTGAAGGGTAAGTTTCCCTTGAATAGAGTTTCCGACTATTTTAGATAAAGAAGAACCTGACAACGTTTCTACAAAAGAAGTGGGGGTTTTGCCAAGCTCAAAAGAAGCCAAGAGATCCTTCGAGGTGAAAAGGTTTTTGAGGGACATCTGAGCTGTAGCAATAGCGGTTGCGTCTTTGCTTCCCATTTGGATGTTTAGGTTTGCTAAGGCCTCCTTTGAAAGATCAGAGGAAGAAAAGCTTCCACTACATCTAAGAGCTAACGCTGAGATTTGATAGGAGGTAATGTCTATGGTGCCTTGAAAAGAAGCTTGTTTTACAAGAAGACCTTGATCTCCTTCGGGAACTCTAAGGCTTTTAAGTCCCACCACACAAGAGAGGGGATCATTTGAGACTAGAGAACCTTGCAAGAATCTCTTTTGTAAAAGGGGTGAGAGCGAGATCTTTAAAGAGGCAGGGGATAGAAGGGATAATTCTTTTTCTTTTAGCTCTGTTTGGATGTGAGCTTCGAGTTTTTCTGATTTTACATCTAAGGACGAAGTGTAAGATTCCTTAGAAAAAACAAAAGAGCCTTCTAAATCGAGTGAAGGGCCGATTGCTTCTATTAAAACATTGTGGTATTCAGGGGATGAAAGTGAGAGGATTTGATCGACTCCATCGATCGGAAAGTTCTTTAAGAAAACTTTGCTGTCTATTGAGGATGGAAGAGCAGTTGCATCGACAAGGATAGTGCCCTTGATCTTATTTTGAAGAGTTTCTCCCTTCACGTGAATAGACGCTTTATCAAGAGCTTTATCAGCTATTAAGTGGCACTCTGCAAGATCAAAAACAATCGGAGTCCCCGCTGATAAGACAGAGATTTTTCCCTTGAGTATTTCTGCCTGTCCAATTGATGGAATCGTAAAAAGGGGAAGATGGGAGTTTGAAGGGAGGTTTACCTTTAGTTTTTTAGAGGTAAGCAAGAGGTTCCACAAGGAAGAAGAGCAAGAGATTTTTTCTGAAGAAAACTGCAGCTGATGATTAGACGTCTCAAAGGTAAGTCCTCGTGCGACTTGAGGTCCACTCCAGCTCACTGACAATTTTTCTACTTTAACCATTTCTCCCGTCTTTTTATTCACAAAAGAAAGAAAAAGATCTTTTCCCGTTGCTGTCGAGATAAACCAAGGGAGGAATGCGATACAAAGTAGGAACGCGCAAAGAAGGGCAAGTAAGGAGAGGAAAAGTTTTTTCAGGAACATGAGTCGATTACCTTTTTAAGTGAGAGCGCCAAAGTTGATAGAGTAGTAGAGCTGAAAGAGTTTTACCATCGCGAATTTTTCCGTTTGAAGCCCATCTAAGAGCTTCTTCTAAAGAAACGACCACAATGTCAATTCCGTCGGTGTCTTCCGCCTTTAAGTGGCTTATTTCAAGATCTTGCGCTAGAAAAAAATGGATGAACTCATTGCAAAATCCTGGAGCTGTAAAAAATCCTCCAAGAGGGATCAAGCTGCGAGGTTTAAATCCAACTTCTTCTTGCAGCTCTCTTATAGCGCAATCCTTAGGAGGCTCTGGGGGTTCTAAAGTACCCGCTGGAATTTCAAGTAAGATTTCCTCAGTAGCGATTCTCCACTGCTTAATGAAGATCAAATTCCCGTCTTTATCGATGGGAAGAATAGCAACAGCTCCTGGGTGTTTAACAATTTCACGAGTTGATTCAGATCCATCTTCCCATGTAAATACCACCGAAAACAAAGAGATCCGCTTTCCTTCATAGCGCAAAAGGGTCTTTTTAAGGGCTTTGTCCTCTTTGTTTTTTCGTTCTTGGGATTTCACTAAAACGCCGCCATATCAAGAAGATAGATGAGACCAGATAGTATGAGTTATACCTTTTTTCTGCAATTTTTTTAGTTTGATTTATTTGACGTTAAACAAAATTTTGTAAATCGACTTCAATTTTGTTTTTATGTATCCTTTTTGCAAAAAAAGGAGAATAAATGAGCTCACTATCTAATTATTTGGATAACAAAGGGTTTCCTTATCCAGGAAGCCAACAAGAGTATTTACAGCGCGCAGAAGCAGCGATTGAAGCTGGCATTCATCAGATTCAATTGGAAGTAAGCTGTGGTAAAGATCTGACTGCGATTTTTTTTGATGTGATGCGACTGTTTCAAGGGGAGCGAAGACGGATTGCCGAAGACTTCGGAGATGAGGATGCTCACTTGTTTGGGAGACCACGAACGGATAAGGACCTGTCTCTTTATTTCTCATCGACACCACTTGCTTTTCATTATGAGGAATATAACACTGTTTTTATGAACCAGTTGAAGGAGATTTTATCTGAAATGAATAGAACCCCAAGAGGTTTTCATATAAAAAAGAGTGTAAAAGAGGAAACGGTTCTTGATCGAAAAGTTAAGTTTGAAGTGGAAATTTTAGATATTCCTGATCTGTGGGAGCGCACTCTAGATGCAAGCGAAGCAAATCTACAAAGGCTTTTAAACACTAAGAAAAGCTACTGCGATATCGCGGCAGACTATGATCTTATGAAGAGACTAAAAAAAGAGGCTCCTAAAATCTATCAAGGCGTAAGCTTAAATGTTGCTTCATCAGACTTTCTTATGCGTTTCGAAGGAAAATTAAAAAGTAATATAGCGCTCTGCACGCTGCGAGCTGAGGTGAGTGGTAAACTATATGGCATGTCCAGATATCTAAGCTCTTTTGATCCAGACGGCGTAAACGATCCAATAAAAAATATTCTTCAAAGTCCTACTGCAATCATGCATCAGGATACGTTTTTGATAGATGACACCCTTGTAGAAATTTCGAAAATCTTTAAAGAAGCTGTGTCTTGGACTTCTGAGCAAGATGTAAAAGATCTAAAAGATAGAGTTGCACTTTTTCGTTTTATGTATTCTCACTGCACACCTTGTGTCAGGGGAGATGGAGCTATTGGAGATTGGTTTGAACTTGCGATCTATCGCTATCATGGTTTTGCAAGGACGAGGTTTGCCCAAGATAAACTTCCTTGTTTTGAAACGCTAGCCTCGATTTCTTTATCAAGATACGTAAGCGAATACGATAAAATCATTACGGTTGAAAGGTGAGTGATTAACTCACTCAACCGTTACGGATTTAGCAAGATTCCTTGGCTGATCGATTTCAGCACCGTGACTGAGCGCTATGTAGTAAGCGAGCATCTGGGTTGCAATGGAATAGGTAATGGAGGCAAATTCATCGGATGTATGAGGCAGCCAAAATACGTCATCTGCAATCTTGTCAATTTCAGGGGTTCCAATGGGTGCAAAAGCTAGTATTGGAGCTCCTCTTGCTTTGACTTCCATGAGATTAGAAAGAAGCTTGTCTAATGTTTTTGTGTTGCCACAAAGACCAACAACCGCAAGATTTTCATCGACAAGCGCAATAGGCCCATGCTTCATTTCTCCAGCTGGATATCCAACAGCGTTGAGATAGCTGATCTCTTTTAATTTTAAAGCTCCTTCTAAGCAAGTGGGGAACATGTAGTTCCTTCCAAGGAAGAAAAAGTTTTTGTATTTTGCATACTTGGTTGCCATCTTCTGGATCTCTTCTGTACTTCTTAAGATGAACTCTACTTGAAGGGGGATTTCTTG
Organism: uncultured Chlamydiae bacterium; assembly: GCA_903824495.1. Classification (GTDB taxonomy): domain Bacteria; phylum Chlamydiota; class Chlamydiia; order Chlamydiales; family Rhabdochlamydiaceae; genus CAIJXB01. The sequence goes on from CAIJXB010000035.1 coordinate 146,009, forward strand.
GAGCTGTTTTAAAAACTCTGTGCCTTGGCTTTGATCCATGCCTCTAAGGCGTCCCATATAAAGAGCAAAAAGGGAAAGAACTGTCAATTGACTTGTAAAGGCTTTAGTAGAGCAGACGCTGATCTCAGGTCCTGCTTTGATAAAAAGACAAGCATCGGCATCACGTGTTAGTGTGGCATTTTTTGCGTTGCAGATTGCAAGTACTTTAGCTCCTTTTGCTTTAATTTCTCGAACAGCAGCAATTGTATCAAAGGTCTCACCCGATTGGCTAATTGCAATAACGAGCGTATTAGGAGAGATCACAGAATTTTTATAGCGAAATTCAGAAGCGATTTCTGCTTGCGCTGGAATTCTGGCTTTTTCTTCGATCAAATTTGCAGCAATGCATCCTGCATGCCAAGAAGTACCGCAAGCTAAAATCAAAACTCTTTCGACGCTGGAAAGGTCCAAGGAAGAGTTTTTTAGCTCTTCAAAGACTGCAATCCCAAGATCTTCTTTGAATCTGTCATGCATCGCTTGTCGAATTGTATCGGGCTGTTCAAAGATCTCTTTAAGCATGAAGTGAGCAAAGCCGTTTTTACAAAGAGTTTTGTTTTCTAATGAGAGTTTTTCAGTTGTTTTTGTCACAGGAGAGTGAGCAGCATCAAATACCAAGACCCCTTTTGGAGAGATTTCGGCAACTTCATGGCTGGATAAGAAGAAAATATCAAGGTTTGGCTGATCAAACGCATTAACATCAGAAGAGAGATAAACTTCTTCTCCGCTCGAACTGATCCCGATTGCTAGGGGGTTTTCTTTAGCGGCTGCGATGATGAGATCTGGATGGTCTTTATGGACGACTGCAATTGCCCAAAAACCACGCAGTAATGGCAGGGTTTTTTGTACAGCAGCCATCAGATTTCCCTCGTAGTGGGTGGCAATGAGTTGCGCGATGATTTCCGAGTCGGTATCCGAGTGGAATTTGATCCCTCTTTCTTGTAAAAGATGTCTTAGGGCAGAGTGGTTTTCGATGATTCCATTATGCACAACAGCCACGTGGTGATTTTCATCAAAGTGGGGATGGGCATTTTCCTTCGTGGGTTTCCCGTGGGTGGCCCAGCGTGTATGGGCTACGGCATTGCGGAGCTTTTTTAGCTGGGAGACTGCTTTTTCTAAATTGCAGATTTTCCCGGCTTCTTTACAAAAAAGGAGCTGCTGTTCATGGACTCCGACGATGCCGGAGGAGTCATACCCTCGGTACTCGAGAAAAGTAAGTCCTTGGATACAAACTTGGACGGGGTTTTTGGGGCCGACATAACCGAAGATTCCACACATAAGAGCTGCCTTTTTCTAAGAAGAGGTGTCAATCCACCAAAATAGCATTAGATCTAGGAAATCTGCAAGGGATTTTTGCTTATTTTGCCGTGTTATTAAAATAGTAATTATTTGTATAATGAAATTATTGATGTTTATAAACTGGTTTGGTTTTTATATGACAAGAGAATTAAAAGGAAAGAAAGTAAGTGAATCAGCTGTGCATGACCATGCCTATAAAGTTTTTCCAAATGACTTAAATTCATACGGAACGGTATTTGGAGGGCTTATTATGTCTACCTTAGACCGGATTGCTCTTGTTGTGGCAGAAAGACATAGCGAATGCACTTGTGTAACTGTTAGTGTCGATTCCATGCATTTTTTAGCCCCAGCTAAAAGAGGGGATGTTCTCCTTTTTCGAGCTTCTATCAATAAAAGCTGGAAAAGTTCTATGGAAATCGGTGTCAAAGTAATGGCTGAAAATTTTCATACACAAGGACTTAGGCATATTTTATCTGCCTACTTCACTTTTGTGGCAGTGGATGAAGAAAGAAATCCGATCGAAGTGCCTCATGTCATACCAGAGACGCCGATTGAAAAAAGACGCTATAAAGAGGCGGAAGTGCGCCGTCAAAGAAGAAAAAAAGAGGCAGAAGAGACCAAGGAGAGCCGACTAAAGGATCTTTCTTAGAGCTTTTTTGCAGCAAAGGTCATGAAAAGAGGGAACTCTTTACGGCCAATATCTTCCATTTTAGCGCGTCCACCCTCACTTTTTTTATCAGAACACCATTCTTCTATACTCTCTATAACAAACCCCGCTTCTTTCAGCCAAAGGGTCCACTGTGATAGAGGGTGGTGGAAAGAAAGGGTTTCGGCAGAGGCAGATCCTTTGCTTGGATGGGAGCTGATCGGGATTTTTAAAGAGCTAAAGTACTTATCGATACGGCGATACTGCACTTTTTTCTCCATATCAAAGCCCCAGCTCGATTGTCTGGGGATCCTAAAGCAGGGGTGGTTCATGACAATGAGGAGTTTTCCTCCACTTTCCAAATACCCAAAAGCATTTTTTAAGGCCCCTAAAGGATTTTCCAAATTTTGGATAGCGAGTACGATGGTACAAAACTGGAAGGTTTTTTGTAGAGGAGGCAGAGGTTTAGTGATGTCGCTCACAAGAAAAGAGTGAGTTTTTTTACAAAGATTTTGCTCTTTAGCAGAAGCTATTAAAGAGGGAGAAATGTCTACCCCTAAGTACTCTAAGGACGCTGGTAGGTGGCGAGACAAGATCCCTTGGCCACAGGCAAGGTCTAGCAGCGAGCCTGTCGAATCCTTTTTTATTTCGAGTAAAGAAAGAATTTTAGGTAAAATAATCTTTTCGTGGTAGTAATGACCTGTTTTTCCGACCGCCTGGTCGTACCACTGGCTCACACCTTCCCAAGAAGTTGGCTTTTTTTTCTCGCTCACTGTAGCTCCTGCATATCTTAAGGAAAGATGATAAGTGATTGCTAAAAAAAAGGAAAATGCTTTATCACGGTGCGGTTTTTCAAAAAGAGGGTATATATTATGGCAAAAAAAGAATCGAAGGTTTTAGTAAAAGATCACATGCACCCAGCTGCGGCTCTTGTAGATGAAAATCATACGATCAAAGAAGCCGTAGATATGCTTAGACAAAAGCCGTGTGATGGAAAAATTATTTACTTCTACGTCGTAGATGAAGATCAGAAACTACAAGGAATTGTTTCGGCAAGAGGTCTTCTTTTAGCGGACCCTAAGACGAAAATCAAAGAAGTGATGGAGAAGGTAGTGTTCTGTTTGGAGGAAGATCAAAATATCCAGCAGGCTATTGAAGAGCTATCCAATAGACGCCTTTTGGCCCTTCCAGTTGTAGATAAGCAGCACAGAATCAAAGGTGTTGTTGACATGCAGCTTTATTTGGAGGAAAACATCGATGTGATCAAAGAGCAAAGAAACCAAGATGTCTTTCAGCTTTTGGGTATGAATTTTGAAGAAGGAGTTTATAAATCTCCATGGAAGAGTTACAAAAAGAGAATGCCTTGGATTTTATGTAACATGATAGGAGGGATTGCCTGTGCTATTGTTTCTCATATCTTTAAGCTCGTTCTTGGAAAAGTTCTTATTTTAGCAATGTTCATCCCGCTTGTTCTTTCTTTAAGTGAATCGATTTCAATGCAATCGATGACACAAAGCTTTCATATTTTGAGAAAACAAAATATTTCCTGGCACAGGATTTGGGCTCGTATGTTTTCAGAGATCCGCACAGCGATTTTGATGTCGATCACAAGTGGAGTGCTTGTCGGCGCCCTTTCTATATTTTGGGGCTGTGAAATGATCACTTCCTTAACGATTGCTGTAGGGATTGTGATCTCTGTTATTTTATCTGCAGTGATCGGGTCTTCTATTCCTCTTTTTTTACATTTGAATCGTTTAGATCCAAAGGTTGCATCAGGTCCTGTTGTTCTCACGATATCTGATGTGATTACGACAACGATCTACTTGTTTTTAGCCACAATGTGGCTTTTATAATAAGTAAATAGATTATTTTTTTTCATGGGAGAGCGGATGTTTCCAGCTCTCTTTTTTGAATAAAGAAATAATCCAGGGCATCAAACAGACAATAGTGATGCCTATCACGAGGAAGGATACGTAAAAAGTGGGGGAGTTAAATGTCAGCTGCGCTGGCGGGAAAAAACCCACTAAGAACGTAAGAAGACTTGCAATAATTCCAAGCCCTCCTAAAATCCAGATGCCGAATTTTCCCCCAGGGACTTTATAACTTCTAGGAACATCTGCTTTTGTATAACGCAGCTTGATGCCGGCTGCAAACATCAAAATATACATGATGAGATAAAGCTGCGCGACAATGACAGAGATCATAAAGTAAGCATTGTTAACAGAGGGTGTAAAAAGAAACAGGAGTGAAAGGATTGAGACAGTGATTGCCTGGATCAAAAGAGCAGAAGTAGGAGATCCAAATCTATTGTGTCTTCTAAAAAAGGGAGGGAGATCTCCACTGCGAGCTGCTTCTAAAAGGCCTTTACAAGGACCAATGATCCAAGTGCTCAAAGATCCAATCGCTCCGATTGTCATCAGTCCTGCCATATAAGGGATCATCCACTCAAGTCCATATGCTTTTACAAAGTACGAAAAAGCCTGCAGTGATCCTGCTATAAGGCTGATCTCTTTTTGTGGGATGACAGAAGCAATTGAGAGAACTCCAAGTAAAGAAAGCCCTACGATCAAAAGAACAGAAAGTGCAATTGCTTTTGGATAGTTTTTTTGAGGGTTTTCTACATCCTTTGCATAAATTGCAGACATCTCAAGGCCACAGAGAGTCAAAATAACCCCAGTAAAGAAAACAAGTTCTTCAGGCGATGATAAACTTGGAAGTGCAGAGCTCAAAGTAAAATCGATTTGCAAAGGCCTTCCGCTAAAAAACCAAGAAATTCCGAGTACTATAATGGTTGTTCCTGCAATAAAAGTTCCAAAAATAACACCGATGGTGCTGATGCGGCTTGATGTCTTTATCCCAAAACAGTTGGCAAACGTTAAAATCCAAAAAAGGATCAGCATTGAGGAAAAAAGAAACACCTTGTTTTCGGCTAAAAGAGGATCGAATAGATAAGCTGCCGTTGCTGCAATGAAAGACAAGATCGTTGGGTACCATAGAACATTTTCTACCCAAAGAAGCCAAATCGCTAAAAAACCTGTACGGTGACCAAACGCCTCTTTTACCCACACAAAAACGCCTCCAGCATGAGGCCACCCGGTTGCAAGTTCTGCAGCAATGAGAGATACAGGAAGAAGAAAGATGACAGCGGCGAGTAACAAATAAAAGACTGAAGAAAATCCAAACTCAGCAGTCACTGGCCAGTTTTTTACAGCGCCGACAGCTGCTAAGTTGATCATAGCTAGTGAAAATAGACGCAAAGACTTGCGAGTCATACAGCCGCTCCGTGAGATTTAACAAGATATGAAGCGGATACTATAAAACAAAAAATAAATTGCAAAGAAAAACCCGAATGTTTTGCATTCGGGTTTTTATGAAAAATAAGAAAGCAGGAAACTACTTCTTTTTCTTTTCTTGCTTCTCAAGTCTTTTTTCTTTCAATGTCTTTTGAGGCTTTTTCTTGTCTTCTTTCTTGATGTCTTTTGTTTTTGCCATCATATTCCCCTTGGTTGTTAGGTAACGTACTTAGAAAGTCTAATTCTTATCTGGGTGTCAATTTTTTTTCAATTCTTTCTTGGAATCTTTTTTACGCCTTAGGACCGAACGATTTATGAATGGCGAAGTGAAGGTTTTGGTATAGAGGGTTGACTTTCCTGATTTGTTGACAAAGAAAGGGATCTTGCCCAATTGAATTAGCAGAGGTCTTGCAGTGACAGCTTTTTTTGGGACAGTCCTTCATATCGTCTAAGATAAAGAGTCTGTGTGAAGCAGTGTCCTGAGATAGAAGAGAGTCGACTTTTAGTGCGGTTATTTGCTGGCAAAGAAAAGGATCTTGCCCAATTGAATTAGCAGAGGTCTCGCAACGACAGGGATCTTTTTGGCAACGATTTTTACTTTCTAAGATAACAACATGGCATATATAGGAAGAGAACCTTTGCAAGGGAGCTTGTTTTAAGACGGTATTAGTCAAGGAAGAGCACAAACGATTTGCGCTATTAATGATCATAGAGGGGTCTCCCTTTTTTGTTTAAAACACCGTTCTAGATAAAATCCCAGGGAGTTTTTCACAAAGGTAGAATTAATACAACGTATAAACTTTTCTGCAATTTGCAAATAAAATTTCCTCTCTATATATTCCAGGAAAGCAGAGGAGAAAAGCCGTGATCAACGAAGAGTCCATACAAGCTATAGGTAATGCTCAGTTTTCTAAAAAATTTGCAAAGCCTCTTTATGACTCTTTTTGCTTTTCAAGAATCCCTAATGCAATAAGCGCTCTTCTTACAGGAAAGAACAAGGAATTGGGACTGCCAAGCAGCTGCTTTTCTTCTTCCGATCCTTATGACACGGCCCTTTTATTTTTCTTAGATGGATTTGCGTGGAGATTCTTTGAGCGCCATATGAGCCATCCTTTTTGTCGCCGGTTTTTAGAAAATGGTGTTGTTTCTAAGTTAACAGCTCAATTTCCTTCTACTACAGCTGCCCAAGTAACAACGATTCATACAGGACTTGAAGTGGGAGAGACAGGGATTTATGAATGGTTCCATTATGAACCTATGGTCGACAAGATCATAGCGCCCCTTCTATTTTCTTACGCGGGCGATAAGGTTGCAGAGGCGCTCCTTACAAGCGGCGTTCCGGTTGCTGAATTTTTCCCTTTTGAAACGACTTATCATAAAATGCATGAGGAAGGGATCACTTCTTATCTTTTTCAACATGTTGGAATCTCTAGCTCTGCCTATTCTCAAAGAATGGGCAGAGGTTCGCACCTCACCTCCTACCAGACATTAAAGCAGGGCCTTGCCGATATAAAAGAGCTTTTAACAAGTGGTTCTAAAGATCAAAAGACTTACGCTCTTTTTTATTTTGCAGACATTGACTCGGTAGGACACCGTAAAGGAGTAGATGCTAAAGAGCTCGAAGGCGAAATTTTGTCTACCTTAGATCTTTTGGAAGAGTTCATGGTGGGTGCAACTTCCTTAAAAACAGATAAAAAAGTAGCGATCATGGTCACAGCAGACCATGGAATGGCTCCAGTGGATCCCAAAAAGACCTTTTATCTGAATAAAGAGTGTCCAGCTCTTGCTTCTTTTTTAAAAAAGAACAAAAGTGGGGATTTACTCACGCCGGCAGGGTCTTGTCGCGATTATTTTCTTCATATAAAGGAAGAATCGCTTAATGAGGCGTTTGCCTATCTCACAGATGCCCTTCAAGGCAAAGCCGAGGTGTGGAAGGTTTCGGACCTCATTTCAGAAGGGCTCTTTGGAAGCCATGTTTCACCCCGTTTTTTAGAAAGGGTAGGGAACCTTGCCATTTTACCCTATGGTGGAGAAGCCATCTGGTGGTATGAAAAACATAAGTTTGAGCAGCATTTCTATGGAGCCCATGGGGGATTGACTAGGGAAGAGCTAGAAATCCCTTTTCTGTTCCTGAGTCTTTGAGTCTTTAGCTATTTCCATTTTGCATTTCTTGGATAATGAATTTGACGAAGGGTTCTATATCTCCAGATGTACCCGCTATTTCTAGTGCATTTATATATTGTGAGCTATTTTTCACTCGGATGATTGTCCAAGGATAACCACCTGATGCAAACATGGTGTTCATAAGAAACCTGCCGATCCTGCCATTTCCATCCATGTAGGGGTGAATAAATACAAAAATATAGTGTCCCAAAATAGCTCTTACTGCAGCACTTTTTTCTTGCTTGAGACATTCAAAAAACGTATCCATGGCTTCGATGAGAGCCTCTTTAGGGAAAGGTATATGGCGTGAGCCTCTGATGTACACGGCCGATTTTCTATATCCAACTAGGTCAAATGCAGGGATAAGTCCAGATCTTACTGAAGGGACAAAAAGAGCTTGTATCCATTTTCTTAAATGGCCCTTTATTACATCTCCCGCATTTTCCCCTTGAGAGAGAATTTTTAGCGTTTTTTTTACTTCCAAAAATGCTTCATAATACCCCCTCGCAGCAAGAGCGTTTTTTGTTTGAGCATCTTCTGGATAAAGATCAGGGTTCCACTTGAGATTTTGTACACGATTAATGAGCTCTTCATCCACTTGGTACCCTTCTATAGAAAGAGAATTATAAGCATCTTGAACATACATTTCTTCAAGATGATGAAGGTATTTTTCAATAGATTGTGTTACTCCAGGATCTTCGGAGAAATGCGCAAGAACTTTGGGGCGAAACTCACTCCAAAGAGAAAGAATTCGAGCTTTATAGGGAGAAGAAAGGGGGGAGTTCGAAGAAATAAGAGGCTTAGATTGCAAGAAAGGATTTTCTTCTTCGACTTTCCACCCAAACTCTAAAAGCTCTTGTTTAAGATGCTCGGCCATTTCTGTATTTCCAAGAAACCGATAGGCTCCTACAAGTCTTCCCGCAGCTGTTTTGAAATTGTATTTTAAAAGGATCTCTAGAATTTCTACATGATTGGTGATGAGGCGGAGCGCAATTTCTGCTTCTTTCGGGTTTTTCTGAAAATAAGTAGAGGCAACTTTGCAAAGAGCATAAGGGAGTCTCATAGACCAAAGACCATTGATTTCGGTTCGTTCTTCGGGAATATGGGAAGGATCCGCGTAAATCAAGACAGATGTCTGAAAGGGGAGCTCTTGAGGAGAGCTTCTATTTTTAGAACCTATGACGATTACTTGATTTGGAATTGTTGGATTTTTTGTATGCAAATCTAAAGAACACTTCGCCGAGAGGCAGTAGAGATCTCCTAGATGGTGATGAAGGTAAATACGCAAAAAATCCCAGAAATGTGCATACCAAAGTACAGATTCCCCTAAAGGGGCATCTGGCTTTTTGAAAAGATACCAACCTTTAATGATCTCAAAGAGCCACTTTGTTCGGATTAGGAGCTCTCTGTCTGCTCTGCGCAGTTGTTCAGAGCGGATGATGGGACATCCTACGTCCTTTACAATTTCGTAGGTTCTACCTAATGCCTCTGATAACGCTATAGGAGTCTTCATAAAGATAATTTACTCGCTTTTCGTGTGTTTATCTACTCGCTTTTTATGTTATCGTTTACTCGCTTTTCGTGTATATAGTGTTCGTATTATACTTATTATTAGTTTCTTGCATTCATATTGAGTGCTGACATTTCACCGGTCGTGCTTTGTTTCTCATGTATTAGTGGCATGTACATTGGTATTGATTTTAATTGAATATTTATTTTACAATATATTAAATATTTACTAAATTATAGTGATGGGATGAATTCTTTATTTAATGGAATTGAGCATGTAGGGCAAGCGTTCGGATGGGGAACATTGAGCTCAGCGACAGAGGAAACCTTTTCTATAGCGTCACGCGTAGGCGAAGTTGCAGCTGAACAAATCGAAGCGCTAGGAAGTGCAGTTACAGCGACAACAGCTACCGCACCTCTATCGTTAACAGGGGATCGTTCGATATCAACGGAGCTTGTTCAGAAAATTGCCACCTATTTTACTCTTCAAGATTGGGCAAACTTTTCTCTGATGACTAAAGGAATAAACACTTTGCTAAAAAGTGAATCGTCGCAACGAGAGATATGTCCAATTTTATATCGAGGGTTTGAAAAGCTTTATTTGGAGCAAAATCTGAATATCACGCACTTAGACAGCAACCCAACTGCAAGGCTGAAACTTGCTCTTCTCGAATATAAGCAACCTGAGCCTGAGTCAATAAAATCCCTGAAAGATCATGTGAGCTTTTTACGCCATGCAGGTCTGCTTGCTGAGCTTTCAGAAGATGGTAAGGCGGTGATTGTAACAATTCCGGCAGGCTGGTCGATCGAGAAACTTGATGTACTGAGCCAAGCTGCGGTTCAAGCTGGGATTTTTTCAGCTAGAATTGCATATGGGGATCCTTCATATAGGACAGTTCTTCAAAGCAGTCCTATAGAGAAAGAGCGAAGGGTAGCTATATCAAATACGGTAATTACAGATAGTCGCAACAAATCAACCTTAAATCAAAAGGCTCTTTTAAAAGCTAAGGGACTTGAAGAGGAATTTCCTGATCCATTGGTAGTACTTACAGTTATTGTTCTGAGGCGTATTCTTTCAAACGGTAGGGAAAGCGCATATAGTCGAGTTTCTCAAGACCCTGGAAGCTATACGCGTACTAACAAAAAAACGCCTGAAGATTGGATTTTGGGTGTGGGCTCCGGCCCCGTTTGCGTGCACGTCATCCGCAGCTTCGGCTTGGCCGGCGGCGAGATCGGCGTTGGGGGGCTGCGGAAGTTCAGGGCACTTGGTCCTTGAATACTTGGCACTTGTATCAGGACATTGATTTTTGATTTTTGATTTTTAGGACACCGGCGAAGCCGGTGTTTTTTTTTGAGATCTCACCCAGTAGGCATTTTTGAGGCCCTGCGCAAGGGTGTACTCATTAGCTTGAGAAATCATCCCTAGGTAAGACTGCAGCTTTTGATCCATTGAGGCGGCATCACTTTTTCCTATTAGATAGTCTTCGTAGGCGACTTTTAACCACCTCTTCATCCGCTGTTTAGAGCGAGTCCGTACAAGGACATACTTTTCAAAAAGAACATAGCCTACAAAGTCAATACCCTGATTTAAACTTCTGATGATCAATTTTCTTGGATGTAATTCCAACTTTAGATTCTTGGTGAGAAAGTCTTGAATGGTGATAATCAAGGATTCCAGGTGGGCTTTGTCTCTTCCCAAAATGAGGAAGTCATCAGAGTAGCGCAGATAATATTTTTCTTTTAACACTTGTTTGACGAAGTCATCGAGTTCGTGAAGGTAAACGTTTGCAAAAAGCTGTGAAGTCACATTGCCGAGAGGGATGCCAACGGCCTCCTTTTGATCTGGTTTAAGATTAAAACTGTCAATGATCATATCTGTAATTTTTAGCACGCTGAAGTCTTTGATGTATTTCTGCAACGGCGCTTAAGAATAGCATGGTCTACCGATCGAAACATCGTCGAATATTCATTTTTAGGGCGTAGCGGGGTTTGGATCCATTAGCACTAACTCTTCTAATCATCCTTTGTAGTAAGCTAAGGCCAACATGAGTTCTTTTGCCTAGCCTGCTTGAGAGCGAATGAAAATTAAGGTTCAGTAGAGAATGTAACAGGATTTCCGCAGACCCCTAACGCCGATGTTGTCGTTGTCGAAGTCGTTGTTATTGACGTTCACGCAAGAGGGGGAAGAGCCCGCGTGGGCTAAAGAACGAACTATTTCGGGTGGGTCTTTACCTAGTGTAAAGGCCCAACATTACCAAAACAGCTGTGATGGTATGTGGTTTATGAAAAATTGTCGATTGGATTTCTATTCTTTAAAGTCAAATTTTGAGAAAGAATGCTCTACCCAAGGAAAAGGCTTTTTTGTTATTGGTAGGGATTGGGCTTGATACAGAGGGTGCAAAGAGCGTATCCTTGTATCATTTTGTAATTATTGCAGGGTTTTTTAAGGAATGAAAGAGATCCCTTTCCGTGAAGAAGATCTAAAACTGGCTAGAACGCTCTTGGATGAAGGGGCGATGAAGTCGCTTACCTTTTCTGAAGGGACGTATCAGGTAGAGATTGCCACTAAAGCTAAATCCTATTGGCCTTTTTTGCAGATCAGCGATACGGGGGAGATCTTAGACGCCTTTTGCAGCTGCGCTAAAAAAGGGAAAAGCGCCTACTGCGCTCATTTAGCTGCAGCGTACTTAAGTATCTTTCTACATTCTGTAGAGCCACTTCATATACGCTTTAGAACGTGCCTTTGGAACCGACTTTGCTGGATAGCGAGCCGCAGACACGGCTATCGGACAGACTCACTTGAGAAAGGGGAAGGGTATGAAGCGAAGTCCTTAAGCGGGAAGCTGCTTTTTTCTGCCAAGGCCTTGAATGATGAGGGAGCTAAAAAACTTGCCGAAATCATCGAAAATCGAAAGGTTGAAACGGAAGAGACCTCCCTAAAATTTTCAAATCTGGATCCAGAGGAAATTGCTCTTTGGAAACAGGGAAAGCCTGGTGAAAAACTCAAGTACGAGCTCTCTTTTTGGTCAGACATCGCCAAGTGGTGTTTGATGCTCCAAGATCAAAAAGAGCCATATCGCATTGAATTCCTTCCAGAAGAAGCAGATTTACCTACTTGGATTAAGATAACGTTCGCTTCTATAGAATTTGGGTTTTATGTTTCTAGAGGCAACTGGTCTTTAATCGTTCCTTCTCTTCATTTTGTAGAGTCTCCTTTATTTGTTCGGGAAACCTCTGAAAAAGAGATAGAGAAGATCGAATACGACCCTGTAGCAAAAGAATTCCATCTTGAATTTTTAGAATCGAAAGAATCGAAAATATCAGATGAGCAGCAAGCTAAAGAAATAAGGCTTGGGGGATGGACTCTCGTTCCAAAGCTTGGTTTTTTTCGCTCTAAAATGGATCCCATTTTTGAGCGCAATGTGATTGGGAAAGAGCACATCAGTGAGTTTTTAACTCAGTACACACCACTTCTTCAAAACTATCTCAAAGATCCGATTTTTGAAGGGGAGTATGAGCTGCAATATGATTTAAGTTTTGATGAGGCGCATCACCTTCATGTTGAGATGTTCCTATTTGAAAAAGGAGATTTGAAAGCAGAAGGAGCCGCCTTTTTAGGGAAGTGGGTCTATTTGCCTAGCAAAGGTTTTTATTCCATAACACCTACGTTCTTCTCAACAGTTGATACAGACATCCCTCCTGAGCAAGTCGGGGATTTTGTCAGTAGACATAAAGCGTGGCTCAATCACTTTGAAGGATTTCAAATCCATTTGATGACTGTAGAGCCCGAAATTTCCTACAAAGTCGATCGAGATAAAACCCTTTGTTTTTCTTCTGAAATGGGACTTGCAGAAGATGTACAAGGAGCAATCGATCTCATAGAGTGGCTCTTCATTCCAACAAAGGGATTTTTCCCAAAAAGAAAAGAAAGGTTGATCACTTCTTTAAAGGCAGGAAAAAGAATTGAGCCAAGTGAAATTCCAGCCTTTATTCGCTCTCATAAAGAAGAGCTTGTCCTTCTTTCTAGATTTTTTAGTGAAAAAAATCCAACAGCCGAATTTTCCTTAGAAGTGTCAGTAACAAGTGATGGGGCTATCCATATAAAGCCCGTGTTTTCTTTGCTTCCTGAATATCGAACTAAAAGAGTTTTGTTTTTCGAAGAGTATTCATATGTGGAAGGGGAAGGGTTTTCTAAGTTTTTACTACTGCATCCTTTCTTAGAAGAATACGCGGTAGAAAAAACGCTCTCTTCCAAAGAAGAGGCCCTATTCCTTTCAAGGCTTGAAGCTTTAGAGCCATGGATTTCAAAACTGGATCCCCGTTTAAAAATCCCAAAAGAAAGATCTCTTCATCTACAAGACATGTTTCAGCAAAGTGATGGAAAGGTAAGCCTTTGGCAGCTGAGGTTGCAATTTCAAACAGAGCTTGGTTCTGTTCCCCTTTATGATGTGTGGAAAGCTGTGCAGTCGCACCAGAAATTTTTCTATTCAGATGCAGGTCTTCTTGATCTTTCAAGCGACAGGTTTCAGTGGCTCAAACCTCTATCTAAAAAGAAATGGGGGCCCGGTGGAAAAAGTCTTTTCTTAAGTGCGATGGAGTGGATCCGCGTTCAGATGGTCGAGACGATTTCCCTGTCAAAAGGTTCTCAAGTTGAAAAAGCATTTGAAGAATTTCATTCGTATCAGGGGTGTCCTCCTTATAGTATAGAAGGACTTAAAAGTGATTTGCGCTCCTATCAAGAAACAGGACTTAAATGGCTTTGGTTTTTGTATTCGTACGGTCTTTCAGGTCTTCTTTGTGATGAAATGGGCCTTGGAAAGACGCACCAAGCGATGGCTCTTCTTGCCGCAGTCTCCAATAGCACCGTGGAAAAAAACAGGTTTTTGATTGTATGTCCCACTTCTGTGATCTATCACTGGGAAGATCTATTAAAGCAGTTTTTACCTCGATTAAAAGTGTGTATTTTTTATGGACAGGGCAGGCATTCAGAGAAGTTCTTAAAAGGATCGTATCAGGTTCTTTTAACATCGTATGGAGTACTCAGGAGTGAGAAAAAAGAGCTGGGTGAACTTCAATTTGATGTCGCTGTTTACGACGAAATCCAAAATGCGAAAAATTCCTCTTCTCAGACTCATAGAGCTTTGGCTTCCATGCAAGCTTTTATAAAAGTGGGCCTCACGGGAACTCCGATTGAAAATAACATTATGGAGCTTAAGGCTCTTTTTGATCTCATCTTGCCCCACTATTTACCATCAGATGCGCAGTTTAAGGAGCAGTTCATTCTTCCGATTGAAAGGGCGCAAGATCCTGTTAAAAAAGATCTTCTTTCCAAGATTGTCAAACCCTTTATTCTGCGCCGTAAAAAATCAGAGGTATTATTAGAGCTTCCTGAAAAAACAGAAGAAATTGCGTACTGCGATCTTTCAGAGGAACAAAAAGATTTATATAAATCGCTCTTTCTTTCACAAAAACAGCGCATAGAAGAAGATTTGAAATCTGACGTTCCTTCTGTCATGCACGTGTTTTCTTTGCTCTCTAAGCTCAAGCAGGTGTGCGACCATCCTTGTCTCATCACTAAAGACAAAGAGAATTTTTTACGTCACTCCTCGGGTAAATGGGACCTTTTTGTAGAGCTTTTAGAAGAGGCCAGAGAAAGTGGTCAAAAGATTGTTGTATTTACGCAGTATTTGGACATGATGGACCTCATTGAATCGTACTTAGATTCAAGAGGGATCGGTTTTGCAGAGATCAGAGGAAGCACAAAAGATCGCAAGGAGCCCTTATTAAAATTTAAGGAAGATCCTGATTGTGAAGTGTTTGTGGCTTCTCTTCAAGCCGCGGGAGTGGGAATTGACCTTACGGCAGCGTCGATTGTCATCCACTATGACAGATGGTGGAACCCGGCAAGGGAAGATCAGGCTACTGACCGGGTCCACCGAATGGGCCAAAGTCGGGGAGTTCAGGTCTTTAAGCTCGTCACCAAAAAGAGCGTAGAAGAAAATATACATAAATTAATTTTGAAAAAGAAAGGCATTTTAGATGAGGTCGTAGGCTATGATGAGCAAGACGCTATCAAGCGACTCACTAAGCAAGAAATATTTGAACTCCTCTCGGCTCTAGAAAAAGACCTATCTTAAGAAGAATACTTTCTGTTTTAATGTCTTTTTAATCCGAACTCTTCTATACTTTCTCTCATTAAAATTAGGTTTATAGCCATGACAAAAAAAATTAAACTAGCTCTTGTAGGTCGTCCAAACGTTGGTAAATCTGCTCTTTTTAACCGTATCTGCGGTAAGCGCATCGCGATTGTCGATGAGGCTGTCGGAGTGACGCGCGATCGCCTTTATACTGAGGCTGATTTTTTTGGCCACTCCTTTGAAGTGATTGATACGGGGGGCCTTGACTCCATATCAGAAATCCCCTTCTATGAAGAAGTGAAAATCCAAACAGAAACCGCTATTGAAGAAGCAGATGTGATCGTTATGGTCGTAGATGCTTGGGTAGGGGTCACCACTTTAGATGAAGTTGTAGCTAAAACGCTGCTCAAAACAAAAAAGAAGATTGTACTAGCGGTCAATAAAGTAGATGACTTTTTGCAACTGGACTTAGTCTATCCATTCTATTCTCTGGGGATCTCTTCTGTTGTTCCTGTGTCTGCCGTGCAAGGTTTTCAGATTGCAGAGCTTTTAGAAGCCGGATTTGAAGGGATGCAGTGGCCAGAAGATTCTACCCTCGAAGATCCTTCTATTAAGGTAGCTATTATTGGTAGGCCTAACGTTGGAAAATCAACTCTTGTAAACCATTTGCTTCAAGAAGCCAGATGCGTTGTAAGCCCGATTGCTGGAACGACAAGAGACAGTATTGATACCCATATTGAAAGAGAAGACCGCTCGTTCACTCTGATTGATACTGCGGGGATCCGCAGAAAGCATGCAGAGCATGAAGCTGTTGATAAGTTTGCGGCTGTGAGAACAGAGCGCGCCATTGCAAGAGCTGATATCTGTATCCTTCTCATGGATTCAAACCAAGGGATGACAACGCAGGAAAAAAGAATTGCAGATCAGATCGAAGAAGCCGGAAAAAGCTGTATTTTACTTTTCAATAAATGGGATCTTGTAAAGGGCTTCCGTATGGAGCACTGCTTAGAAGGCATCCGTCAAGAGGCTTCTTTCTTAGCTTACTGTCCAGCTCTTTTTGTCTCCGCTTTAAATGGACGTAATTTAGAAGAGCTTTTTCCTCTGATTGTAAAAGTATATGAAGCTGGAAAGCTCCGTATCACAACAGGACAGCTCAATAAGTTCATCGAGCAAGTATTTCAAAAATATCATCCTCCGATGATCCAAGGAAAGCGTCTTCGAGTCTACTACATGACGCAAGTTCAAAGTTCTCCTCCTCGTTTTGTGATGTTTGTCAACTTCCCAGAGCTCATGCTTGATACGTATAAAAAGTATATGATCAACCAGTTCCGCGAGCAGTATGATTTTACGGGAGTGCCTCTTGTTTTTGACCTTAAAGGTAAACACCAAAAACAAGATGAGAAGAAAACTCAGGAAGTGACAGCTGTAGTAGAAGACTTTTCAGAGGTTGAAGAGCTCTCTGAAATGGAAGAGCTACCTGATCTACAAGAAGAGTTTGATTCGTCTTACTACTCATAAGCTTAAGAAAAATACTGTATAGATAATTTTAAACAACATCTCAAGATCTCTTTGAAAAAAGAGATCTTGAGAAATTGCAGTCGCATGTTTTGAAAATGAGGTTTTTTTATGAGTATTGGTTCAGTTTATCTACAAGGCACCTCTAAACGTGTACAAGCTATGGTTCAGTGGTATCAAGAAGAATCTTTTGAGACCCCACCTACTTTTGTAATGGAAAAACGCATAGGCAAAGGATCTTTTTCAAACGTACAAAAAGTAACGTATCAAGGTAGAGAGTGGGCAGTGAAAAAACCCATTAATGAAGAAGGCCTTAAGCTTATGAGAGGTGAAGCTGACATACTAGTGCCACTTAATGAGGAAGAAAGAAAAGCGAATCAAGAGTATTTTGTTCAGGTAATTGCTTGGATCACACTGAAGGACGAGTCTTGGATGCTCATGAAGCTTTATAAGGGAGGAGCGTTATTCGATCGAGTAATGAGTGCTGAGTTTCCTTTTGGCTTGTCTCTTGAAAGTACCCTAACCATCACCAAGCAGATGCTAGAAGCTCTAGCCTTTTTAAAAGATGAAAGAATCATCCACCGCGATATCAAATTGCCAAACATTTTCATAGAAGAGGGTGATAGAGTCAAACTCGGAGATTTTGGTTTTGCTATGAAAGTAGGAGATGTAGAAAAAAGCTCGCAATTTTCTGGAACACCCAACTTCTTAAGTCCTGAACTGCTTGCTGCCGATGACGAGACCCAATCAGTGAAATATTACCCCTATGGATTTTTTTCAGATATGTGGGCATTAGGGCACGCCATGTTTGGGGCCTTCGGTCGATGTGCGTTATTTGAAACGGGAGCCCCTGCAACATGGAAGGCAAATCTTCAAGCGCAACACCTGCGAGTACAGGAGAGCCTAGACTCAGAAATGAGAATATTATCTTCCGAAAAAGGGTTGCAATCATCGAATGATTTAGCTCTTTTTCAGACCCTTTTAAAGGGTATGCTAAGGCTTGATCCTGAAGAAAGACTTTCCCCAGAAGCTGGGGTTGATTTGCTCAGCAAGGAAGGTCTCCTAAAAAGAATTGCAATCTCAAGTTTGTAAAATGAGGTTTTTTTGTGAATGTAGGTTCTTCTTGCTATCTACGAAAAGAATTTGAGATTGTAGGTGTTACAGCGGATTGGTATCAAGACGCGCCTCCTGTGACACCTCTCATTCTTGATGAGAAGCAACCTCTCGGAAAGGGGCAATTTTCTCAAGTCGTAAAAGTAACCTGCCAAGATAGAGAGTGGGCTGTAAAAAAACCGCTTGCTGAAGTAGAAGCCCCGCTTATTGTAAAGGAAGCCGCTCTGTTAAAGTATCTCAACGAGCAAGAAAGAAAAGAAAAGCAAGAGCATATCGTCCAGGTGATTGCTTTGATTACACTGCAGAATAATCGAATGCTTGTGATGAAGCTGTATAAGGGAGGAGATTTACATTCTCGTGTAGCCCGAATGGCGCAAGGACTTTGCCTTGCAAGTAGTTTAAAGATCATGGAGCAGCTATTAAGGGCCCTTTCTTTTTTAAAGGAACACGGCATCATCCATCGCGACATCAAATTGCCAAACATTTTTATAGAGCATGACGATGTAGTCAAACTCGGGGATTTTGGTTTTGCCATGAGAGAAGGAGATAAAGAAGCGAGCTTCATGCTTTGTGGGACACCCTTTTCCATGAGCCCCGAGCTGCTCAGTGCATTTAATAGCGCTGGAGGTAGTCCCTATGGATCTGCTTCTGATGTGTGGGCAACAGGTTGCGCGATGTTCAAGGCCTTTAGTGGATGTGCATTATTTGAAGATGAACCATTGAAAAGGTGGGTGTCAGGAGCCCAACAGAAAAACTTGCCAAACAAATTAGGAACACTATTGAGAAGAGTATCTTTAAGAAAAGCGTCTTCAAATTCGAATAATCTCTTACTTTTCAATAAAGTTTTAACAAAAATGTTAGAGTTAGACCCTGCCAAAAGGCTCACTCCAGAAGAGGGGATAGTTTTATTGACTGGAGAAGAACCTTTCGAGTTGATTGAAAGAGAAGAGAGCCTTCTTGAAGACACTCAAGAAGAGAGAGAGTCTTTCGAGGTCATTCAAAAGGTAGATTTTGAATACCCTGAGCTCCCTTCGGTACCTGAATACTCTGAGCTCCCTTCGGTACCTGAAGGTAATGACAAGCCTGCAAAGGTATGGAGTAACATTTTTCGGTTTGTTGCTGCAGGGATATCCAAATTGAAACGTTGAACTGTAGAGGAGTTTATAGAATGTTAGATTGTTGTTTTGGTTATTCGTTTTTTTCTGGCCCTGAGTCTTCTAGTTTGCTTAAAGGAACCTTGCATGTAGACAAGTGGTGCGATGGCTTTCATCTAACAAAAACTCTTACTTATGAGAAGATGGAGAGTATTCGAAGCACTCGTTTTTCGGATATATCCAAGATCTCTTCTAAAGGTAAAGAGTGGGTTTTGAAAAGTGCAAAGAGTGATGAAGGAGCTCGAGGTATTGAGCAAGAAGTAAGCTTGCTAAAAACTCTTAACGCAGCAGAGAAGGGAAAGTCTCAAAAGTGCGTGATCGATTTGATAGCACTAGTTAAAGTTAACGATAATCCTGCAATGTTGATTCCCTTTTTTCAGACTGATTTATTTGATCGTATAATTAAAGATAATGGGCTCTCTATTCAAAGCACGTTAAACATCTTGCGCCAGATGTTTAAGGTGCTTGCTTTTTTAAAAGAGCAAAAAATCTTTCACCGAGACATCAAACCTGAAAACATTTTTATCGTACAGGGCGATGAAATTAGACTAGCCGATTTTGGTCTAGCGATGCGAAAAGGGGATGTAGAGAGAAGTAAGATGTCTTGTGGAACAGCCGAATACCAAAGTCCAGAACTTCTTAAGGCATTAATTAATAATAATTTACAAGAAAGCCCCTTTGATTTCCCCTCAGACATGTGGGCAACGGCCTATACTGTATTAGAGGTAGCCTCTAATAGACATTTATTTCAATGTGATGTAAAAGTTCCAGGGTGGGCGAGTCGAATGCTAGATCAACAGCAAAAATTGCCTAGAGATCTTAAAGGGTGTATGAACGCAATCTATGTAGCAGAATCTAAGGAAGAGTCAGTTGCTATAGAACTTTTTCAAACGGCTTTGACAAAAATGTTCGATCTGGATCCGAGAACAAGACTGACTCCAGAAGAGGGGATCCATCTTTCAGAAGAGAAATCTAGCTTGCAAGCTTCTTCATTCATGTGTCGGCAATCCTAATGTGGAACTATACATGTTTTCTTGATTATCCGGAGGATACGTGGCAAGAATTGAAGAATGGGGAATATTATCTAGAATCGTTAAGACCAACAAAACCTGTCCATAGGTATCAAAGACAGCAAGATGTTTACTTTGGATTTTCAAGAATCATAGAAGTCAAACACCTTGAAGATGTTTCTAATCGGTATATTTTTAAAATGCCTCGCGCTTCAGGAAGTGTAAAGACTAATAAAAATGAAGCAAGAATATTAAAACTTCTGAACGAAAAAGAAAAAATAGAGGGCAAAGAGTATCTCATTCAGCTGCTTGCCTTTTTTAAAATTAACAAAGATCCTGTAATGGTTTTTCCTTTTTATCGCTTAGATTTAGGGAAATTTATAGAGGCCTCTGCTGGAAGAATTTCGATTCGAGCGATTTGGGATCCCATAAAACAAATGTTGAAAATCATGGATTTTCTAAGCAGAAATGATCTTATCCATCGAGATATCAAACCTGAAAATTTTCTTATGGAAGAAAATGGACAGATCAAACTCTGCGATTTTGGCCTTGCCTTTTTTAAAAATGATGAAGAACTTCCAGCAGAACTTGAGGGTTCCGTGCATTACATGAGCCCTGAACTTCTTAATTGGGATGGAAAAGACAGTCCTCCTTATGACATTTTCTCGGATATGTGGGGGCTGGGATGCACTATTTATAAATTATTAAAGGGGGATTCACTATTTCCATCCTCTTTATTGGATGTCGAAGTGGGCTGGAGGCAAGATAACTTATTAACGATTAATGTAGAAGACCCTTTTAAGGAGATAATGGAAGAAGTGGCCCTTTCTAAATGTCCTGAAGATACGAGCAATCTCATAGAGATTCTAAAAGGGATGTTGCGTTTTACTCCGGAAGTAAGACCGCTCCCAAGTGAGATCTTAGAGTTTATTCAAGGGAGTGAGTCTCCTCAAGTGATCCATGTAAGAGCGTTAATCGATAAAGCAAAGAAATAAAAAAACTAGTGTTGAGGTGTATTTAAAATGATTGCAAATAGGATGGATGTTGATACGGTAAGCTATAAGAAGTTTGATTTTGGAGCAGAGATTGGATCAGGTGGCTTCTCAAAAGTTTTTGAGGTGAGTTCCTGCCTATATAGCTCGAAACTCGCTCTTAAATGTCCCGAGAGGGGGGAGTCAATTAGGAAAGAAGGGAGACTCTTAAGCGAACTCAATAAGCAAGAAAAGAAAGAAGATCGAGAGTACATCATTCAATTCATCGCTTTTGTTAGATTAGAAAATAGATCGTTTGGACTTCTTGCTCCTCTGTATCAAACAACGCTTTCTAACTTTGTAAAAACAACAGAGAACGGTCTCTCTTTTGAAAAGACCTTACGTATTGCAAAACAGCTTTTGGATGTCGCTGCTTTTTTAAAAAAGCAAAAAGTCATCCATCGAGACATCAAACCCTCAAACATTTTTATGGAAGGGGAAGAGATCAAACTTGGAGATTTCGGACTTGCGATCAAGAGTTCAAAAAGAAACATAAAAAATAAATCTGGTACTAAGCTCTACTTAAGCCCTGAGATTGTGTCTTGCGATAGAACCGATCGCACGCCTTATGGCTTTCCATCGGATATGTGGGCGATTGGTTGTACGATCTACTTTACGCTCAGCAAAAATCATTTGTTTGGATGGAATTCAATATTAAGATACTTGAAGCTCTCATGCGATCAGCTGGGATTGACTTTAGGTCCCAACACTTTAGAAGAGCGCTTCAGCAGGATCTCTAGACAGAAATACCCAGAAGAGATGGGGGTTTTAAAAGAGATCCTTGGGGGGATGTTAACCTTTAAAGCCGAGAAAAGGCTTACATCTGAAGCCGGACTTAAGCTTATTTCTCGTAGCGAGTCTCCGAAGGTGATTGAGATAATGGATCTTGCAGGCGCAAAAAGATCTAGAGAAGAAGATAAAATAACTTCAGAGCCCAAAAGGATTGCTAGAGAGGTGGATCATACTTAATGAGCTCTCCATTCACCTCAATCTGTCTATAGACCCAAGGGTCCTTGTTTTCCCTGAGCAATCTGTTACATCCCATAATAAATCCCTTACAAAAACCATGCTTCATCATAGCGATCTTCATGTATTGAGAAGAACAGGGTTTAAAATGGCTTCTAGGGCCATCTATGGGAGACAGAACTTTCTGATGAAAGAGGATCACTTGTCGAGCTATTTTTGTAGCGGTGGAAGTAGGGGGATATAAAGTAGATTTTTTTTCTTGGATTTGTAAATCGGTATCTTTGCCCCAAGGCTCATGATAGCCGGGAGTGGCGCTTAGAAAATTCACAAAAAGTAAGAGAGGCGCAAGTTTTTTAAAAGGCATGGCGGATCATAAAAACAGGAAAAAGTTTATTTTGGTTCATCATAGCGGTAGCATGCTTTTCATACATGCGCTCGTTATAAAATTTAGCTTCTTCTCCCACTCCATAAATCCCTCCAAAATACCATCCAGCTTCAAAGGCTGTAAAAATAGCCCCAGCAGGAATATTGCCAGAGTGAAAAAAGTAGTAAGAGGCCCCTATAAAAAGGCCATTGACTAAAGCTGCAGTGATGGCTGTTTGTCTCTGCCCAATATAAAGAAATCCTGCTCCTGGGATGATCGCATTGAGAGCTTGCGCTTTACCAATCGATTTCTTGTCATGTTCATAAGAGGTGAGTAGATCCTTTATACGAGGATACTGGGGTTCTTTAGCATAGCTCTCAAGGGCAGGGATATCTGCTTTTTGCAGAGCCTCTGAGAGCTCTAGTTTTTTTGCCGATTCTGGATATTGATTTTTAATATACTCTAAAAAAATGGCGGCGTTTGTTTCATTGCCCTCTTTCGTATAACAATCAAAGAGGATGATGAGAAGATCTTCTCTTGCCGGAAAATCCGCATCGATGAAGCGAAGGTTTGAATGTTCGTACGCATAGGTCGCTTCAGAATATTTTCTTCCGATGTAGTAGCAAAGAAGAATTTCGTATTCAACTTCAAGCTTCCTTGCCCTATCTCCTTTTGGAATCAAGAAAGAGGCTCTTTTAAAGGCAGTAATTGCCTGATAAAGGTCCAGCTCATGAGCAAAGCCAAGGGCTATTTGGTATTCTTTGCCAAAATCTTCCATTTTATCCATCTCCGTTAAAGGAGGGAAAGGGGACGGAAGGTTTAAAAGGTAGTGGTCTTGGACATAGTAATCTACTTTAGGTTCTATTTGATCAGGAACCCTGTAGCAAGAAGATGGGATCACTAAGAGAATAGCAGCGATCCCAATAGAATAAAGAGTATGTTTCATCATTCAATGTTTTTTAGCATTTCGTAGCCGGCATCGATCGTTTCTTTGACATCAGGAAGCACGACATCATTTTTATATAAAGTCTCTTCTTGCTCTGTGATGTGATCAAATTCATCCATTGAATGGATGATGTAAGGCTTCATAAAAATGATTACGTTGGTCTTGTTATCCGAAATGGTGTTTTGAGCAAAAAGCGCACCGACCATAGGTAGACCACCTAGGCAAGGAACACCTTGCTTTGCATGAGCTTTTGTATCTTGGAGCATTCCACTCAAAATAAGGAAGTGGCGGTCTGGTACATGGATTCGTGTAGTCATTGTTGCATGAGATGTTTCAATCCCAGAAACGTTTGTATTGCCGACGCTGAAATTCGTAGAGATTACCTGGCTGCTATCTAGGTTGATGTCCAGGGTAATAATGTCATTTGTACCAAGAGTTGGAGTGACCACCAAATTAAACCCAACATCTCGGTATTCGATGTTAGATGTCTGTGTTGTATTGGCAGAGGTGTTTGACACGTACGATCCTACGAAGGGAATGTTCAGGCCAACAAAAGTATTTGATGTATGGCCATCTTGCGTCATGATCTTTGGATTCATAACAATTGTTGAATCTGAATCGATTTGCAGAGCTGTTAGCAAACTTCCTAAAGATACGAAAGACTTCCCTTTATGGAAGATGATATCCCCAATCATTCCGAGATCAAATCCTTGAGTAAAAGGCACAGAAGTTGTGCTGGTACCGCCTTGAGCAGGAGGGTTTCCGGCTGTTGTTAGAGTAAGAGGACTTTGTAAGAGATTGGCGTTGTTTGTACTTCCGGGGAAGTTGCCCATAGCGCCTATTGTCTTATTCATGTACTGCAGCTGAGATCCCCATTGAAGCCCTAACGTTTGAGAATTAGCAAGAGTGGTTTCAATGACAAGAACTTCGATAAAGACTTGCTTGAGTGGAACGTCTAAATTGTGGATCAGTCCTTTGACTTTTTCTAAGATAGTGGCATCACCCGTTCCTAAAAGAGAGTTGGTCACTTCGATCCATTGCAAGGAATCGATGCACTCAACAAGAATTTTGCTGGTTGCTTTTTCTGTTTTAGAAAGGCTCATAGCTACCTTTTTTAAGGCTGCTTGAATTTCGAGGCCCTTATGATACTGAAGCTTGTAAATGAGGAAGTTTGTCTCATCTATGCTAGAAATCAGAGGTGCTTGGTTCGTGTCTTGTCCTGGGATATCAAATTTTTCTAAAAGCGCTTTGATTTTTTCAATAGAGTCTTGGTCGCCAGAGATGATCAAAGAATTGGTCTTTTCAATGAACTTAAGGTGAGTGATAGAATCGAAAAGACCTGGATCTGATACGCCGGTATGCTCGAGGTTTTGTTTAAATTCGTCGAGGATGTGGATGAGCTCAGTTCCTGATTGATATCTAGGATTGTAGACAAAAAAGGCGGAAGTGGCGGCTCTTGATGTAGAAGCCAAAGAAGTTACATCAAATTTCTCAATCAGCTTTTCAACTTTGCGCAGAGTATCTTCTGTCCCTGTGAAAAGAAGAGAATTTGTTTCTTTGATCCATTTGACAGAATCTAAACAGGCCGCAAGCGCCTTATCGTTGACATCGGCTTTGCTCAGCTGCTTAGAAAACGTTTGCAAAGCGTTCATCAGCTCTGTAGGAGAAGAGTTTTGGATTTTATAGATCAAAAAGGTTGTAGTTCCAATCGTTTGAATTGGAATAGGATGTCCTGTTGCATCGAGAGTATTTAAGAAGGCTTTTAATTTAGCGAGCGATTCCGTAGTTCCTGTAAAAACAAGTGATTTAGAAGCAGGAACTAGACGCGCTGATTTTAGTGTGTGGAGAAAGTCTTGGTCATTCAAGTTGGACTTTTCCAAATCGGTTGCAAATTCACTTAAAGCTGTTTGAATTTGCTCAGGACTTTGAGTGGTCGGCTTATAGATGAAAAACTCTGTTTTAGCAGAAGCTCCGCCGTTTTCAGGCGTGATATCAAATTCGCCAATAAATCCTTTTACAAGCTCGATCGTTTGAGGGGAACCAGTAATCAAGATCGAATTATTTTCCTTTACCCATTTTAATCCCTTGATGGCTTTGATCATGGCAGCATTGCGAGGATCGTCGGAGGAAATATTGTCAGAAAGATTTTTCAAGTTCTGAATGACGATATTGCCTGGAGCATTTTGCAGTTTATAGAGGTAGAAATTTTGTGCGCCTGAAGCATTGGTAGAATTAGGGTTGTCGAGTGTTGCAATCACCTGCTTTAAATGGTCGAGCGTTGCAGGATCTGATTTAAAGAGGTAAGAGTTGCTTTCAGGGATCCACTGAGCGGCTTGTATGGCATGTATAAGACTTACGTTTGCAGGATCTGTCTGGTTTAAATTTTTAGCCAAACGCTCCAAAGAGTCTTTTAAATCGGTAGGGGATATATATTGAGGGGAATAGAGAAAGACCTGCTGAGCGGTTTCTGTATCTTTGTCTAAATCTGCAAGAATCGTTCGAATTCTATCAACTGAAGCTGGATCTCCTGTAAAAACAAGAGAGTTTGTAGAGGGGGTCCATTTTACAGTGTTTAAAGCATTGAGGAAATCGCTATTTTCAAGACCTGATGCTTTTAAATCAGAGTATAGTTTTTTCAAGTCTTCATAAAGCACTTCCCCTTTCTGATGAAGAGGAGAGTAAACGATGAAGTGAGTTTTTGCAGAAGTTGTCGTCTCAAAATCCAAACTAGGTAAGATTGTTTGGAGTTTAGTAAGTGTTGCTGAAGATCCATTAAAGAGCAGAGAATGGTTTTCTTCTATCCACTTGGCACCCAGCATTGAGGCTGCAAGGTCTTTGTCATCTAGCCCTTCTGCCATATTCTTCAAAGCACCGAGTATTTGTGTCTTAGTAGCATTTTGTACTTGATAGAGATAAGATTGTAGTCCGGCGTTAGCTGGTGCAACATCGAGTACAGGGAGAATAGCTTGTAGCTGCATAATGGCTTCAGGAGGTCCATTAAAGATAAAAGAGTGGCTCTCTTCGATCCACTTCATGCTATCAATGGTTGCTTTAAGCTCTGTATCGGAAATGTTCTCTGTAAGTTTCTCTAAAGCTGAACGGATTCCGGATTCTGTCCCGTTTTTTACTGTAAAAAGGAAGTACGTTTGAGTTTTTTGAGGCGATACATCAAGAGTTGGAAGGATTTGCTGCAGCTTATCCAAAATATTTTGTGGACCATTAAAGACTATCGAGTTGCTTTCCGGGATCACTTTCATGTTTTCTACAGTACTGGATAAATCGTAGTTTTGAACATTTAGCGTGATTTGACGCAAAGAAGCTTGAAGATGCTCTATGGGTATGTTTTTAACTTGGTAGATCCAAAAAGAGCCTTTGCCAGAAATTCCTGAAGGGACATCGATCCCTGCTAGCACTTCTTGCACCTTAGTCCAAATGGTTGCATTTGCAATAAAGGTCAAAGAACCAGTATCTGGGATGTATTTTACGCTCTTAAGAGCTTGTAGTAAAAGAGAAGACTTATCAGATGAATACTCTTCAATTTGGATAGAAATATTCTGTAGGTTCTTTAAAAGCTCATCAGGCGCTTTATTGAGGATTTTATAGACATGAAGATCTTCCATCGTTTCCCCTACCACCACATTTTGAGGAGGGACATCTAAATCTTCCATTACTGTTAAGGCTCTTTCAATCAGATAAGGTGTCGATACGATAAAGACGATGTTTCTTTCTGGTTGTGGTACCAGAATGAGAGGGTTGCCTTCCATAAAAGCGGATAAAAGCTGTTGCGTGAGCGTAACAATTTCGGAAGGGGCTATGTTTTTTACCGAATACGATTCAATTTCAAGTCTTGTATTTGGGGTGTCCAAACTGACAAGCAGAGATGCTATTTTATCAATGTTTGTCAAAATGTCTGTTACGATGATCTGACGTGTTTCACCAGAGACTTCGATTAAAGAAGAGCTGGAAACCATAGGTCTAATGATTGACGCTACAGAATCTGGGCTTGCATTTTTAACTCTAAAGACACGCGTTACAATCGGAGCTTGCGTATGAATAGATTGAGGAGATTCTGGCAAGATCAGAGTAGAGACTTGATTGACAGTTGTGCTTTTTGTGATCAGTAGATTGCCTTCTTGTTCCAGTAATCTTAAGTCATGGACTCTTAAAACTTGGATCAGAGCAGACATCACATTTTGTACGGAGATAGGTTCTTCAGAAACAATAGTGACACTAAATTGAAGGTCATTTTCTTCAAAGACGAAATTCGATTTCGTGATCTTGCTGACAAAGCGGATCACTTCTACAACGGGAACATGATTGAAGTTGATCGTGTACTTCGGTTCATCTTGGTTTCCTAAAGACACATCAGAAGATTCTAAAGTTGTACCTTCAGAGTTTTGTGTATAGCAAAAGTCGGAGCTTAGGAAGTGGATGAACGAAGTCCATAGAGCGATACTCGAAATCAAAGACTGTGGAGATCTCAGGAAAAAATGCCTCATAGCCTAGTGCGCCTTGTTATTATATTAATCGCTATAGTCTCTAGAAGAAAAATAGTAAGCATGTTTTGAATCCTAAAATACTCTTTGGTTTATTGTAAACGGAAGAATGAGGGGAAAAGAGAAAATTTTGAGGAATGAAGAAAAAAGAAGCTGTGCTATCTTTTTCAGAAAAAGGAAGTGTCGATGAAGATTTTAGTGCAAAGAGTTTCAAACGCTTGCGTTGAAGTGGATGAAAAAAAAGTAGGTTCTATTGATTTAGGTGCGCTTGTTTTTGTTGGCATCACGCACAGTGATACAAAAGAAAACGCAATCTGGCTTGCGAGCAAGTTTGTGAACTTGCGTATATTTAGTGATGAACAAGGCAAACTCAATCTCTCTCTTTTAGAAAAAAAAGGATCGGCCTTGATCATTTCTCAATTTACTTTGTACGGAGATTGTATGGAAGGGCGTAGGCCTTCTTTTACAAAAGCAGCAACTCCAGATGTCGCGCAATATATATATGAGGAATTTGTAAAGGAAGTAAGGAGGCTTGGGGTCCATGTTGAAACAGGCATTTTTGGTGCAAAAATGAAAGTGTCTTTGGTTAATGAAGGACCTATGACACTCATGATCGAAAAGTAAGATGAAAATTTTTCAGGAAATGTTTGCAGTAAATGGGAGAGATTTTGTATAGTTTTGCCATCTTGAATGACGATAAGTTAGTTCAACGAAAAGCTAAGCCGAAGAGCTAGCGAACATGATGTTTTGAAAGCAGAAATGAAGTGACGAACGAAACAAAAGTTTGTGTGGGTCATGCGAAAGCATGACTCGAAGTCAAAATATAATATAATCAAATTCATTGAGAATTTGATCTTGGTTCAGATTGAATGCTGACAGCGTGGATGAGGCATGCG
>CAIJXB010000036.1 GCA_903824495.1 uncultured Chlamydiae bacterium
AATTTTATATTTGGATAAAGTGAGACCCCAGCGTTTGTGGCGTTGGGGCTTGCTTCAAAAGTGTGGTGGACTAGCCACCGTCCCTCCGGTTGAAACTTACCAGAAGGAAACCGAGAAACGAGAGGCAAACGAACACCTGAACGTTTTTAAGAAAGAACGGCATCGCCACCGTCGTTGTGAATCCGAAGATCCAAACGATAACAAAGGAGCAGGAGGACCACCAGAGTGTCCCAAAAACACTGCTCAAGAAAAGTGCTCTTAGGTCCTTTCTGTCAGACCTTTCCCTGTTGTGGCGGGTCAAGATCACCACCAGGAATGGCATGAGTTGCCACGCCAGGAAGATGAAGTTCAAGAACCGAACCAATCGCGGGTTTTTGGACTCACCGCGAAGTCCGAGCCACTGCCGGATGGCGACACCCTTCTTGTGCACTGACTCCTGAATCTTGTCCACGTCCAGGAAGTCGTTGCAAAAGGCGTTGTAGCCTACCAGGAGTGTGCCTGAGAGACTAAACTGTATGGCCATGACCTCGGCTACACCAATCCAGCCGTGTAAGTGGATAAGCATGGGGAATAAGACGTAGTAGAGATAAAAGCCCCCCACTTTATCCAAAACCACCGCGCCACCCAACTTGAGCCAAGCTTTACTAGTGGCCCAAGCCGTCGTCGCTTGTGTCCTTGTTGATGTCACCGGAAAGGCAACGAACAAGGCCACTCTAGACCAAACGTCGTGGATGCGATCCATGACGTAATTGAAATTTTTCATGTTGCCTTTCCTGAACTCAAAAGAGGATATGCTCTATCCCCCTCAAGCTCATATAAAATTGTCTAAATTGTCCTTGTATAAAATAGCAGATTTTCTAGGAGATGTCAAACCGCTTGATATTTGTCACAGGCCTACCCTATGACAAATCAAGTTATCGCCGCTAGGACTATAACTTCAGCGAGTGCAATTCCTATACCTGCCGTCATTTATTTTTGTCCTCATTATCTTCAACCATCTTATCTTTACCACGAATCTTTGCCGCCTTAACGAAAGCAGTGAATAATGGATGCGGCGACAGCGGTCTAGCTAGAAACTCCGGATGAAATTGAGTACCTAGAAAGAATGGATGCTTTGTCTTTGGTAGTTCAGCGATCTCCATGAGTGTACCGTCGGGAGATTTGCCCGAAAATACAATGCCCGCTTTTTCCAACTGATTCAAATACTTTGGATTCACTTCATAGCGATGTCTATGCCTCTCATGTATCGTCTGTGCAGGAATCCTATCATTCATTTTCTTACCCTTCGAAGCCTTCTTGCCCACCGAAGCCTTGGCGAAGAAGGGTGAAATTGCATCGTAATACGCTTCATTCGCAACCGTCCCTGCCACCAGCTTTGCGGGATAAAGCCCCAATCTCATTGAACCACCATAGTTACCTTCTGTAATTTTCTTTTTTTGATCAGGCATGAAGTCAATCACTGGATATGGCGACTTTGGATCTATCTCCGCTGTATGCGCACCTTTCATTCCTGCTACATTTCGAGCATATTCTATGACCATAAGTTGCATACCATAACAAAGACCAAAATAAGGGATGCCATGTTCACGAGCGTAGCAGATAACATTCAACTTCCCTTCTATACCCGAGCCACCAAATCCTCCAGGAACAATAATGCCATCATATTTATCCAATTGAGAAAATACAGAATCCGTTGCATTCGGAAGTGATCCAATACTTTTATCTTTGTCCTTAGTATCACTTTTTCCTGCGTAATTCTTAATTCTTGATTCATAATCCATTCCTTCAAAATCCCTAGAATTAATCGTACTGATCACCGCCTTTACACCATTTGCATAAGCTGAAAATTTGATAGCTTCTAGAACTGAAATATATGAATCAGAAAGGATGAAGTCACCCGTATTGAAGTATTTTCCTACAATTGCAATATTGACCAGCTTTTCTTCATGATCCTTTATGCCTACAGCCATTTTTTTCCAGTCCTTGAATGAAAGGGCTGGCAATTCATTCTTGCCATTTTTGACCTTTGCAATCTGCTCAGTCTCACTCATATTCAAAGATTGGAGAACAATTTCAGCCAAATGATCTTTTTCAAAATTGACTGGTACATCATAAATACTCTTTATGTCTGGAGCTGAAATAACTTTCTCACTAGAAATATTACAAGCTGTAGCAATCTTCTCTTTTCTCCTCTCATCTAGAGGGGTCGCTCCACGCGCAATGATAATGTCTACATTCACACCATAAGAAGCTAGCTGACTCACAGCGTGTTGAGTAGGTCTCGTTTTCATTTCTCCTAGAGTTCCCGGCGTTGGCAAATACGAAACCATGATGAAGAGAACATCACTCGGATACTTGGCTTTGAGGAGACGTGCCGCTTCAATGAACATCGCATTCTGGTAATCACCGACTGTGCCACCAATCTCCACGATAGTGATCTCTGACTTATTAACTTTGGCAGAATTTTGGAAACGCTCCGCAATCTCATCACGAATATGAGGTATAGCTTCCACACATTTTCCACCATAGGCCAAAGCACGCTCTTTTTCTATCACGTGCTTGTAGACCATACCACTCGTCACATAGTCATGCGACGAGAGATCTCTCCCTAGGAATCTTTCATAGTTACCCATGTCTTGATCAGTTTCCAATCCTGAGTCCAAAACGAAGACCTCTCCATGCTCAGTTGGATTCATTGTGCCTGCGTCTACATTCAAATAAGGATCAACCTTCATCAGATTGACCTTATAACCGCGAGAAGCGAGTAGAGTTCCCAAAGATGATGTGGCTACACCCTTTCCCACACCTGACATCACACCACCAATCACGAAAATATACTTGTGCGCAGACTTTTGTTTCTTTATCTGTTTATGTACCTGTTTCCTTATCGGTTTCTTTACTTCTTTACTCACTTGTTTCTCTTTCCTTACCTGACTCACTTGTATCTTCGCCTCTTTCCTTATTGATTTTTTTGCAGTTTTTGCCATAGGGTCATTCTAGAATAATAGGTAAGGAAATTCAAGAGAGGTTAGATAGACAAATCCCCCGCCTCGCAAAGCGAGGCACCCCCTTTCAAAAGGGGGATTTTAAAGCTTCACATAAGGTTAACTCTCTCTTTTTACCAAAAAAGTGGTCAAAAATGAGGTGGCACTCCTGAGAGATATTAACTTAACTTATTCCTTTCTTTCTATAGGTTTTTTTGATCTTATGATAAAAGTCTTCTGTTCC
>CAIJXB010000037.1 GCA_903824495.1 uncultured Chlamydiae bacterium
GTTTTGCTCATTGAGCCTTACTATGAAAGCTTGCTTAGCCTTGGTGTAGGCTGAGGCAAGGGCCTGAAAACCTGTCCGACCAGATTGTAAGCATGCTGCGGCTCCAGCCATGTTCTATGACTTTGGAGGCGTACCAAAGACGTTGGTTTGTATCCTTTATCCCTGGACGCGAGAAAACTCGGTCCTTTAGGGCCGAGATGAATCGCGCCTTAAGCTTGAGGAGTTTCCTGATCTTCAATATATTGTTGAATTGTAGCGAGAGGGGCTCCTCCGCAGGCTCCTGCAAAATAACTGGGAGACCAAAGGCTTCCTCCCCATAAAGCCCTTTCAATGCTTTCGTGTTTCTTTTTCCGAAGAAGTCTCGAGGAAACTCCTTTTAGACTATTCACTAATTTTGAAACAGAAACTTTGGGATGATATTCAACTAAAAGATGAACATGTTCGCTTTCCCCTTCGCACTCGATGAGTTTTGCTTCAAAATCATGGCAAATACTCACGAAAATTTCCTTAAGCTCATCAAGGATCTGTTTCGTGAACACTTTTCTCCGATATTTTGTGACAAAGACCAAGTGAACGTGCATTAGAAAAACACAGGTCCTACCTGGTCTTAAATCTTTTGACATTTTCATAGACCAAAGCTTATCATAGGGGCATGTTGATTCGCAAATCATTTCAATTCAGACTTCGTCCGACTAAAAAGCAAAAAAAAGCTTTAAGCCTCCAACTAGATGGATGCAGATGGTTATATAATCAGCTGCTTGAGCAGAGAATACTTGGCTTTGAAGAAGTGGACATGTCTTTAACGAAAAATCAGCAGCTCATGTTTTTACCAGAGCTTAAAGAAGATAAACCAGAGCTAAAACAAATTCATTCGCAAGTATTGCAAAATGTTGCAGATCGGTTAGATAAAGCTTTTCAAGGGTTTTTCCGTAGGCATAAAGCGGGAGAAAAACCAGGATTTCCTCGATTTCGCAGTATGCATCGATACAGTAGCTTTTGTTATCCCCAAAGCGGATTTGCTGTTATAGGCAATCAGTTAAAGCTTTCAAAAATAGGCAGTATCCGTATCAGCATGCATCGCTCAATACAAGGAGAGATAAAAACCTGCACTCTTCGAAAAACAGCCTCCGGGGATTGGAATGTTTCTTTTTCTTGCGAAATAGAAGTAGAGCCAGCAGAGCCTAGAGAGGAGGCGATCGGTATCGATGTAGGACTCTCTGATTTTGCTGTATTTTCTAATAAAGAAAAAATTGCAAATCCCGCTTTTTTTAGAAAAGCGGAAAAAGCTTTAGCTAAAGTACAAAGACAACTTTCCAAATTAGAAAAAGGGTCAAAAAAACGACGAATTAAAGGAAAGGCTGTAGCAAAAATCCATGAAAAAATCAGCCATCGAAGAAAGGATTTTTGCCACAAAGAGTCTAAAAAAATCGTCGATCAGTATCAATACATTTGTGTAGAAGATTTAGACATCAAAAATATGGTGGAAAATTCTTGCTTTGCAAAAAGAATCATGGACGCCAGTTGGAATCAGTTTTGTCAATTCTTGACCTATAAAGCGGCAGAAGCTGGTAGGAAACTTGGATTGGTAAACCCTGCCTATACAACACAAACATGTAGTCAATGTGGACACAGAGAGCGAAAAGAGCTCTGGGAAAGAAAACATTGCTGCATGAAGTGTGGATATAAGACAACCAGGGATCACAACGCAGCGCAAAATATTTTAGCCCTCGGAATAGATGGCTTGGGAAATAACCCTAGAAGCTCCCTCCTTTAGGAGGGAGAGTATTCACGAAAATAGAATTGAAAAAATAATAGGATTCTAAAGGACGTTAGTCCTTTAGCGGGGTCTGGGGCGGAGCCCCAGTTTGAATGGGATCACGACCCGCCTTTAACATCTTTTGAGAAAGTCATAGTGATTTTCTTTAGTGAATATCGAATTACGCGGCGCA
>CAIJXB010000038.1 GCA_903824495.1 uncultured Chlamydiae bacterium
CCCAAGGTTATTGCCGAAGAACATTCCTGGTGTGATTATGAAGATGAATGGGCAATAGAAGTTTGGGAAGATTTTGCCAAGCTATTAACCAAGCAAGAGATGAAATGGCTGGACGAAAATCCAGCGTGGGTGCGATACTG
This sequence comes from uncultured Chlamydiae bacterium, assembly GCA_903824495.1. Taxonomy (GTDB): domain Bacteria; phylum Chlamydiota; class Chlamydiia; order Chlamydiales; family Rhabdochlamydiaceae; genus CAIJXB01. The sequence continues at coordinate 141 of CAIJXB010000038.1, forward strand.
CATCTTCTCTTACTGTAAGCTACCGCAAAAGATTATGGCTGATGTTGGTCGTGAGCTTCTATGCACAATGATTAAGTGGTAAGATCATGCACGTCTATTACTGTTTCATCACTGCAATGCTCGCGTCATACCAAGATGGCATTGTGGCAGGTATGGCCAAAAGAGGTTATATGATTGGTTCCGCATCAAAGAACGGCAAATTAGTCGAAGGCGTATGGCCAGACGCGCCATCGGTTGTTATTGCATTGGGCGTGTATAAACCAGAGGAAACTACGGCCGCCGAGATCTATAAGGATATAGATGAGGTATGTAGAGACATGAAGACATGCGTATATTCCATCGTAATATCATACGCTCACGAGGCCGTATGGCAAGGCCCCAACTTTCTGCTGCCTGCTAATAGCAAAGCATAATCATATGCCAAAGATACCTTACGATAGAGTTGCGCCAGAGGCAGCCAAGTTAATTGAGAAGATGGCCATGGCCAAAGATTGGGATGAGGCATTTCATTGGTGGGATACATATACGGCCCTATTACAGGCTACCGGATGGAATGAAAACGAATTTGATATGGAATATACCAAGAGAGTAGATCAAGGTTGGGATCCGACAAAGGCATCAATCGGTAATTGATATGACTAGCGTAGAGATAGCAGAAAGGTATTTGGCTACCGAATACCCCTCCCGCTCCGTTGAGGAGATGTGCGAGTATTTTTTCCGCCTAATGTTCAGGTATCCGTTGTATTGGGAGTTCGGAGTTTATACGGCCGAAGAACAGCGCATCGTAAAAGAAGTGAAACGTATTATACAGATGAAAGCATTCCTATGACAAAGAAAGTTGCTTGTGGCGAGTTTGTTAAGAGACAGACGGCCGATAGCGGGTATTCGCATTATACTGGTTCGTGGGCTGACTTGGAGGATATGGTAGAGTTTCATATGACCTATAATCCTAATGCTATTACTCCGGGATATCGTGATGGCGTTGTATTGTTAGGTCTGCCGGCCTCAGGGTTTCGTTGTGGTATTGTGGCGCTGGACGAAAAGTCGAGGCTTACTGCCGCATATGCGCCCAGACGTGAAGGTGAGGCTCCGTTCATTCGCGTATCGAGCAAAGCAAAGAAGCAGGTAGCAAAACATGCATCGGTGGTGTTATATAGAGCCGACGTATTGGAGGAGAATAACGAAAGAGAGACTGGCGCCGAATGGGAGATCGTATGCATTAAGGCACGAGTATCTGATGAAGAAGAGCCCATGCATTACTATACAATGGCCCGCAATTTTTTGCACCTTGAAGGTGGCACTAAGGGAAACTTTTCTGCCGATGATTTCGCCAAGTCAATAGTATATTGGAACTCTCATTGTATGACTACAAAACAAAGAGGCGTCAAGATGTTTATTAACAGGCTGTTGTCTTTATTTTCTTGACACGACTTAGCGTCCTGACGCTAATGTTATACTCTTTTGCTATCGCTGCCATCGTTCTGGTGTCGTTTTGTATTGCTACAATTTGCCTGTTAGTTATCCTTGGCACGCAATCCGCAACTAAAGTTTTGGATATAGCCTCTTTCCTTTTTAGGGATAGACGATTGTCATCATAGTAGATACTCCGGCAAAAGTTGGATATATTCTCTTTACCAGATACACTAACCCTGAATTGTTCGTTGGTAGACAATATCATCCTATCCTCTATTTTACGCGGTCTAAGTGTCTTGATATAGACATTGGACTTTAGCTTTATGATGTCAAGCATCTGTTGTATTCCATAAGCAAAGCTTTTGCTTGCACTGAATAGTTCGCAGGATCTTGTGGTGATATCATAGCCATGTCCTTTGCTAAAGTGTCTATAAAGGCCAAGTGTGCCGTCTCCGTCCCAGCATCCACGTATAAAGTCAGGCACGAACTTTACTGGCACATTAGGCGTTTGCAGCTTTAGAGATTTGTTTGGTGGGCAGCCGTGATCAATGAACCAGTTAGCCAACTCTATGGAGTTGTATGTTGCCACAAAACATGTTCTTGTTTTATCGATAGCTTTATCTGGGCATATATGCTTGTTGATATCAACGAGCCAATCATAGTCTTTACTGGCTATACTTACTCTACCCTTATTGCCTTCGAGTATTCTGATGTTGCCGTCGGTGCAAAATGCACCCAACAAATAATATGTGAGGGCATCCTCATTATAGAATGGCTGTAGATTATAGGTATGGCGTATCATACCTATGTATATATCACCGGAGCAAAATTATGAGCACACTAAAATTGTTTCCTTGGCGTGGTTTTGAGAGACTTTTATGGCGTTTCAAGTGGTCTAAATGGTGTCCAAAGTTTTTACGAGGCAAGCAATGAAAATAACAGGCATCTTTACCATGAAAGACGGCACCAAAATAGTTGATGGTCGCAGTCCATGGAACGATAATGTAAGCCATAAGATTGGCGATGTTTTGGTCTGCGGATTAAGACAATGGATAGTTGTCGATGTGGATCACATCCATCAAGGATGTTTCGGGGCGCCATCAGAACGCTGGCATGTCCTCAAACTGAAGCCAGTTAATCATAATGACATGCCTAATAAAGGCGATGTATTGGTGAAGCAATAATGCGATCTAAACAGAAGATATTCTGCAACGCATGTGGCAAAGAAGTTTTTCGAGAGCTACCTGGTATGGGCAGAGAATACAAAACATGCACAATAGAATGTTTGCGCGAGATGCAATGGCGAGAGGCGTGTTCGTTATTAGGTCATGAGTATTATGCCCCTCCTGCTGGGTTTATTGAGACAGGCGAAATTAAAGACAAGACGAAACAATCACAATGAAAAAGGAAGACACCAATATGAATAGCGTTGCAGTTAATACATCGATCCTACAAAAAGCACTGAAATCATTTCCCAATGAGACCAAGTTAAAGCTCGTCGTTGAAAACGAGCTAACTGCTCCCACTTTACTTACGGAGTATGATCCGTCTTGCGATTATCGAAACGATCCCAGTCTGTTTGATCTGCAAGCTCCTGTTGAAAAAGATACGGAAGTTCCGCTTACAGATGAGAACAAAGATCTGTTATCATTCTTGCAGGATAATTTCCCACTCCCCGAAGTTCAGAGAACGAAGATTAGCTCATTCCTATATGGTAATGAAAAGCTTGACGATGCGCAGATGTCATCTGTGTCCGAGTTTCATAATCGTATGAGCTTCCTCAATAAGGCAACCAATCCGTTCTTGGAAGTCAAGATCCATAACAAATGGTATCCTATCCTTGCCTCCTGTCAAAGGTTTCAGGCAGTTGGCGGATGGATGATTGATTTCCGTCTGCGTGGTATAATTGGGCACGTGAGTTTTGATAGACGAGCGTATATTGGCGGCTGGGACTTCGAGGATAACAATGGTCTCCCCACCAAGAAGTCGGTCAATGAAGTTCTCAAAAGGCTTAATGTTAGGATCGCATCTCCCGATGCCGTTGAGCAGACAAAGGTTGCCGTTATGAGAACGGTAGAGTTCATGGAAAACTCTGGCAAGGTATTTGATGCTGTTGGTTCCGCTCTTGTATATGATGAGTATTGGGGCTGGACCGAAACCCAATTAGGCTGGAAAGATGCACATACCACTGTTATCGTTGAAGATAAGTTGGAGAACGAATATGCAGAAGGCAGGGTAGAGGGGTGGCAGCTTCCATTTGTCCGTGTGTTCTCTCTGAAACATAAGAGGTATATGTATATCGATGTGGATGAGCTGCAAGACCACAAATACGACCGCACCGGCAAGAGCAAGATTATTCTTCCGGCAAAGATGTTCAAGGCGCTCGAAAGCATCTTCAATGTCAAGTCAGATGACATTTTCGGAGACTTGTTCAATGGCAGGCACGGCGGTATCGTTGTTTTAGCCAATGGGCCGTCAGGTGTCGGCAAAACATTAACCGCAGAGGTATTTGCAGAGCATCAAGAGCGCCCCCTCTACACTATGGAGATGGGTGAGATTGGCACTTCGTTGTCAGATGTTGAGCATAACTTGGGTCGTATCTTTGCCCGAGCGAAGAAGTGGAATGCTGTTCTCCTCTTCGATGAGGCTGACATCTTCCTATCCGAGCGCGTTGCTTCTGACTTGGAACGATCAGCAATCGTAGGTGTGTTCCTGCGTCTGCTCGATTATTACGAGGGAACATTCTTCCTAACTACTAACCGTGGTGAGGGGATTGATAAGGCATTCAAGTCGAGGGTCACGTTGTATCTCGATTATCCCGCGCTGTCTGCAAAGACAAGGCGATCGATTTGGAGCAACATGCTTGCGTCTGCCGGCATGAGTGTTAAGGTTGATAAAACATCTTGGGCGCAGATTGCCAAGGCTAACCTAAATGGTCGTCAGATTAGAAACCAAGTTCGACTATTGAAATTGATGTATCCGAACAACAAGATTAAGACATCGGATATTGTCGATAGCTTGGAGTTCGCAGCAAGGTAAGCTCAATGTCGTCAAAAGGAATGTGGGAGATACTTGTTCCAACAGAACGCAGGTTAAGTCCTGGCAAGTATTATACCACAAGGTATCACCGCGTATGGGACGGTAAAGTAAGGGCTATTACTGGTGGTTTGACAGTAATGGCCCCTGCTCGCGGCCAATGGATTAATCCTGCGACTGGTGAGCTATTTCGTGATAGAATGATACCAGTCAGAATTATAGCTACAAGAGAAGAGATTGAGAAGGTAGTTGATCTAACACTCAAATACTACGATCAATTAGCTGTTTTGTGCTATAAGATCAGCGATGAAGTAATCATAAGGTTCAAGGATCAAGATGAGCAAGGAAAGAATTAGAACGGTGCCAAACTTCGCTGATACATCTCCTGTTCATCAGGCGGCGTTAAAGGCTGGTGATGAACACTTTCAATCATCTCAATACAATGTGATTGACCGTTTTAAGACGATGGAAGTGGAGGATATCAGAGCAGAGTTAAAGACAATGGCTCATCC
>CAIJXB010000039.1 GCA_903824495.1 uncultured Chlamydiae bacterium
GAATTTTACGGTGGATCAGGTGAAGGAAAATCATGTCAAGTATATAAATGTGAATTGGGAGGAGTTTACTGGAACTTTTTCTTCCACGCATACTGCACAGAGTATTAAAACAGATACGGGGATACTTGTATTCCTGCCCAAGGAAACAAATTGACTACCCATAGCTTTTGTAGAACTGTCTTTCTCTTGATCAAGACTGATGGTTCGCCATCAGAAGAGGGGGCAGTTCTATGACTACAAAGAAATGTAGCAAATGCGGGGTTGAGAAATCTTTAGAAGAGTTTCATAGAAATAAATCGCGTAAGGACGGGCGAATCGGACGATGTAAAGAGTGTGTGCTTGGGCACACACTCAAACCAGTGGCTAAGCCAGGGTTTAAAATCTGTTTAACATGTAAAGAAGAGAAATTACTAAGCGAATTTCATAAATCCAGAGGGAGGTCTAGTGGACTCAGTGAACATTGTAAAAAATGCATGTGTGAACGTTCCAGAAGGTACAGAGAAATAAACGGAGATAAGGCTCGACAATGTGTGAGAAATTCTTTTAAAAAGAATCCGTGCCTTAATTACAAATGGAAGAAAGAGAATCCAGATAAACTAAGAATTTCAAAACATAAAGACTATGAAAATCATAAGGAGCGATGCAGCAATTCTAATAAAAAATGGGTTGAGAATAACCCAGAGGGACGAAAAAAAATACTATCCCGTTATTACCAAACTCACCCGGATCAGTTAACAGACCGTATCAAATTTCGAAGCTATTTTGCCCCCGAAATATTCAGGAGAGATAACTATAAATGTGTCTTATGCGAAAGTAGCAGGGGACTTAATGCTCATCATATAAATTCTTGGGCCAAAGCCCCTGACAGGAGATTTGATATCTCAAATTGTGTTACTTTATGCAAAGATTGCCATGGAATAGCGCATAATGGAAGAAAATGGAAAACTATAAACGAAGAAGTAAAAGTAAGACTAGAAAACATCATAATTTCAAAGGAGTCACAAAATGACTAAATGCCCCATCTGTTCAACCGACACATTCAAGCAGGTTCCCCCGCCCCCAGGAGGAGTATCAAATTACATGGCTTGCTCTAACTGTGGTTGTTGGTATCAGGCCACTCCACCTGTGAAAACATACGAGGCGGCTCACGAAAAAGATGAAAATGGCGGCTTTACTGGGCATCTGATGTCAGATTATGAAAAGGGAATAAACCAGTCCCTTGCAGAGAGTATTTTCAATAATTTCATGGGTGGGAAATCTGGAAAGACACTAGATATCGGGGCTAAGTGGCCGTGGTTAAGCCATTGTTTTCAACAATTAGGGTGTGATGCCTTTGCAATGGACAACATAGAAATAGTGCCTGAGTATAGTAAGGAACTCGGAGTTCCTATGCTAATGGCAGACTTTGAGCAACTCTCAACGGAACAAATAAGAGAGTGGACACATACTGAAAAATTCAAGCTAGTCACAATGGTGCATTTATTTGAACATATGTATTCCCCACTGGAGGCTTTACGAAAAGTCAAGAGTCTTTTAGCTGATGACGGTGTTTTATTCTTGCGTCTTCCTGATCATGATGTTAGTGGTTGGGAACGAGATATGACTCCTGGGCACATGACTATCCACCCGTTCTTCCACTCCTTATCCAGTATTTTAGAGCTTCTGGTTCAGGGACAAGACCTTTTCACTATAGATTGGACTTCTCCGATGGATGGAGCAGGACAACGAGATATCGTGCTGCGCCC
>CAIJXB010000040.1 GCA_903824495.1 uncultured Chlamydiae bacterium
AAGAAAATATGTTGAAGAAATGATAGCTATACACAAAATCACAGGATTAAAGTTAATGCAGCAATATTTTATCGACTCCTCTACAGGAGATATGATAAATTTTAACCTTCCTGAAGAGTCCTTAAAGGCTATAATGATGAGATATGTGGAAAAAAATAATTTACAAAAAGAACTGGATAAACAGTGGGAAAATTTATAATATTTTGATGGATCCCCTTTTTCACAAGCCAAACTTAAAAAGTGACTTTGAGCGTGCTTTTGGGGGGACTGGTATGCCCATCTCCCTGAAAGCATCGTACTTGTCGAAGGGCTTAAAGCTCTGGATGCGGATTCGCTCCTGGGCGAAGTATTCATTGACCATCATAGCGAGAGTGCAGATATGAGGGTAATTTTTCTGAACATCCTTAACGCTTTCGTCGATCAGCATGTTTTGGCACTCTAAGCCGAAGTCCGCTACTTCTCGACTGAAAAATATTTTTTCCTTGAGGATCATTTCGCGAAGAAGAGGGATACCGCGATCCTGCCATTTGATGTCTTTCCGGCAATTAGTAAAGCCGGAGATGATGTCTGTGAAGGAGCTGCTTTCATCCCATACGAGATTCCGGATTTTTTTCCCGCAGAAGTCTTGAAGGACTTTAATTTTTTCGGCCAAAAGAGGGTACATTTCTGAAAAAGCTCGGTTCCAAACTTGTGGAACGATCAGATGATCGAACACGAATACGTTTTTTCGGTGGTTTAAACAGCCCAGGATCGCGCAAAAGTAGTTAGGGTGAGCCGATATAGCCAAAATTGGGATACGCTCTCCAAAGTCAAATAAACGGGCTTGGCGGTCAATTTCGTCTTTTTCCAGGAATTTTATGTCGGGGAGCACTCGGTCAGCACTGGAATAACACAGTTCGGCCATATATTCGCGGAGCCAAACATCTTCTTTGCCGGCCTTGATAAGCTCGATCTTTTTGTTGTCGAGCCATTCTTTGAGATGGGGAAGGCGAATATTGTCATAGCTGGTAAAGTGAAAAACTTTGCCACGAGGATTGGATTTTATTCGCTCGTACCATTCTTCATAGTGATTTCGCTTTTTTGGGGGGGTTCCCATAATGACGCATTGGGCATTTTCTTTCGCGGCCAGATTAGCGTCCATCGCTTCGATGTAGTCTGGATTGCAATCTTGGAATTCATCGATGATAATGAAGTCTGGCTGAGTTCCTCGGCCTCTGGCTTCTGTCCATGTACCGATGAGTTTGACAAAGCTGCCGTTTGTGAATCGAACGATGTGACGGGTATCGTCCACTTTTTCAACGTACTTGTCGTACATAGAGTCGTCTTTTTGGTCACAGGTTTGGAGTCTTCTCTCCTCCCAGACAACTTCGATACCTTGAGCAATAGTTGGATAGCAGAGGTAGCCAACGCGATTTGGTGCTTCGTTGGCGAGTCTCCAAGCGACGTCAATTCCAGTCGTGGTCTTAGCCCCTTTACGACCCGCACGGTAAAAGACATACTGAAGCTTGTCTTCGAAGACCGCTTTGAGGACTTCGGCTTGTCCTGGGTGTCTGTCTCTGCATGATTCCCAGTCTTCCATAAACTTTCGAACGTAAGCTGGATCGGTCTTGAGTGCCTCCTTTTCGTCTGCATTGTCCTTCTTCCCATTCTTGAACTTGGTTTGTTTTTGCCAGGTCATCGTATGATACCTTTGCAAATGACATCAATGTCACCTTTTTCAATGCCTGTATTTCTTAAAATGTTAATTACATTTTCAACTTCTTCTAGATTTATTTTCCTATACTTAATTAATCTCATAAGTAAGTCTTGTAATTCAAATATACATCTTTTTGTATGGCATAATGTATTAGCCGTTCCTTCTAATTTCATTATCTTCTGATTAGCTTCTTCCAATCGTTCTTCGGTTAGAATCCTAGCCGTTTTCTCTCTTTGAAACTCTAGGAAGTAACTATCTTCTGAACCGCCTTCCTCTTCAGGGCCTTCTTCACATTCTTCGTCGCCCTCTTCTTCTTGTACCTCTGCATCCTTTGCCTCCCTTTCATCTTCATTGATATAATTAACAATAGTAGTTAGTAGGGCTCCCAATTCAAACCCTGCACTAAAAGTATCTTGTTTAACTAAAAAATCATGAATCTTTGACACATCCATTACTATTTTAAGTAGAAATTTATTTCTCTGTTTCATCTTTAATCCTATGTTCGTTCATATATTCTTCAATTGTCGGCATTATGTCTTCTGGGTTTTTTTTCATATTCAATAGCTGATTGAAAGCACCATCTTTTTCTTCTTGGGTCATTGGTCTCGAAATTGGAGAGTTCTCAGTGTAGTTAAACCCCTGCATCATCTCTCTTATTCCTTCGTCGCACTGCAATTTGTGCATGGCAATAAGTTTAAGATTTGCTTCGTTTATTTTTTCTAAAACGCGTATTCGTTCGCTCTTATCAGAAATGATGGTTTTGACTAGAGATTCTAGCTCAGAAACACGAGTTTTGGTCTTTTCATGAGATTTTTTCTCCTGATCGTGCAAAAGTTCGTGGAATTTCTCAGAATTTACGTGCTCGGCTACACGAACAGTTTCCTCTATTTGTGGAATAGATTTTTTCCGCATGTAAAGAGTTGAGTCGTCTGTGCTGAGTGATTTGAACCCTTTCTTCTCAAAAAAATTCATGAAGTCGAATGCTTCCTCGATACTTATGTCTCCATAAATTACAACGGCTTCATCGTTCACTTCGATCGAATATCGTTCATCCATCGGGATATTGCTCCTTCATGAGGGCTGCTAAATCATTTACTGTCACGTGCATTATTTTAGTTTTTTCAGGAGAAAAATGCCTTCTTAATTTAAAGATAATGTTTTCATAATCATCTATGATATTTTTCATAATTAGATGCTTTTCAAGAAGAAGCTCTATAGCATCTTTGATTTCTATATCAGACATTTTTTCATGTGGGGCTGTAAAAGTTTCCATTTTTCTCCATATTTTATTCTTTGTATTTGATGTTTGGTTCAAACCAATATGTTTTAACCATTTTTCCATCCCGTTCGTGAAAATCACGTTCACATAGGATAAAATCTCCTG
>CAIJXB010000041.1 GCA_903824495.1 uncultured Chlamydiae bacterium
AACGGATCTTCCACATTGTAATGGAGCGATTTTTGCAATATCTTTGATTCTAAGCTGTTACAATTTTCGAATTTGTGTCTGTAGACACTAAAAGAAAATTTGGAACCGCTTAGAATTAAAGAGATTCGAAAAGCGCCCATTAAAAATCTGGAAGATCCGTTAAAATTTTTCGGAGAGAATAAAGTGGTCCCCTTTGTCTAGACAATTTTCATCGCCAGTTTAAGCTAATAATCTTCTGCTAGTTTTGATAAAAATTTTCCTTAACTCAGCCGTATTGTTACCGACTTATTTCCAGAGTCTTTTGGATAAACAACTCTCTCTAAATTCTTTCCTCAAGAGCAATCTGCCGGAAGTTGCAGCAGCAACTGGAGGCCTACCCTGACGTCCTAAGAACGTTTCTCTCCTATTCAATCTGTTAACCTATCGATAGCTCTAGCCCAGGAGCTCCTGCATATACTGCGCTTGGGGTTTGGTAATCCAGATTTTGGTGCCATCTCCTCTTATTGTAAAATTCAAAGTATTCGCCCAATCCTGCTCGAGCGTCTCTCATGCTTTGATAGTCTTTAGGGTATACGTTTTCATATTTTACGCTTCTCCAGAGTCTTTCAATAAAAATGTTATCAAGAGCTCTTCCTCGACCATCCATGCTGATTCGGATGCCTTCGATCTCCAGCCTCTCGGTAAACTCCCTGCTGGTAAATTGACTTCCCTGATCCGTGTTAAAAATTTCTGGCTTCCCATTTTCCAAGGCTCTATTTAAGGCTTTCATACAGAACTCAGTATCCAGGAGATTTGAGAATTCCCAGGCAAGAACCTTTCTGCTAAACCAGTCGATGACGGCAACAAGATACCCAAAGCCATTGGCTAGGGGAATATAGGTGATGTCTGTAGACCAAACCTGGTCGACTTGATTAATGATCATCCCTCTCAAAAGATAAGGGTATTTTTTATGTTTTGGGTTTGGAACACTCAGCCTTGGCTTGGGATAAATAGCCTGAAGGCCCATTTTCTCCATGAGTGTTCGAACCTTTTTCCGCCCTACAGGATGCCCAAGTTTTGTGAGTTCTACTGCCATACGGCGAGATCCGTAAAATGGTTTCTCTGTATATTGCTTATCAATTATTCTCATCAATAAAAGATCGCGCTCATTAGTAGTCGGCTTGTAATACAAACCAGATCGACTAATGCTAAGAAGACGGCATTGATTTGGTACTGGCAAATCAATAGCTTCCATATCAATCATAGCCCGCCTCTCAGGAACCGTTAGTGTGGAACTTTTTTTTTAACCACTCAACTTCCATTTTTAGGCGCCCGATCTGCTCGTAGAGCTCGTCTTGCTCTCGAGCTTTCTCTTTGGACTTTTTAGGGGCCTTTTCAAAAATCCCGGCCCCATTTTCCAAAAATTGTTTTTTCCATTCAGAAAGCTGGACTGGATGAATGCCTAATTCCCCAGCTAATTCATTGGCTGTCTTGTCCTCTTTTAGCACAGCTAGAACGGCCTTTAACTTAAATTCTGGGGTATGTCGTTTCCTTGGTCTTCCCATAGTAATAATCTCTTTTATTGGCAGAGAATATTAGCTTATTTCTAGTTAAAAACCTGTCTAAATTTCTGGGACCATTATAACCACAATCAAAAAAAAACAACAAATAGCTGGTTGCCCAGAGGCTCCCGTAAATAAATTTTGGTTCCTAATGAGAGCTGCTCTTCGATTGCTGCTTGAGAAATGGCCTATCTTCGGTCGTGAACTTTCTTTAATTCTTCCAATCTACTTATTTCTTTAATACTCATAGAAATACGCTCTTTCATCTACGTGCCTCCTTCAGT
>CAIJXB010000042.1 GCA_903824495.1 uncultured Chlamydiae bacterium
AGTATGCCTCCCCAAACCAGGATGACAAAACATTTAATTGTTATGCCTGCCTTCATAATTTATAATTCATACGAGGCATAACATGCCGGACTATTCAAAAGATTCGTTGACCGAGTTAGGTCCTGCGACTGACGCAGACCTTGCAATTATGGGCAATCATGATTTAGTTGATGCTCTAATTTGTGAGTGCTCTTGTCATGAGCATACAAGATATAAGCTTACTGATATCTATGCCGAAGTCATGAGAAGACTAGGGCATCCCATGGGGAAGAGATGAGTATCATAGAAGATTTGGAACGAGAAGTTTCCCAAGAAGTTGATGGGATGACAGCCGATGTTATTATTGCCTTGATGGATAAGTGGGAAAAAGATATTGTTAGAGCTATAGCGCTTAATGAAGCTACCATTCCACAACTTCTTAATCACTATGTTCGATTAAAAATATCTTGGGGGAGGCTCAAGCGATTTTTAGAACGCGATTACAATGGTAGTATGTATAAGCTATACGATGAAAAAGAACAATATTACACTCACCTAATTAAAGAAGCACGGAGAAATTACTATGTCACAAAGCGAAGATACGAAAACGAGCAATATTACACTCACCTATATGTCACAAAGCGAAGATACGAAAACGAGCACGCACCAGACTGTTCTTGCCGAGGTTGCCGATGCGTTAAAGGCATCACCGGAAGCGGTCAAGTCCAGAGTCAAGTCAGTTCTTGTTGAGCGAGAAGTTGCTAAGAGAGTCGATCTCTTGGACAAAGGTCTTGCCAAGTTGCGTGAAGCCAAGGGTGAGGTCAATAAGATTCGACCGCCCGTTAGCTTTACGGCTGATGGTACCAAGGTAGAAGGAACGTTCTCGAAGGCTGACTTCGAGACTCTCAAGAAAGCCAAGGAGAAGGTTTCCAAGTTGGAAGGTGCTTTGGAGAAAGCATTCGCTGGTGAAGAGTTCGACAAGCTTGCCGGCCTTGTCGGTGGTAAAGAAGTCGCTGCTGAGAGCGAGTAATCTTCATGGAATTTCAGGCATTGGTGACAGAATATCTTAAACACCATACGGCACGAGAGTTGGCAGATTATTGCGAAGCGGCAGTAATGACAATCGTTCGGTGGTCTATTGGATTCTCTAAGCCAATGCCTGGAATGCAGGCATTTGTAACCGAATACATTGATGACCTTCGAGAGAAAGAAGGGTGGGATCATGGCGAAGAAGTCCTTTAGATTTGAACAAGGAGATAAAGAATATTTCAAAGATGTTGTCTTCTTGGTTGAAGCTTCTAGCCATGAACAACATCAGTTCTGGCGCGACCATCACTACAAACCAAGCCAAGATTATAAAGTTATTAAGACTTGGAAGCAAGAGAATGGATGGATGGTTCAGCTTGGAAAGATTGATAAGCGTCCCATCTGCGTGACTCTTTCATACGATCTCATTGATGGAAGAAAGGTTCTCTTCTACGAAGGTTGTAGTGAGTTAGTTGATCATAAAATGATTAAAGATTGGCTTCGACATTGGACGGAAAAGACTGTCCGTTGGGATAATGGAACTCGTTGGGCCATCTGTGATTCGTCAAACTTCCATCATTGTTTGGAAGCCATTGAAGAAATGAATAAAAAATAATGGCAATTTATATTATCGTCTCCTATCTGGTAGGACTTTCTCTTTTCATTGCAGATCAATTTCTTGCAGACTCCGATAATCTTGAGGCTCAAGGAATAGGGATGAGATTGTATATACTAATGTTAGCACCGTTGCTAGCATGGTATGGTGTTCTGCATTACATTCAGCGGGGGTTTTGCCTTCTTACAGGTCGCCCCATTAAGTATTGGTTTTAATCATGAGCGAAATTACTAATGAAGATGTTGTTAAGGCCCTTGGCAATCTAACCGTCCTGGAAATGATTGCTCTAACTAAAGAGCTTGAGGCTAAGTGGGGTGTTGAAGCTAAGCCGGCGGTTGTTTCCAATCCACCTTGTTCTGGTTGCGGACAGGTTTGGAATGGCCCTCATGCTTGCCCTGGAAGACAGGAAGCTCAGACCGAGTTCACAGTCATTCTTTTGCCCGTTTCTGTGGCTGCCAAGATGAATACCATTAAGTTGGTGCG
>CAIJXB010000043.1 GCA_903824495.1 uncultured Chlamydiae bacterium
GGGCTAGTTGAGACTGCGGAGAGGGCACTCGCTCTTTAAAATTTGGAATAGCTTTCCCATGGCGTTTATATGTCTTTATTTTTATCGCATTTACAAGAGCCTCCCTAGACCATCCTTCCGCAATAATCATATTCGCATACCAAAGCCTCTCTTCATCGACTTTTAACTGCTGCAAAAGAACGATATTGTGTCCCCATGGGATTGAAAAGATGGGCAGCTCATCCAATTGTCGCACAGCTTGTGCGACTTTTGAATAAGCCAAGTAAAACGCCTTCATTCTAAACAAATTAGATCTAGAGAACCCCTCAACTCCTGGAAACTCGTTTTGAAGGTCTCTAGCTACCTTTTCTAACACTCCTGTTCCCCATCCATCTTGGATCTGCTTTTCAAGAATGTCTTTCCCTATTTCCCAGTAAAGCATGACCATTTCACGATTAACTGATACCGCCGCTTTTATCTGAGCCGTTCTTATTCTTGTCTTTAAATGGGAGATAAAACGCGAGTAATCAGATTTAGAAACGACAGATATTGACACCAATGACTTCTTCTTTTTAGCCATCAGAAAGACTCCTGAGTTCTTTTTTTAAACAAACATTTTACACTCCATGTTTGCAGGAGCAGAACAGACAACCCTCTTAATGAGAAGGAACGATGTGAGGTGCGGCGTTTGCAGCAATTAGATGGGTCTACCATCTACAGAGACAGCACACATGCTCCATTACTGATACACAATCGCCGTTTTACCGTTTACTAGCTGCTTAGAAGGATAGTCAAGAGATTCCCTTCTGACAGCAGGAAGCGTGACTATATAATCTCGAACAGTTTGAATACCCACCGTATCAAATATATGAGTCAACGCTGCAAGACCTTGCTCATTCACATAAGTCAATAACGAACAGTTTCCACAAGCGGCCTCTACTGCTTGCACTGCCAATGCATGCGCTAAATTCAATTCCGCTATCTCTTGTTTGCTAATACAGTCAGGATTGGGAAGGGCTCCATATCGCGCACGAAACAGTTCTTCGATTTTCAATGTGCACTGAGCTTGGGAACTATCTATAACCTCAAAGCAGCGTGAATGCGCTACGCCACTATAGAAACTGGACCAACAAACTGCCTCTCTTCTGAGCCCTGCAACATCTGTTTGTTTGCAAATTCCACATTTTGTAGCATCTCGGCTATAAATCAGCGCTGAAGCTTCCACTCCCGTTATAGCAGCCACGCTCATAAGTACTCCTGCGATAAAAATTACTCTTGAAAAAGACTCTCGTAAAAAACAACTACAGCATCGCATCAGTTCCTCCTTTGAAATACCAGCTTAGATAAAGAACTCCGATTGCCAAAATTCGTACTTGCAACCAATGGATTAACATTCCTCGGCCTTGCTCAGAACGAGCGTAAATTTTCGGCCACTAAATCATGGTAATTAAAAAATTCAATGTATAAAATGGGGTGTTTGAAAAATCAAAACCTGTTACAGCAGGCGGTCACCCCATGCACGAATTATCCACGAATCCACAGAAAAATGTCACCTTAAAAATCCACCGCCCTAGAGAAGTCATAGCGAAAAAGTGGGTGGCATACCAAGAACTGACCGGCTCGGAAACGAACTATAGCCAAAGAGTCGCTGCTAAAGTATTGAAGATTCCCAGATCAACCTTTCAAGATTGGAATGCTGCCCGCGCTCGAGAAGATGAA
>CAIJXB010000044.1 GCA_903824495.1 uncultured Chlamydiae bacterium
AAAAACTAGACAAAGCTAAAGTCACAACGAGACCCAAAAACCCCGAGATCAGTGTTGTGAACGTGATTGAACAAATTTCTCTTCTCTTAAGAAAAGAAGCTCAGAAGCAAGAGCTAAAAAAAGCGTCTGGCGAATAATTTTCTAAAAACGCCATTTTTCTTCTGACGATCTAAAAAACTTTTAAAATTTTTATTTGTTTAAAAGAAGACATTTGCCATAACGAAGGAAAACACCATTTTTTTCGGGAGATTTCTTATGGTTAAACCTATTCGCAATGAACCAAACTTCAATGCCGCCACTACTGGACAGGCAACGAATAAAGGAACTAAAACGCCTTATGAGTCAACGACAGCTAAAGTGCAGGCTAATGCAGGTAAAATTGCTGTTAGTCCAAGCAAAGCAAACATGAAAGGACATAAGGTCTCTCCTCAAGCTTCTGGAGACAACTTAGCTTCTCTTGTTACAAAAGGATCTGGAAAGCAAAGAGCTCAAGCAGTTACGAGTGTCTCAACTCCCGTTTTCGGTAGCAATCCCTTTGCTAATGTAAAAAAGATCCGTAGCGCTCATATCGCTAAGCCTACTCCAAAAGTGGATGCTGCAGCAAAAAAAGTACTAGGAAAAATCTCTTAGTCTTTTTGAACTTTGATGCAAATGGTAACTTTCGCCTCTGACTTCCTTTGAAGAGTGCGCCATCCCATTTTCCAGTCATAGCCTCCATAGGGAAGCGATTTGCTTTTTTGGAAAGAGCGATCCCCTTTAGAAATATGTCCTGTCCACTTCCCTTGCGAGGAATCTACTTGTACCTGGAATGAAATAGTCACTCCTTGCGAGTGAATAGTCAGAGCATCATCCGGATGAAAAAGGGTTGCTTTTTCACTCGATACCAAAATGTTATGATCACTTGAATCATCTAAATAAAAAGCCCACTCGACAGAATCTTCCTCTGATGGAACCTGCTCATCATACGTGTAGGTGCAGAGCCATTCATCCTCAGACTGCTCAACCATCCATGTTCCTTTTTTGGCCTCTAACACTAAAGAGTGAACTCTTTCAAGGCTACCCCAGTAAAAAGTTAGACACTGCCTTTGCTTTTCATCGATGAGAGCAACAAAGGGATCATCAGAAGCTTTAGGACTTTGTTTCTTCCATGGCTGCACAAGGGCTGCTTTTAAATGTACGGGATTATCTACGCTAAGAGCTCTTTTGCCACACGTATCCATAAAAAGATCAAAAAGGGTGACTGCAGGCTCATACCCCTCTTGCCATCTTTGATGGCACTCGCCGGTAAACACCCCTAAAGTAGAGTTCCATAGGATTTTATCTTCAGGCAAAGACTCTTCTTTAATTTGAAGTTGAATAAGAAGTTTTGCCCACTCCTCTGGTGATCTTGGAGGATATATGTCTTGAGGGTTTAAAAGAGAGCTCATTCTCTCTAACAAAGCCTTGATTTTGCGTATCCAGACTTCTCCTAGAGCTATAGAATAGTCTTTGAGAAGATAGGTAAGGACAGCAAATATCTGAAGGGGAAGCCTAGAATCTAAACATTTAGGAAATTCATGAAGATAGATGGGAAAATTACCCTCCACTTCAAAAGCCAATAACTTTTCTAAAAGGGCTTTGCCCTCTTGGATATTTTCAACTGTTTTGGTGCGAAATAGCGCGTACGCATAAATGAAATTTTCAATGATTGGAATGGCATCTTGACGTAAGGCATATGGATCATCGCGCCAGTAGTGAACAAATCCCGTTTGAGAGCTGATTCTTTTCTTTCCAGCAGCAACTGCTATTTTTTTGATTAGGTCTTCTTCCATCTAAACTGTTTCTCCTGTCGCCTTTAAAAGAGCTGCAATAATCCCTAAATCACTGGCCGGCTCTGCTATTAGATCTCCGAGTGGAAACATCGACTCTGGCGCTGTTTTCATAACGATTGCAAAGTCAGCTTCTTCAAGCATTAAAATGTCATTGCGGTCATCTCCCGCTGCAATAAACCGTGTACCCTCAGGAAAAAACGTTCTCATTTTTCTGATGACGGCGCCTTTTGTGGCATTCTTTGATGTAATGAGATTGATGTAGGTCTTTCCATGAGAGAGCGGATCTCCAATATAAGTAGAAGAAACCTCTTCAAAAGAAAGAAGCTTTTGAGATAGCTGCTCCATCTGATCTTTGGATCCAAAGCTTTTAATTAATGGGAATGAATCTTCTTCTCCAAAAGAAAACTCTTCCACTCCTTGCCAAGGCTCTTTAACAACCGATTTTACAACCTCTAGATGCTCGAGCATTTTAGAAGAGTAGCGGTGAGGTCTATAATAGCAAAAGTCTCCCTTTTCAAAACCCGCATACACTAAAAAGTCTTCTTCCATGTCCTTGTAAAGTTCATCAAGCTTTAGGATGAAAGAAGGATCTAAATGTTCTTTAGCAAGGAGTTTTTTCTCTGGCATTTGAAGCAAATCTGCCCCATTTTGCAAAGAGAGGAAAAAGGGAAATCTAAAGCCATGAAAAATCTGAGAGGCAAAGGCGAAAGGTCTTCCAGTAGAGAATAGAAACTGCCAGCCCTTTTGATGGAGCATTTCAAAGCACTTTATAACCTCTTCTGGAATGTGAAAAAGATCCGCCGTAATGGTCCCATCAATATCAAGACAAATACATCCTTTCAATGTCAAAGCAAACTCCTTTTAAATAGGGTAGAGAGGATACCAGAAAAGGCAGGTGATCGTCTAGATGTTTTGTGGGTCATTTCTTCGCTATGAAAGGAGAATCGGCTAAGACAGCCGATTCCCTTTATTTGTTTAGTTTAAGACTTCTTTAAAATCCCCATAGAAACGAGTGCTAGGCGACGGAAGTTTTTTTGTGCATTAGTCTTATTCCAATCCCGAAGAGCCCCCTCTCTAACTATTGCCTTTTGATCTCCTGTGAGGCCACTAAGTTCGATTAGAGTAGAAACTTCGCTACCCTCATAATTCTCAATCCCCCACTCATCAGCAAAACACTCAGAGAACTGCTTTTTAGTTGTTTCTTTTAGAGTCTTTTTCTCTTCTCTTGAGAGGCCCTCCGTATTAGCCACAATCTTATCGGCAAACGAATCGAGGGTTGATGCCCAAGGATTTTCCCAGCTATTAGCGATCATATCGGTAAGCGTTTCTTTTTGCTCTGTTGAGAGATTCGTATTTTCCCCGATCAGATTTCTGGCATAATTGGCAAAATGAATCGCCCCTACTTGATCAATTGTTTCTTGGAGCTTCTCATCGATCTCACTCTCGTAAGCACCCATCATACCCTGTTCACGAATAGTAGAGAACTGCTCCCAGTTAACCAATTGCGCAACACCCACATTTCGTCTTTCTTGCTCTGTCAAAGGGGAAAAGCCCAAAGAAAGCGCGAGTCTATAAACATCCATCATATGCACATCCATAGCAATCGCACCAGGCACTTGCAATAGGGCCATCATTTCTTGATAAATACCCTGAATGATTCCATAGCGCAGCTCTTGCAGAGAACCTCTGATCTTGATCTCAAATCCTGCATCGCCCTCTGCATTTGCCGTCTCTGCAACTGTTAGCTTGCGAACAATCCCATCAACGATTTCACTTGTTGATCTTTTAAGAGCTCTGGCGCAATAATTGCCCCCTTCAACCGTCAGCTTCATGAGACAGTCTTCGATCTCGATTCTATCGTTTACAGGATCGAGTCCCTCTAAATAAGGAATGATTTTAGCTGCGTTATCGATCGCATCTTGCAAGTCTTCTTGCTGTCCCTTTACGCGCACTCTACCCATTAACACATCAATCGCACCTGCCATCTGCTCACGCATCCAACGCGCTGCATACTGTTCTTTTGTGAGTTCGTCTCTCTCTGCTAAAGTCTCAATACACGCTTCGAATTGTGGATAATAGGCATCAAGTCTTCGATAGCTATTTAAAACTGTTTGAAGATCATCTGGAGACACTTCAACTTGCTCAGAGAGAAAATCCATAAACTCTGGTTTATGCATTAAATATGGATTTGTAGTATCAGGATCTAATGGAAGATCCGTCAAAACATCTTCTCGTATCGCTGGATAGCTTCGTCTTAGAAAATTTATGAAGCGTGCATTATCCGCGAAATAGTCACCTTTGTTCAGCTTAGATTTTGGGATATTTGGAAACTGCTCGCTTAAAAAATCTATAAAGCGATCATCATCACTTATTTTCCCTTTAATAATTTCGTACTTTGATGCCCAGTCTATCCTGTCAAAAATGGGCATGAATTTGTCAAAATCATCATCTACAGGCAAACTAGCAGCGTCGATAATTCCTTTAGAGCAGTGAGCTGGATCGATTACAAAAGGAGCTGTGCTATTCAAAACTCTCATAATCTCATCGTAGGTCATCTGTTTGTTGTTTTGCAGCGGAGCTTCGTACTCAGAAAGTCTACGTCCTTGAATACCTAAAACATCTTTAGCAAAATCATCAACTCTGTGGTGAACATACAGTTGTGCGCCAGGAACAACAACCATCGCAATGCTTATAAGACTGATCACGCGCAAAAGAAAACCTCCGTATACAAGAGTCCCGATCGATGATACAGTCGGCATATATCTTTCCATAAATAAACTGACTTTTCTAGGAAGCATGCCTGCATTATCGGCAGCCTCAAGACCAAGACCTACAAACATACCAATACCAAAAGAAGGGCTCACAAAAACAGCAAAGGCTACAGCACTGACAATCGCAATAACGCGCATGATGTCACCTGCATTCTCAGTAACAAAGTTACACACCAAAGTGGCTCTTTCACTCAAAGCTCTTGGAAACTGAGGAAACTCTTCAGGTTTATATCTATCCCAGAGGTCTCTGACAGTATCATAATGTCCTGATTTTACAGCGGCGCAAAAAGGAAACGCAACAAGACCGATAAAAGGGGCAAAAAAACAAGCCACGCGTCCTGCTGTTTTTGCGATTCCATCAGGGATCTGTTCTACAAAAAAACTAACATTGGAATTTAAAATATTGAATTTACCAATTTGAACAAAGGAGCCCATGTAATAGTTCTTTCCCTGTCTTACTTCATCTTCTTTAGTATTTAAAAGACCAAACTGATATCCATTAGACCAGCCGGCAAATGCATGTAATCCATTTACGCCCATATTAATTCTCCATTATTTATGTTTTTTTGTTGCTTTAAGCACAGAATCATAAATTAAGACATCTTTAAGATCAAATGAATTTGCCTTGAAAAAATAAATTTTAAAAAAACCATAAACAACTGAATATAAGAAAGAAAAGAATCTCATAAATTTTAAAGAGAGCCGCATTTAAAACGCAGTCCTGGACCATACTCGCCTATTGGCATAAAAAAATTTTACTAGAAAAAAGAATATTAAAAGACGATACTCAAAATTTAGAAAAATTACTTACCACTCTTAAGGACATGCAATGTTTTTTAAAGCTAAAGCCCTTATCCTTTTCTCCTTACTTTTTACTCCTCTTTTCTCAGAAGTGGCTCCTCCTCCGGCCCCACCCATTACACATATTGAAACTCCTGCTCCTCCTGAACACGCCCTTATGTCCAAAGCTCCCGAATCTTCTTATGAGCACGCTCTAATTAAGATGATTTTGACTCTCGGAGGTCTTCTTCTTCTTGTCTTTTTAACCCTTTGGATCTTAAGAAAACTCTCCAATGGACGAATGGGGGGATTTGGAACCCCTAAAAAAATCAAAGTTTTAGAAAAAAGACCCCTTAGCCCGAAGACCGTGATCTATCTTTTAGAGCTAAATGGAAAAGAGGTTTTTGTTGCAGAGTCGCAACTTGAAGTGAAAACGATTTTTACTGCGAACGAAATTGATCACGAACTTGACTAAAAAAATTCCCTCTCATCCACTTTTTTCAAAACTTCAGACAAGATAAAAGCTCTTTTTAAAGAGCCTTTATCTTGCCAGTTCTTTTGTAAAATAGGATGCTCTTTTTTCTTCTCTACTTCATAGGCTATAACAGGTCTTTTAACTGCTTTTTTTAAGACTGCTGGCTTTGGAGGGATGACTTTAGGAGGAGGAGAAGCCGTTTTCATAAAACGGGGCCTTTCAGGAGCACTACTCCCCTCTTTCTTTCCCTTTCTCAAAATAGAAAGGACGATAATCACTAGAAAAATAAAAAAAGGAAGTAAGCTTTCAAACATCGTTAATCCTCAGAAGATCCCTTAGAAATCGATTTTCTCATCTCGGTGTCTGATTGGATGTTTTTCATGCGATAGTAGTCTAAAATGCCCATATTACCCTTTTTAAAAGCGTCTGCCATTGCAAGTGGAAGCTGCGCTTCTGCTTCTACAACTTTAGCTTTCATCTCTGTGACTTTTGCTATGTTTTCTTGCTCCATTGCAACCGCCATCGCTCTTCTTTCTTCCGCTCTTGCTTGTGCAATAATCTTATCTGATTCCGCTTTGTCAGCGCGAAGGCGCGCTCCGATGTTTTCACCAACGACGATGTCTGCAATGTCGATGGACAAGATTTCAAAGGCAGTTTGAGCATCTAAGCCTCTTCCTAAAACAAGCTGCGAAATCCTTTGAGGAGATTCAAGAACATCGGTATGCGTCTCGGCAGAGCCGATCGCATTCACGATCCCTTCACCTACTCTGGCAATAATAGTCTCTTCTGTAGCACCTCCAACGAGCTGCTGAATGTTTGTGCGAACAGTCACTCTTGCTCTTACTTTGAGCTGGATTCCATCTTTAGCAACCGCTGTAATGTACTCGCCATGCTTAATATCTGGGCAGTCGATCACCTTAGGATTCACAGAGGTTCTAACCGCATCTAAAATGTCTCTACCAGCTAAGTCAATGGCTGTTGCTTGTCTCCATGTTAAAGCGATGTTGGCTTTGTCCCCAACAATCAAAGCTCTTACAACATTGGATACATTGCCACCGGCTAAAACGTGCGTTTCAAGCTCCGCAACAGAAACCGCCTTGATCCCCGCCTTATGGGCATTGATGTACGCAGTCACAATCACGCGCGATGGAATTTTACGAAGGCTCATTCCGATGATATTGAAAAGGGAAATCGGAGTTCCCGATACGATTGCTTGGAACCACAGGCTCACAAAACGGCCTAAAATGGAGAGCATGATGATCGCAAGAAGTATGAGAACAAAAATAACAACGGAAAAGCTTAAGCCAAACTCCGCATCTGCAAAAAATAAACCCATGATAACCATTCCTTATTTTTTTACTTTTACAACTAAGTGGGATCCTTTCATGGATACCACCTCAACTACAGTTCCTTTCACGATGAAGTCGCCCTGTGAAAGAGCTTGATAAACGGCGCCGTCGATTCGGACATGTCCTGCCGGTTTAAGCTCAGTGGTCACAACTCCTTCTTTCCCGGTCAAATCCTCTTCGAAAGAAGAAGCAACAAACCCTTCTTGATTTTCATGCAGGCAAAAAGAATCCTTGGATTTTCGAATCGTCCTTAGAGCTAAAAGACACACTGATAAAGCCCCTACGATGAAAACAGATAAATAGACAGCTCCAAGCCAAAGAGCTGGCGCCGCCCAAAAGAAAAGAGAGGTTCCAACTATCGCTAAAAGAAAGGCACATAGAGCCAAGATGCCGCCTGGCAAAAAGAACTCCATGTAGAGACAAAGAAGAGCAATTAAACTAATAAAACAAGCGAGTATCATTTTTCTCTAACAATTAAAACTTTTTTCTTGAGAGCCACCACTTCAACTTTAGATCCTGAAGAAATGAACTCTCCGTCCGTCGTTGATTCAAAAAGTGTATCACCGATCTGCACTTTTCCAAAAGGACGAAGAGAGGAAAAACAGATTCCTTCAGCTCCGACTGCCGGTAAAAAACTCTCAACCTCTACAAGTTCTTCGGCTTCAGTTAGCACAAGTTTTCTAAAAGAAGGCGTTTTTCTTAAGACAAAGCTTACAAAAGGCAAGAAAACTCCAAAGAAAAGAAGAAGCACAAAAAGAAAAAGGCTCAGTCTGTAAATCCACTCTGACATCTGGATCCCCCACTCGCCCGGATTCCATGAAAAACCCTGCAGAGGAGGAAGCAGCATTGCAATAAGTCCAAATAGAAAAATAAAAAGACCTAAAGCTCCTAAAAAACCAAATCCCGAGAGTAAAAAAAGATCTCCTAGCACCAGAATAAGACCGAGCAAAACAAAGACAAGCTCAAGCCAGTTCATCACCTCCACTGCAAAAGAAGAAAGAAGGATGAGAGCTAAACAAAAGACCCCTAAAAGGGAAGAAAAGCCAAGACCATGACTTTGCACGGTTCCATAGAACCCGATCATGAGTCCCATCATAAGAAGGGATGAGACCAAGGGATTACTTAAAAAAGCAAAGACATCCACCTTCCAGTTTTTATAAGAAACCCATTTGAGCGTTATATCTTTAAAAAAGGGATCTTGAGCTAATTTTTCGCCTGCTAAAAAGGCAGAGCCTTCCCTTGTCATTTCAGGGACGATAAAATCAGCAATGCCAAGCTCCTGCATTTGTTTAGAGCCAAGTGTTAGTAGTTTTCCCTTAGCATTAATCACCTCATCAGACTTTAGAATCTGAGAGTTATCCAAAAGCTGAACAATTTCTCCTTTCCTAAGCACTAGCACAACATCTTTATCTACCATTGCCTCTGCAACAAAAGGGTTTCTTCCATAGAGATTAGCAGCTGTAGCAAACTCAGTTCTAAGAGCTGAGATCATCTTCTCTGACGCTGTTTCCATCTTCCCATCAGATCCCACTAAAACAGGCTCTGCAGCTCCCATACTAGCTTCTGATACCGCTCCGATATAGCGGCATGAGTAGGCAAGAAGGGCTCCAGCAGAAATCGCCCAGTTGTCGACAAACGCGATAACCGGAATGTTATACTCACGGTCCATCTTCTTAAGCTCTTCGCTGATCCTCAATGCTGCAAAAACTTCTCCTCCCGGAGTGTTGAGGTCCAAAAGTACAAAACGGACCTTTTCTTTACGGAAAGACTCTAGAGCATATTTGACATAGAGATACGTAGAGTTGTCAATGCCCCTATCTTTTGCAATATGTAGATAGCCGGCTGATGGAGAGCCTTTTAGATCGATTCGATCAAAAGGCTCAGCTCCATGTCCTAGTAGAGAAAAAAGAAGGAGGAATATCACTAGAAGTTGTTTCATTGATTTTCCAGTTTGTTTAAAAAGTGCTCCGAATCTTCTTGAATCTGTTTTTTCTTTTCTTTAGAAAATTTTTTGAGCATCTGGTACGGCATCGAAAGGCGTGCGTTTTTTTCAAGTTTGCCTTGATTGCGAAGAAGAAAATCCCAATACAGGTAATTAAAAGGGCACGCTTTTTCCCCTTCTTTAAGTTTGACATCATAACGACAATTCTGACAAAAGTTCGACATTTTATGAATATAACTTCCTGAAGAAGCGTACGGCTTTGTCCCTAAAAAACCTCCCTCTGCAAATTGGGACATCCCAAGCGTGTTCGGAAGCTCAACCCAATCATGCGCGTCTGCATAGACGGCTAAGTACCAGCTGCAAATTTCTTCCGGCAAAGTCCCAATCAAAAGGGCAAAATTACCTGTGACCATGAGTCTTTGGATGTGGTGAGAATAAGCCTGCTCTTTGGTTTGCTTAATCACTTGTTTTAAACAGTTCATCTCTGTCTCACCGCTCCAATAAAACCAAGGAAGTTTTCTTTTTGCCTCTAAAAAATTTTCCTTTGCAAAGTGAGGCATTTTCAGCCAATAAATCCCTCTAACGTATTCTCTCCAGCCAAGAATTTGCCGAATAAACCCTTCCGCGCTTTGAATAGGAACCTTTTTTTCTAGATACGCTTTTTCAGCAGCATCACATACCTGCTTTGGATGTAACAAACCGATATTCAAATAGTGAGAAAGAAGACTATGATACAGAAAATTCTGATCATCCCGCATTGCATCTTGATAGGTGCCAAAATGGGGCAGTGCTTTATGTACAAAATGATGAAGGGCCTTCTTGGCGTCCTCTGCTGTTACTGCAAACCAAAAAGGAAGCAAATCTCCGAAATGCTTTGAAAACCTTTTTTTGACCTGTTTAAGAACTTCTTTTGTAATGATATCCGGCTCTACATGAAAAGGCTCTGGAGGATCGATATCCCCCTTGATCGGGTTTCTGTTTTCGTGATCAAAATTCCACTGTCCTCCCTCTGGACTTCCATCGTCTTTTAATAAATAACCTGTTTGTTTTCTAAGAAATTGATAAAACGATTCCATGAGTAGCTTTTTTTTGCCGAGGCTCCACTCTTTAAATTCCTCGGTAGAGATGAAAAACCGCTCATCGGGTCTGATTTGAATCTCTATTTCAAACCTTTCCTTCCAATCTTCAATTACTTTGAGGACCCGGTATTCACCTGGCTCTGTAACGATAAGTCTTTTAGCTTTTGTTTTTTTTAAGATCTTTTCGATAGCAGATGTCAAAGATCCTTCTTCTTGCTCTATGTCTATGTAAAGAATAGGAAAACCCTTTTCTTCCAGCTCCTTTGCAAAATGGCGCATCGAAGAAAAAAGGAAAGCAAGCTTTTTGACGTGATGGTTGACATATTCCGCTTCTTCTATTGTTTCTAGAAAAACAACGAGGTCTCTTTTAGGATCAATACCTTTTAAAGAAGAGATGTCATGGGAAAGATGGTCCCATAAAATAAGACGTAGGGTCTGATAGCTCATAAGTCCTTTTTTAGGTGGCGTTTTTGGTTGGCATCTTATCCTTACAATTGGGAAGAAGGGGCCGAATCTCTAGGCTCTAACTGTATCTCAATAAAGACTAAAAATATTTTTAAATACCAAAAACTTGCAAAAACCCCGTCTTAAATACCAAAAAGTTGCCATTTAAGGCCAAAAAGGGCCCTTAAATACCAAAAACTTGCCAACCCTAAAAAGCCGCTAGTTTACCCAAGATATCCTTAAGCTGCACTTCAAGTTGCTCCACTTGGGCCTTCATCTTAGATAGAATCTCTTGTGGAGCCTTTTGTAAGAACTCGGGCTCTTTGAGTTTTGCACTTAAAGACTCATGCTGCTTTTGAACCTTTTCTTGCTCTTTTAAAAGACGTGTTTTTTCTTTTTCTTTGAGCTCTTCTGGAAGTGGGATTTCAATCTCTAAAGATCCAATCTTTTTCTTCGCACTGAAAGAGGATTCTTTACCTTGCTCTAAAAACTCTAAAGATCTGATCTTTACAAGAGCTCCTAAAATAGTTTGGTTCTCCTCTAGGATCTTTCTTTGAGAGTCCTCTTTTGGAGCAATGATCCATACATCACTTGCGCTCGATGGTGGAAGCTGCATCTCTGCTCTGATATTGCGGATGACGCGCAGTACTTCATCGAGGAATAAAAATGTTTCTTCAGTAAATGCGCTCATATCCTCTTCTCTTAAAACTCTTGGATATGCAGAAAGAGCGCAAGCTTTTGCTTGCAAAGCGGCAATAGCTTCTTCTGTATAAGGATCGACTTTTCCTTTAGGAGTAGCTTTTCCAAACTTTGCCTTCATAAGTGAAAAGAGCTCTTCTGTAATGAAAGGAGTCATTGGATGAAGAAGGCGAATGGTAGAGAGTAAAACAATCAAAAGAAGCTTTTGTTTGTTTTCTCTTTGAGCGCTTGTTCCTACTTTTCTAGAAAGGTAAGGTTTTGCCATCTCTACATAGTAGGCGCAAAATTCTTTCCAGAAAAAGTCGTAAGCAGTGGTTGCTGCTTTATCAAATTGATAAAGAGAAAGAAACCCTTGAACGCTTTCTATCACTCTGTTTAGTAGGGATAGAATCCACTTGTCCTCTAGTGTGAATAACGACTCATCAAGTCCTGAAGAGAGAGATTCTTCTGTCAAATCTTCTAAATTCATAAAGACAAAGCGGGCACCGTTCCACATTTTATTGGCAAAGTTCTTAAACTCTTCAAACTTTCTTCGATCAAGATCTATTTGTCTAGCTTGTGTGGCACTCGCACAGAGAGCCATACGCAAAGCGTCTGTACCGTAGAGAGCTGTCATCTCTAAAGGATCGATGATGTTACCTTTAGACTTGGACATTTTTTCCCATTTGAACTCGACACCTTTTGGAAGGGGCTCTCCAAGATCATATTTTAAGCGCTCTTCGCCTACGATGTAGCGTATGCCGCCATCTTTTTCTGTTTTCCAATACGACTTACCATAGATGAGTCCATGTAAGAACGTCTCTGGGAAAGGAACTTCTCCCATGACGTATTTACCCATAAGGATCATACGAGCTACCCAAAAAAAGAGGATGTCATGACCGGTAACTAGAACAGCGTTCGGATAAAACTTTTCAAGATCTTTGGTTTGTGCGGGCCATCCAAGAGTGCTGAAAGGCCATAGAGCTGAAGAGAACCAAGTATCTAGTACGTCCTCATCTTGAACCCAAGAGTTCGGATCTTTCGCTACTTCTGGTGGCAATCCTTCTCCTGCAAAACAGATCATTTTTTCAGGATCTTCTTTGTTATACCAAATAGGGATTCTATGTCCCCACCAAAGCTGACGAGAAATACACCAGTCTCTTAAGTTATCAATCCAGTGAAAATAGGTACTTTCCCAGTTGTCTGGGATCAATTTTACTTCCCCATTTTCTACGATCTTTCTAAGCTCTTTGCTAAAAGCGCTCGTTTTGACAAACCACTGTTTAGATAGAAATGGTTCAATGATCGCTTTCGACCTGTAAGAAATCCCAACGCGGTTTTTATAAGGCTCGATTTTTTCTACAAGGCCAAGCTCTTTCATTTTGCTAACAACAGCATGTCTTGCATCTATCATAGAAAGCCCTACAAACTCCCCTCCATTTTCATTGATCTTTCCATCCACTGTCATGATGTTGATCATAGGAAGGTTGTGAGTGAGTCCCATCTCGTAGTCGTTTGGATCATGAGCAGGTGTGACTTTAACAGCTCCCGATCCAAACGTGGGATCGACATGGCGATCAGCAATCACAGGAATCTTTCGATTCATAATCGGAAGAAGCACTCCCTTGCCTTGCCATTTTTTATATCTTTCGTCATCAGGAGACACAGCAATGGCTGTATCGCCAAGTAACGTTTCAGGGCGCGTTGTTGCAACAATCAAATACTGATCAGGCTGATCAGCTATTGGGTATTTAAAATGCCATAGGAAAGTGTTTTGCTCTTCATGTTCTACTTCATCATCAGCAAGGGCTGTTTGGGTCACCGGGTCCCAATTGACAAGGTAGTCCCCTCTATAGATCAATCCATCATCGAACATCTTTTGAAAAACACTTGTAACGGCTAGATTTCTTTCCGGGTCCATAGTGAAGCAAAGTCTTGACCAGTCGCAAGAGATCCCAAGACTTTTAAGCTGCATCAAGATTGCTTCTTGGCTCTTGTCTTTCCAATCCCACACGTGACTTAAAAACTCTTCTCTAGAAAATTCTTTTCTTCGTTTGCCAGTTTTTGCAATCAACTGTCTTTCAACCACGGTCTGAGTTGCAATTCCAGCATGGTCTGTGCCTGGGATCCAAAGAGCTTCAAAACCAGACATCCTCTTCCAACGGATTAAAACATCTTGAAGAGTATTTACCAAAGCGTGGCCCATGTGGAGCACACCTGTCACGTTTGGAGGGGGCATGACGATGCAATAGGAAGGTTTTGATGAGGTGTTATCAGCAACAAAGCAATCGTTTTTTTGCCAAAAATAAGCCCATTTCTCTTCAATTGCCTTTGGTTCAAAGGCCTTTGCAAGCTCTTCCATAATGCAGATACTCCTAACATTTCTTAAAAAAATATGACCAAGGATACCATAGAGAAATCTCAAAGTCTATAGTTTAAAAAAGACACTTGTTATCAAATATTTTTTTTCATATTGTCCTGCAGATCAATCCTTATTTTAGGAGCTTAAGTTATGATATCAAAAATGGCCCTCTTTTCCGTATGTCTCTTGGGGAGCTTCTCCGTATGCGAGTCCACAATCAACTATGAAACCTATCTAGAAAGCTGGGACAGCGGATGGAACTCTGCTTTGACCGGACTGCCACCGGCGCCCGGCGGAACCTCGGGAACCTCTTATGCTGGCGTGAGTTTAAATGTCAGCTTTGGGGCGTATATCTTTGACAATCCTTATACAACCCTTTCTGGACTTCAATTCTCCGATAGCGATCTTATCACCGCCATAGCCTACGTACAATCTCATGGAGGCAAGGCCAAGGTGTCTTTTGGAGGAGCTTCTTATGCATCCCCTTACTATCCCAATTATTTTATCAGCGAAAGCACTCAAGATGGTGGATGGCCCGCTAACATGACCGCCCTTGCAAATGGTGTGATTGCAACTGTTGAACATTATGGATTAGATGGCGTGGATTTTGATATCGAAGACTCTCCAAGTGGATTTCCACCAGGAGTCACTTCAGAGAATTTTCCAACTCAGCTGATTGAGTTTCTGCAGTTAGTAAGAGCTGGCCTTCCAAATACCAACATCACAATTACAATCCCGGCACAAGGATGGGGGACCTATTGGGAAACACTAGCTAAAAACGCTGCCGCTATAGATGGCCTTGTCGATGCTATCTCTTTCATGGAGTATGATATTTGGGTCAATCCCGATCTGCCGCAAGGATATCCTCAGCAAATTGAAGCTGATATTGTCACATATAATGCGAATCCAAGCACAGCTCCTGCTCCCAACTACTCTGCTGGATGGGGAATCCCCTACTCTTTGATACAAGTGGGTCTTATGTTTGCCAATGATGACAATGGACAATTTCTTTCAGTAGATGCAGCCACTTCTTTGACTGATATTGCAGTCAATAAAGGGCTCTACGGAGTACTCGGATGGGATCTAGATCGAGATGCAGGAACAGATCCTAATCCCGCCCCAGTAGGAGATCCTCCTTATGCTTATTCTGAAGCAATCCGCAATGCTATAGACTCACCTAAACTCTTCGGCACTTTTCAGTTCCACGGAGCTAACAAAAAACTCTTTAGAACGCCAAGAATCGTTTTGGCGCAAAAACCCTTTACTCAGCAGTCGCCTCCCCCTCATGGAGCTCCTTAACACTTACCAGCTAAAATAACCCAAGGTTTTTTTATGAACAAAATGAAATGTCTTTCTGTTGGCCTCTTGATGATATCAGCATCGATGTATGCTGATGCATCCACTGATGCAACTGCCCCAGCTTCTTCTAAACAAGGAGAAAGGCTGACCTCTGATGCTAAAGGCTCTTACAACATGCCCTCTAGAATCACCCTCGAAAATAAAATGTTCGAATCTATGCCTGATCTATTCATAAATGCGTCGTTCATCTACTGGAATGTATCAGAAGAAAGTTTGGATCTTGCCACAAGCGCTATGTTTGTTCCCAACGGTCCAGACACCGGATCTTTGGCATCGGGAACTTCCAACGCAACAACTCTTTTCCAAAACTCAGGTTACTCCCCTGGATTTAAAGTAGGGATGGGAGGAAGCTTTGGAGATTGGACTTTATCTGGCCAATACACTTGGATAAGACAACATAATTTTACTTCAAAAGCAGCTCCTACAGCTTCTCCTGATTTAGGAGTATCGATCTGGGTTCCGAACAATTGGTTTCAGCAAACAACAGCACTCGGACAAACCATTGTTGCAACAAACCTTTCCTCCCGTTGGAAAGTGTCTATGGACCTTGCAGATCTCACATTAGGACGTCCTTACTACCAAGGAAAAGATCTTTCTATTTCTCCTTTCTTTGGAGCGCGCGCTGCTTGGATCCGCCAAAACCTGCACATCAATATCGCTATTCCATCTACTGCGCTTCCAGCTTCGAGCAATTTTAATACATATAGCAACACAAGCTCTCATTCATGGGCAATAGGACCTCGCATGGGATGTGAAGCTGATTTATTACTTCCTATGGGCTTTAGACTTGAAGGGACTTTTGCTGGCAGTATTTTATTCACTCAATATACCCACGTAAAACATTTTGAAGCAGTCGCTTCTTCTGATGCGGATCCTTCCACTTTAAGAACATCTCTTTCTGATTTCAATTGCGTACGTCCTGTCGCTGAAATTGGAGCAGGTCTTGGATGGGGAACCTATCTCTGCGATCAAATGTATCACATAGACTTTTCCGCTTCTTATGATTTTATGTATTTTTGGCAACAGAACATGATGAGAAAACTGATGGACCAAGCAGTGACCGGCTCTGCTACAAATGGAGCTCTTGAACTTCACGGTCTTACCATTACAGCGCGTTTTGATTTCTAAACCTTAATGAATTTACTTCTACAGACCTTTAATAAGTCTGTAGAAGTATTTTAAACATTTAAAAATAAATACTTGTCATTAAATAGCGCTTTTTCATAACATGAGTGAGCCATGAATATTCGCTGATACGGTCTTCCCTGGGACCGTAGAAGCATTCTTAGTTAAGCTTCTCCAAAAAAGACAAAATCGCCTCTCTTGTATAGATCAAAGACTTTTCTGTGTGAGCAGAAGAAAGAAAATTTGCTTCCCAAGCTGATGGCGACACATAGATCCCCTTAGAAAACAGCTCTTTGAAAAACTGATGAAAAAGTTCATGATCAAGCTTTGAAAGATCTTCCTTGCAAGTGACTTCTTTTAGACCAAAAAAAAGAGTAAATAGTGATCCTTGTCTTTTGAGACAAATGTTTAGATCCTTACTTTTAATGTACTCTTCAATCGGTGAAAGGAGAAGATCTGCTTTTGCCCCCAGATCTTGATAAAAGGAAGGATGGCCCAATTCTTTTAGCGTTGCAATCCCTGCTTGCATCGCTAAGGGATTACCAGATAGTGTTCCTGCTTGATACACGCCTCCTATTGGAGCTAAATGATCCATAATGGAGGCTTTGCCTCCAAAAGCAGCCGCAGGAAGGCCTCCTCCGATGATTTTTCCAAGACATGTGAGATCGGGTTTTATGCCGTAGAGCTCTTGCGCTCCACCAAGACCCACTCTAAATCCGGAAATCACCTCATCGAAAATGAGAATGGCGCCATGTTTTTCTGTTTCTTCTCTTAACGCTTGCAAAAACGCTTTCGATGCTGGAACAAGTCCCATGTTCGCAGCTATCGGTTCTACAATCACAGCTCCAATGTCAGAGCGTGATTTAAATGTTTGTCTAACTACTTCAATGTCGTTGTAAGGTAGAGAAAGCGTATGAGCAATAGATTCTTCAGTAACGCCAAGTGATGAACAACCAGGAAGTGAACTAACTCCCGATCCTGCTTTTACAAGAAGAGCATCGGAATGTCCGTGATAACAACCGTTAAATTTAATGATGCATGGTTTTTTAGAAGCAGCTCTTGCTAAACGAAGCGCTGACATTGTCGCTTCTGTTCCAGAAGAGACAAACCGGATCTTTTCAATAGAGGGCATGTGAGAGATGATAAGAGACGCTAGATCTTTTTCAAAAGGAGTTGCTAAGCCAAACGTAGAGCCAAGATGCATCTGTTTACAAACAGCTTCCACAATTTTTGGATGTGCGTGACCAAGAGGCAAAGCTCCCCAGCTCATGCAGTAATCAATCCAAGTGTGACCTTCTACATCTTGAACAGTCTCTCCAAATCCCCTTTCTGCAATGAGAGGAAGCATGTCTACCTCTTGAAAAGCCCGAATGGGAGAGTTGACACCACCTGGGATCAAAAGGCAGCTCTCTTCAAAAATCTGTCTTGTTTTATCTCTTTGCATAAGAACACCCTTGTCAAGTTAACCCTGGAAAAGGATAATCCGATCCATCCATAATTACAAGTTTTGCCAATGCGATTTTATCTTTTTCTGATATTCACTTTTTTTATGAGCGGAGGATTTTGCGATCTCTCCTATCAAGTTGAATACATTGGAGTTGAAAATCCTGCGGCTTTAAAGACGATCAAAGCAACGACGCATTTGAGCACGTTAAAAAAAACAGCTCCCGAATCGATCAGCGCTCTTCGCTATAGAGCAGAATCTGATGTAGAAGACATCATCAAGATTTTGCACTCTTACGGATACTATGAAGCTCGTGTTGAAATCAAAATAGAAGACACTGTTTCTGAAGCTGTTGTTTTAGTCTACGTAAGATCAGGCCCTGCTTACACCGTTTCTTCTTTTGATGTTTCTCTTTTCGAATGCACCAAAGATCACTGCGTGGAATGTCCTGAACTTTCTAATGCTGAACTTGGTGTCCAGATAGGACAGCCAATCTCAGCTGAGAACATTCTAAATGCCGAAGTCAAGGCCCTACAAACACTTTCTCTTTGTGGGTACCCTCTTGCTTTCATTGCAGATAGCTCCGTTGTAGCAGATGGAGATAC
Source organism: uncultured Chlamydiae bacterium (assembly GCA_903824495.1). Taxonomy (GTDB): domain Bacteria; phylum Chlamydiota; class Chlamydiia; order Chlamydiales; family Rhabdochlamydiaceae; genus CAIJXB01. The sequence continues at coordinate 18,225 of CAIJXB010000044.1, forward strand.
AAAGACTGTTGCTGTGCATTTGGATATCGATGCAGGGCCTAAGACGCGATTTGGGCCTTTGAATGTACAAGGAAACGCTCACGTGAAACGTCTTTACGTAGAGCAGAAGCTAGAGTGGAAAGAAGACGATGTCTACTCAAGCGATAAAGTAGAAGAGACGCAAAGAGCTCTGATGGACTCTGGTCTTTTTAGCTCTGTGGCTATCTCCCATAGCGACATCCCATCTCCTGATGGGAAACTTCCGATGAACATCGAAATATCTGAGAGTAAGCACCGCAGCATCTATGGAGGGGTGAGCTACCAAACTTATTATGGCCCTGGGGTCACTGCTGGATGGGAACATCGCAACATTCGAGGGATGGGGCAAAGACTTAGTTTAAGAGGCGATCTTACCAAGAGAAGTCACTCAGGTGTTGCAACGTATCTGATTCCTAACTTTTGCAAAATTGGGCAAGACTACGTATGGGAAGCTGAAGCTCTTTATCTCAACATCTTCCCCTATTCAGAAAGAAGCTATAGCCTTACAAACCGCTTTGAAAAACGGTTCAGTAAAAAAATGAGGATCGCTTTTGGAGTGGAAGGGGAAAAGCTCTTTGTACATTCAAGCGTTTTAGATGGGGATTACTGGCTTGTTGAATTTCCACTCTTCCTTGCTTATAACGGGTCTAATAGCTTATTAAACCCTACCAAAGGTTTTAACTTTGAGTATAAAGCAACACCCACCGCTTCTGTAGGCTGGCGCAAAAGAGGATATACAATGAACCAATTTGCTTTGGGTCATTATTTACCTTTAATTGCCTCTCATTATTTAGTTCTCGCTCAGCAGATCTCAGGTGGTTTTTTCTTCAGCGGCGATGTAGATACAATCCCTGTACCTAAACGCTTTTTTGGAGGCTCTGAAGAAGAGCTTAGAGGCTACACCTATTATTCCGTCAGCCCCTTAAACAAGCATAACAAACCAATTGGTGGGATTTCGGCTCTTTACTACACGTTTGAAGCAAGGGTCCGTTTTACAAAAACCGTAGGGGTCGTTCCTTTTTTCGACATGGGAAATGTATCGGATAGTAAGTTTTTAACGGTTCAAGGGAAGTGGAGAAAATCTGTTGGATTTGGTATTCGTTATTTCTCCTTTGTGGGCCCTTTCCGCCTCGACATCGGATTCCCCTTGGATCCAAGAAAGGGAATAGATAAAAAGTACCGTGTTTTGATAAGTATTGGACAAACCTTCTAACAAGAGCGTGATGTGAAAAATAGACTTGTACTCTTTGCCGGCATCTTTCTTGGCAGTCTTCTCTTTTTAGCCATCTTGTTTTTTGGTATTGCGCAAACAGACTTCTTTCAAGAGTTTTTACTTCAAAGAGTCATAACAGAAGCTAAAGGGCAAGGGATTACTTTGGAAGCACACGGGATGAAATCCCCATCGCCCCTCAAGTGGAGCCTTGATAATCTCTCATTAACTTTAGAAGAAGGGCTTGATGTTAGAGCAGAGCACGTGCGCTTTAAAATAGCGCCCCTATCTCTTCTTAAAAAGCAGCTCACTCTCCGCTCTCTTACAGCAAGTCACATCTATGTCAGGTTTACACCGCGTGAATCTTCCTCAGATCCTTTTAGTGTAAAAGACTTTTCACTCACGCTTCCGTTTGATCTGTATGCAAAAAACATCTCGTGTGAGCATATATCTCTTGAAAACCTTAAAACTCATGAAACTCTTCTTTTCTCTTGCGCAGGGCGCGCTAAAATAGATAGGGAAGGCAAAGAGCTCAGCTCTGATTTTCTTTTCAAAGAACTTTTAACTTCCAATTCATTAGAAGTGGTACTTGTCGCCTCTCAAAAAAATAAGCATTTGGAAGCAACTTTAGAAGTTAAACTTGGCAACACTCACAAGCTCTCTAACTTTTTTAAAATAAAAGAGCCTCTTCCTTCTTTAAAAGGGATTTGTAAAGTGCACGGTGGATATGGAAAACCCCTCTCTTTTGAAGTAAATACTCACATAGAATCTTTAAATGTACCCCATACCTCTTGCCTTGTCCTAGGTCTTGATTTTGAAGCGGAAGGCAAGCTCTTTTTAGATCCTACGCACCCTCTTCTTCTCTCTTTTCAAAAGCTCCACATTAAAGACTCTAGTTTGGGCATCGACGGATCTTTAGATCTCTCCCATAAATTCATTCCACTCTCTGCAGACCTTACGTTTTTTTTAAAAGACAGAAATGATTTTTCTTGTTTTCTACCCTTTCAAGGAGATCTTGAAGGAACGGTTCAATTAACAGAAAACTCTTTCCTCTCTTCCTTTGATTCCCCTTCTCTTAGGGTCCTTAAAGAAACCTATGAACCTGTTCATTTTGAACTTTCTGCAAAAAAAGAAGAGGATAAATGGCTCGGTAGCTCTTCAGGGTCCTTTGGACATAAAGAGTTACCTCTACAAGGCTCTTTTCATTTTGTTTTGGAGGAAGATAAAATCAATCTCCTCGATCTATCCTTGATCCTGGCAGGAAGTAAAATTGGAGGAGATGCCGAGTATTCGCTTAAAGAGTTGTCCTACAAAGGATCTTTCTTTGTTATGGCAGAAGAGCTAAGGCCACTGCGCCTTTTATTCCCAGACTCTGAAATCGATGGAAGGCTTGGGGGTTCTTTTTCTATAGAGGGCACTACTGAAGATTTGAAGCTAGATCTCTCCTTTCTTTTAAAAAGCGTTAGATATCAAAACAGCCTCATTGACACGATGCAGATGGAAGCTAAGATCGAAAACCTTCTCACCACTCCTTCCGGTCACTTTTCTTGTGATGCAAAAAACATCTTTTTTAGAGACATGCTTCTTTCTCATGTATCGGTTGTTTCAGATCCTGCACCTGATGCTCTACAAACTTTTTCTTTGTTAGTGGATGGTGATTGGAAACAAGAGCTCAGCTTTCATACTACGGGTCTTTGGAAAAAGGAAGGCCCTTTTTGGAAGCTCCATGTTGATGTTGCAGAAGGGGATTTTCTCTCCGAATCTTTCGCTCTTAAAAATCCTTTTTCAATAGAAAAGAATGAACAGGAATTTTTAGTAGAGCCTTGTTTTTGGAAAATTGGAGAAGGAGATCTTGCCGCTGAATTTTCATTAAGTAAAGATCACGTTCTTTATAAGGGAGAAGGCAATCACCTTCCACTTGGAATTTTAGGAGTCTTGTATCCTAAAATGGCGTTTCAAGGAACCGCTTCTTTTCAAAGCGCCCTTTCTGGCCCTGAGTCAGATCTCAAAGGACATTTTTATCTTTCACTAGAAAGAGCGGACTTTTCTCAGAATAAAGCAAAAGGCTCTTTGCAAATCCATTTGAGCTCTGTAGGAGCACAAATCCACTCTCATCTCTATGCAACAGGCAACCAGTTCTTAGATTGGACTGCAACCCTTCCGTTGACCTACTCGCTTTCCCCTTTTTCTTGGAGCATTGATGAGGCAAGGCCCATTACAAGCGAGCTCACTATGCAAGGAGCTGTTGAGGAGATCTTTGACTTTGTCAACACCGCAAGTCATAAAGCTTCCGGGTGGATCACTACTCACCTTTTTCTCTCTGGCAGCTTAAAAGAGCCGGCTCTTTTAGGATCTTTGAAATGCGAGCAAGGCTCTTACGAAAACTACTTTACCGGCACTAAATTAAAGAGCATTGAAGCTGAAGCTAGGGCTGCTAGCCACACTCTCGAGCTTACCTCTTTAAAAGCAACAGATGAAAAAGATGGAACACTAACAGCTCAAGGCTCTTTATTTCTTTCTCCTAAAGAGGGTTTCCCTTTCGATGTGAAAACAGATTTAAGCAAAATGCATGCTGTACATTCAGATCTCATAGACGCTTCTTTAAGCGGGTTTCTACACATTGTAGGCGATACAAAATCCTCTCTTGCTTCAGGATCTCTGACTGTCGATCATGCCTTGTTCAAGATCTTTGATAACTTACCCTATGAAGTCCCAACACTTCCTGTGACCTACATCAATAAACCGATCCATCTACAGACAAACTTTTTAGCAACCGCTGCTCCATATCCACTCTACTTAGACGTGCAGCTTAACGCTGAAAATACCGTGTTTGTTCAAGGAAGAGGTCTTGATTCGAATTGGCATGGAGATGTTAAGTTGACAGGGACTGTAGCAAACCCTTCCGCCAAAGGTTCTTTGACCCTGAAAGAAGGGGTTTTTGTTTTCTCAGGTAAATCATTCACACTGATGCAAGGAGAGATTTCTTTTCATGATAAACCAACTCCCGGCGCTTATTTAAAGATCAATGGAGAGCTAGCACTTCCTACCGCTACTGTTTTAGCTCAAATGCAAGGACCCTTGACTTCTGCGCAGCTCACCTTCCAAGCGATCCCCTCTTTGCCGACAAGCTCCATCCTCTCTCTCATTCTCTTTAATAAAGACATCTCTGAAATTTCACCTCTGCAAGCTCTTCAGCTTGCACAAACCATCGTGTCTCTTTCAGGAAACGGCGGCCCTGGAGTTTTGGATTCGATTCGGAAAAAAATTGGGGTGGATCGTCTTACAATCGTTGGAAAAGGGGAGACTGATGAAATCTCTGTTCAGATCGGTTGGTACTTAAGCCACGGCATCACACTTTCTTTGTCTCAAAGTGCCACAAGTAGTGATGTCACAGTAGAAGTAGATTTGAAAAAAGGATTTATTTTCCAAGCTGAAACTCAAAACCAAGAAGAAGGAAAATTTTCATTTAAATGGAATAAAAACTATTAATTAAAAAAATAACCATTGCCTACTATCATAAAAACAAATATGTAAATAATTAAGAAATCAATCATTGTTTTACATGTTTTTATTGATACTTATCTTATTTTGCACAAGTCCTCTTGTAGCCTCTGAAATAGAAGAAAAGAAATCTTCAGATTTTTTTCATGCCATTTCTGAAGAAGTCTTGTATCTAGGAGCCGGCACCCTTTTCAAGTCTGTTTCTGGTTTGGCTAAATTAGGCTGGGGAATAAGCTCTCTTTTTTGTATGAACGGAGCTGCAGCTCATGAATATCTTCTTTTAAGCAATTTAGCTACAGCTGTCTCTGAACATTTCTTTACCAAAGAGCCCTGTCACGAATCCTACCAATCTTCTTGGGATTTAAATCAGCATCACCTTTCTATGATTCTGGCAAATTCTGAAGAAGAAGAGGCTTTGCTTCTTTTTTTAAAAAATCATTTTCTAGCTAAATCTACCGGCTTTTTCCCTACTCTTGTTAAATGGGTTTATCCCCGCTTTGGGATTCATTTACAGATACACCCGGAAACGACAAGCTCTTATGCAAGAAGCCCTTTTATTGGGCTTTCCAAGACATACCAAAATAGAGTAGAAGACCTGAAGTCTCTTTTATCCCACCCAAAAACCTATCCTCTTATTTTAACTCGCCCTGCGGATCTGGGGCGATATCTCCCCTCTTATCATAAGGTAGAATCTCACGAATCCATTGGGCTGACCGTTGAAAAAATTAAAGAAAGTCTAAAATCAAACGATCTAAACGTTATTTTAGATCTTACGTCTATCATTCCAACTCATCTTTTAGACTCAAATAATTGGATTTTGTTTTGGGAAGCCTATCAGCAGTCTTTCCTCAACGTTTGCAAACTCCATCATGTAAATCCAGATCAAATACTCTTCATGCAAAAAGTAGAGCACAAAGATATAGGAGGGATTCGCATTCTTCCTCTTTCTTATACATCTGAAAAAGCATTGGAGCAACAACATCAATTTCTTTTGAATTGGATTTCAACTTTTGGGCTTTCTGCTAATAGAATCGAGTTAGATCGCATTCCTCGCATCGTAAATAGATCTACAAAAAACGGAAAATATCCTCCTCTCCCACTTCTATCTAAGGAGTCCTTTCTTTCTTACCTAAACTCCTATGATAGCAAAGAGATTTCTTCTCATCCTCAAAAAGTGCTCATGCTGCACGGGACTGTTTCCTCTTTAAAGGCCCTGTTTCAAAACGTTCCAAAAAGTGAATGGAAAAAAATCAAGGCCAGCTCTGCTAAGCTTTCTGCTGCTGAGCTCTCTTTTTTTAAAATCAAAGAAGAGCTTGAGCTATTAAAGAAAGAAGAGGCCTCCTCTTCTTTCTTTGATACAGCAACTCATATAGAACAAATCCATGCGCATCTATCCGCTCTTCTTGAAATCTTTTCCCCTTTTTCCTTTGGTGAATTTGATTCTATCTATCGCAATCTTCTGACCTCTACTCCAGAAAATCTTAAACCTTTGACATCTTGCACTCTTCATACTTCTGCTATGACAAGCCTTAGTGGAATCTTTCAAGTTATGCATAAAACCTTAGGAAGAGCGCCGCGTGTTCTCTACGGAGAAAACACCTACTACGAGTGCATCAACGCGGCAAATCTAGTTTCCAATTCATCCTCTTCTTTAGGCTCTTCTACTCAAGATTTAAAAGATGTGGATCTTATTCTGGCTCAATTCAATCCCGTTTGGAAAGGAGCCCAACTTCAAAAAAACCAATATGTAGCTGAAAATGTCTCCGAGGTTGTACGTAGATCTTTAAATGTACGGGAAAATAAACCACTAATGGTAGCCTTAGATTGTACGTTTGATTTCATTAATTCACCAAAAGTAAGCAAGCTTCTTCAGGAATTTCAAAAAGAGATCGAAAAGGGAACTTTAAGTATTCTCTGCTATAGAAGCGGTCTTAAGTATGATCTTTTTGGTATGGACAATTACTGCGGCGCCCCTTTCTACATGATCCATAACAAAGATCCAAAATGGAATTTTTTGGATGAGCTCTTAACGGACCCTGTTTTAAAAACAGACAATTTAAGTCTTAACTGGTTCTGTCTTGCCTATCAAACTGTAGCTGAAGAATTGGAGCTGTATCGAAAACAGATTTTTGACAACACAAAAAACCTTTTAGATACGATCCCTTCAAGGCTTTTAAGTAACCAAGATCTCCACTACCGGGTGATTCCTTTTCAAGAAGGCACAGACCCTGCCTTCATTGACATTACCGTTACAGGACCTTTTCATAGAATAAAAGCAGAAGCTCTCATCTCAGGACTTCTCACTCTAAAATGTATGGAACGAGGATTTCCTCTTTTTTATCGCATTAGTATAGGGCTTTATCACACTAATCTTACAAAAGTCTCAAGTGATGAGTGTTCCACTATCCGATTGACTTTAGGACTTGATCCTGCTCAAATTGATGTGCTAGCTGAGTGTTTTAAACATATTGACACCCTTAATGGAGCTTCATTATGACACATTTTTCTCTAACAAGTCCCGCTTTCAAAGACATGGGAACGATCCCACCAGAATACACCTGCAAAGGAGAAGATAAATCTCCTGAGCTTAACTGGGAAGGCGCGCCTCAAGGAACAAAGAGCTTTGCTCTCATTATTGTGGATCCTGATGCTCCAGGTGGCGATTACATCCACTGGGTCATTTATAACATTCCAGAAACCGTGCATCAGATACCTGTTAATTTCTCAAAAGATCCTCAGCTAAAAGATGGAACAATGCAAGGAATGAACCATTTTGGAAATCTTGGCTATGGAGGACCTTGTCCACCCAAACCAAGAACACACTGCTATGTGTTTAACTTATATGCATTAAATTCGATACTCCCCTTAAAGCCAGGTGTTACTGATGTAGAGCTTCAAAGGGCGATGAAAGGGCACATTCTTGCAAGTGCGACCTTGAAAGGATCCTTTTCTCAAGTTTAGTTAGAGTATTTAAGCCATATCGGCAAGACATCGTTTAAGTAGTCCATGAACTTCCAAAGGCCCACGCGATGCTCCAAATTCATCAACGGATCGTACTTCCCTTGAGGAAACGCAATGCCAAGACCAAAGAGACCTGGAGCAATGATCCCTGTTTTGTCATTGTAGTGCATCGCCTCATACTGCTCAAGCACTGGAAGTTTTCTTCTTTCAAATCCAACTGCGTAGATCACTTTGTTGCAAAGAGCGAGGGACTCTTCAAAGGTGTGATCGGAGCTTAAAACGCGTTTTAAATAAGGAGGCTGCGCTCCATCTAAATTCTTCTTGGCCCATTTAGCAGCAGCTCCTTTAAGTCCCGTATTGTCAAAAAGGATCCAATCCCCTAAGTCAATTGCATAGCTATGAGGCGCTCTATAAAAATTGATGATGCTTTTAACTTTTAGTTTTTCTAAATCTGCTAAAATAAGCACGGCTGAGTGAGAGGCTCCAAAGACCCCAACAGTATCATCTTTACTAACCACATGCTTTAGTTTTTCATAGTCAAGAGCAGTAGCAATAGGGATCACCTCTACTCCTGGATAAGAGAGACTTTTTTCATCACATCCCATCGCAAGAATGACGTTCTTTGCATACACAGGAGATGAGTTTGTTTTGACTTCCCAAAAGTTATCTCTAAGGTTTAAAGCCATAGCTGTGTCTTGAAATGTAGAAACAGTTTTCCTAAAGTGATCTGTGATCCACTGCAAAGGCTCTGCAATGTATTTTAACTGGCATGTTTCTTTAGGATTGATCTGATCGATAGGGAACTGCTTAGGGCGCTTTGCATAGCCAAAGGCTTTGCATCCGAGCAAAAAACGGTTGAAAAGGTCTACTTGGGTATTGCTCGATACGCTATGCCATTTTCTTCCTAGATCCCCTACTTCAAAATGGGGATCTATCCAACCGATTTGTTTAGGAGGCACCCCAGCATCTAAAAGCTTTCCAACGGCTGCAATTCCTGCAGGGCCAGCTCCTACAACCATCCAATCGAATTTTTGAGACATCTTTTCCTCACATGCATATATACTTCACACTAAATGAGCTTAAAATATATGGAAAGGACTAAAGATGGCTAAAAACTGACTCCTCTTCAAAATCATTTTCTGTCTCTTTAAAGCAAGAGACTTCTACAGACGTTGACTTCCTCCCCTTCCTAAAGAAAGGGGATTCCTAAGCTTCGCAACTTAGGTTTCTGATTCATTGCAGATTGCCTTATGGTTTACCATACCGGTCTTACATCCGCTCCACAGACTTCAAATCCCGTGAGGCCCACGGTACTTTAGCTTACTTTTTTTAAAGCCTCTTCTTCTATATTTTGAGCAGCATTCACGTCTCGATTGTGAACTGTCTTACAATGCTCACACGTCCATATCCTTTCCTTTAAAAAGAGGCTTTCTTTGACACTTTTACAATGATTGCAAGTCTTGCTGCTAGGAAAAAAGCGATCGATCTGAATAAGCTTTCTTTCGTACCAATCCGACTTATATTCCAAACACCGTAAAAACTCTGCCCAGCCTGCATCTGCGATGCTTCTGGCCAGCTTTTTGTTCTTCATTAGATTTTTCACAGCAAGATTTTCTACGCCGATGACTTGATTTTCGTTCACCAGCATTGTTATCATTTTGTGAGTTACATCTAATCTTTGATTTCTGACTTTCTCATGAAGGACTGCCACTTTCTTTTTAACTTTCGTCCTATTAGGGGAGCCTCTCTTTTCTTCTTGGATTTAGGAAATTTAGCCTGTTTTTTATAGAACCTTTTAAAACTGCTTTCCAGATGTCTTAAGGTTTGCTGCAGAGCAACAGAGGGGACTTCTTGTAACCAAGAAAACTGTTTTTTCAGCTGCGGGAGATTCTCCGAGCATTCGTTATAGGAAAAAGATCTTTTTCTTCTTTAAATACACGCTGTTTTTCTGCTAAGAAGTAGTTGTATACAAAACGGCAGCATCCAAAGATCTTATGTAGAAAGATCATTTCTTCCAAAGTAGGATAGAATCGGTACTGATAGGCTCTTAGCACTTTCTTTCCCATTCTTCCTCTTTTCTTTTAAGGACTACTATTTTATTGTCTTGGTTTATGAACATTCAAGAAAAAAATATTCGTACGGGAAGAAGTTGTGCTTTTTCAATGCACGTACGTTTTTGGTCTCCTAGCTATTTTGCCTCTTCCTGTGGAGGGTTCTCTTTAGCTGTAATTAGGGCTTACATAGAAAATCAGGCAACTATTTAAAATCATGTAATGAACCTATGGTTCAAAACATGATTTTCGCTTTACATCCCGGCCCTAGAAGAACCGGTTTTTTCAGCGATAAGGATAAAGTATAACCCGAAAAATACTTTTTTGCCCGTTTTTGCCAACCGTTATACTATTAACTCAACTTTCCGTAGATTTTTAATAGTAAACACTCCATTTTCTTGGACTCCCCCTGCAGCGTCTTCATATTCATAAGGGCAAGGGCCCCGCAAAGATTCTAAGGATGTATCGGGGTCTTCCTTATACCCAACCCATTGAGTAAAAAGATCAAGCCCTAAATCTTTAGAGCACTCTATAGCGGCTTCCATAACCGCATCTTTTCTTTCTGAAGGACATGGATCCGGATAAAGCCTATCTAAAAAAAGAGCGGGCTTTGATGTTGTTTTATTCCATAGAAGCCTAAGAAGGGATCTTGCCAAGATTTTGCCTTCTTGATTCTTTACAGCAACCAAAGCATTTTTCCCATCCATGCAGTAAGCGATTAAACATTTATTTAGACTTGAGTCTACATCTATCCGTTGACAACTGCCCGGCACTTCCGTTCCGCATAGCAAAAGGTCTTGCCAATCTCGGGACAAGATTACTTTTTCATCTAAAATACGTGGCTTAGGGGAAGATAAACTACTGATCAAACCACTAAGATCATTTTTTAGCTCTAATTCGGAAGTCAAGGGGTTCTCTTCTAATTTTCCTATAAGCTGCCTTAAAATAGAGACTTGTTCATAGTTTGACAAAGAAGTTCCTTCTATCAGCCTCTTACAAAGCACGGGTATTTCCTCTGATGGTTCTGTGGCACTTGTTTTCTGTACATACTGCGTTAATTGAGGAAGGCGGTCTACTCCATTTTTTTCCCAATGCTTATCATGAAGTTTCTCTTCAAAAAAATCAGCAAATGAAAATCGTTCCTCTTTTCGATCTACAGTCTCTGCAGAGACCTCTTTTGAATAAGTCAAATGCTTCCATCCTGTAAAGGTTTCTTCGCTTGTTTCCTCTATTTTTTTTAGATGAGAGCTGTCATCTGTTCGAAATCTTTCTTCAGAAAATGTACCTAAAAGCACACTACGCACAAAACGCTCTAATTCAGACATAAGCTGCGGGTTTTTTAAAGGAGCGATTTGAGCCTTATATATTTCCAAAGCGAGGGGGATCCTTGTCTCTCCAAACGTCTGCAGGTATAAATCTGCAAAATCTTCAATATCGAAGATTTTGATATCAGGATCGCTTGAAAGAAGATCTTTAAAGGCATCTTCAAGTTCTTGAGACACTTCTTGTAGAGGTAGTTCATTTAGTTCTTTGATCGCCTTTCTTTGAGCTAATGCGCCGAGATAAGAAAGTCCTTTCAATACAAGGGTTTCTTCTTTTTGATTGCAAACGGCTTTTAAAAGCTCTAATTTTCTTTGCGAAGGGATACCTTCTAATGCATTTAACTGTAAGACGGTTATAAGATATCTCTGTAAAAGAGGCTTGTTTCGCTCTTTTAAGATTTTTTTAAAATTTTTAAAAAACTGCAAAAGTTCACCCGGAGCCTTCGTAATTCCAGCTTCCTGCATCCACTTTGCCGGTATGAT
>CAIJXB010000045.1 GCA_903824495.1 uncultured Chlamydiae bacterium
TACAGGAAATGGCGCCATTACATTTGGAAGCTCTTCAACCATTAATGGAGCTCAAAGCTTAACTCTAACAGCAGGAACGGGAACGGTTACACTTCCTGCTGCAGTTGGAGGAGTAACGCCTCTTACAAACCTTGTTTTTGGGGGAGCCGCTTTAATTCAAGTGGGAGCAAATATTACAGTAACAGGCGCAAACCCTCTTATATTTCCAGATCCTGTGAATGTAACAGCCGCAAGTGTCATTACATCTAATAGCGCTGCTATTACTTTCAATGGGACACTTGATGGAGTAGGAGCTCTTACTTTAGCAGGGGGGACTGGGACGATTACATTTTCATCAGCTGTTGGAGCGACTACGCCACTTGGTAGTCTAACAGCGTTTGCTGCTACCATTGTGCAAACATCTACTGCTACAACCTCAGGACTTTTAAGTTATACAGGAGCCATTGAGATCGCCATTGAGGGAAATATTACAACAAGTGGGGGCTCCATTAGCATGATAGGACCTGTCTTACTTGCAAATAGTCCGACATTTGATACGACAAATAGCGCGCCTACTGGAGCTAATATTAGTTTTTCCTCCACAGTTGATGGAGCAGATGTAACGGAGTCTCTCACACTAACTGCTGGAACTTTAGGGGAGGTGTCTTTTGCGGGTAACGTCGGAGGAAATACTCCACTTGTGGATCTCACCATTACTGCGGCGCTTACTCAAATTGGAGCGAATATTACTGTGACAGGTGCAAATCCACTCACATTTTTAGATCCGGTGAGCATAACAGGTGTAAGTGTGATCACATCAAACAATGCCAATATTCATTTTAGCAGTACGCTTGACGGCCCAGAATCTCTTTCCTTAGCCGCCGGGACAGGAACACTTACATTCACAGGTGACGTGGGAAGCGTTACACCTCTTGCAAGTTTAACAGCGGCAAGTAGCACCATTACTCAGAGCTCTTCAGTTCAAACGATTGGAGCTGTTACATACACTGGTTTATCTCTTAATATTGGTGGGAGTATTACGACAAGCGGTGGAGTCATTACGATGGCAGGCCCTGTACTTCTTACAAGTACTGCTGCATTTGATACTACAAATAGTGGAGGGGCAGCTGCGGGAGCTGACATCAATTTTTCTACGACTCTTGATGGAGCGCAGTCTCTTACCCTTACAGCAGGAATCGCTGGAGTGATCACATTCACAGACGCTGTAGGAGGGATCGCTCCTCTTACAAACCTTGCTTTTGAGAATGCAGGGCTTATTCAAATTGGAGATAACATCACTGTAACAGGAGCCAATCCACTCACCTTCTCAGCGCCAGTGAGTTTAATAGGAGTGAGTACAATCTTATCAAATAGTGGCGATATAACATTTAGCTCCACACTCGATGGCTCTCATATCCTTACGTTGCTAGGAGGAAGTGGAGAGGTTACATTTGTAGGTAGCGTTGGAGGAAATGTTGTTCTTCCAAGCTTAACAGTAACAAGCGCTACTATTACTCAAGAATGTGCTTTGATAAGCTCTGGAGCTGTTATTTATATAAATACAGGTCTTGCAACAATTGGAGGGAGCATTTCAGCAGGATCGTTCCACCAAAGTGGGGGAGGGACAGTTTTTTTGGAAGACGGTATTCTTGTAACATCATCCATTTTCTTTGCGGATTCAATCACTTTTAATAAATCCATTTTGCTTACAGCAGAAGGAACTGGAGGGATTACTTTGCAAAGTGCGATGGTACCAACTTCAGATGGGATCTACGATCTGACTCTTTCAGCTGCTGCTGGAAGTATAACAGCTCTGCAGCTCGGATCTCCATCCGAGTACATCGATGTATTAACACTCATTACAAGATCGCTTAACGTTACATCTATTTATGCGCATACCGTCATACAAAATGGATCGGATACGATCAATTCAAACATCACAGCGCCTGGCGCTGCTTTTATTTTTTCGAGTCCGACCACAGTGGAAGTTGGAACCTTTACAATTGATGTAAGTGGAGGAAGCCTTCCAGGAAGTATTACCTTTGCATCCACTTTAGATGGACCTGGCAGCCTCAATTTTATTTTGGGAGATGGAAGTTTAACGTTTGAGGATAGTGTCGGTGGAATTGTAGCTTTTGGAAATGCAAGCATCACAAGCGCTCAAAACGTTTTAGTATCTAGAGATTTTACAGGAAGCAGTTTTACTCAAGTGGCGGGGACTGGTACGACAACAATTGAAGGAACGATGAAAACAACGACATCTGCTGGAGTTTCTTTAACGGGAGCGATCTTTAACATTACAGGTCCTATCATCACCACAGGATCAGGTCCTGTGACTTTTGATAACAGCGGTCTTTTGACGCTTTCAAGTATGGTGAGAGGGGATGGATCTGTTTCTCAAACAGGCAGTGGAGCTGTGCATTTAGCAAGTACGATTATGACAACAAACCCAATTGCAGCTTCTGCTAGTATAGCTTTTACAGGTCCTATTACTTTGATAGATGACGTAGTGCTAAATACATCTATAGGCGGAGGCACCATTACATTTGGGGCCTTAGCCACAATTAATGGCCTTTACAACTTGTCTTTTATAGCAGGAAGTGGAGATATCGTTTTAGCTGGAGAGGTCGGAGGTTTGACTCCTTTAAATATTTTGACAATTTATAGTACAGACGATCTTACCTTGCCTGTGACTACTGTAGCTGCTTTAAAACAAGCAGCAGGTACTGGCACAACAACGATAGGCGGAGCCTTAATCACAACCGGAAATTCTGGAGTAGACCTAACTGGAAACATCTTTACGATTAATGCTTTGATCCAAACTCTAGGAAAAGGTCCTGTTATATTCCAAAATACAGGGCTACTCACACTCAGTTCAGGCGCTCAAATTAAAGCCGCAGGCGCATTCATACGAAAGGGAACAAGTATTACAAGTCTATCCGGAAACATCACGAGTCGTTAAGGAGAAGAATGAAGAAAATTTTTGCAGCGCACCTGTTATCTTTTTTACTGCTTCCTATCAGTATTACAGCCTTGCCACAAGGGGAGAGAGTAATAGAGGGAGAAGCAGAGTTTTATCTTGATGGAAATACCTATGCGATCCATGCAGCTGACAAGACCATTATTTCCTACGATAGCTTTAACGTAGGAAAGCAAGAGGAGCTTCGCATTATTCAACCCTCAAAAGATGCGACATTACTTAATAGAGTTATAGGACCTGATCCTTCTCAAATTTTAGGAAATATTTCTTCTAATGGAAAAATTTTTCTCGTCAACCCTCACGGTGTCTATTTTGGTAAGAATGCAACTGTTGACACAGGGTCGCTCATAGTTTCAACGCTCGACATATTGGATCAGGATTTTCTAGAAAATCGGTTTTCTTTTCATGCCAAAGAAGGGATCTCCGGATTCATTTATAACGAAGGAATGATTTCAGCCTCCGATGTTGTTTTGATTTCTCCTCATATAAAAAATGAGGGAGTCATTCACGCAAGCATTAACAAAGTTGTTTTAGCATCTGGAGAAGCTGTGACCCTCACCTTTTCAGGTGATGGACTCATGAGCTTTGAAATCAAAGAGGGTGTAAAAGAAGGGTTCATTGAACATTTAGGAAGCATAGAGGCTCAGGAAGTATTTATCCGTGTAGCGCAAGCCAAAGAAATGATGCAAAATGTGATCAACCTAGATGGGCTTGTTGAGGGAAATATTCTCACCGAGGAAAATGGCAAAGTTCGTATCGCACGCCAAAGTAGCATCAAAGCAAGAGACGTATTTATAGAAGGAGATAAGGTTTCTATAGAGGGGAAAATCGATGTTTCAAGTGAAACAAGGGGAGGAACTCTTCACATCTTAGGAGATCATCTTGAGCTGCGAGGAGCTGCAATCGATGCAACAGGCGGAACCGTTTTAATTGGAGGTGAGTACAAAGGGGAAGGAACTTTAAGAGCGGCTCTTACAAATTTCATGGATGAAACCTCGTGCATTAGGGCTGATGGAAAAGGTAGTAGAGTCATTCTTTGGTCAGATGATACCACTGTTTTTAACGGGAAGATCTTTGCTAAAGATGGATTTGTTGAAACCTCCGGCAAAAAAATCTTAAATGTTTTGACAGGACATGTCACAGCAGAAACATGGCTTCTTGATCCTACAAATCTTGTCATTGCTTCAAGTGGAGGCGCGAGCTTGCCTCTTACTTGCGCAGGTGTAGGGACCTCGACCCTTTCAACAGCAACAATTGCGGCAGCAACAGCCAATGTGATCTTATGTGCGACAAGCACCATCACACAAAATGCAGATGCAGCGATTACTGTGCCAACTGGTTTTACGCTCTCCTTTCAAGGAAGCGGAGGGACCATTAGTACAACTCTTAATACAAACATTACCACACATGGGCAGACGGTTACTTTTACAAATACAAGCGTAACTCTAGGCTCTTCTGTAACAATCGATACAACAAATGCGGGGGGATCAACAGGTGCAAATATTACGTTTGATTCTACAGCAACTATTGATGGGGATCATAACCTGACTTTGACGGTAGGAACTGGCACCGTATCGTTTGGGGCTGATATAGGAGCTAGCACGCCACTTTCTAGTTTAACGGTGACGGGAGGAACGGTTACTCAAATCGCTACATCTAAAATAGCAGGGGCTTTAAGTTATACAGGATCTGCAGCGATTAACATTGAGGGAAATATCACAACAGGAGGTGGAACAATCGATATGATCGGACCTGTTACCCTTTCTGGTGATCCGACTTTTGATGCTACAGATAGCGGAGATGAGGCGTTTGGTGCGAACATTACGTTTACAGGAACTTTGAATGGATCTACCTCATTAACTTTGAAAGCAGGAGATGCCGGGATTGTGGAGTTTTCTGGAATCACCGGAGGGAGCGCCGCTCTTACAAATGCTATTTTTACAAGCGCTGGACTCATTGAAATTGGAGCGAACTTTACAGTAGATGGAAGCAATACGCTTAACTTTTCAGAAGCGGTGAGGATCATGTCTACAGCTACGATTGCGTCGAACGGTGCGGACATCAACTTTAACGAAACGGTGAATGGGACCCACGCTCTTACGATCCTTGGAGGAGCAGGGACGGTTACTTTTTCAGAACCTGTTGGTACAGGCTTGCCCCTTACTAGCTTGGCATTGACAAGTAGCAACATTGTGCAAAATAGTTCAGTAACAAGCTCTGGAGCTGTAACCTATACAAATACAGCTCTTGCATTGATCGATGGGAATATTACAGCAGGCTCTTTCACGCAATCAGGGGGAGGGACTGTGTCACTCGGAGCTTCTATTACCGCAACATCAACCATTCACTTCACCAATACGATTACTTTTAATGCTGCGATTTCGCTTACGGCCTCAGGAGCCGGGGGGATTGTATTGAATAGCACAATGATCCCAACGATCGATGGGGCGTTCAACCTTACTTTCTTTGCTCTTGCAGGTTCTATAACGGGGCCTCAACTTGGATCTCCTTCTGAATACATCAATACGTTGACACTGACAGCAAAAGCGCTCAATGTCTCCTCTATTTATGCCAATAACATCATAGAAAATGGATCAGAAACAATCAGCTCAGACATCACAGCCCCTGGTGCGTATTTACTTTTCTCTAATCCCACAACTGTTGCAGCTGGAGTTTTTACCATTGATGTAACAGGAGGAACGGCTCCTGGAGGTGTTACCTTTGCCTCTACATTAGATGGGCCCGGTAGTCTGGCATTTGTTATCGGTGGGGGTAATTTAACCTTCGATGGGAACATAGGGGGAATTACAGCGTTTGGAGATATAGCGATTGCAAGTGTCCAAAATGTTATGGTTGCAGGATCCTTTATAGGAAGCTCCTTTACGCAAGTGACAGGAGGAGGAACTTTGACAATTGCAGGGACTATGACCACAAGTTCTTCTACGGGAGTTTCTTTAACAGGAACCATCATGGATATTACTGGTTCTATCACAACCTCGGCCTCAGGCCCCGTTGCTTTTGATAATACGGATCTACTAACAATCACTGGTAGTATCAATGCGAATGGCCCTGTATCTCAAACAGGAGGTGGAACAGTTTCACTCGGAAATACTATTACTACAACAAATGCACTTGCAGCCTCTGGTGCAGTGTCTTTTACAAACCCCGTAACCTTGATTGATGACGTTGTCATCAATACGATTGTAGGAGATGCAGATATTACATTCGGCTCCCTTGCTACCGTTGATGGTCTTGAAAATTTTTCTCTTATTGCAGGGAGTGGGGATATTTCTTTGGGGGCAGAGATCGGAGGACTCACTCCGATCGATGCTTTTACTATTTATAGCGCCACGAATCTCACCCTACCAGCCCTTACAGCTTCTTCTCTACTTCAAGTGGCAGGCACAGGAACTACAACACTTGGTGGCGCCGTAACGACAATAGGAGATGCCGGAGTTGTGATTGTAGGAAACATTTTCAATGTGAATGCTCCTATTGAAACACTTGGAAAGGGCCCTATCATTTTGCAAAATAGTGGACTGCTTACAATCAGCTCTAGCGCTACCATTAACGCTGCCAGTATTTTTTTGCAGACAGGATCAGGAAGTGTGAACGTGTCCGGGAATGTTACAGCTCACTAAAGGTTCTTAATTAAAAATGTGGAATTTATTTTCTAATCAGGGCATAAAGACTTATCTTAAGGTATATGAAATTGGGTATTATGACGCCTAGACGCTACGGACTTTACTTCGCATCCATTATTCCTTCCATGCTCGCTGCTGCCCCTTTGCAAGTTCCTTCTTCTTCCGGAGGGATTATTGATAAAGAGATCGAGCAGCAATATGAAGTAAAGCCGCTTTCACCAGACAAAGAGATCCCTTTTGTAGAAGTTGAAATTCCAGAGCAAACACTCGATATGCCGGCTTTTCAAAAGGTGTTCATTAAAAAAATTGAAGTGGCAGATGGCAAGATCTTTTCTTCAAAAGATCTAAAAGAGATTTTATCATCTTTTGAAGATAGAGATCTTTCCATGCGGGATATGAATGAGCTTTGTCAAAAAATTCAAGCCAAGTATGCAAAAGAGGGATATTTTTTAGTCCGCGTGTATCTTCCTGAGCAGGACATCGAAGACGGGGTGTTACATGTTAAGGTGTTAGAAGCAAAGCTGGGCTCTGTTGAGGTTATCGGTAACAAATATTACAAGTCTAAGTTCATCGCTTCTTATGTAGAGCGCTTTATCGGAAAGACCCTCAACTATAATGACTTATTAAAAGCGCTGCTTCTCATCAACGAAAATACTGATCTTCAAGTCGGTGCTATTTTTAGAAAGGGAAAAGAGTTCGGTACTGTTGACATGATTTTAAGGGCTCATGATGAAGCCCCTATGCACATCAATGTAGATGGTAACAACTACGGCTCAAGAGTAACCTCAATTGGACGCTCCGGTGTCAGAGGCGATTTTGGAAACTTTTTCTTTAACGGTGATACGTTGTCACTCATCGGTGCATTTGGAATCCCTTTAGACAGACTTCGTTTTGTAGATGGGATCTACACGGTGCCTTTGAATAGAAGAGGATCTGAACTTGAGCTTTCGTATTTGTATTCTGATTTTGACGTAGGACAGCTGCAAGAACTTAACCTCTCTGGAAAGACGCAAGTTGCAGCCACTAAGTTCACGCAAGCTCTGCAAAGGACAAAGCAGCTCAACACGGATATCTATACAGGCTTTGAGTACAAACAAATCAAAAACTTCCAGCAGAGCCAAGTATCTGCTTACGATAAATTGAGAGTTGTTTCTTTAGGATGCAGCGTTGATTATGTCGATTCCGTAGCAGGGCGCAACGTGGCAAACATCGTCGCCTTCGGAGGCATCCCTAATTTTCTTGGAGGCCTACATGCGATTGATAGCGATTTATGCAGCCGTCAGGGAGCTGGGGGGCGGTTTATCTATATTGATGCGAACTACCAACGAATCCAAAGATTGCCAGCTTCTTGTTTCTTATTTTTAAATTTCCAAGGACAAGCTTCCTTTTATAAACTGCCGCTTTCAGAAGAATTTTATATAGGTGGTATCAATACTGTTAGGGGATATCCACTTGCGGTGTCTTTAGGAGATTCTGGCTTTTGTGCGAATGTGGAATTTAGAGCGCCCCCTCCATTTCCCAAATGGAAAATACCCCATACAAAAAAAAGGTTCGGGGAAGTTTTGCAGTTTGTAGGTTTTGTTGATCATGGTGAAACATTCGAATATGGCAATGCCATCAATGATCAATCGAATCGCGCTTTTCTAACAAGCGTCGGAGTTGGAGCTAGAATTTTTGGCCCATGGAACTTCAATTGCAGTATGGATGTTGGCTTTCCGCTAACGGACCATCAATATAAAACGCAAGATGCTATTTTCTACTTTAAGCTCGGCTTAAAGATTATCTAATTTAATCTAACTAAAGAGCCCAGATGGATCCTTTCCAAGGAGTAACCATTTCATCTGTAATGAGACCTGGGTCAAAATACCAAGGGGCGCTCAAGGTGTCTTTTTCTTTCCAATAATTTGTGTAGATTCCTGGAATGTACTCAAAGTAGGGATTGAAGACTGTTGGGATGATTTCTAAGATGCTATTGGCATAGATGAGGGGAACGTTGATATATCTTGCTCTCATGACGAGTCTATTGATGTACTCAGTAGGAGATCCCAGCTGAGGTCCAATGATAGATCCGTTTCTTGCCGAAAGAGTCAGATTATAAATTCTTGTTGATGTCGGAATGATAGGACTTTCGAAAAGAATTCCTCCAGATCCCCCCGCAGTCAGTGATAAAGAAGTATTAAAGCTCACAGGATCTGTTAATTGAATGAACGAGCTAGCATTGATTCCTGCTTCAAGAAGAACGCTTCCTCCTCCACTTTGTGTGAAGGATCCTGTTGAGATCATTCCAGAGATTGTAGCAAGACCTGAGTTTATATAGGTTACAGCTCCAGAGCTTGTTACTGAGCTATTTTGATTAATGATACCTGCAATCACTGTTAAGTCTGAGAGGGGGATTATATTGCCCATAGGACTTGAAAATGTAACAGTCCCAATTCCAGCATTGATGGTTGGATCGATGCTTCCATCAAACGTACTTTCAAAGGTGATGTCAGCGTTATTAGAGGTAATGGTACTTATGCCAGCGATTCTCACAGGCGCAGAGAAAATAAGAGGATGAGCGCCTGATACGGTTATATCAGATTTAATTTCAATGAGCCCGGCGCTCCCAAAGACGAGATTTACAAGTGGAGTTGTTCCCCCAATAGGTCCACCTAAAAAGATAGTTCCAGATCCTGCTGTCAAAGATAAGATTTCTGCTCCATCGATAGTAGAAGAGGAGCCAAACGTAATACTTCCATTGCCTGTCACCGTATTGATAGTGACAGAGCTTGCTAAAGCAATCGCGGCATTTAAAGAAACTCCGGTAGAGGTAGTTGTGGTGATTGTTCCTGAAATTGTCGTCACTCCAGTTCCGGCTGTTTGAGTGAAGGAGCTTCCTGTAAAGCCTGCAGCAATTGTCACATCATGAGCGCTTGAGATGATCAGATCTCCAAATGGAGTAATACTTCCGATTGCGCCATTAAAGATTAGGTTCCCGGCTCCAACATCGAAGGTAAGTCCTCCAGGCCCATCTAAAGTATCAGCAAAGGTAATACTTCCAGCAGAGACTCCACCTGTTACATCAATGATGAAATGCCCAGATACAACGGTTGTTGGAGTAGAGAAGAGTAGGTGGGCTCCGGGGGATATGATATTGGCGCTAATAGTACCTGCTGTGTGAGGATTGTAGGTATGTGCATAAATGAGAAGTGGTGGGATAACGATACTTTGCGCTGTTATTGTTAAAGTATTGATGAATTTCGAAGGGGATCCAAGCTGTGGAGCTGCAACGCCTCCGCCTGTTACGGTAAAGGTCAAATCAAATGCACTGTCAATTGTAGGAATGACAGGGCTATCAAAGAGCATGCCTCCAATTCCTGCTGCAGTTAAAGAGACCGTAGTATTGAAGTCGATAGGATCTGCTGCGTGGATAGAGGTCATTGAATTTATATCAGCCCCTAGCAAGACTGTTCCTCCACCGCTTTGAACTAAAGACCCTATTGTAAGAGTTCCTCCGATGGTAAGAAGGCCTGTGTTAGTGTAGTGGACATCTCCTGTAGTTGTAAGAGCTCCGCTTTGAGTGATTGCAGCAGCGCTAGCACTCAAAGCTGTAAGTGGGGTTGTCCCTCCAACAATGCCAGTGAAAACGATATTTCCAGTCCCAGCTGTTAAGGTTAGTGTTTGAGCTCCATCAAGTGTTCCTCCAAAGGAGATCAGACCATTATTAGTGCTTGTGTCAATAGCAATGGACGTAGTTAAAACAGTCGGAACGCTATTTGTGATTGTGAAGGAGTTTGCTGTGATGTTTGCGGACATGTTCACACTTCCAGTTCCAGCGGATGCCGATGAAATGAGAAGGCTCCCAAGTCTTGTAGTGGCACCAACAGCTCCAGCAAAAGTTATGGTTCCATTGGTTCCTGCATTTAAAGTAAGAGCTTGAGATCCAGCAGAGGTCCCATCGATTGTGCCACCAAAAGAGATCGCTCCATTACTTGCGCTTGTATTGATAGTGCTTGATGCCGCTAAAGTAGTAGGTACGGCATTTGTCACAGTGAAGGAATTTGCAGAAATATTTCCTCCGATACTAAGAGTACTGCTTCCGGCTGCTGAAGAAATGGTAAAAGCTCCGAGTCTAGTTGTTGCTCCAATAGCGCCTGTTAAGGTAATGGCTCCACTTGATCCTGCATTTAAAGTGAGGGATTGAGAGCCAGCTGATGCTGCATTGATGGTGCCACCAAAAGAGATGGCTCCACTCGTAGCGCTTGTATTGATGATACTGGATCCCGTTAGAACCGTTGGTACCACATTTGTCACAGTGAAGGAGCTTGCTGTGATGTTGGCTCCGATGTTGACACTGCCAGTTCCTGCGGATGCGGAGGAAACAAGAAGGCTCCCAAGTCTTGTGGTGGCGCCAACAGCTCCGTTAAAGGTGATGGTTCCATTGGTTCCAGCATTCAACGTAAGAGCTTGTGTCCCAGCTGTAGTTGCATCGATGGCGCCGCCAAAAGATATGGCTCCATTATTCGCGCTTGTATTGATGATGCTAGATCCTGTTAGAACTGTGGAAACAGCATTTGTGATTGTAAAAGAGTTTGCCGTGATATTGTTGCCAATATTTACACTGCTGGTTCCGGCTATTGATGCAACAAGTATTGCTCCAAGTCTAGTTGTTCCTCCAACAGCTCCAGTAAAAGTGATAGCGCCACTAGATCCCGCTGTTAAAGTCAGGGCTTGAACCCCAGCTGCTGTGGCATCAACTGTTCCACCAAAAAAGATCGCTCCATTATTAGCACTTGTGTTGATTGCAATCGTTGCAGCTAAAGTAACAGGTACCGCATTTGTAACGGTGAAGGAATTGGCAGTAATGGTGCCACTGATTGAAACGCTGCTGCTACCTGCCGTTGATGAAATGAGTAGAGCCCCAAGTCTTGTGGTTCCGCCTACTACGCCAGTTAAAGTAATGGCTCCGCTGGATCCTGCATTCAAAGTAAGGCTTTGAGCTCCTGCTGTAGTTCCGTCAATCATGCCCCCAAAAGAGATAGCTCCATTATTGGCGCTTGTATCGATGGTGCTGGATCCTGTTAAAATGGTAGGCACAGCATTTGTGATTGTGAAAGAGTTTGCTGTGATGTTACTGCCAATGGAAACAGTGCTGGTTCCTGCTGCAGAGGAAATCAGTACAGTTCCAAGTCTAGTGGTTGCACCTACGGCTCCTACGAAAGTAATAGCTCCACTTGATCCTGCATTTAAAGTAAGGTTTTGAGATCCGGCAGTTGTTCCGTAAATGCCCCCTCCAAAAAAGATCGCTCCATTATTCGCGCTTGTATCGATGCTGCTCGATGCTGCTAAGGTAGTGTGTACAGCATTTGTAATGGTAAAGGAATTAGCTGTGATGTTTGCGGATATGTTCACACTTCCAGTTCCGGCTCCTGCAGATGAAATGAGCAGGCTCCCAAGTCTTGTCGTAGCTCCAATAGCGCCACTAAAGGTGATGACTCCATTGGCTCCGGCATTGAGTGTAAGAGCTTGAGATCCAGCTGTAGAGGCATCAATAGTGCCACCAAAGGAGATGGCTCCATTATTAGCGCTTGTGTTGATGCTGCTCGATCCTGCTAAAACAGTCGGGACGCTGTTTGTGATGTTAAAGGAGCTTGCTGTGATGTTGGCTCCAACATTGACACTACCGGTTCCAGCGGACGCTGATGAAATAAGAAGGCTTCCAAGTCTAGTTGTAGCACCAATAGCACCTGTAAAGGTGATCGTTCCATTGGTTCCGGCATTTAAAGTAAGGTTTTGAGATCCAGCTACAGTTCCATCAATGCTCCCACCAAATGAAATCGCTCCGTTATTCGCGCTTGTATTGATGATGCTGGATCCTGTTAAAGTAGTAGGTACGGCATTTGTAATTGTAAAAGAGTTTCCTGTGATGTTATTTCCGATGGAAACAGTGCTTGTGCCAGCTGTTGATGAAACAAGAATGGCCCCAAGTCTTGTTCCACTTCCAACAGCTCCAGTGAAAGCAATCGCGCCACTTGATCCTGCATTTAAAGTAAGGTTTTGAGATCCAGCTGACGCCCCATCGATCGTGCCACCAAAAGAGATCGCTCCATTGTTCGCGCTTGTATCAACCACTATCGTTGCAGCTAAAACAGCGGGTACGCTGTTTGCGATTGTAAAAGAGTTTGCAGTGATGTTTGCCCCGATATTAACACTGCCGGTTCCAGCAGATGCTGAAGAAATAAGCAGGCTCCCGAGTCTAGTGGTTGCTCCTACAGCTCCTGTTAAAGTGATGGTTCCATTGGTTCCAGCATTCAAGGTAAGGTTTTGAGATCCAGCTACAGTTCCGTCAATGGTGCTACCAAAAGAGATCGCTCCACTCGCAGCGCTTGTATTGATGATGCTAGATCCCGTTAGAACTGTTGGTACCACATTTGAAATTGTAAAGGAGCTTGCGGTGATGTTGGCGCCAATGTTCACACTTCCAGTTCCAGCAGATGCCGATGAAATAAGCAGGCTCCCAAGTCTTGTAGTGGCTCCAACAGCTCCGGTAAAGATGATGGTCCCATTGGTTCCTGCATTTAAAGTGAGAGCTTGAACACCAGCTGTTGTTGCATTGATTGTTCCACCAAAAGAGATGGCCCCACTTGTCGTACTTGTATCAACTACAATCGATGCTGCTAAAACAGTCGGTACGCTATTGGTGATTGTGAAAGAATTAGCTGTGATGTTTGCTCCGATATTGACACTACCAGTACCAGCGGATGCTGATGAAACAAGGATGTCCCCAAGCCTAGTTGTAGATCCAACAGCACCTGTAAAGGTAATGACCCCATTGGTTCCGGCATTTAAAGTAAGAGTCTGAACACCTGCACTTGTTGCATCAACTGTGCCACCAAAAGAAATTACTCCATTATTGGCGCTTGTATCGATGATGCTTGACGCGGTTAAAACAGCAGGTACAGCATTTGTGACGGTGAAGGAATTTGCAGTGATGTTCCCGCTGATTGAAACACTGCTTGTTCCAGCTCCGGATGAAATAGTAAAGGATCCAAGTCTAGTTGTTCCCCCAATGACGCCGCTTAAAGTAATGGCACCGCTTGATCCTGCATTCAAAGTAAGGTTTTGAGCGCCGGCTACAGTGCCGTCGATGGTGCCACCAAAGGAGATCGCTCCATTGTTAACGCTTGTGTTGATGATACTCGATCCTGTTAGAATAGCAGGCACCACATTTGTAATTGTAAAAGAGTTTGCGGTGATGTTACTACCAATGGAAACGCTACCAGTTCCTGCGGATGCTGATGAAATAAGCAGGCTTCCAAGTCTTGTAGTGGCTCCAACAGCTCCTGTTAAAGTAATGGCTCCATTAGTTCCAGCATTTAAAGTTAGAGCTTGAGATCCAGCTGACGTCCCATCGATCGTGCCACCAAAAGAGATGACGCCACTTGTCGTGCTTGTATTGATTGTAATCGATGCAGCTAAAACACTAGGCACGCTATTTGTGATTGTGAAAGAGTTTGCAGTGATGTTCGCCCCAATACTTACACTACCAGTTCCGGCTGATGCCGATGAAATAAGTATGTCGCTGGGTCTTGTTGTGGCACCAACAGCGCCAGTAAAGGTGATGACCCCATTGGTTCCGGCATTTAGAGTAAGAGTCTGAACGCCAGCATTTGTTGCATCAACTGTTCCACCAAACGTGATCACTCCATTATTAGCGCTTGTATTGATGATGCTCGATGCCGTTAAAACAGAGGGGACAGCATTTGTGACGGTGAAGGAGTTTGCTGTGATGTTTCCGCCGATACTAAGAGTGCTGGTTCCTGCTGCTGAAGAGATAGTGAAAGCCCCGAGCCTTGTGGTTCCCCCTACGACTCTGCTTAAGGTAATGGCTCCGCTAGATCCTGCATTCAAAGTAAGAGCTTGAGATCCAGCTACAGTTCCATCAATACTTCCTCCAAACGAGATGGCTCCGTTAGTCGCGCTTGTATTGATGATGCTGGATCCTGTTAAAGTAGTAGGTACGGCATTTGTAATCGTAAAGGAATTTGCTGTGATGTTATTTCCGATGGAAACGCTGCTTGTACCAGCTGTTGAAGAAATCAGTACAGCTCCTAGTCTTGTGGTTGCTCCCGCAGCTCCAGAGAGCGTGATGGCACCACTTGATCCTGCATTTAAAGTAAGGTTTTGAGATCCAGCTGACGCCCCATCGATCGTACCACCAAAAGAGATGGTGCCTCCGGTTGTACTTGTATTCACTACAATTGACGTCGCTAAAACAGAAGGAACGCTATTTGTGATTGTAAAAGAGTTTGCAGTGATGTTTGCCCCGATATTAACACTGCCAGTTCCGGCGGATGCCGATGAAACAAGTACAGCTCCAAGCCTTGTAGTGGCACCAACAGCAGCGGTAAAGGTAATGGTTCCATTGGTTCCGGCATTTAATGTAAGAGATTGAGAGCCTGCAGAGGTTGCGTCAATGGTGCCGCCAAAAGAGATAGCGCCATTATTGGCGCTTGTATTGATGATGCTCGATCCTGCTAAAGTGGTTGGTACAGCATTTGTGATCGTGAAGGAATTTGCTGTGATGTTAGATCCTATTGAAACGGTGCTTGTCCCAGCTGCGGATGAAATGAGTAGGTTCCCAAGTCTTGTGGTTCCTCCCACTGCACCTGTTAAAGTAATGGCGCCGCTAGAGCCTGCATTTAAGGTAAGATCTCGAATGCCAGTTAAAACTTCATCGATTGTGCCGCCAAAAAAGATGGCTCCATTATTAGCGCTTGTATCGATGCTAACGGATGTTACTAAGGATAAGACAGTGGGTACAGCGTTTGTAATCGTGAAGGAATTTGCTGTGATGGCGGTCGTCCTAATACTGACACTACCGCTTCCACCGGATGCTGACGAAATTAGGATCGCGCCGGGCCTTGTGGTGGAACCTACTGCGCCACCAAAGGTGATTAGTCCATTGGTTCCAGCATTTAAAGTAAGACCTTGAGAGCCTGCGGAGGTTGCATCGATGGTGCCACCAAAAAAGATCGCTCCGTTATTGGCACTTGTGTCGATGCTAATGGATGCAGCTAAAACACTAGGGACGCTATTTGTGATTGTGAAAGAGTTTGCAGTGATGTTTGCCCCAATATTAACACTACCGCTTCCACCGGATGCCGATGAAACTTGGATTGTTCCAAGTCTTGTAGTGGCACCTACTGCGCCGGTAAAGGTGATTATTCCATTGGTTCCTGCATTTAAAGTGAGAGTTTGAGAGCCTGCAGAGGTTGCGTCAAGGGTGCCGCCAAAAAAGATTGCTCCTCCACTACCGGCGCTGGTATTGATGCTACTCGAGCCTGCTAAAGTGGTTGGTACAGCATTTGTGATCGTGAGGGAATTTGCTATGATGTTTGCACCTATTGAAACGGTGCTTGTCCCGGCTGCGGATGAAATGAGTATATCCCCAAGTCTTACACCTCCGACTATACCGGTCAAGGTAATGGCTCCTGCCGATCCTGCATTTAAGGTGAGAGATTGAGCTCCTGCTGTTGTTGCATTAATTAGACCACCAAAAAAAATTGCCCCGTTATTGGCGCTTGTATTGATGCTGCTGGATCCTGCCAAAATAGTTGGTACAACATTTGTGATCGTAAAGGAATTGGCTGTGATGTTAGCGCCAATTGAAACGCTGCTCGTCCCAGCTGTTGAAGAGATGAGTATAGCGCCAAGTCTTGTGGTTCCTCCCACTACTCCTGTTAAGGTAATGGCTCCCGATGATCCTGCATTCAAAGTGAGAGCTTGCGTCCCTGCGGTTGTTGCATTGATTGTACCACCAAAAGAGATAGCGCCATTATTTGCGCTTGTATCGATGCTACTGGATCCTGTCAAAGTCGTTGGTACAGCATTTGTGATCGTGAAGGAATTTGCTGTTATGTTATTGCTGATTGAAACACTACTGCTTCCGGCTGTTGATGAAATGGTTAAATTCCCAAGTCTTGTGGTTCCTCCAACTACTCCAGAAAAGGTGATAGCGCCGCTAGAAGCTGTTATTGTAAGATTTTGAGCACCGGCCGTTGTCGCATCAAGGGTGCTACTGAAGGTAACGTTTCCATTGGTATTAGAGGATGTAATGATGCTACTACCTGTTAAGGTTGTAGGCGGGAATTGAAGAGGCCCAATTGCAGTGCCTGCAACTGTGATGTTGGCTCCTAGTTGAACAAGATTTGCGCTTGCAAAGACAACATTTGTAAGAGCAGTCGTTCCTCCAACTGCCCCTGAAAAGGTCACAGTTCCAGTTCCGGCTGTTAGAAGTAGATCGAAGGCTCCATTGACGGTACTGCTAAAGGTGATGTTCCCGTTGTTAGCGGAGACGTTGATGTTGGCTATGTGGGTTAAGACAACAGCTCCAGGAAAGGTAAGCGTTGTATTTCCAGCTGTAATGTTTCCCCCAATTGAAATAGTGCCAGTTGTTCCTGAAAAAGACAGGTTTGAAAGAGCAGTTCCCCCACCAACAGGGGCAGCAAGTGTAACTGTTCCCGATCCTGATGCTAAAGTAAGACTGTTATTCCCATCGATTGATCCACCAAAAGAGATGGCACCATTGTTTGCACTCGTAGTAATAGTGCTTGTTGCTGTTAAGGCGGTTGGTACAGCATTTGTAATCGTGAAGGAATTGGCTGTGATGTTAGATCCTATTGAAACGGTGCTCGTCCCGGCTGCTGATGAAATGAGGATTGCTCCAAGTCTTGTGGTTCCTCCAACAGCTCCTGTGAAAGTAATAGCTCCGTTAGAGCCTGCATTTAAGGTAAGAGCTTGAGATCCAGCTGTTGTTGCATTGATGGTTCCGCCAAAAGAGATAGCTCCATTATTGGCACTTGTATTGATGCTACTAGATCCTGCTAAAGTGGCAGCTACAGCATTGGTAATTGTGAAGGAATTGGCAGTGATGTTAGCCCCAATTGAAACGGTGCTACCGGCTGCTGATGAAATAAGCACAGCTCCAAGCCTTGTGGTTCCTCCCACTACGCCTGTTAAAGTAATAGCGCCTGACGATCCTGCATTTAAGGTAAGGGCTTGAGCGCCAGCTGACGTCCCATTGATCGTTCCTCCAAAAGAAATTGCCCCGTTATTGGCACTCGTATTGATGCTGCTAGATCCTGCTAAAGTAGTGGGTACAGCATTTGTAATTGTGAAGGAATTGGCTGTAATATTATTGCCGATGCTAACGCTACTTGTTCCTGCTGCTGATGAAATGAGGATTGCTCCAAGACGTGTGGCTCCAATGGCTCCTGTAAAAGTGATAGCTCCGGCAGTTCCTGAGTTTAAAGTAAGAGATTGTGATCCAGCTGAGGTTCCTGTGATTGTACTTGAGAAACTAATCGCAGCACCAGCGGTAGTGCCTCCGGCATTTGTTGTATCGAAGGAGGGTGTGTTTGCGAGTGTTACAGCTCCTGTGAAACTAATGGCCCCACCAGCTGTCGTGATGTTGCCTTGGACAGAGGAGGCTCCAATGTATGAGACGCCGGAGCTTCCGGTTGTTACCGCAAGAGATTGTGTGATTGTAGATCCCGTTGCACTCAAACCAGTAACAGGTGTGGTTCCTCCAACAATTCCGCCGAAAGTAATGCCGCCGCTTGTTCCTGCATTTACAGTAACAACTGTTCCCCCATCAATTGTTGAGGTTGATCCTGAGAAAATGATATTGGCTCCTGCAGGAGTTCCTCCTGCATTTGTTGAATCAATAACCGGACTAGTCGAAGCTACAAAAGGCCCTGTAATCGTAATGATACCGCCCTCTGTCGCAAGATTATTGGAAACGGAGATCGCCGCAGAGGCTGCTGATCCTGTATAGCTGACCGCGCCCGTTGTGTGAACTGTACCGGTTTGGGTGATTGTATTGCCGGTAGCGCTTAAACTGGTAAGAGGGGTTCCTGCTCCAATGTCTCCTTGAAGGCTGATTGCACCGCCTGTTCCTCCTAAGAGTGTAAGAGTCGTTGCTCCATTAATGGTTGCACTTCCCCCTTGAAAAGTGATATTGGCGCCAGCGGCTGCTGAGTGGGTCGTATCAAACGTCGGAGTATTCGAAATGGTAATGGCCGAGCTTGTCATCAAAATCGCGCCGCCGTTTGTTGTAATGCTACCCCCGATGCTGGTAGTGGGCGACGTTCCGCTTCCGGAATAGGTGATAGCACCCGTTGTTTGAACTGTAGAGCTTTGAGTGATGATATTGCCTGTAGCGTTTATACTGGTTAGAAGTGTTCCTCCTCCAACCGCTCCGCCGAATGTGATGGCTCCTGCCGTTCCAGCTTTTAGTGTAAGGGCTGATCCTCCATCAACAGTGGTTGTGGATCCGGAGAAGTTGATAGCGGCTCCGGCAGGATTAGCGTTAGCGTTTGTTGTATCTAATTGTAAAGTGCCGGAAAGTGCGACAGGTCCAGAAAATGTAATGGAGTTACCACTTGTCGTCATGTTCCCTGCGATGCTGATAGAAGGAGATGTTCCGCTGACCGTATAACTGATAGCTCCTGTTGTTTTGACAGTAGAGCTTTGAGTGATGGTGTTCCCAGTTACTGTTAGCGATGTCAAAGCAGTTGCACCGACAGCCCCGGTCATCGTTACAGCTCCCCCCGTTCCTGCTGTAAGGGTGAAGTCTTGGGCTCCACTAGTAGTGTTTGATAGGGTAATGTTTGCACCGGCTGAATTCGCTCCTGCATTTGTTGTGTCTAGAGTAACTGCCGCCGTTGAAAGGACAACTTTTCCTGTCAAAGAAATCGGCTGTCCTTGTGTTGTGATACTTGCATTCAAATTGATATTTGCTGCGCCGCCAGAACCTGCAGTCATCGAAAGCGAAACCCCTGAGGCCATTGTAAATGAATTGCTGACGGTTATAGAGCTTCCAGCAGTGCTTTGCGCGCAGAGGGCAACATTACTTGAAGCTGCCTGCATGGTAGCTACTGAAATGGTTACAGCTCCGCCTGTTGCACAGTTGGGAGATGAGGCGTTCGCAATTGTGCCAGCCCCTGCTGTAGCAATCGTGATCGAATTAGGATCGAGTAGCCAATCGCCGAAATTCCCCATAGGAGCTGATGTGTCAACAAGAGCCAGCCCTACAAATAGATCTTGCTTACCGGATGTTTCGACAAATCCACCACTACCGCTCTCTTTCCCTCCACGTGCATAAATCGTTCCATCAAAGAGGGTTGTATCATCTGCCCATAGAATGACCCTGCCCCCATTTCCTGAGGTATGAGCATCTGCTTTGATGATCGAAGTTCCATCCATTGAGGTAAATTGGGCATTGCGTAAAGGGCCTTTTCCTTGGTAGTTTCCTCCAATCAAAACAGTTCCACCGCCTAAGTCTCCTGAGGCGTCAATGTCAGCGCCTAGGAGCTCAAGGCGATCTCCTAGAATATGAAGGGTTCCACCGATTGTTTCACCTGAAACATCGATTTCTCCCTCTACAGAAACTTTTGATCCTTCTATGAAGGCATTTTTTGCTAGGATTTTACTTTGGTGGGCGATACGAACTTTGCCATTTTCTTGTATGATCGTATTCCCATCTACTAGTCCATCTACGTTGATCACATTTTGAATGGTTTCTTTAGCTTTTGCTAAGTGGATAAAGACTTCATTCGCTTCAATATTTCCAAGATGTTCAATGAGCCCTTCTGTTACACCATCTTCTATCTCAAAGCTCATGAGTCCATCACCTGAAAAGGTGAGGGTTACAGCCTCTGCTCCCGCTAAAAGAACTTTATTAAGACTTGCACGAATGATCCCTTCGTTTTTGACTTGAGGGGCAATTAACCCGATGCCCCCATCAGAAGCAATAAGAGTTCCTTCATTATGGATGAAGCTGGGAAGAAATCCTTCTTTTGCACGAAAAGAAAATCTGTCTTCTAAAAAATCCTGATCTAAGATGTCGAGTGTTGAAACAACAAGAGATCCAGTGTCAACTACTGCATCTTTACCAAAATAGACACCGTGAGGGTTGACAAGGAAGACTTTTCCATTGGAAGAGATGTTCCCAAATATCTGAGATGGATCAGATCCAACGACTCGATTGAGTAGGGTTGCGTCTTTAGAAGGTTGGATGAAGCGCACGTGTTCTTGCTTTGCGACATTAAAGCTATCGTAGGAAATAATGGTTTTATCAGCTGCGGTGATCGAGTAGGAGCTTCCATCTAGATGAAATTCTGCATCTCCCTGTATTACTTGCTCTCCTTGAGGAAGAGCGGTAACGCTCACTGGAAGCAGTAAAAAAGATAACCAACGGGCTGCAGAAATTTTCTTCATTTTTCTCCCAAAAAATACACAAGGCAAAGCATAGCCATTTTTTTGTAAAAGTACAAAATGGCCGATTCTTTGTAAATCTTATATTTAATGGAGGGATAAGGGAGGTGAAAGGTTTTGTTTTGACGCAATTTCTAAAAAACCTTAGATTGCAGATTAAAAAAGAGTATTTCTATGTTCAATATGCGATGGGTTTCTTGTTTTGCGTTTACAGCTTCCTTAAGTGCGATTAACCTTTTAAGTGCCGGTGGGTATATTTCGTCGGTGGTTACAGGATTGATGCCAACTCCTACAGAAGAGATCCTTAAAGCAAAAGAAGAGCCACCTAAGGTAGAGCCTTCTTGTAGACGTCTGCCAAAATCTGGGAGAGCAGAAGCTAGCCACACTCAAGGTGATGGTATCGGATATAGAGACGGTTATACTTCTTTAGAGTTTTTTGGAGCATCTCCTTATTTACTCGCAGATTGCTTAGTGCCTTTCATAGATTTAAGGGCGCATCTTTTGAATGATGGAATGCCGGCCGGTAATGCTGGAGCTGGACTTCGTTATGTGAGATCTCGCGTGTGGGGAATAAATGCCTACTATGACTATCGCAAGAGCCACCATAGAGAGTACAGACAGGCTTCCGCTGGTCTTGAGTCTTTAGGGAAAGTTTGGGATTTTCGGATCAATGGATATTTGCCTGTTAAGGCTAAGCGAACAGGCTTTTATAACACGCAATTTGATCACACAGAGGGAACGACGCTTTTCTTCTCTAAAAAGTATGAGTTTGATTTCAAGGCGGCGAATGCAGAGATCGGCGTTCATTTTAAAAGAGATAGCTACCTTCCTCTTTATTTTGCACTCGGGCCTTACTATCTGACAGGGCAAGGAGAGACTTCTTGGGGAGGATCTTTAAGACTTAATTGTGAACTAAGCTCCTATTTTACTTTGGAAGGGTCTACTTCCTATGACTCTCTTTTTGGATGGACAGGACAAGGATATTTAAGTCTGAATGTTTCTTTTGGTTTCAAAAAGCAAAAAGAGTGTGAGCGTCGCAGGTTCCCTTTTGCAAGAGCGGTTCAAAAAGTGGATCGTCATGAAATCATCCCTATTAAAACGGCAAAAGTCTTGTTTGTTGGTCACTAAAGCGGAAGGGCATAGAAAAAGACAAGAGCTTCAGCTCCCGGATTTTTATGTCCTATAGACGCGTTAGAGATATGGTAAAACTGACCTCCAATTCTTCCCTGATTTGGCAGGATAAAAGAAAGTTCCATCGAAGATCTGAATTCAAGAGGGAACCAAAGGTTCTTTCCATATCCTTTTACATAGATGCCAGGTGCAAAGCTTGGGGTCAAAGCAACGTATTTTCCGAGAAAAATATCTAAAGCCATCCCACCATACACATAAAATGTCGCTTTGTCTGTTCCCATAAGCCCAATCAGAGGTCTTGCGTACTTAAAGCTTTTTAAAAAGGAGCGGTATTCTACTTGAAGCATTACGTTATGAGGATCGTGGATGATGTCGTATACACCCACTCCTAAATTGAGAAGGTTAGGTGTTTTACTTTCTTCAGAGCGCAGACCCGAAGCGAATAAAATAAAAGTAGCGGCAAAACAAAGCGTTTTAAGTTTGCAATTCAAGGTGCCTCTAGACAAATAGTTCGTATAATTTTCTATTTATATGGAATGCAAAAAAAAGACAAGGGCTCATTAAGTGGGCGAGAAGAAAAGGAAGATAATACGACTTCTCTTTTTGGTTTTCTAGTAAAGATAAAAAGTTGGTTTTTGATTTGGATTTGCAAATTTATAATTTTTGACAAACTCTTTAAGAAGCTTTTGAATGGCTCCTAAGGACTTATCTTCCGATTTGATATCAAAAGGGGAATCCACAAAATCATTGATTGTCCATACTCTAGGAAGGGTCTTCACATTTGTTTTGGTAATTAAGACTGGAGTTTCAATATTAAGAGTCACTCTAAAAAATGGCAGCTCTCCGCCTTCCCATTTTGAAACATTTCCTACTTGAATATTCAATATATTTCCGGAGCCAAAACCATTCAGGTCTTCGGGTTTGGCCTTGATTACAGTCCCGATAGATCCTAATTCTTTTTCAATAAGCGCTTCGATTTTTTTACTCACTTCTGAATTTTGAATAGAAACTGGAGGGAGAACTGCAAACGTATTTAATCCTTCTAGAGGATTCCCTGTATAGAAAATAGGGACATCTTGAAAATTAAGATACAGGCCAGGATTCCTTTTTAGTCTTTCAATAGTGTTGTTTTCTTGATCGTTATCAGCACAAAAAATGTTCGATGCAAATAACGTCAGAATTGATAGATAAAAGATCTTCTTTTTCATGAGGTTCCTTAATTAGTGTACCTAGGCAAGTTTTGTGTCGTAGGAAGGACATTTTTTTCTTTATTATCTTTCCATTCTTTCCATTTTCGAGTAATTGGAGCGACACAAGCTTTCCAGAATGCGCCGGATTGGCAACATTTTACTCCCCGAACCATTAAAGCTTCGATAATGCCAATTAAAGCAATTTTAACTGCATAATTCGGAGCCAAACAGGCAATCGCATCCATAGCTCTTCCAACTCCAACGATAACCTCTTCGCACCAACCCAATGAAGGAGCTTTATTAGGTCCTAAAACATCATCATATGAGTCTTGATTCTCTTGAGCACGAGAAGAATGTCCGCGGTGAAAGCCTGTAGATCTAGCCGCCCGTCGATTCTTATTATGAAAATCAATCCGTTCCATCGGGGGCTTTTTAATAGGATTGTCTATGTAATTATTACATCCAATACGAGAGCTGATTTCTTGAAGTTTTTTGAGGTTTTCTTGGGCCTGTTCATCTAGATTGAGGTTGTCATAACAAATTACTAGTCCAAAGAGTGCTCGGAAAATCGTGAAATTTGCTGCATCCGGATCAGAAGAATATTCCAGATAAAAAATAGCTTTTTGAAAATCTTCTATAGCTTTTTCGTGCTGGGAATCTAGCAAATAACTCTCGCCTCGAGAGACGTAGAGATCAGCTAGTTCTTGATAGTTGTCTTGATCAATACTAGTAATTTCCAGGGTTTCTCTTGCTATGGCGTCTTGAAGAGATCTGCATTCACTGTAGTTTATCACGCTTGCTTGTAATCTTATCGAAATACCGATGCAGAATAAGGCTATTATAAGTATAACCCGAGTCATCATAACCTCCTCAAGAAAAGATTAAACTTATGTAAATGGAAGGATTTTGTCGATCAAAATCTCTGTGTATCGCTATGATGCAGTTTTTGTGTTTGGGGCAGTAATTTGATGAGAGCGGATACAAATATTCCACATAAAGCAAACAGGATCTTAAACTTGATCTTGCTTGCTTTTTTTTTGATACTCATTCGAGTGTGGTATTTAGCATTTGTTCAAGATGAATATCATCATAACCAAGCAAGAAAACCCAAACGTAAATCGGTCATCCAAAAAGTAGAAAGAGCGACGATTAGAGATCGATTTAACATTCCACTGTCTCAAAACAGAATTGCATACAATGCTTCAGTTCGCTACGCAGACCTTAGAGAGATTCCATCGCACAAGTGGGAGAAAGATGAAAAGGGCAAGAAAGTAAAAAAACTGATTCGAGGACCTTACATTTCTTCTTTAGCAGAGCTTTTAGCTAAAGAGCTCAATATGGATGCTCAATCGATAGAAGATGTCATCTACGCAAAAGCGTCTCTTTTTCCTCACACGCCGTTTATCATTAAAGAAAACTTAAGTGAGCGGGAGTACTATCGTATTCGTATGCTACAAAAAGATTTGCGAGGTGTTGAGGCGGAAAGAGTGTCTCAACGAGTATATCCTTTGCATGAGATTGGCTGTGATATTGTGGGATACATGGGAGCTATTAATCCTTCAGAGTATGTTCGAATTGCCGAAGAGATCAAAACTCTGCAAGAATATATAAAAAAAAGAGAGCTCGGAGAGATTGTTTTTTTACCCGCTGGATATACAGATCCTTTTGAAGTTAGAAATAGACTTAAGGTTTTGCAAGAAAAAGCGTATACGATCAATGATCAGATAGGAAAAGCGGGGATTGAAGGATCTTGTGATGAACTTCTTCGAGGCTCTCACGGCAAACTGATCATGGAAACTGATCCTAAGGGAAATGTGTTAAGAGAGCTTCCTGGAGGAAAAAAAGGAGTGAGTGGACAGCGCGTCTTTTTATCTATTTCTGCAGAACTTCAACAGTATGCAGAGGAGCTCCTTGCGCAGCATGAAGCGTTTCGCGATGTAAAAGACAGAAATGGGAACATAGTTCCCGGGACTCCTTGGATTAAAGGGGGCGCTGCGATTGCAATGAACCCTAAAACAGGGGAGATTTTAGCTTTAGCATCCTATCCGCGTTTTGATCCAAATGACTTTATTCCAACTCAGACACCGGAGCTAAAAAAAGAAAGGCAATCATCTATTGCCAAATGGTTTGAAAATGAAAGGCATGTCGGAGATATATGGAATGGAAAAGCGCAGCTGACAAGAGAGATCTACTCACAAAATGAGGGGCGCTTTGAAGAAGAAAAACAGCCTCTTACTTGGAGCTACTTCCTCTCTACGATTCTTCCGGCAGGAAGCTCTTCAAACAAAGCCTTAAGCGAAATCAGAACCGTTGGTAATGCCTATCTTTTACAAAAAGCTCTTGAAGAGTTGATCCAGTTGACGGGAGCAGAAGATCCTGCTGCTTTAATTCATGTTCTATACTCGGAAGATCCTCATGTTTTAGGCAGAAAGCACATCGCGTCAGATGTCTTGGAGTTCATTCAAAACAATTTAGCGGCGTTAGGAGAAAAAGCGCGCTCTGCTATTCAAATCATGAACCACTTTCTTTTTTCGGTAGCTCATAACGATGATAAGCTTTTAGTTTTAGATCTTCTAAGACTTTTGGTAAAAGCAGAAGCTTGGGATCCAGATTTAATAGAAAAAATGGGGCATCTTACTCTGTCTGAATTCTTGGAATTATCCCAAGGTTTTAAAAATGTCCATGATAAAGTGAGAGAAAAAACAGAAAAGCTCCATCACGAAATAGGTTTTAAAGAGTGGAGAGGAAAGCACTTTAAGGATTTCCTTAAAGGAAAAAGACAAGAGGAAAAGGCTCAGAAGAAACCTGCCAAACCTTATACCGAATACTTGGAAAAGATCGAGAGAAATCTATTCAAGCAGTTTTGGGAGGCTTGCAAGCTTATTTTTCTCGACGCTGTCCTTTATCAAGATCAAAGGATTTCTGTCGAAGCACATCCGCAGCTAAAGCCTTATTTGGATGCACTTGTTTCTATGCAGGATCCTTCTTTTAAGTTTTTAAAGCAGAAGTTTGTGGATTTAACACCTATGGAAGCGATGCAATGCATGAAGTGCATGAGGAGCTTCGAAGACTTGAATCGGCCTCTTTATGGAAAGTATCGACAGCTTCGCAATTCAAAAGGTGTGCAGCTTGAAAAACATTTGGCAGCTTCTTTTTATCCACTTTCTGGATTTGGCTACGGCAGATCTCAAGCATTTCGGCAATCAACGCCACAAGGTTCTGTTTATAAGATCGCCGTTGCTTACGAAGCTTTAAGAGAACGCTACCAGCACTTAAAAGAAAACAACTTGAGCCTCAGCGATCTCAATCCCTTAACCATTATCGACCAAATTCAAATGAACTCTTGGGGAAGCTCTAAACAGCTTCTCGGATATACAATGGATGGAGAGCCGATCCGAAGGGTTTATAAGGGAGGGGTACTTCCTAGGACTCACCCTAACATCGGAAGAATTGATGTCATGGGAGCTATTGAACAATCGAGCAACATCTACTTTTCGTTGCTCGCCGCAGAGCACGTGGCAGATCCTTCCTATTTAGAAAAAGCAACAAGAGATTTGGGGCTTGGCTCTAAGACAGGTATTGATCTGCCGGGAGAGATCAGAGGCTCTATTCCTGATGATTTGGCAGACAACAAGACGGGGCTTTATTCGTTTGCAATGGGGCAGCACTCCTTAATTGTAACGCCTTTGCAAACAGCGGTCATGTATTCTGCCTTTGCCAATTATGGAAAAGTGCTTAAGCCTCAAATTTTAAATTTAACGGTGGGTAAAAAGACATCAGAGGATCTTTTCTCCGCAAAAAGTCTAGATGGTGGATATCCATTTCAGGATTCTCTTGCGCTTGCGGGTATCGATTTTCCTCTTTTTACAGAGGCCTTGTTACCAGCCTATAATCCCTTCATTCATGAGATTGGGACAGAAGTTAAAAGAGAGGTCTTTTTACCCAAAGAGATCAGATCTGTTTTAGTCGAGGGTATGAGCCGGGTTATTACGGGAGCTAAGGGGACCGCAAGAGCTCCCTCTATTCGTTATTTGAGGACATATCCCAAGGCTGCCAAAGAATACGAGCAGTTAAAAGGGCAGCTTGTAGGGAAGACGGGAACGGCTGAAATCTTTCATAAACAGTGGCTTGATGCAGAATCTAAGGCGGAAATCCGCAACCATATTTGGTTTGCAGGGATCGTGTTCCCCGAAGATCACAATTTTAGTGACGATAAGTGGGGAGAGGCGGAACTTGTGGTGGTCGTCTATTTGAGATTCAGCCAGGCAGGGGGAAAGGAAGCGACTCCAATAGCTGCGCAAATAGCCTCTAGATGGAGAGAAATTCAAAAAAAATATGGAGGGAGCTCCTATTTAGACAAGATTTCCTCTATGGAAGAAGAGGTTGTAGCGGTCGAGTAAGCAAATTTCATCAAAAAAAAAGATTTTCCTAGGAAAAAAAAGAGATAATCGTGTAAAACCTTAGGACAAACCAATGAGCGCCTGTAGTTCAATGGTAGAACCGTAGCCTTCCAAGCTACTTGTGTCAGTTCGATTCTGATCAGGCGCTTTTTCTGCATTTTTACAAACCACCAATACAAACCAAGACTGAAATCCTTCCCTAGAGGAGGGATGCCGGTGTCAACAATAAAGGGACAAGGCTTGGCTACACAACAAAAACAAATAGAAGTCACTATCAAGGATTTACTTGAAAGTGGAGCTCATTTTGGGCATCAGAAGCACCGTTGGAATCCGAAAATGAAAAGATACATTTTCGAAGAGCGTAACGGAATTTACATCATCGACTTAGCAAAAACTTTGCAACAGATCCGCAATGCGGTAGAAGTTGTCAAAGGAGTTGTAGCGAAAAGAAAATCTATTCTTTTTGTAGGAACTAAAAAACAAGCGAAAATTGTTGTTAAAGAATGCGCTGAAGAGTGCGGCGAGTTTTACATTTGCGAGCGTTGGCTCGGTGGAACTTTGACAAATCTTACAACGATCAGACAGTCAGTTAAGACAATGGAACGCATTGAAAAGAAACTAGCTGGCAGCAAAGAAGGTCTTACGAAAAAAGAAATTTCCCTAATGGGAAAAGATCACGTAAAGCTAGAGAAGAACTTATCAGGAATCCGCGCTATGAGAAAGCTCCCAGGTCTCGTAGTTGTTGTTGATCCAAGTTCTGAGCACATCGCTGTTGCAGAAGCTAGAAAACTCGGCATTCCTGTTATGGCTCTTGTAGATACAAATTGCGATCCAGATCCTATTGATTATGTTATTGCATGTAACGATGACGCTTTAAAAAGCATTAAGCTCATTCTCTCTGCGCTTACAGGGGCGATCCTAGAGAAGAAAGCGGACGTGAAAATTGCCGTATCTAAAGGTGATGAAAAAGAAGCGGGAGACGCAGCTATTTCATCTGAAGGTCAAGAAGAGGGCAAAGAGTAATGGGAACAGTAACAGCATCAATGGTGAAAGAGCTTAGAGAAAGAACTGGTGTGAGCATGGGCAAATGCAAAGAAGCCCTTGATCAAGCTGGCGGTGAAATGGAGCAAGCAATTGATATTCTACGTAAAGCTGGAATGGCTTCTGCTGTCAAAAAAGAAGGCAGAGAAGTAAATGAAGGTTTGATCGGTTTTGCTGAATCAGACAAAGCCATTGCAATTGTGGAAGTCAATTCAGAAACTGACTTTGTTGCGCAAAACGAAAAGTTCAAACAGTTTATTAAAGACGTTTGCACAGAAGCAAGCCTTATGACGGCTTCTACTGTAGAAGAGCTTTTGAATTTGCCTTACAGCAAAGATCCTTCCATTACAATTGATCAATATAGAGCCTTGACTATTCAAAGCCTTGGAGAAAACATCCAAGTGCGTAGAATGCAGATCATCCCTAAGAAGGGAGATCTTTCAGTCGGTCTTTATTCTCACATGGGCGGTAAAATTGTTACAGCGGTGCTTCTAGCAGGAGCTGCTGGACAAGAAGCAATCGCAAGAGATATTGCTATGCACATCGCTGCGGAATCACCTGACTATTTACAGCCAAGTGACGTTCCATCGGATGTAAAAGCAAGGGAAGAAGAGATTGCAAAAGCTCAAATGCAAGGAAAACCTGCTAACATGATCGATAAGATTGTTGAAGGAAAAATAAAAGCCTTCTATGATCAGGTCTGTCTTGTTTGCCAAAAGTTTGTCAAAAACAATGACTTAACTGTTGCAGCGGTTGTAGACGCAGAGTCTAAGCGCTGTGGAAAACCTCTTGCTATTCAAAGCTTTATCCGCTGGAAAGTCGGAGGATAAGAAAAGGAATTTTTCATGAGTAGACCTCTTTATAAAAGAGTGCTCTTAAAATTGTCTGGTGAAGCTCT
Organism: uncultured Chlamydiae bacterium; assembly: GCA_903824495.1. Classification (GTDB taxonomy): domain Bacteria; phylum Chlamydiota; class Chlamydiia; order Chlamydiales; family Rhabdochlamydiaceae; genus CAIJXB01. Next base: position 29,523 of record CAIJXB010000045.1, read on the forward strand.
TATGGGCAGCCAGACTTTTGGTGTAGAGCACAAAGCTTGCGAGCACATCGCAAAAGCAATTAAAGAGGTCTATTCTCTCGGTCTAGAAATGGCCATAGTAGTAGGAGGAGGCAACATTTTCAGGGGCTCTCAAGCTCGTGATTTTGGTTTTTCAAGAACTCCAGCAGACCACATCGGGATGCTAGCTACAACAATCAATGGTCTTGTATTACAACAATCTTTAACGGCTCTTGGCGTAGAGAGTCGTGTCATGAGTGCTCTCAGTGATGCTGTGGTCGAAAAGTACATCTGGGGACATGCTATGCACTGTCTGCAAAAAGGGGAGATTCCTATTTTTGTGGGCGGAACAGGCAATCCTTATTTCACAACAGACACAGCAGCAGCTCTTAGAGCTAGCGAAATTCACGCAGAAATTTTACTCAAAGCAACAAAAGTAGATGGAATCTATAGCGATGATCCTCGCAAAAATAAAGATGCGATCAAATATCCTTCCCTTTCCTATACTGAAGCTTTAACAAAAAAATTAAACGTCATGGATGCTACTGCAATTGCTCTTTGCAGAGAAAATCAAATCCCGATCTATGTATTTGACTTGTTTGAAGATGGGGCTTTGAAAAGAGCGATCTGTAGTAGAGAAGGCGGAACACTGGTTACTGGAGACTAATTATTATGGCAAATGCAGCAGATGAAGCTAAAACAAAAATGATAGGGGCAATTGAGCACTTTAAGCAAGAGCTCAAAAATTTAAGAACAGGAAGGGCCAACCCTTCTATTCTAGATCATGTAACGGTCGAAGTGTATGGATCAATGATGCGTCTTAAGGAACTTGCGAACGTCACAGCTCCTGAGGCAAGAATGCTTCTGATAACACCCTTCGATCCTCAGACAGCCGGCGCTATCAGCAAGGGGATCGAAAAGGCCAACTTGAACTTGCAACCTATTTTAGATGGACACGTCGTTCGAATCTCAATTCCTCCTATGGATGAATCCACTAGAAAAGAAATGGTCAAGATTGGTAAAAAGAAAGTTGAGGAAACGAAAATCGTAGTTCGTGAGATCCGCCGTAAGTACAATGAGCAAGTCCGTAAGGAGAAGGCTGATGGGGATTTAACAGAAGATCTCATGAAGAAATTCGAAAAAAACATCCAAGAGTACACAGACCAGTACTGCAAGGAAGTCGACACTTTGATGAATACGAAAGAAAAAGAAATAATGACAGTTTAATACTTGCAGAAAAATCCCCGGCTGGAGTACTATGTAGCCACTTTAACGAATGAACCTGGCCCCATCGTCTAGTCTGGCCTAGGACACCAGATTTTCATTCTGATAACAGGGGTTCGAATCCCCTTGGGGTCAATATCAAAGAGACTTTAGCTCAGTCGGTAGAGCATCTCACTTTTAATGAGAGGGTCGATGGTTCGAATCCATCAAGTCTCAAACTTTCAACTTACATTATTACTAGGCAATAAGTAGAAGACAAAGCAGGAAACTGCTTTGTCTTTTTTCATTAGGTTAAGAGTGATTTCAATACTCAGCCTTTTCTAGGCATGAGCTCATAGCTGATTTTTTCTGATAACGATAGAAAAAAAATAGAGGACTGAGCGCTAAGATGTTTCCTGTGCAGATCATGAATAAATAACGGAGATTCCCTCCTGTATTGATGTTCTCAGGGGGAAAGAAGCTAAGCAAGATCGTTGAAAGACACCCTATGATGCCAAGAGAAGCAACTGTCCATATTCCAAGAGTTTTACCAGGTATTTTGAATGAGTCAGCTCTCTTTGTTGCACTATAGTGTAGTTTAATCCCTGTGCAAAACATCAGAACATACATGAGCATGTATAGCTCTGTACTAAGAGCTGTAAAAAACCAATAAAACGCATTGATATTGGGCTCTAGTAGAAAAACAAGGCAGAAGAGGCTGACTAAGATTGCTTGCGCAAGCAAGATATTAGATGGCACTCCTGCCTTATTTTTTTGCATAAAAGGTTTTGGGAGAAATCCGAATTCTGCAGCGTGGAGTAGCCCTTTTGCAGGAGAGATCAACCAATTGATCATGGTGCCAATAGAGCCAATTACGATCAGCAAGGTCATGATGGGTGTTAAAGCGCTGAGTCCAAAGGCATGGAAGAAGCCATTAAATACCTGCATGATTCCTGAAACAAGGAGAATATCTGATCCTGGAAGTACAACCCCAATAGAAAGAGATCCGAGAAGCATGGATAAAAAGATGAAAACGCCGGCAAGAAGAATGGCTTTGGGGAAATTCTTCTGTGGATTGCGAATGTCTGACACATGAACCCCAGAAAGTTCCATCCCTAAAAAAGAGGCCATGATCGCGATGAGTGAAATCCAACTCGTAGATTGATCAAGCGGAGGGATAAGAGACTTTAAGTTCATCTCGATTTGAAGGGGATGTCCCTTTAAAACCCAAATCGCTCCAAGCGTGATCAAGAAAATCAGTGGGACAATTGTTCCAATTGTCGCACATATGTTGTTAACAAGGGCAGATACGCTAATACCTTTCATGTTGATCAAGGTTAGGCCCCAGAAAATGGAGAGGATGCACGAGATCAAATACACTTTATTTTGTGCAAGAGCCGGATCGATTAAATAGGTGAGAGTTCCTGCAATGAAAGAAAGCATTGTTGGGTACCAGATCATTGTATTGATCCACTGCAACCAAATGGCTGCCATTGCCCATTTTTTTCCAAAGGCTGTATTGACCCATTGGTAAACACCACCCTTATCAGGAAATGCAGAGGCAAGTTCAGCAGTGAGTAGCGATGTTGGGATAAGAAAGAAAATGGCAGAAAATACAAAGAAAAAAATAGTAGAGCTGCCAAAAAGAGCAGCTCCTGGAAGATTTTTCATATTGTCAATCGATGCAATAATAAGAATGATAAGAGGGATGAGCGAGAGTTTTTTATTCATAAAAAGCAGGTCCTTTTAATTCAATTCCATCAGGTTGTAGTAAAATTTCTAAAAGTCCTCCTGGAGTCTGGACGGGAACTTTTCCTGAAGGCTGATAAAATGCTGAGCACGCAGAGGAACCCGTTCCACAAGATCTAGTCAATCTTTGAACGCCACGTTCGTATGTTTTTACAAAAAGTGTTCCATCCTCAAGGACGTGATAAGCATTTAAGTTGATGCCATGAGGAAAAAGCTCTCTATTTTGGTTGAGCTCTTTGCCAAGAGCAAACAGATCTTCATCGCTCATCTCTTTGTGCATGACCAGGTGAGGCTCTAACACTTCTACATAGCATAGGGGATCTCCTCGCTTGAACAAGCTTGGGTTTGTTATAAAAGTTTCATTCAGTTTGAATTCAGCAGAGGGAAGCAAGACGGAATAGAGACCATTTCCATAGCTTTTCAAAAGATGGTTCCCTTGTTTGGTTTGTAAGTAAAAGTTTTGGATGTGAGGATATTTATTAACCAGATAGGCAGCGCAGGCTCTTGCACCATTTCCGCAAAACTCACCTAAAGCTCTGTCACATCCAAGCACCACCATCCGTGTATAAAAAGCATCCTCTATTAGATGGCCCGCTGTTAAGATCAGAGCGTCATCTCGACCTTCTTTTTCAAGGAAGCTGTGAGCTTCTTCTAAAAAAGCATATTCAAGAGAAGTGCTTTCTAAGCAGTCATAGAGAATAAAGGTGTTTTGACAAGCTTCTGCAAGGTAATAGTTCATGATAGGGGACTCTTTATTTGTAGGGTTGTGATTTCAGATTTTATGTGAAATTCTCCAGAAATAGAGTAAAACTGACCAAGCTGCTTTGCGAAGTTTCCAGTTGATGAATAGATGTCTTTGTAGAGTTCAGGATAAAAGTTGGTGCTGGTTTTGCAGGGGGTGAAAGTTTTTCCTGAAATGGAATGAACAAAATCAGTCCCTTCTAAAACTCTGACGCTTTCTCCGAGTTTAATGGCATTCATGAAAAATTCTGCTGTTTGACACATGCTTAAATATCCTTTTTCGCTGTTAAAAAATGCGGCCTGTGAGTCTGTAAATCCCCCGTACGTAAGTAAATGCTGTTTCAAAGTCCCTTCTTTTAAGACGAAATCCACAGCAAGCGTTTCTTTAAATTTTTTATGGATCCCTTGTGCATTTTTAGAGGCGTCTTTAGAGGGTTTGTCTGCTGTGAGAAAAGAGCAAACGGCATTCTCAGAATTTTCGATGTTGCTATGAGCATAGTAGAGTGTAGGGTGCTGCAAATCCAAAGCACATATGTGTGACGTTTGATCACTTTTTGCAAGCAGTAGTGGAGTTACTTTTTTTGCAAAGTTAAAATCTGACCCAATAAAAAGATGGTTAGAAAGGGTTGCTAGGCTAGATCCATTTTTTGTAAATACATCATAGATCTCAGTGTCAGTGGCAGAGCCTCCTTGGCAGAAGGTGAACTGTTTGTTGTCTGCGATGTTGGATTTTTCATCATAAAATTGGATGTTTAATTCATAGGCGCTTTCATGCAACTTGGTCACATGAAAGGATGATGAGGAAATGGATAAACTCATAAGTAGCTCCTTTTTTTTAGTTATAAAGTTTAAATGAGCAGGAGGGCTCTCCTGCTGTGACAACCTGCAAAAGCCTTCCTTTTGAATGGGGCGATTGCATAAATAATCACATTTTATGACTTTATTCTACTATTTATGCGATTTTCATGAAATAAAATTCACGCCAGCAGAGCGTAAGACTCTGCTGGTAAATGATTAAAAAGATTTCTTTGTTGAATAAATATTCAGAAAAAACGACTATTTTTTCAGGATTTCTTTGATTTCTGCTAGGATTTTTTGAATATTTTTGACCGATTTGGGGGCGACGAAAATGGTGTCGTCCCCAGCAATTGATCCTAAGATTTGGGTTGAAATTTGATTGTAGTCAAGAACTCTAGCAACCATGGATGCGGAGCCGGGACTTGTGAAGATCACAACGAGGGATTCATTGGCAACGATGTCGAGAATAAGATCTCTTAGGGGGGTGTTCATAGAAGGCGGGCCCGGTTCTCTAGGAAGAGAATACACCGTTTCATCGCGCTCATTGACGACCTTGATAGCACCAATTTTGCGAAGAAGCCGAGAGGCTTTGGATTGATTGACATCGTAGCCCAGCTTTTCAAGGGCAATACAAATCTCTTCTTGTGTGCTGGCTTGCCGGCTCATAAGAAGAGATCTCAGTGCCTCTCCAAGTGTTTCAGAATGTTCATCTTCTTTTTTTTTGAACATGTTTTTACATCCTTTTAAAAATCATTTAGACCAATGTAACAAAGTCATCTTGGCTTCGCAATCATTAAAAAGCATATCCAATCTGTCCACCAAGGCTATTAGAGCTGTAGTTTCCTCTAAACTCTCCATTGTAGTAAAGATCAAAGACAAGAGCGTCTTTAAGCATAAAGCCAGTGACTGCAAGCCCTGGAGCAAAAAGGTTTCTGCTAGGGAAGTATCCATGGATGGTAAAAACATCCTCTGCACCAGTAAATCTCACATCAAAGCTATTTCCTCTAACCCGTTTTTCTCTCACCCAAGAAAATTTAGGAGAAAGGATCCACTTCGAGGAGCAAAAGCAATAGCATTTAGCAAATTGAAGACCGAGCTCATTGCGCACCATGATAGCATTTTTCTTTGAGACGGTAAGCTCCCAATCGCCAGCGTTATGCTCGGAGTAACTTCTCTCTGTTTGAGTGATGTAATCACAGCTATCAAACGGACGAATTGCAAGCCCTTGGTAGTTTAGATTAAGACCAATGTCTAAGTGTGAAAGAAGTTGATTGCCCCCGTGGCTATTTTTAGCTGTAAGATTTACTGTTCCATATTCAATGTGTCTATCTGCACTATATTCGCTCCAGCTTCCGATTACAGATGCATTCGCATAAAAGATCTTATCTCCTAAAGAAGAGAGGTAAATTCCTGCGTAGCCTGTGCTAATATCTCCGGTTCCTTTTCCATCTTTGAAGTGAAGGTGAGAGTGTGTATAGGCGCCGATGGCTCCTCCATAAAAATACCCTCCAAATGCGGCATCAATACCAGTGACTACTCCGCCAGTGTTCGTGCGGTATCCTGTAAGGGGTCCATAGGAATTAGTTACGTTGTCTTGGATTAATGTATCGCCGATGCCACCTGCCCAAGTGGTGATGAGTTTTTTATTCTTTTCACAGCATTTTTTATCTTCAGCTTCAAAGTTGTCGCGTAAAAGACAATTTTCCATGTCGAGTTCGTTCAGCATTCTTTGAGTTACTGATTCTCTAACACGAAGAGCATTATTTTCTTGAGAGATGGCCATCCCTTTTAGCTGAGCAGGATGCAATTGATTAAGAGCATAATTAAGACCCGGCTCTGTAGTAAAAGGAATCAAACTGCCAAGCAAATAGGGGATTTCTAGATCTGAAACGTCTAAAGGTGTTCCAGCTTGTAGCGCAGCGGTCAGCTCTGCTCGGTTGTGGATAATTGAGGCTTGTAAAGCCTTCGAAACCTGAATTGGATTAACTTTAGTCGGTAAGCCAATAGATGATTGCAGCGTAAGAATCACTTCAGTTCCTGTGTAAGTAAGCCCCCCAAAGATAGAATTTACGTGGACACTATTAAATTCTCCTAGAATACTACCGCCTCTTAAGACAACTTGAGAGTAGCCTGTGTAAATCCCTGGTACGGATTCCAAGAAATAGACGGCTCCAGGATCGATTGTCACAGTGCCTGAAACATTTACTAGACCAATGTCCAACGTAGTAGCTAGTGTTACAAAATTGGAACCGCTTTCTAAGGTAAGATCTCCTGTAATCGTCAGAGTTCCTGTAGGGTTTCCTCCTTTGAGAGTTCCACCTGCTTGCACGATTGTACTGCCTACAGTTCCGATACCAGAAAGAACGCCTCCGGATGCAACAATAGGATCAGGGCTTGATGTAATATCACCATCGACAACTAAGAGTCCTGCATTTACATAGGTTTTTCCTGTGTAACTTGAAGTACCTGTTAAATACAAAGTACCTGCTCCTGCCTTAATCAAATTTCCAGAACCTGAGATATTACTAGGTATTGTAAGTCTTGTTCCAGTCACTGGAGAAAATGTTCCAGATCCTGTGGATCCAAGACTGACAGGAACGCTTCCGGTGGATAAAGTTGTTGTAGTAACAAGGACTCCAGTGTCTTGCACGGTTAAGCTTCCTGTATCACCAACGTCCAATATGTTAGCAATAGAGAGATTTCCACCATTAATAGACGTTGTTCCTGCATAGGTATTATCTCCAGTTAGAACTAAAGTTCCGAGCCCTGTCTTTGTAAGAGAGGCTCCGAGTGCGCTGCCAGGGGTGTAAGATCCTCCTGCTGGAAGAGTAGATGCACTATCATCTCCGATAGTGCCGCTGATTGTTATACTTACACCTTCTGGTAGGTTAAAAATAAGAGGGGCTCCTGTCATAACAAAAATGTCTGTTGCTGCAGCTGTTCCGTCAGTGTCTCCATAGAAACCTGATCCCAAGCCCGCAGTTACACTACTTCCTGTAATAGTCAAAGGTCCTGTAATGTTTAGAGAGCTAGAGAATGTACCCTCATAGGCCATGAAGATAGCGCCACCAAGTCCGGCTCCACCGCCGCTAGTGCTTCCCGCTCCAACTCCACCGACGCCGCCTCCTGAACCTTCAGCGCCACCGGCTCCAAAGCCTCCATTGCCTGCACGTCCGCCCTGCGAAGATCCTCCTCCTCCTCCAAATCCACCGTCTCCTCCTCTATCACCGGGCTGGCCACTTGCACCACCACCTCCACCACCGACACCTCCATTGCCTCCATGTCCATCACCACTTCCGGCGCCTCCGCCTCCGCCTCCGAACCCACCATCGCCTCCGTCCCCGAGACCGTCACCGCCACCTGCGCCGCCGAAAGTAGGGGATCTCCCACTGTCTCCCCCTCCGCCATCTCCGGAACCTCCTCCTCCGGCATTAGCTCCGCCGGTTCCTCCGTCACCATTTCCTCCATTTCCTCCTGCGGTTGCTCCATAACCACCACCTGAAGAGCCTGAACTATCGTCGTTATTTCCTCCGTCTCCTCCAGGGCCTATTCCTCCTCCACCGGCTCCTGCAGAGCCGAAGGAAGCAGTCCCATCCCCTCCATTCCCACCTAACCCACCCCCTCCGGATTGTGAGCCGGCATCCGCATTACCCCCATTTCCTCCCATGCCACCACCACCGCCATTGTGGAAGAAGCCATTACTTGCTGTTGAATCTCCGCCTACGGCTTGGTTATTACTTAAAGTAAGGTTGGATAAGGACACGGCTGCGTCATAGATGAATACGCCTCCGCCGGCTCCAAGCCCACCTCCTCCAAGGGTTTGACCATTGCCTCCTGTAGCATTAGTATTTTGAATGGTCATATTTTGAATGGTGACATCACCTTGCCTTACAAAAAAACCTCTAGTTACGGAGCCTCCATCTAAAATGATTTGTCCGGTTCCTGCAAGAGTGTTAGATCCATCGATGGTAAGCGTGTTGGTATTAGTAAGGTTGATGATCGGAAGCATATTCGTATATGCGATGGTGGGATCAGAGAGATTAAAACTCACGGTGTGAGTGCCAGGGGATGCGAATGAGTCGATGTTGATCTGGTTTAATGTGTATCTTAAATCCCCTGGAGATCCTTGCGTAGTAGGACTGGTGTCGCCGCCGACTGTAACAACATAATCGGTTGCAGTTAGGTGTGAAGTCGTAAGTCCTAAGCAAAGTGTTGAAAAAATGATGCTGGTGAATTTTGAGCAGGCTTTATTCATGGTGGAAACTCCATATATTTGGCGTATTAAAAATTATTTATATAAGGGTGAAGGAAAAGAAACAATGAGTTTGATTTTTAGGAGTGTTTTTTCCTTACTTCTAAAATAGTTCCCGTGCAAGAGCTGCTTTTTAAAAGCTGGGCAATTTTGTCAGCTATTTCTTTAGGTTGGATGAGAGAGTCTTTGTCCTCTAGTGGAAAATGTGTGCGTCTAAGAGATGTGTCGGTTCTTTGGGGCACAATCACATTGATACAAAGATCGGGTCTGCCTTCAGCAAGGCCTTGTGTGAAATTCACAACAGCTGCTTTAGAAGCAGAATATATGGGGTAATCTTTTCTTCCCTTGCTATAAGAAGAGGAAGATATATTGATGATGTGGCCACCTTTTTTAATTTGAGCGCATTTGCAAGAGTAGAGGATGCTCATCAAATTTGAGTCGATTGTTTTTTGCATTTCCTCTGATGAGAGCAGATCAAACTCTTTGACTTGCAAAGTGCCAACTCCATTGATCAGTCCATCAAGAGGTCCGTGAGTATCTGCAATCAACTGAAAAAGCTTTTCTACTTCTTGGTAGTTTGTAAGATCAGCCCGAAGGGCAGAAGCTGTTTGTGAAATTTCAAGAATGGTGGCTCCCAAATTTTTCAGCTCTTCACAAATCACTTTACCAATGCCTCCGGAAGCGCCAGTAACTGCAAAAACTTTTCCTTGTAAGGAGTTTGCTGCGAGATCATCTTCTTGGAACCTCGGACGGGATAAAATCTGCTCTGCTAAAAAAAGATCGAAATTACTCGTGATTTTAATGTTGTGCTCATCGCCTTGTACGATTTTAACGCTATAGCCCAAGTTTAAGACTAAAGAGCAGTCATCAGAGCTATTAGTGATATCATTTATTAAAGCGTGCTCATGAGCGGTTACGATAAGATCAAAAGCAAAGCTTTGAGGAGTTTGTCCTCTAAAAAATTCAGCTCTTGAGGGGATATGATCAATTAAAAGATCTTTTTTTGAGTGAACAAGTGTATCTGTGGATGGAATGCAAGTATCGACTGCTTTATACATTTGAACAGCAGTTAGATTTTCCTGAATGATTTTTTTTGAAACAAAAGGTCTCACTGCATCGTGGATGACAACGTAGTCTGTATCTTGAGGACACATTTTAAGCGCTAAATAAGAGGAGTGCTGACGTGTAGTGCCACCTGAAATGATGAAAATATTTTCCTTAGGGTAAAGGGAGGAAATTTCTTCTGAAATTTCCTTTTGGTGCTCAGGTGGTACTGGCAAAATAATTCGTTCAAACGCTTTAAGTTGCAGAAAAGTTTCTAGGGTATGCAAGTAGATGGGTTTTCCTCCCATCTTATGAAACTGCTTAGGAAAAGGACTTCCAAAGCGCTGACCTATTCCTCCTGTGAGAAGAATTGCAACGTGTTTGATCTGTTTTTTTTGCTCTATTTCCATAGGAGCTCTTTATGGCAGAAAGTGTTTTTGTTGCGAAGGAAATTTATATTTGAGATAAAGTCGGCAGTTAAACAAAGGGGCGCGATTTGCCTAATAGAAAGCTTTTATCTTTACTTGGTTTTTTGCTACTTGTCTTTTTAATCCAGTGGTGTGGGTATAAGTTCACTTTTACTTCGGTCACCGATTGGTATCCAACACTACATAAGCCTGCATGGAATCCTCCGGCTTGGGTATTTGGTCCCGTCTGGACGATGCTCTATCTCACAATCGCAGTTTCCGGTTGGTTCGTCTTTATAAAGGGGCGGTCTTGTAGACAAAAAAAAATAGCGTTTGTGGTCTACGGCTTTCAGCTAATGGCCAACTTGCTCTGGTCTTATCTTTTCTTTTTTCTCAAAAATCCAGGACTTGCCCTTATCGATGTTTGGGTGCTTGTTTTCTTGATTGCGATTAACATAGCGGCCTTTGTAAAGCTTTACCTTCCAGCCGCCATACTTTTAATTCCTTATTTTATTTGGACGCTCTATGCGGCATTTTTGAATACCGCGATTTGGAGCTTGAACCGTTAACTATAAATGACCCTTTGTGAAGAGGGATCTTGTGTGTCAACAAGGAAGTCTTGTGTGTCTAGATGTTTTACTTCTTCTTTTTTAGTTTTTTTTCTCTGTCTGTAGTTAGAGTCTTTAGATTCGTCTCTTTCTCGCTTTTTCGAGGCTTCGTTTTTTAAAAACGTATCGATGGCAAGGTGCAGCTCTATATTACTGGTCTCTTGAGATCCGGCTTGATCTTGGAGATCTCTAATGATCTCTTTAAATCCTATGCCGGGAGAAGTGAATTGAATATCTTTATCGACACACTCTGTAATAAGAGTTGCGGGATCCACGGGAGTGCAAATGGAATCAAGCACCTTTTCTAATGTTTTTACATCCCCAAGAGCTCGATGTGCATCTGCTTCAGGGATATTTAAAAATCTGGCATGATCTTGTAGTTTATTGCTGGGAGGTCTTTTATCATTGGGCAGTCCTGTATACCATGTGGACATAAGAGGCATGGCATCCCAGGATTTTATCACTCCTTTTGCCATCATTCTTTTTAGATCGATCCCTTTAGATAATAGCTCTTGCTCTAAAAGAGGGATATCAAATCTAGCTCCATTGTAGCTAACAAAATATTTACTATTGTGCCCTTTTTCATTATTGCTCACGCACACTTCTGTCATATTGGCTGTATTCACATCGATGCCGTCGACTTCGCAGTCATAAAAAAGGATAGTAGGAGCAGAAGGAGAGGAGGCTACTGGATTCATAGGAAGTTCCGTTGTAAATTTTTGAAAGCGGACTAATAAACAAAAAGAACCATCAATAAGAAAGGATTAAGATTTTTTTGAGATGGGTCGTTTGATGATGGATTTTTTGTGAAAATTAATTTTAATTTTTGTGTTTATTTTGGTTTTTATGAGAAAATATTGCATTCTTTAAATCTGGATGATTTTTTTATGTCTTTAAATCTACTTAGACTAACCGATAAAAACTATTATGAACCTGTTTCCTCAGGCTCAGCGCTCTCCTCAGATGAATCGAAGAGCAAGGTAGTGAGGACTTTCCGAGAGATGAAACCAAAACAGGATCTTTTGATAGATCCTGTAATAGATGATAAGGATTATGATATAGTTCTCGGTGCTGCTGCCAGAGCTAAAAAGATAGTGACGGATTCAGAAGCTGTATCGGGGGTGCTTTCTGCAGAAGAAATGAGATTAGAAGTTCCAATAGTTAGGGTCAATCGCTGTCTTGCTCTATTTAACGGTGGGCAAATAGATCTAGCGATGAAATGGGCGAGGAGTACCAATCCTGATCAAAAAGTTGAACTATGCAACTGTCTAATAGATCTGAAGTATTATAATCATGCGGCTGCAGTTGCAAGACTCATGGGGCCTAAGTATAAATCAGAACCTAGTTATACGGAATTGAAAAATGTGTGTAGAGTCTTAAATAATAAAAAGCAGTATGATCTCGCAGTGGAATTAATTTTGGAAATTCCTAGTGAGGGTTTTGAGTTTTATTTTTTAGAGGAGTGTCAATATCTTATTGAGCGTGAGCAGTGTGAGTTGGCAAAGAAGCTTGCTATGTCAAAACTAGATGACTCCTATAAATATAAACTTTGTGCGCAGCTTACTTACGAGGAGAACTTCGAAAAGGTGGTAGAATTTGCCCATCTCATCGATCAACAGTTCCTGATTTTAAGGATGTGTAAGCAGCTTGTAAAACAAGGGCAAAATGCAATGGCCAATGAACTTTCTGAAGCAAAGTTAGATTCTGAGAATAAGATTTTAATTTGACCTTTTTTAATTAAAAGGATTTAAAATGTTCTCCGAATTCAGCCAATGATTTAATGATATATCTCGCTTGGTAGGCTGCTTATCCTTCCAAGTTATGGAAAATATCGAGTCTCCCGATTTGGATGAAAAAATCGCAGCTGTTTAGCTTAAGCAAATATTCTATAAGTCATTAAAAAATGAGCTGGAATCTTTGCAAAAGAGGTTCAGATTTATTGGTTTTTTTATTGTCATTTTGATGGGTTTAATTAATTTAATTTTGGTTTGGTTTTTTTATGACATTTAGGGATGTTTGTTCTTCTTTTTTGAAAGTCTGTGCGCCAAATGTAGTGACTTCTTCTAATGAATCCAGCCCCAGTAAAGTTGAAGAAGTGGCTTTACCCTTGCTACGGGCTTCGAGCGACTCGGCTGAGCAAGAAGAACCGAACACACCAGATTTCGGAAACATTTATAAGGGAAATAAAATATCTAATGTAGATGAGATTCCTAAGCAAAACAATGTTTCCAGAGTCATGGGTTCACCTTTGATTCTGAACAATAATCCAGGGGCAACGAACGAGCCTCCAAGGCATCCTCCAACTCCAAGAGCAAGTACTCGCTCGATCGCACAATCTAAGTTTTTTGAGGAAGCGCCTGCTGCAGTAAAAGAGGTGATACCTGAACCTCCAAAAGATCAGACCATCAAACCAGTTCAAGTACAAAAAACTCCTCTAACAATATGGGATAGAAGAGAGTTAGAAGGCATTAAAGAGACTGAGCCTATAGCTATGAATCAATTTGAAGAATGGATGACTCAAGGCAGAATGGCTCGTTGTATCAAGCTTTTTGAAAGTGGTGCCAATAGGAATGCGATCAAACTCATGAAGACTTTTACCGATGAAGTTAAAATAAAACTACTAGAGCAGCTTCGAGTCGAGGGGAAGGGCGATTTTGCAGTTGAGGTAGAATTTATTATGCTAAAAGAGACCTTGTCCGGGCCCGGAGTTCAAGAGTGGGCACTCGATCGTTGTACTAAGTTTTTTGAAGAAGGAAAAGAAAAGGAAGCAATGCTATGGGCAGTGACATTGACTCAAGTACAGAAAGAAAAGATTGTCGATTATTTCATAAAAGCGAATCGATTTGAATTTGTAGTGAAAATTAGAAATCTTATGGATCAAGGCGATGTGAAGTCAATATTTGCTTTCTAAGTTTCGATACACACACGAGCTCTATTTTGTAAAAAAGTGTGAAGCTCTTGCTCTAGATGGAAGGGATGATTTAGCAGCCTGCATTCCGCATGCGAAGTTAAATGATTTTCATAGACATAAGCTCTGCAATCGTCTTAAGAATAAGTGTGATCCTAAAACAATCGCTCAAATAGCGGGGAGAATGAAAGAAGGAGCATACAAACGAGAAATTATGGACTGGCTCAAAACAAAAGTTATAGCTGTTCAGCTTTTCTTATTTTTTTGCTTAAAAATGATTTCTTTGTTAAGAATTGTTTTTTTGCGAGGTCTCTATGAAGTGTCTAATGATCGGTGTTTTAAGTTTTGCTACAGTTTTAGGTTGCGCTCTCATGCCAGAAGATGCCGAAGTCCTAAACGATCTTGCCTGCCATGCTACAAAGTACATCGGAGGAGGAGAGCTTCTTAGCGAAAGACAAGTAGAGGCGCTTACTCAGTTGTTGCAAGAGTCCTCTAAAGAGGGAGTCAGCGGAATTTCTAGGCAAGCTGATACCTTACTTCAAATCTTGGAAGTCAATACAGATCGAATTTCTAGAGAAGAAGTAGAAAAGATCCGTTTAATAGAGCTTAAGAAAAGTGGATGGACCTTTAAAGAAACATCAACAGATGTTCACGTGCTGAGAAAATACATCGAGCTTGCGAAATCCAAAGCCAATTTAAATGGTTTTAGAACCTTCGAAAGAGCGGGGCTTTTACGAAGCGTCATTCAAAATATAGGAATAAGCTTTTCCGAAGAAGATGCGGAGGTACTTCGCACTATAGAGCTCAAAGCAAATGGCTTTAACGAAAAAGACATAGAACTACTTAACTCTTTAACAAAAAGAAAAGATCAGGGCGCACCTCTTTCAAAGAGCGAAGTAGATTCTTTAAAGAAATGGATCCAAATAGAGGGATCGCGCTTCTGCAAAGATCTTTTAAGCTTTGAAAAGAGCTCAGCTCTTCATGAAATCATACGGGATCAACCAAGTCCTCCTTTTTCTCCCAAAGAGCTGCAACTCGATCGTCTTGCGTTTCAAAGAAGACTAGAGAGCGCTCCTTCCGTTCCAGTAGAAATACTCGATGGCTTAAGTCTTACTGCGCAGAAAGTATCAGCTTATTTGAGCGGCAGTGAAGAGCTGCAAGAGAGCCAAATCAAAGCTGTAAAGTATTTCGCAAATAGGGTGATCCAGTTCGGATCAGTTCCAGGAATTGATCCAGTACAGGTGGGAAGCCTTCTGCAGCTTATGGAGCTCAAATCTGAATTCCAGCAGCTCATGTATCCACTGAAAAGCATCTGCTCTATAGAGCTTGTAAAAAATGGCTTTCATATAGATCAGAAAAATGCGCTTGGTCTTCTAAGGGAAAAAGTTCTTTATCATGAAAAAGAACCCCTTTCTAAGGCGGAAGTGGCGCTCCTTAAGCAATATATTGCCAAAGCAAAAAAGCCAGGTGGCTTAAATGGCTTTGGAATGCAAGAAAGAGCTTCTTTATTTTTCATAACACAGAAACATTTAAGCAGCGGTTTTACGCCAGGAGAGCTTGAAATTTTGAGAAGTCGCGAGCAAAGGATGAATGGATTTTCCCCAGAGGAAATCTACAGGTTGAAACTCCTCATGAAAAATAAAAAAGAGCAGCCGTCATTAAATGATCAGCTTCTTATGAAGAAGTTCAAACAAGTAGAAAGAATGGTTGGAGAAGAAACTCTCATGCAGCGGCTTTAGGTTTTTTCTGAGAGGACTTCATACACTTGAACTAGGTTTTGAATTCCTTTAAGCTGAGCAGGTTCTAACTTTCGAACATTGAATTTTTCTTCAACGCCCGGTGATTTCAATGTGTCTTCAGAAATCAAGATCTGCATTGGCTTTGCAACGGAGCAAAGGCGTGAGGCTTGGTTCACGTTAGAGCCAATCGCTGTATAGTTAAGCCTGTTTTCAGCTCCCATGTTCCCTGTATAGACAAGTCCTGTGTGGATGCCGATCCCAATTTCAAAGACCGTAAGGTTTTTGTTTCTTCTTTCTTGGTTCCAATCTTCAAGATCTTTCATCATTAAAAGAGCTGCCTTAATTGCGTTTACAGCATGAAAGTCTAAAGGCACGGGAGCTCCATATAAGGTCATGATCGCATCGCCGATGAACTTATCTACAACACCATGTGTTTCATCAATGATACGGCACATGCGTGTCATATACGCGTTGAGAAATTCAATCAGTACATGCGGAGATAGATTTTCTGCTAAATGGGTAAAGTTGCGGATGTCGCTAAAAAGGAGCGTCACAACTTTTTCCTCGCCACTGAGCTCTATGTTCTGCTCGAGAATTTTTTGAGAAATTTCTTTCGACACTACTTTATTTAAAAGGCCATGGATTTTGTCCCTGTCTTTTAAGGCAGAGACCATCCCTTCAAAAGACTTAGCAAGTGTGGCTACTTCATCTTTTCTATGATGGACTTGAGGTAGGATTATGTCAGAATAATGTCCACTTCCCAGAGTTTCTGCTGCCTTTGAGAGCATAGCGATAGGATTTGTAATCTTTTTGGAAATGTTGCTCAAAAGAAAGAGGGCGATAAGGAAGGAAAAAAGAGCCGCTCCCATCAAAGTAAAAGAGATCTTTTCTGTTGTCGCTTCACTTAATGCATTTAAAAATCTTGTAGTGGCAGTCGCTTCAGAAATAGGTGTTAAAACAAAGATCTTTAGAACGGTCAAATCGATACTGGAAACAAGATAGTCGTGATCTTGCCAGGTCAAAGTCTTTTGATTTTCTAAAAAAGGATTTTCAGATAGATCAAATGTCTTACCATTGGAAGAGGAGCCGACGACAAAATCTTTTCCGGTCACGATGATTGTCTTTCCTAAAAGAAGAGATACTTCCCCTAAAAGAGAAGAAAGGGACACTCCTAAGGTAAGGATCGTTTCTTTACTATCTTTTAAAGAGAGCGATTTGACCATGTCGAGCTCTTTGCCTGTCCTTGTAGACCTTAGAACTAGAGCTGGAATGACATCTTTTTCTTGGTTTTGATTATAAGGGGTAAGAAGGGTTTTAGAAAAAAGGTCCTTAGTTAAAAGACATGCCTTTCCTTTTTTCATAATCCCCATGGGGGGGCCTTCTTTTTGCCCCTCTTGCCAAGGTAAAAGCAGCCTAATGAACTCCATTTTTTCAAGCCACTGTTCTTTATGTACAAGGAAGGATTCAAATAGATGGGCAGGAGAATCTTCCCAGTTGTATGAATAGGAGGAGAGGGGGGTTGTAACAAAATCAAGAGAAGAGGGGATATCCTCATGCAGTTTAGCATTAGAAAGGAGATAGTACCCTTCATAGGCGGTAGCTTTAAAGGTTTCTCCTTCGACCTTAACCCATAAAGTCCCATCCGGAGCTGTCGCTGATGAAAAAGGGTATAGGTGGGTCTCTTCAGGATCGATAACAACCACATCTCCATGGTTATTTTGAATTTGCACAAAAGAAAGCTGAGGGTTGTATGTGAGAATAGATCCCGCTTTAATCCAAAGTGAGGTATCAGTTTCAAAGGGCAGCGCATCTGCTGCTGTAATCTGAATCACCCTATCTAAGTCTGTGGCCTCTTGCATGATATGGAACGTTAAAAGAAATGAAACGAACTGACGGATGTGATTTTGTACTTCTTCAAGGCGGTGATTGATATGCTCGCCGGCTTTATTTAAGTCTTTTTTAATCCAAATTTCAGCAGCGAGTGTATTTAAAATGCCGGCCAGCAAAAGGATGGCTCCGATGCTTACAAAGAGTTTGGCCCGCAACGTTTTCATGTTTGTCTCCTAATCTATTTTTATTATTTTGATAAAATATTGAAAATCAATCGAAAAGTGATTTTTGTATTGATTAATTAATTTAAAAATGACATTTCAATGATTATGAAAAGCAAAATAAATGTTTTATTTCTTATTGGTGGGGCTTTTTGGGTTACGGCTTGTCAGCCTAAGCTTGTGCTACCCCCCAGACCTCCGACTGCTGTCACGACTTTCATTGTGCAACCTCAGACCATCCCCGCTGTTTTTGAATTTGTGGGTGTTGCCAAAAGCTCCCATCCTGTCGAGATCAGAGCTCGGGTTGAGGGTTATATCTGGAGTATTGATTACGTAGAAGGAAGCGCTGTCAAAAAAGATCAGATCCTTTTCCAGTTAGATCCTCGTACGTATGAAGCAAGTGTTCAAGAAGCTGCAGGGCAGCTTGCAAGGGAAGAAGCGATCCTTTGGAGATCGAAGCGTTCTTTAGAAAGGATCGAACCTCTTTTTAGAAAAAATGCGGTGAGCCAGAAAGATTTAGATGATGCAACCGCTTCTGTGCTCGCAGCTGAAGCTGCTGTTATTGTTGCAAAAGGCAACTTGATCCAAGCAGAGCTAAACTTAAGTTACACCAAAGTGACATCCCCCATCGATGGTCTTTCTGCAAGAGCTGTTTATAAGGAAGGAAGTTTAATCATCCCCAATGTAAATGGGCTTTTAACAGAAGTATCAGTGATCGACCCTGTTTGGGTGCTTTTTAGTATATCAGACAATCAACTGCTCCAAGGGCAGAGTGAGCAAGAGAAAAAAGAGCTCGTCTTACCCCCACAACAAGAGTATGAGGTGCGTTTGCAGCTTGCGGATGGAACCATGTTCCCAGAAGTTGGAACAGTAAACTTTTCATCTCCAACTCTGGACCAACAGACGGGATCTTTAGTGGTCCGTGCAACATTTCAAAATCCTGAGAAACTTGTTTTACCAGGACAGTTTGTTAAGGCCTTCGTATCAGGTGCTGTAAGGCCGAATGCGATCTTTGTACCGCAGGCATCGGTCTTCCAAGGTCAAAATGGTATGAGCGTGTTTGTTGTTGATAAACAAGGCAAAGCCTCTATGCGCAATGTCGAAGTTGGAGATTGGTATAAAGAGTATTGGATCATCAAAAAAGGACTTTTCCCAGGGGATGTTGTGATTGTCGATGGGACAAACAAGGTAACTGAAGGCGGAGCTGTTCATGTAACATCAACCGCAATTGCTCCTCATAACCAGAGTTCTTTATGATTTCTCGGTTTTTCCTGGGGCGTCCGGTGTTTGCCATCGTCCTCTCCATCCTTATTGTCCTCGTAGGAATCGTTGCAGCGATCAACCTCCCCATTGAGCAGTATCCCAACATTACTCCTCCTCAAGTCCAAGTTTCTGTTACATATCCAGGGGCAGATGCTCAAACAGTCGCAGATTCTGTAGCGGCGCCGTTAGAGGATCAGATCAACGGTGTCGAAGACATGATCTATATGTACTCTCAAAACTCCTCTACAGGAAGCTTTTCGATGAGCATCTATTTCAATATAGGTGCTGATGGAGACATTGCCTTAAGCAATGTGCAAGACAGAGTTGATTTGGCCCTTCCTCAGCTTCCGTCAGCAGTTCAAAAGCAAGGAGTCGTTGTCAAAAAGGAAACGCCTACAATCTTACTTCTTGTGACTGTAGAATCAGATGAAAGGTACGATGAAATCTATACAAATAACTATGCAACGATCCATATAGCAGATGAAATTTTGCGCCTGTCTGGTGTTAGCGATGCTAAAGTGATCAATGCAAGAGACTATGCGATGCGTGTGTGGGTAAGGCCTGATCAGATGTCGCAGCTTGGCATCGGGACAAATGATGTTGTCGATGCCATCAACGAGCAGAATGCCGATTATCCGATCGGACAGCTAGGACAAGCTCCGACAAAGACACCAGTTCCTTTAACAATTCCGATCACAAGTTTGGGGCGCCTTGATACCCCAGAAGAATATGACAATATAATATTAAGAGCGACTCCAGATGGTGCTACAGTTAAAATCAAAGATGTAGGGCATACGGAGCTCGGCGCGCAAAACTATATGGTGAATGGAGCTTTGAATGGAAAGACAGCAGCGCTGATTGCTGTCTATCAAGAATTTGGAGCGAACGCTCTTACGGTTGCAGAAGAAGTAAAAAAAACAGTGGCTCATTTAAGTGAAAGATTTCCTCCCGGCATCACTTACTCTATCCCCTATGACACCACAAATTTTATCAAAGTCTCGATCTTTGAAGTGGAAAAAACGCTTTATGAAGCGGCTTTTTTAGTTTCTTTAATCATTTTTGTTTTCTTGCAAAGCTTAAGAGCTTCGGTGGTTCCGGTTGTTGCGATGATCGTATCGATCATCGGAACCTTTGCGGGGATGTATGTACTAGGGTATTCTCTAAATACCTTAACTCTTTTTGCTCTTGTTCTATCGATTGGAATTGTTGTCGATGATGCAATTGTAGTGGTAGAAAATGTTGAAAGAAATATTCGAGAACACAACCTTGAGCCGTTTGAAGCAGCCATCACTGCTATGAAAGAGGTATCAAGCCCTATTATTGCTATTGTTTGTGTTCTTTGCGCCGTATTCATTCCTGTCGCTTTTTTAGGAGGCGTAGCAGGAGGACTCTATAAGCAGTTTGCCATTACAATTTCTATTTCTGTCGTTATTTCAGGAATTGTTGCTCTGACCTTAAGTCCCGTCCTTTCTGCCTATCTTTTAAAAAAGCAGGTCAAAGAGCATAAACTGGCAGCGTGGTTCAATAGAGGACTTCATCGCTCTACCATGGCCTATTCTAAAGGAGCTGAATGGCTTCTTGATCGTTTCTGGGTGGCAACGATCCTTTTTATTGGTCTTCTTGTGTGTGTTGGACTCTTATTTAAGATCATTCCGACAAGCCTTGTTCCTCAAGAAGATCAAGGGTATGTATTTACATTTGCTAATTTGCCAGAAGAAGCAAGTTTAGATAGGACTCAGGGAGTGTCTGATGAAATTGTCAAGATTGCACTGGCGCATCCGGCTGTTGAGAGTTTGGTTTCTATGACAGGCTTTAGCCTACTTGAAAATTTAAATAGAACACCTGTTGGAACCTACTTTGTCATTTTAAAAGATTGGAGTAAGCGCAAAAGCAGTGACTTAAGTGTTCGTAGCGTCATGCTTTACCTTCTTGAATCTTTTTATAAAGTGCCAGAGGCTCTTATCATGCCCTTCAATCCTCCCGCTATCCAAGGTCTTGGAACTGTCGGTGGTTTTGAGTTTTGGATTGTGAACGAAGGGGAAGGATCTCAAGCGATGCTTGAGAACATGACCCATGAATTCATAGCGGCAGCGAGTAAACGACCAGAGCTTACATCACTCACTTCTGCCATTAGCACAAAATGTATCCAGATCTACGCAGATCTAGATCGAACGCAAGCCAAAGCCTTGGGTGTTGCTATTGGAGATGTATATCAAACTCTCCAAGCTCTTTTAGGATCTGTCTATGTCAATAATTTCAATAAAATGGGGCATGTGTTCCAAGTGATGGTGCAGGCGGATGAAGACTATCGTTCAACGCTCGAAGATTTGGGTAATGTTTACATCAAAGCTTCTAATGGAACCATGGTTCCTTTAAAATCGCTTGTGAACTTTAACTATACAAAAGGTCCAAACCTAGTTAGTAGGTTCAATGGATTTCCAGCTTCCAAGATCAATGGAGCATCATCACCTGGCTACAGTTCAGGTGATGCGCTGACTGCAATGGAAGAAGTAGCCAAAGAAGTCCTTCCTTTAGATATGTCCTTTGCTTGGGGGGGGCAAGCGTACCAAGAGATTGCATCTGGTGGCTCTTCAACATCTGCATTAGTCGGAGCTCTTATTTTGGTCTTTTTGATTTTGTCAGCTCTTTATGAAAGATGGTCCCTTCCCATAGCGATTCTTTTAGTTGTTCCCTTTGGAACTCTTGGAGCTTTACTTGCTGTATGGATTACCGGACTTCAAAATGACGTCTACTTCCAAATCGGTCTTGTTACGTTGATTGCGCTTGCTGCGAAAAATGCGATTTTGATCGTGGAGTTTGCAATCATCCGTCGCAAAGAAGGAATGTCTGTTAAAGAGGCTGCGCTAGAGGGTGCGCGTCAAAGATTCCGCGCGATCCTCATGACGTCACTGACCTTTGTTTTTGGAGTGCTTCCCTTAGCAATCAGTAAAGGTGCGGGAGCTGCGAGCCGCCACTCCGTAGGAGTCGGCGTGATGGGAGGGATGATCTTTGCCACATTTTTTGGTGTGTTCTTTGTTCCTTTCTTCTATAAAATCCTCGATCGAAAAAAGGTGAAACCTGATGAAAAACTCTAGTAAGCTACTTTTTCTTCTTTTTTTTGTAACAGGTTGCAATTTTGCTCCTAAATATTCCACACCTGAAATGGCGATGCCATCAGACTGGAGAGGGGAGGGAGAAAATGGGGATGAAACTCTTAATCTCACTTGGTGGAAACATTTAGGCGATGAAGTACTCAATGAATACATCGTTACGGCGCTTGATCACAACAAAGACTTAAAAGTAGCCATGTGGCGCGTAAACCAATATTTTGCTCAGTATAAAATAGCAAGATCAGAACTTTTTCCACAGGTTTCAGCAAATGGCTCAGCTCTTAAAGAGCAGGTTCCGATCGATGCCAACTTTTTACCCATCACAATCAGTCCGATCACTCCTGATTACCATGTAGAGCTCTCTTTGTCTTATGAGATTGATTTTTGGGGCAAAGTGCGCAACCAGACATCGGCTGCCTATTCTGAATATCTTGCGTTTATAGAAAATAGAAGAACAGTTGTTTTGACCTTAGTTGGATCTGTGGCTCAAGCTTATATCTATCTAAGGCAGCTTGACCTGCAGCTTGAGCTCGCCAAAGGGATTTTAGCGTCGAGAAAAGAGGCTGTCCAGATTGCAACCGACCGATTTGAAGGGGGACTTACTTCAAAAATTGAAGTGGATCAATCACTATCCGTCTACGAAGAAGCTATTGCAATTGTAGAGAATTTAGAAAAGCTAGTTCCTCAGCAAGAAAATTTACTCTGTGTGCTTCTTGGAGAAGCACCCCACAGTGTTAAAAGAGGCAAAAAACTTCCAGAGCTCGTTCTTCCAAATAGCGTTCCTTCAGGATATCCAGTAGATCTTTTGACAAGAAGACCGGACATTTTACAGGCGGAAAATAATTTGAAAGCAGCCAATGCCAACATAGGTGTTGCAAGAGCAGCATTTTTCCCACAGCTGAATTTTTCAGCTCTTTTTGGAGTGGACAATTTACAGCTGAGTAGGCTCTTTAAGAAAAGCTCCGAGCTTTGGTCGATTGGTGGGTCGTTCATGCAACAGATCTTTACAGGTGGAGCTTTGATTGGACAGCTCCGCTTAGCTGAAGCTCAAAAGCAAGAGTTGGTATATACATATGAACAAACGATTTTGACCGCTCTCAAAGAAGTAAATAATGCTCAAATAGGGCTTGAACAATCTAAAAAGGTATTTAAAGCAGATCAAAGGCAAGTCGCTGCTTTAAAAGACTATTTGCAACTCGCTTGGTATCGGTACTATGAAGGACAAACTCAATATCTCACAGTTCTCGATGCAGAAAGAGAGGTCTTGAATGCAGAGCTCAACATGGCAGCCGCAGAAGGCGATCAATACCTTAGCTTAGTAGATCTATATAAGTCTCTTGGCGGCGGTTGGGTTCTAGATGCCGATGCTCAAGCAACGGCCTATGGGGAAAAACAATAAAATGAATGTCAACGGTGAGCAAGTTCAAAGATTCCTAGAGGGATCGATTGAAGGTAGGGACGTAAAAACTTCCGAGTCTCTTAAGAAAATACAAACATTCATAGAGAAGAATCCTCAGGTAATCGATCCGCTTATAGAAAATCTGGCATCTACAAAAAACGTACTCGATTATTTAGAATCTCTTATTCAGGAAAACCCTTCTTGTAAAAGCACCGTCGAAAAGATAAAAAACACAGTTGAATGCAAAATTGTAGAAAGAAATCGGAATTGTTTTTTTGACACGTTGGATCGATATAAAGACTTGAGCCCTATTCACTTAAAAGAAATCGTTCAGAGGATCTTGAAGATCTCAGATCCAGGCATAATATGGGAAGAAGTGAATAAGAGAGATCGGAGCGGCACTCTGGTTCAGATAGTTCGCATAGAGTCTATAAAATTTTGGGCGGCTAACAATGGTTGGGGAACTTCTGAGCATATTCAAAAGTGTGGCATAACGGATCAGCTAGTTCTTACAGAGATAGCTAAGATAGCAGCGGCCCAAAGTGGAGAGGGGGTTTCTAGGGCTATTCAAAACTATGGCATTACAGATCAAAATGCTCTTATAGAGATAGCCAAGATAGCAGCGGCTCAAAGTGGATGGGGAGTTTCCCTATACATTAAAAATTATGGGATTAAAGATCCGAAATCCCTTATAGAGATAGCCAAGATAGCAGCAGCTCAAAGTGGAGAGGGAGTTTCTCGGTATATTCAAAACTATGGCATTAAAGCTAAAGAAGACCGTATAGCGGTAGCCAAGATAGCAGCAGAAAGTCGATGGGAAGTTTCTCGGTATATTCAAAAGTATGGCATTACAGATCAGGGTGGTCTTATAGAGATAGCCAAGATAGCAGCAGCTCAAAGTGGAGAGAAAGTTTCTGAGTATATTCAAGAGTATGGTATTAAAGCTGAAGCAGGCCGTATAGCGATAGCCAAGATAGCAGCAGCTCAAAGTGGATGGGGAGTTTCTCGGTATATTCACAAGTATGGGATTAAAGATCCGAAAGCTCTTATACAGATAGCAAAGCTGGCAGCAGCTCAAAGTGGATGGGGAGTTTCTCTATACATTAAAAATTATGGGATTAAAGATCCGAAAGCTCTTGTAGAGATAGTCAAGATAGCAGTAACTCAAAGTGGAGACAGAGTTTCAGAGTATATTCAAGAGTATGGTATTAAAGCTGAAGCAGACCGCATAGAGATAGCCAAGATAGCAGCAACTAAAGATCCAGAGAGAGTTTCTAAGCATATTCAAAAGTATGGTATTACAGATCAGGGTGCTCTTATAAAGATAGCCAAGATAGCAGCAGCTAAAGATCCAGAGGGAGTTTCTAACAACATTAAAAAGTATGGCATTACAGATCAAAATGCTCTTATAGAGATAGCAAATGGTGTAGCAGCTCAAAGTGGACGGATAATTTCTAAGGATATTAAAAACTATGGCATTACAGATCAAAATACTCGTATAGAGATAGCCAAGATAGCAGCAGCTAAAGATCCAGAGGGAATTTCTGAGCATATTCAAAACTATGGCATTACAGATCAGAAAGCTCGTATAGAGATAGCAAAAGTTGCAGCGACTCAAAGTGGATGGGGAGTTTCTTTATATATTAAAAACTATGGCATTACAGATCAAAATGCTCTTATAGAGATAGCCAAGATAGCAGCAGCTAAAGATCCAGAGGGAGTTTCTTTATATATTAAAAACTA
>CAIJXB010000046.1 GCA_903824495.1 uncultured Chlamydiae bacterium
AAAATTAAAAATAATAATAACAAAAATAAGAAATTTTATTATACAATTTACATTAGAGGCTGGAAACTGTTTTAAATAGGCCCCTGAAGCTTAGACTTACCCTCTAAAGATAAATAACCATTTGAGAATAAAGAATTTAAACCGCCCCATCTTAAAGTTACGAAGGTCGGGGCTTTCTATTTAACGAGAGAGCACATGTTAAGAAAATCGGAATTTAACCCAGAATTCAACCTCCACTCCCTCGCTGAAGATATTTATTTCTGGCTTATGCGCTCAACTTCTGACCCTAAGGCCCATGCTAAGACATTTCAGGTCCTATCCCAAATCATGAGAATTGCGAATCTTTCCAGTTGCGGGGGGAATTACATCCCAAAAGCGATTGAATCCTCTGTTTTTGCAGCCCTTTACAGCATCAAAGAGCAGCTCCATGATGGGAAAATCCAAATAAATAAGCTTTTTGATGCTGTTTTACAAGTATTGAGAAAGCTTACCTACGAAAACCCAAAAGCCCAGCTGATTGCCCACGCAACAGAGCTTGAGTATATTTTTTGCATCCATTCTACATATAAGTCTGCGACTGAGGCCGACTACCAACAAAAGTTCAAAGGCTACCTTAAAACTCTTGTAGACACAGTGAATAGCTCCCTATCTCCAACTCAAGCAAAAGCCATAGTGCAGATCTTGTCGCAAATAGTGAGAAATCCTGCATTTTTTTCAGAAGACCCTCATAAAATCCTCTCAGAGTCCCTGCAAAAAAGCGGGATCACAGTCGTTAACTCCCCAGAGAGCGGAGAATCGGAAACAGCTTAATTTTCTTTAAAAAGCGCTATTGTTTTTAAGGTAGTATTCCCAAAGAGAAGGATGAGGAAGAGAGTGCCCGCTATCGCTACCAATTAAAACATTTGTTGTTCCGTGGTTGTATCTTTTTAGCATTTGCAAAAACGACTCATCATCCCGATTAGACACCACTTCATCTGGCACCTGAAAATGAACAAGAAGGTTTAATGAGAGATTTTTCCATTTCTTGATACTTTGCATGGGATCCATTTCATTTTTTTGATACCGGGCCCCAATAAGCTCTAGCTCTTTTGTCATGCCGTATAAAGCCACTAATTCATCAATAGATTTTAAGGGTGTGTCTAAAATGACATCCCCTTGCTGAATGACTTTTAAAATTTTTTTCTTCTCGGCGTCCCTGACCCCTATACTTCTTAAATTAAGATCATAGGTAGAGCTACTCAAAGCAGACAAGCAATTGACAAGGGCGGCTCCTCCTGCTGAAAAACCATACAGGCACACTTTACGATATCCCTTGTCAATGATCGTTTGTTTAAGAACGTAAAGAGCCGGGAGAATTTCATCAATGGTCCCAAAATAGGTTTCTTCCTGATCAAGAAATCCTGCGCGCTTTCCATAATCAGGAAAGTTAAAACTGATGACGCTCGCTTTTCCTTTAAAAAAAGGAGCTACCGTATGAGCAACTCGATAATCTCCTCCAAATCCATGAAAACAGATAATGGCGGTGTCTCGAGATCCTTCAATAGAAGAGAGGTGTAAATCGTAACTAAAGGGTGGCTGTTTATTGCTACGAGAAGAATCAGAGCAAGAAGAAAAAACCAAAGAGATCACACAGAATGTGACTAGACGCAGAAAAAGCATACCCCTCTCCTTTTTTAAGACACAGGATCTAGAAGAGCTCTTGCGATCACTTCAAAATCGAGTGAAACAACTTCGCTTACGTTATGACGCTTAACTTGGTACATCTTGCTTTGCATTTTTTCAAAAAAAGGCCCCTTTAAGCAAGATAAAATTTCTACTTTAGGCAAAAGCTTACAGAGAAAGAGAACCCCTTCTTCTATTAGGTCTTTTGGGGGGCTTTTCTCACTTAACAAATCAGAAAGTCTTTCCTGTGCTTTAGAAGGTACAAAATGGAAAGAAACAGGTGCGTGCACAAGATTCAAACAATAAATGGAAGAAAGAGCAAGAAAGACAGGAGATAAAATATGAGCATGCGCGCTATCTACACAATACCCTTCACTGACCATAGGCATGGCTTTCAAAGGAGGATTTGCATTGATCCTTAAAAAATACCCACCGACGCTTGTCTCTCTAATTTCTTCTGAAGCGATGGTCACTCCGGCCCCAGCAATCTGTTTAGGATTTTTAAAGTGAGCCTCGATCTGACGTCTTTTCTGGCGCACCCTGTCTTGGTTTACACCCGATAAAGTATCCATGAGCCTAATAATGCTTTGGTTTCTTAAATCATCCACGAGATCTCACAATTTTTTAAAAAATAAAAAGAAGATCATAGCAGAGATTCCCACTTTTGGAAAGCCTTTTGGTGCTCCAGAAGAACTCTTCTAAGAGCTCCTTCACTATCCACCTGGGACTTTTTAGCTTCTTTGACCACTTCTAAAAGCCGAAGCCCTATCTCTTCTTCTATGGAATTTGGGACCAAATCTTCAGACAAAAAGCCGCTTCGATGGAAAATTTCCAGCATTTTTTGAGCTTTAGCAAGAGCTGGAAGTTCTTTCAAAAACTCTTTTTTCTCCTTCCCCTCTTTTTCCTTCTTGATCTTCTCCCAGTTTTTCACTACTTCGTCTTCCGAAGTTTCTTCTGAAGACTCAAAAACATGAGGATGGCGCCTGATAAGTTTTTCCTTAACGGTATTGAGTATATCCCCCATGGAAAATTTCCCCTCTTTTTCTGCCACCTTCGCATAAAAAAGCACCGTATACAAAAGGTCTCCAAGCTCCTCTACAATCTCTTCATCAGAGCCTCGATCTACAGCCTCTACGACCTCATGGGCTTCTTCAATCACATACGGCTGCAAAGACTTTAAGGTCTGTTTGACATCCCACGGACAGCCTCCAGGGGCGTTTAAACGGGTTGCAACCTCCCAAAGTTCATCGAATTCCTTCATAAAATCCTCCTCAAAGACAAAAAATGCCATTATAAATGAAAATTTACAGAGTCTCAAGTCATTTTTTAACCAAAAAAGATTGTAAATAATTAGAAATCAATAATTTAAATAAATAACATTGAAAAAAATAAAACATTGAATTAAAATTTAAAATAATGATATACTTATTGAAATAAATCCTAAAAAAGGAATAAAAAAATGAACGAGATTAACAATTTAACTATTACAGCAAATTCGAGGCAAGTTGCTACGATCCCCTCCGACATTTTCTTGACCTACCTAAAAATCAAAGAGCTAATGGAATCTCGCATACACAGTATCCACTCTGAAACAACGGATTCAATGTCCCTGGAAGACAAAGAAGTCAATGCCTTATTCCTAGCAGGTCAATTGAAGTATTTAAATGAAAAATACGAAAAACAGCTACAAAAACTTCCTAACTCTTCAAGCGCAAAAGCTCCTCAAAAAAAAGCACGAGTTATTACTCCAGAACCAGCTGATTTTATTGACTTCGATGATCCTGAATCTCTGCAAAAATTCTTCCATTAATGTCCTAATTTGCTAAACTGCAAGTATGGAAAAACATTTTACTGCAACTACCTATGTCCTTTCTTCCGATAAAGTCCTTCTTCTTTTTCATCACAAGATGCAAAAGTGGCTTCCGCCTGGTGGCCATTTGGAAAAAGATGAAACGCCCTCGGAAGGAGCCAGAAGGGAAGTTTTAGAAGAAACCGGTCTTGAAATTGAATGGATAGCGCAAGAAAACCTTTGGATCGATAGATGGAACGCCAAAAGCATCGAAAGACCTTACCTATGCCTTTTAGAAAACATCCCAGCCCACGGCGATAAACCAGAGCATCAACACATAGACTTTATTTATGTTGCAAAGCCCGTAGGAGGAACTCTTATTAAAGATCCTTTAATCCGCTGGTTTTCTCTGGAGGAAGTCTTGGATTTGGCTCCTGATCAAGATATTTTTATAGAAACTCAAGAAACGATTTCACACCTCTTTACATCTCTTTCGTTGCAATTCTCTTCTTAAACGTCTATACTGCTAAGGTTTTTCAGGTTTAGGTCATGGTAAAAAAATTAAATTTCAGATCGGTTGTTGCTCTTGTAATTGGAAGCCAAATTGGCTCCGGGATCTTCTTACTCCCCACAAGCTTAGCTCCTTTTGGGCCTATCAGCCTACTTGGCTGGCTTTTATCCGGAATGGGAGCGCTCCTACTTGCCCTTGTTTTTTCTCAGCTGAGCATGCACACCTCCAAAGGAGGAGGCCCCCACGTTTACATAGAAAGAGCTTTCGGGCGCAGAGCTGCCTTTTTTACGGCTTGGACCTATTGGCTCATTTCTTGGGCTAGCAGCATCGCTGTGATTGTAGCCGCCATTGGCTATCTATCACCCCTGATTGGCATTTCAGGGCCTCTTATGACTTTAGCTCTTGAGCTCATCATCATTACCGTCATTACCGGCATCAATATTAGAAGCGCATCACTGGCAGGCTCTTGCGAAGTCTTTTTATCGTTTTTAAAATGTGCTCCCTTGATCCTCATTCCGATTGCTGGATTTTTCTTTTTAAAATCAGAATATTTTGAACCGATTCCAGGAGTTCCTTTTACAAGTTCTTTGAACACGACTACACTGCTTACCTTTTGGGGATTTATCGGCGTTGAAACAGCAACAACAGCAGCCGGCATCGTAGAAAATCCCACAAAGACCATCCCAAAAGCTGTCTTGCTCGGCACTATTGTTGTCGCAGCGATCTACTTTTTCAATAGTTTTGCTGTCATGGGCGTTGTTGCACCGGAAGTGCTTGCGACAAGCCAAGCTCCTTATGTAGAAGCCGCTAAAGTGGTATTCGGTGGAGGATGGAACAAGCTGATTGCTGTCGTTGCCTTTATTTCGTGTATTGGTACTTTAAATGCATGGGTACTGACAAGCGGACAGATTGCAGCGGAAGCTTCGAAAGAGGGCCTTTTTCCTTCTTTCTTTTCTAAAACAAATAAAGCCGGAACCCCATACGTCAGTTTGCTGATCGCTCTTGTGTGTACGCAGCTTTTACTTTTCTTAACCTTAACACCAAATATTTTGCAGCAGTTAAATAGCATCATAGACCTCTCTGTTTCTATCTTCTTGTTCATCTACCTTGCTTGCTCTTTAGCCTTTTTAAAGCTGCTCATCAAACGTGAGATTGTTCCTTTAAGACCTAAACTCTACTACGCTATTACGCTTTTATCCTGCGGCTTTTGTCTTTGGGTGCTTGCTTTTACCTCGTTTAAGAATTTAGCGATCTGCTCGCTCTTTGTCTTAAGCGGTATTCCTATTTACCTTTGGCAAAAAAGATCTTTCTTTCTTAGTAAATCTTAGTTTCCTATAAGGAAACAAAGAGGATCTTTTATGTTCAAAAGCTTTTTTATCGCATCTACAGGACAACATGTAGGGAAGACAACCCTTTCCTTAGGGCTTCTTTCTGGTCTTCAAAAAAGAAAGATCTCTGTCTCTTACATGAAACCTATCGGACAAGAAGTTGAAGAAACTAAGGCTGGCGTTTGGGTAGATAAAGATGCTCTTTTGATCAAAGAGCATTTTTCTTTAAACGTAGATGACAGATGCATGAGCCCTGTTTTAATTCCTCCTGGCTTCACCAAAGACTTTCTCGATGGGAAAATCCAAACGGAACACCTCTCAGATAGCATCACTAGCTCATTTCAAACTCTTCGCAAAAAAGACACTGCGCTCATTGTTGAAGGAACAGGACATATGGGCGTTGGATCGATCATCAACCTCAATAACGCCCAAGTTGCTAAAAAACTAGGACTACCTATTCTTTTGATTGCCTCTGGAGGACTTGGATCCGCCTTTGATGAATTAGCTCTTAATAAAGCACTTTGTGATCTTTATGAAGTGCCAGTGCTTGGAGTGATCCTAAATCGAGTCAAACCTGAAAAAAAAGAGATGATCACCTCTTATATGCAAAAAGCTCTCAAACCTTGGAATGTTCCTCTTCTTGGATGCATACCACTCGATCCCATTTTAGGGATACCTTCGATCTTCGATCTAAAAAACCTCTTTCATGGGACTTTTCTATCAGGAGAAGAGTGTCAGCTAAAACATTTTAAACAAATTCGCTTAGCTGCAGCTTCTGCTTCTTTTTTTAGAGAAACAATAGAACCAGGGCAGCTCATCATCACTCCAGCCCATAGAGAAGACATCATCTTGGCCATCTTAGGCAAACACAGAGACATCTCTAAAAATGTCGGCATCATTTTAACAGGAGATCTTCCACCAAGAAACTTTGTCATAGAAGAGCTTAAAAAGGCTCACATTCCAGCCTTTCATATCCCTCTTCATAGCGACGAAGTTTTGGAAAAAATAAATTCTTTTACCGCAAAGATCCAAAAAGAAGATGGAGAAAAGATCATGGAAGCGATCAAAGTCACCCAGCAAAACATCGACTTTGATCTTTTAATAAAACTTCTATCTTAAAAGTCCTGGAAAAAGCTCGCCGATTCCCTTCGAAATGATATCTACTGCAATCACAGCGATGATAAGACCACCAATTCGATTGACAAGCTTAAGGCCTGTTTTACCAAGCTTTCTCTCGAGTGATGTTGCAAAGAAAAGACAAAACCAAAGTGAGAGTGCAACAAATCCAAGACAGATGGTGAGATACACATGGTCCACTACGCTTGGATAGTCTCCCGCCGCCACAATGACTGTACTAATCGCTCCTGGCCCTGCCATCAAAGGAATAGCCAAAGGAACGATTTCCACCGACTCTTTTAAGTAGTCTTCCATCTCTTCGGGGCTATGCTTCATCTTGCTCGTTTCTCCGTGCAGCATCGAAAGAGCTAGCAAGAATAAGATGATCCCCCCAGCAATTTGAAAGGTCGCAAGGCGTATACCAAAGAACTTCATTACCGCGTCCCCAATCCAAGCCACTCCAATCAAAATACAAGCAACCGCTAAAGATGCAACAATTCCCACTCGTTTTCTTTGCGCTACAGACCTTCCATCTGTTAAACTTAAAAAAGCTGGGATTGCAGAGCATGGACTACAGATCATGAAAATACTGATATATAATTTAATCATTAGCTGCACGTCCATGAATCCCCCTTGTAAAGTAGTAAAAAAATACTCATACCTGTTTCACCCATTTTTCTACGAGAAAACAATATTTCTATGCAGATAAAAACCTACAAAACGCGCCTCATTTCTTCCAAAGACTCCCTTTATGAGCTTTTAGATACCTACGTGCCCACTCTCGCTGAAAAAGAGATCTTAGTTATCACTTCAAAAATCATCAGCCTCTTAGAAGGAAGCTTTATCGATAAAAGCAAAGTATCTTCTAAACTAGACCTGATAAAAAGCTCTGCTGATGCCTATTTAAATACCCCAGGCCTTTCTACTCTTACCATTAAAAATCACCTCCTTATCCCAGCAGCTGGCATTGATGAATCCAATGGCAAAGACATCTACATCTTGTATCCTAAAGATGCACAAAAGACAGCCGAAGAAATTTGGAGCTACATTCGCTGTCGAGATCAAAGAAAAGAGATCGGGGTTCTAATCACAGACAGCCACACGACGCCTTTAAGACGAGGTGTCGTTGGGGCAGGGCTTGGATGGTGCGGCTTTAAGCCTCTTCATAACTACATCGGAAAACCGGACTGTTTTGGGATTCCTCTTGCTGTCACTCAAGTCAACTTGATCGACAGCCTCTCTGCTTCTGCTGTTCTTTGTATGGGAGAAGGAGATGAAAAAACACCCTTTGCTATTATCTCAGAAGCTCCGAAGGTGGAGTTTGAAAACACCCCTCCTCAAAAAAAAGATGTGAATTTTTTCTATGTACCTATGGAAGAGGATCTTTATAAACCACTTTTTAAAGATTTCCAATAGCCATATCACTAAAGCAAAAAATCTTTACCGGTTGATTTTTAACTTAATAAACACATAAAATACCCTTTTTTTTAAACTAATTTAGTGTTTTATGATCATTTCATTTCCAAGAAAATTTGCATCGATGCCCACTATTTCTTTTTGCGAACTAAGATGTGAGCGCAATTCAGAAAATAAGCTTGAAAAAGCCAATGAGGTCATGAAATGTTTTAAACCTGACTGCTTATCTCCAGAAAATCGAGAGCGATATGTTACGCTTGCGCGTCAAGGATCGTACAATGAAGTTATCGGCGCCATTTGGCGGGACAAGGCAAACCGTTTAGCTTTTTGTGAGCTATTAGAAGGTGAGTATCACGTTCCTATCATGTTCGAGCAGGGAATTGCTATGATCATAGCTACACCAACCGAAGAGACTGCGCATAAAGTAGTTCGACTTTTTGAAGCGGCAAAAGTTCGAATGCTGCAGGACTTTACAAGTACAAGAAGTCCTATCCTCGCTAGAGATCTAACAACAATTGATCGTATGATTTTAGTATATTCTAATACTTTTAAAGAAAAGATCGAAAAAACATTCGGGCAAGGCTCCATTCAGAACATCATGAAGGCCTATTCGCATATCGAAAGCATTGAAACGCACTTCTTAACAAGCTGGCTGATTCAGGGAATACAATTACCTCCTCCGGATTGGACATATGACAAGTTTATAAGAAAAGATCGCGCTGGTACCATGGTGATATTTCCAGATTTCACAGTGCAACAAGTGACGCCTATCTCTGAGCGCGACCAGCACAGAACTGAGATGGCACAAAAAACTCACAAGGAAACAACAACTCTAATTGTCGGGTCATTAAGGCTCAACAGCAACAATACAAACTAATTTTTACATAAAAAACCACAATCTTAACTCGCTAAAAACAAAAGACTTACAAAACAATCTATTACCATTGAAAATTAATAGTTTTTACGTTATAATACATTAATTATTATTACTTAAAATTAATTGCGCCAATGATAGATGAAATTAGTATAAACAAAAATTCAGATCCTTATTTAAAGATAAAGAGAAAAGGAAAGGACCTGCCACCTCTTTGGCAACAGGCAATTCCTATGTCTATTTTTGCCGGTGGAACAGTTGTGAGCAACTACGCAGGTATGGGAACTGTATCTATTTTGGCTGCAGATGGTTTTGCTCTAACTTTAAAAAACATTTTAAAGGTAGTGAAAGATTTGCAAAGCAAGCTTGTCTTGCTCGGAATCGGAACAGCTTGCGGTTTCGGTGTAGATCTTGCTTTAAAACATTCAAACATGAAACCTTTAGATCTCGGCTCCTTAGGAGCCGCCACCTCTATCAGCATATTGGATCGTGAACTCAATCTGTTTATCTCAGGAAAAGGAAAAGATAGTAATGGAAACAAGACAAAAATCAAACAATCCCCGGTCTTGATTGCCAGTATCGTTGCAGCATTTGCCATAGCAACCATTTTATCTGGCAGCCTTGAGCTCCCCGCAGCCCTTACCGATTCAACATTAAAAGGGCTTGCAACTTCAGCTAAACATCTTTCAAGGGACCAAAATTCACTAATCATTCTGACTACTCTTGGTTTAGCATGGTATGTTCTAGCGTCACAATCTATTGTCCCATCAAACGCAAAAACAGCCAGCTTAGGATTAACGCTTCTTTTAAAACATGCTATTTATTCTCTAGAGCAATACCAAATGGGGGATGACGCTGACGAAGAAGATGATAATGAAACTGGGAATGAACTAATCGCAGGGGCTGAAAAAAGACCTCCGGCTTGTATGGAGGTTCAAGTTTTAATGACTGCAGCCGCTCTAACTGCAGCATGCACTTCTCAAATGTTTTCTGAATATCTATCGCCTGTTGTTACAGCGGCCTTAAGCAAAGCAGGATCTCGCTTTTTCAGTAACATAATGAGGCAATTCCCCCAGAGTACCTCCGCTCCCATAACCCTAACTTCTGCAGCGACTTTGTTTATAATCGGAATGATCCTTCTCAAAAAATCAAAAGATGCTGCCGCAGGAAATATTGCGCTGGCCGTTGCAACCAACCTACCTTTTGGTGAGATCAAAACATGGCAACTTGGAAAAAAAGTCCTAAAGAAGCAGCCTTCAGAAGAAAGCCCAGTTAACGTCCCGTTAATCACTCCAGTTTAAGCGAAGCTGAAAATAGCTCCTCTATTGCCTTTTGAAAATCCAAAGGAACCTGTGCCTTAAGCTCTATCTTTTTCTTAGTAAAGGGATGTGTAAAGACAAGCTTCCACGCATGAAGAAGATGACGAGAAGGCTCAAAAGGACAGCTAAATTTCCTGCCATATTGGTGATCCCCTAAAAGAGGATGCCCCTTTTCACTGAAGTGGACTCTGATCTGATGGGTACGCCCTGTTTTTATGTCGCAAAGGAGTAAAGAGGCTCCTTTACCTAGAGATAACGTCTGAAAATGGGTGATGGCCCTAAGACCTTTGTCTTTTTGAAGAACTTCGCCGTAAAGAGTTTGTCCTTCATAGCCCCCTTTTTTACCGAGGTAGTTATCAATAACACCTTCTTTGTCTTTAACTCTTCCATCTACGATTGCTAAATACATCTTCTCTATGCCTCTATCTGCAAAAAGAACCTTGCCGGCTTCTTCTGCCTTTTCACTTTTGGCTAGAAGTAAAAGCCCAGAAGTATCTTTGTCTAAACGATGCACAAGGCGCCAATTTCGCGCTATAGGACCTATTGCTGCGACTATTAGCTCATTTTGACACACAAGACCCGGAGGCTTATCAATAACGGCAAAATGATCATCTTGAAAGAGAATTGTTATTTTGGATGGTTTTGAAGTTTCGATAGGATTGAACTCTACTCTGTCCCCTTTCATCACTTGATAAGAGGAAAAGAACTCTACCCTTCCATTGATTTTGCAAGACTTTGCTTCTATGGCCTTTTTGACCTTATTAGCAGAAAGACTCTCCTTGCATTCCTCTTTGAGGAAAGCAAGAAGAGTCCATCCGTGCTGACTTTCTTTTACAATAAATTCCATTAGAGACTTTTTAAAAACTCTAAGATCAGTTTCACACCCACACCTGTTGCATGTGATGGATAATACGCTGAAATATCGGAAACATATGCCGTACCTGCAATGTCTAAATGAGCCCATGGCAGATCTTTTTCTATGAACTGCTTTAGAAACATGGCGCCGGATGACGCAGAAGCGCTTCTTCCCTTTCTGGAGTTTTTAAGGTCTGCAATCGGAGATTTTAAAGCTTCGAGGTACTCGGGATAGAGCGGTAGTTCCCACACTCTTTCTCCTGTTACTTCCGCGGCTTGCTTGATCTGATCGCATAGCTTTTTATTGTTAGAAAAAAGACCTGACGCCTCTTCACCAAGCGCCACGATCACCCCACCTGTTAAGGTAGCAAAATCGATCAAGCGGCTAGGGCCGTGGTGTTTTTGCACATACGAAAAAGCGTCCGCAAGAACAAGTCTTCCTTCCGCATCCGTATTTGTAATCTCAACACTTTTACCTGAGTGGCTGATATACACATCACCCGGTTTATAAGCATCTCTTCCTATCGCATTTTCAACAGAAGCTATCACGCCAATAACGTTTTTTTTCAACTTTAATGCAGAGCAAACTTCAATAAGGCCGAGCACTGCAGCAGCCCCTGCCATATCGCACTTCATCGTTTCAATAGACCCGGTTGGCTTTAAGTTAAGCCCTCCCGTATCAAATGTAACGCCTTTCCCAACAACAGCTGTGACATCCTTAGACTTAGGATCTCCCATATAATGCAGAAGGATCAAGGCAGGCTCATGAGTCGCTCCTTTATTGACGGCAAGCATGAGGCCCATCTTCTCTTTTTCAAGCTCTTTTTTTCCAAGAACTTCTACTTTGATAGACTTATGCTTGTGAGCTAATTCCTTTGCCACTTTTGTTAAATGAGCCGCATTGACATCATCGGCATTACCATTGACAAGATCTCTTGTAAGATTGACACCCTTCATCACATGTTCATTCCTTTCGATGAGGGCCTCTACTTCTTTTTTCGCTCCAATTAAGTTTATCTTTTTGATGAAAACAGTAGGTTTATCTTTTAAAGACTCCCTTTTGAGTGCATCATAAGAGTAATTGGCCATGCAAAGACCATCTAAGATAGCCTCTACAAAGGATAGGTCCAAATCAGAAGGAAGAAAAAGATTAATGTTTTCGAGCTTCTTTTTACGGCATAATTGGACAGCTGAAGCAAAAGCGCTCCTTAAAGAGTCCGCTTCACATTTTTTCAAGCTTCCAAGACCTAGGAGTAGAACTCTTTTTTCAACCCCCTCTAAGGTGTATGAAAAAAGAGATTCTCCTGATTTTGCTGTAAAATCCTTTTCAAGTAAGGCTAAAACTTTAGCATCCAATTCCTTTTTTGGAAAAGCTGCCACGATCTTTTTTCCCTCTTCCCAATAAGGCAAAATGGCGATATCTGCGGGCTTTCTCTGTCCTGTTACTGTAGCGATCTGAACGTGCATACTTCTCCTTGTCACAAATTATTAGAAAGGGATCTCATCATCTGAAAACGCAGCGTCCATTTGGCCTGGAGCTGAATCGTGCGCTGCCGCTAATACCATATCAGCTTCTTTGGACTCGTGATCCGCTGAAGAGCGTCCTGAAGAATCAGATTTTCCAAAAGGACTGAAGGTCAAGTTTGTCGCTGTGATATTCATAGACACTTGAGGCTTACCGTCTCTATCTGTAAAGATTTCTGGTTTGCTGAGCTCTCCCATTACCATAATAGAGCTGCCTTTTTTGAAATAACCCATCATCTTATCGAATTGCTCGCCCCATACAGTTACTTTCCACCATATAGTGTCGTCTTTGTTTCCTTTTCTAACTTTTGCAGCAACACGAAGTGTTGTTACTTTTTGTCCTGAAGAGGTAAATCTCACCTCAGGATCAGCGCCTAAATGTCCTGCTACCATCATGTGATTCATAAATTGCTCCTTGCTTTGAAATAAACCTCATTATTCCGAAGAGGAAGTTTAATCCTCAAGGAAAATACTGACCTCCATTGAAAAAAAACAAACTGTTTGCCATACTCCGGCCCGTCATCTCACATATATATAAGGACCAAAAATGTCTCAGTTAAAAAAAGTAGAAACTTCTAATGCTCCTGCAGCTCTCGGTCCTTACTCTCAAGCTATCAAAGCAGGATCCTTTCTTTTTGTTTCAGGGCAAATCCCGATCGATCCCAAAACGGGAGAAGTTGTAGAAAGGACAATTGTTGCTCAAACAAAACAAGTACTTAATAATATTGAAGCCATTTTAAAAGCCGAAGGGCTCGATTTTAAAAATGTTGTTAAATCAGAAGTCTATTTAAAAGACATGCAAGACTTTCAAAAGATGAATGAACTTTATGCTGAAAAGTTTTCTTTTCCTATCAAACCTGCAAGACAAACTCTTCAAGTTGCAAAACTCCCATTAGATGTTTTGGTTGAAATTTCTTGCATCGCTTATTACGAATAGTTTCTCTAATTCTAAAAACTGTTTTCAAAAATATTTCTAAAAACTCAAAATTTATTAGACAAAAAAAATTCGTTTAAGTTAGACAGGAAACTAAATGCGTAATTTTTTTTATTCACCCGTTTGAGAAAATAGAACAAAAGTATGCCGAAAAAAACAGCTACAGAATCCTTCTCTGATAATTTCTGGTCTAATGATAATAATTCATCAGAATCTAGCGTTTTTTCTACCCCTTCTTCTCTTTCTTTAAATCGCAAAAAAAACAATTTATCAAATCAAGATCTTTTACATTCTGTTGATGAATCCCCTGAATTCCACGATCCTTATTCTGATTTAAGTTTATTTCTTTCTAATGTGATTAAAAAAGAAATGAAGGATATCGATCCTTCTTTTCGTTGGAGCTCACAAATCCAAGAAGAGCTCATTTCAAAGATCACACCAGAATTCCAGAAAAACTTCCCACAATATAGACTCGGTATTACTGCCGTTAAAAAGATTTGGAACAAAATTTCATTCTATACCCAGCAAATTCAAGGCAAATCAGAAGCTATTGATAAAAATGGAAAGTTGAATATTAACTTCTTTATCAAAGAAAATCTAAAACAGTATTTTCAGCAAAAAGCAGTCTCCTTTTTAACTCCTTATCAGTGCGCCTATCAAATCGCCTCTAAAATGAGCGAGTGCATTGCAACGCTCGACGGTACTAAACCGAAGCTTGACCTTCTTACTCAAACAATCTGGTCTCTTCAAAAGCACCTGATGAGCAGCTCTCCTTTAAAGGAAAGCAAGACTCCTTATGATGAATTCGATAAGATTGATAAGTTGATTGTTAAAACGATCTTAGAAATAACAGCAAAACACCCACAGATCGGCCTTGCCGAGCTAGAACATAAAACAAAAGAAGCTCTTCAGTCCCTTCATGATTTGCCTGACTTTTCATCCACTGATAAGATCACTTGCAATGTGTCTGCTATTCTTTCTGAAAAACTCTACTCCACCTCTTCTTTCCATTTCCTCTTTTTTGCAGAGCAAAAAGAAGCGATTTCAGATTTCATCAAAAAGCATAGCGCCCTTTATAAGGATACGATCGCAATGCCAGGACTGCCAGACCTTGTCAGAAGGATCATCGCTCTTTATACCTTAGCAAGCCAGATGCCTAAAGATGTCCCCTCCCCTCTTTTTCATGAAGCGGTAGAGGCTCTGGGGGACAGCTCTAAAAAGCGCCCAGAGATCGCTCAATCAGTCTACGCCTTTATCTCTGCTGAGTTTCTACTTCTCAACACTTCGAACCACAGCTACAGCGAAGAGGAAATCAAAAACAGCCTTTTTGATGCCTATCAAAAGGCCCTCCTACTCCCCTCTTTAGGACAACTTGGCAAAGAGCAGCTAGAAGTGATCATCTGGAAGCTTTTAAGTGAGACAGAAGGCTTTTTAGAAAAGCTCCCCTATCGTATCGGACAAAAGATAGAAGAAGAGATTGCCGGCACCTTGATCGATAACCCTGGCAAAAGCTTTTCCTCTATTGTTCATGAGACCGTGCAATTTTTCAAACAAGTGAAAGAACTAACCGTTACAAGCAAATGGAACGACGCCCATAAAAAGATCCACCTTTGGTGCATTCAAAACGACATGCTCTGTAGATCCATTCGATTAAATAGCGAAACACCTCTAGCTCAGATGATCAAAGAAAAGTTTCTAGCAAGAGAAAGCCTTCCGACCTGCCATTCATCTTTGATCACAGAAGTGTGTCAGGACTTTTTGAAAAAGTTCCCTTCTACCACAATCTATCTAGGTCAGCTCAGCTCTAAAGCATGGACCCTTTATAAATACATGTGGTTTACAACCTTCTCTAAAGAAGATGAATCTTCTTTAGATAGATTTCTAAAGTGGCATATTCCCTTTTTGAATAGAAAAAATGTGACTCACGAAGAGCTCTTAAAGCAACTTGAAGAGCTCTGCAAAAAATGTCTCCCTCTCATCCCCTTTGATCCTGAGCAAGCAAAAGCTGCGCTTAACTCTTGCTTAGCGAGCTCTTCGGCTTCTATATAATAGAAAAAGCCCTAAAACAATAAACGGAATGCTGAGCCACTGGCCCATTGTCATGCAAGAAGAGCTGAACCATACGCTTTGCTCTTCTTTGACTCGCTCAACAAGGAGTCGAAATCCAAAGAGCAAAACAAGGAACAGTCCAATGATTTTTCCTTGTTTATGTAAGGCTTTGTCTTTTTTCCAAACAAAATACAAAAAGACGCAAAGAATAAAATACCAAAGCGACTCATAGATCTGGACAGGGTGCCTTGGAAAAGGAGCGCTTCCATCCGCTGGATGGCCAAAAACAACACCCCAAGGAAGGTTTGTTGCCGTTCCTAAAATTTCTTGGTTAAAAAAGTTGCCAAGCCTAATAAATCCCGCCACTAAGGCAATAGGGATACAAAAAAGATCGAGTAGGCCCCTAAAAGAAAGTTTTTTAGAGTACTGTTTTTTGACATTTTTAAATAAAAACCAAAAGGCGATCAAAACCCCGAGGGCCCCTCCATGACTTGCAAGCCCCCCTTCCCAGATCCTAAAAATAGACAAGGGATCAGATAAAATTGTATGCCAGTTTTGGTAGAAAAGGACATCTCCAAGTCTTGCCCCTATCAAAGTCCCAACTACAGAATAAAGAAGGGCCTTTTCAGCAAGAACCTTTGCTAAGTGTTTGCTTTCTTTTTTGAGTACTTGATCCTGGTCAAAATAGCCCTTTAGTAGGTACACTAAAAAGAAATAGGCTAGGAAAAAACCCAAAGCAAAGAAAAAACCGTACCAAAGGATCGGTCTTTCTAAAAAGGGAATAGTCCAAGGAATCATGGCCCGAGGTGGGTCCCAGAAAAAAACGCTTAACATGTGATCAGTCCTATGTACAAAATCAAAATCTTTTCTATCGGCAAAACAAAAGAAGCCTGGCTCATCGATGCCATTTCAGAATATGAAAAAAGACTCAAAACCATCATGCCTATTGATTGGATTTTCGCCAAAAACAATGAGCAGCTAAGTACTCTTTTAGAAAAAGAATCCCATTTTATTGCTCTTGTCCCTTCCGCAAAGGAAGTAACAAGCGAGCAGTTTGCCTCTCAAGTTCACCTTTGGCTAGAGCGCTTTGGAAGTCGTCTCAACTTTGTCATTGGAGGAGCCGAAGGCATACCCCAAGATATTGAAAGCAAAGCTTTTCAAACTTTAAGCCTTTCCAAGCTCACCTTTACTCATCAGATTGCCAGGCTAATTTTAGTGGAGCAGCTGTATCGAGCTAGCGAAATTCAAAAAGGATCTGAGTACCACAAATAATATTTCCCACAAAAAAACCATAAAAATCTTAATCGATTTTTAACATTGAAACCCGTATCATTCTCCTCTTTTAATCTACCTTAACAAAAGAGATCCCCATGTCAATCCACGTCATAAGACTTTCAAATCCAGAATCCACAGTTTCTTTTTGTGAAAAGAGACTCGTTTTAGAGCTAGCACAAATAGAGATGAAAAAACACGCCGTTGACTGCTTAGCTCCAGGCAAGCGCGATAAGTATGTTGCCCTCGCACGTAGTGGTGACTACAATCCAGTTCTAGCAGCTATTTGGAGAGATAAAACAAATCGCTTTGAATTTGTTAAACTTTTAGAGGGTGAGCTACATGCTCCTATCATGTTTGAAGCTGTGATTCTTGAGTTTGCAGCAAATCCAACGGCGCAAACTGTTCGCGAAATCTGCTTACCTCTCCTAGGTGCAGCGGCATTCAGAGTAAGACAAGATGCGCAGTGTGCAGCAGACCATTCAGTTTTTGACGGCGACGCCTACCAGCGTATGACGATGACTTATAAAGAAAG
Organism: uncultured Chlamydiae bacterium; assembly: GCA_903824495.1. Taxonomy (GTDB): domain Bacteria; phylum Chlamydiota; class Chlamydiia; order Chlamydiales; family Rhabdochlamydiaceae; genus CAIJXB01. The sequence goes on from CAIJXB010000046.1 coordinate 17,185, forward strand.
TCTCAAAAATAGAGTTGAAAAAGAACTTAAAGATCCAAATTCTGCACTCTTTGGCAAGTATGATTCTATTCAGGCTATTATTGACGAAGACAAAGCATCCGTAGACACAAAAATTGCAGAAAAGGGCTTATGGACAGCCCGTACTAGCAAGGAAATAAATCTTCCCCCTCCTGATTGGATAGGTCAAAGTGGAATGGGTGTATTTATACGTCAATTTGATCCAAATCGTCAAATCATGCATCCCTCTTCTGAACACAAAAAAATAAGAGATGCTCAGGCAGATCTATATTATAAAGTCTAATAATACATAGATTTTTATGTCTCTTGATAAGTGAGGGATGCTTATGCAACGAGCTTTCAAAAAACATAATGGAACCCAATTGAATACATCGAATCAGAAAGTCCATAAGATATTCTTATGGACTTTACCAAGAGTATCCAAATCCAGCGAGCGCCGTAAACGCCGTCGCTCGATTCCAAACTTGTCCAGTGGTTTCAACATAAAAATCCCAGCAAGGAGAAATCTGGTTCAAAAGGGTGAATCCGTATTCGAAGCTGCTACGACTTAGGTGCGTTCCATAGACTTCAAACTCCCCATCAAAAAGAGCAAGCTCCGCATCGACTTCTCTATTAGAAGAAGTAAATCTGTAGTCCCAAGCAAGATCAACACTTAATAGAAAACCTTTAGGCATTTTACAAGATGTTAAGTGAAGACCTGCTCTACTGTAAACATCGCAGTGATCTTTGCCCTCAATTCGCATCTGCCAGCCATTTGCAGCTGTCTCTGAGATACTACTCATCCAAGAGCCGTCTACTTCAAGTCCTGCAAAAGGCTGAATGAGTAGTTTTTTACTCGCCTTTAAATCTCCACCAAACTCGCCATAAAAGGTCAGCTCAGAATTGATCGGATGACTTTTTGCTTCATATATGTGAGACCCGACATGGATCCTGCGATCCATCGTCCCTGCAGCGTAGCCGTAGGCAAGATCTGTCATCACATAGTAGTTTGCAGGACGGTAGAGGCTGTATACACCAATAAGTCCGTTATTTACATACTGGGAGCCTCCATCATGTGAATAGTCGATATAATCGCCCTCGTATGAGATCGCAGCGCCAACAGTCCAGTCAGGGCAAATTCCTTTTTGCATACCTGCAGTCACTTGATATCCATTCAAATGCGTTCCTTTAATAGAGGTAAAGTCTCCGCCGATTTCAGACCAAAAAGTTAACTCATCGCAGCATGGAGCGCAGCTGTTACAAGTAACTTGAGATCTAATAGGATCGTACATGCGACGTATAAACTGCCGATTGACTGTTTCAGCAAAGAAAGCGCCATCTGCATATTGCTGCCCTGAGATACTATCCAAAGTATCTTGAGCCTTTGCAGTTGGAAGGCTGACGATCTGACTGATAAGGCGCGATTGTTTAAGAGTCGGACTTGTTACACTGTCAAGAACCGAAGCTACATTTTTTTCATTGGCAGAAGAAGCTGCAGCTAGCGTATTTTGACGAAGGGTCACAAACACTGCTGTGTCGCTATAGGTGATAACTGGAGTGATGAGAGATGATTCTGCCACAATAGAGTCAAAGGTTCCTGTGATCGAAGAGCCTGAGACCAAAACAGTATAGGGATGATAGAACAAATATGTTCCATTGATAGAGCTAACAAGGACAGAGCCTCCACCTAATACTGTATCTACAGTTGAAGAGACCAAATAATTTTGTGAAGAGCTTATCCCAACATCAAATGTTCCAGTGCTTGCATTGATGAACTCAGCAATTGTCAAGGTATTAGTTGGCTTAGTGATTCCACTATTGATGACAGTTCCTGTAATCATCCCGCCTCCTGTAAGCGTTCCAGCAAAGCCTACATCGATGTCCCCAATGAATGTACCTGTCAGATTTAATGTCCCTTCATTGATGGTTGATGTGCTTGTTGGATCTACAGTCCCTGACATCGTTTGGCTGCCAGGTCCTTGTTTAACAAGAGCTGGCATCGAAGTGATGGTCCCTGCAAAAGTAGCGTTTACTCCTGCCTTTGTATCGATGATAAGACCTTGGGCACACGTAACAGTACTTGAAGCATCTCCGTTAAGAGCTCCTAATATAAAAGGCGCCGAGGTTCCTGAATTATCAACAATCAAAGATGAGTTTTCTAAGATGATATTGATATCGCCCCCTACAGAGTTCGTAATACCAATACCTGATCCTATAGTCCCTGTATTGATCGCTTCGAGCGTCACACTTCCATTCACAGTAAGGGCTCCAGTGAAAGAGATTTGGCCTGCGATATCACCGCCATTCGTCGCTGATATCACGGTTCCATCACCTAAGGTACATGTGCCTTGAAAGCCTATTTGACCAATGATATTACCTACACCTGTCACGCCGTTTGGATTCGTGACCGTATTAGTTACCGTCAAGGCTAAATTTTTGCCTCCGTTAAACGCTCCCGCTATGATGATTTGATCTTGCATAGACCCGACAAAGCTCGTCGTGTCTGTGCCTTCATAGAAGGCGCTATTGGAGATGGTGATCGTTGCGTCATCAGCAACTGTAAACGTAGAGCCAAAATACGCTTGATACCCATCAATGAGCGTTCCAACATTGTTAGTTGTTCCTGAGCTTGTATTTGTAGCAGAATTAGAGATCGTTAGATTGAACGAATCCCCCACATAAAACGCGCCGTCACAACGGAAAGGAAATCTCTGAATAGATCCAACAGTGTTATTGCTCCCATCAGTTATAGACCCGCTATTTGAAACGGTAATCGTCGCATCATTTCCTGCATAAAAGGCGCTTTGGAAAAGCACCTGGTCATTCCCTACATAACCTATTTGATTCCCACTTTCGGCGCCACTATAGCTTCCCCTGTTGCTCGCGGTAATCTTCAAGTTGGCACCTGCAGTAAAATTCCCGCCGACAGTCATTTGATTGGTGGCAATAGATCCCACTGAATCCTCAGGAACAGAACTTGTAGCTGAGCCTGCATTTGATATGTTGATGACAGCATCGTCTTGAATAGCAAAAGAGCCACCTAAGGTCACTTGCCCTCCTCCTACATATCCTACTTGGTTAGATCCAACGCCGCCGTTACCACCAATATCTTCACCTGTATTTGTAGCAGTTATTGTTAAAGAGTCATTTGCAATAAAATCAGAGCTCATAAGCAATTGATCTTGAGCAACAGCCCCAATGGTACAAGTCTCTGTAAGGCTAGCTCTATTGACACCGCTATTAGATACTGTAATAGATCCGGTTTTTCCGGTGTAAAGACCTGAATCAAAAGACCCTTGAGCTCCGAATATAACGCCGATGGAACTTGAGCCGCTTCCATTGCTCGTATTCACGCCAGAGTTCGATAGAGAAAGAGTGAACAAATCGCCTGAGATAAATAAGCCCGCAACGTGAAATTGAGAGTCGTTTGCCAATTTACCTATGGCTGTTTGAGAAGCCCCTCCAGACACGCCAGAATTTGAAGCTACAATTGAGCTATTGTTTCCCGTTGTAAAAGAAGAGCCGAACAATCCCTGCGATCCAGCATTGCCGCACGTATTGGACGATGTATCATCGCCGCTGATTCCTGCGTTTGTAAAGCTAAGACTCAAATAATCTCCAGAAGTGAAGGCTCCTGAGACACTCATTTGACTCCCTGTACCTGAAAGATCTCCTATATCCAAGCTGCTTGCTCCATCTGCAGCTGTTCCTCTATTGAGGAACGAAAGCGTTGCATTACTACCTATATTAAAAGAGGAAGCAAATGAAGTTTGCCCATTGGTAACCAGGGAAGAAATAGAATCACTGGTGGCTGTTGCAATATTTCGAACATCCCAAGAAACATCATCGCCCATCAGCAAAGGTGAAGGGGAGCACAGGATCTGATAAGGTATCATATACGAGTTGTTAACGGCATTATTTAAAACCGTGACTGTCGCCGAACCAAGATCGGAGACAACAGAACCACCTAAAGTTAACTGATTCGCTAATAAGGTGTGGTTAGAATTGGTTACGTTCAAAGCTGGATTCTTTGTAGATCCTGTAATCCCAACAGAGGTTCCCCCAAAAGTAACCTCACAGTTGTCAAACGTAAAAGTGAATTCACTTGCGCCCTCTACGAAGTTGAAAGACCCTATCGAGAATATACCCGTTGCAACGGGTGCAAGATCTATCCCTGAAATCCCACTATTAAAGTTTGCTTGAGCTGTATTTCCCGGAACTAAAGCTGGACTCCAATTAGCAGCAGTATTTAAATCACTCCCACTTCCTTCTCCCACCCAAAGTGATGGAACTGGGAAGGCAAACGCGACATTGCTAAGTAAAGCGATCCAAAGAGGCACAAAAAGAGTTTTTTTAAAGAGCATAGATAACAGGTCCCTATCTTTAACGATAAAGATCCCAATTTAGAGAAAAGAGATTTTTTTAGTAATATTTTTTTTAACTATACTCAAAAGGCCTTACACAAATGTTCCAAGAAGCTGTATTTTCTTTTGTAAACCATTTGTTCCAAGAAGACATGGGAAAGGCAGATCCACAAGATGGCTGTATACGCCAAAGCTCTAACTGCAAAGTCCCTGGATTTACAACAAAACCAAAGTAAAACTGAGACCAATTGGTATCGGCAAATAAAAGAGGAGAAGGAGGCGCTAGCCTCATCTCTTCTGCTTTTTTACTAATCACCTCATGAAGGTCAAAAGAAGAGACTAAAGAGCCTTTTGACGCCAGATAGAGTGCTTTAGCAATTTCTCTGACTTCTTTAGCGCTCATGATTTCTGATAGGTAATCCGGGTAGGCATCAAGTGCTGTATCCAAATGAGGAACATCCAAATCTGATAGAAGATTTCTCACTAAATGTTTCCACTCACGACCTGAAACAAGAGGGATCATTTCATAAAGGAATGAATCCACCTTGTTCTCTAGTGGGATACGGGGGAACACTTCCAAAATTTCATTTCTAAAAGAGATGAGAGAGCTTTGCTGGATGCAAGGAACCTTATGTAAAAGATGAGAAGCTTCTATCGGAAGCCCTTTACCGAATTCTTCAAGTAGAAAAGACTGCTCAGAAGGGGATAACAAAACTGACTCATAAAACTGTTTACGAGGCAAAACAACTTTATCTCTTACCCACGTGTAGGTGTAAAGATCATCTTGCCATCCAGATCTAACAAGTTCTAAAGAAGGGATCACTGTAAACGCGTGGGAAGGAGAGGAAATGAGCAGTTTTTTGTTCTCAGAAGAAAGAGGAATCTCTTTCAAGGTATCTAAAAGAAAGATTAAAAGATCTGTAGGGCTCTCTACTTTTTTAGACTCTTCTGTTACTGGAGTTTCCCGTTTATAATAGGTTTGCAAAAGAATCGACATACTCCCTCCTGAAACATAAGCCCAAGGAGTTCCCATCTCCCCTCTTTGTCCATGAATTTTAACCATGCGATCAAGAGCTGAAGCTAGGAATTCAGGAGTCCTAATATGAGCTGTGATAAGCGTCGTGATTTCTGAAAGTATTTGAGGAGCAAGATCCCAATTAAATTTTGCAGCTACTTGAGGCTCGACTAAAAGAAAAAAGTCGGTAAGAGCCTCTACATACCCTTCAGCATCATAGATCATCGTCCACAAAAATGCGTTACTTCTTCCATGTTTATAAACAAGCCGAAATCCTGCAGGGCTATCTTCATATTCCTGATCTGATACACCGTGTAAATCTGCATCGTAGATCTCTTGAAAATACTCTGGGAATTGCTCATCGTATTCCTTAAGCAGCTCTGAAAAAAACGTAGAATAGTTTGAAGCATTTGCATAAAGAGTGTCTCTCATCTCTAAGCACGCTCTCATATGATAAAAACGGCTGGCAAGCTCTGCTTGAAGGCGCCTTGCATCAGACTCGCTACCTGCACTTTTAAGAAGAGCCTCTGTAGCTCTTACCTGATCATAGGCAATTTGATATTCAGCGTCATATTCTTTGAGTTTTTCCTGGTCAACATCGAGCTGCTTCTGCAGAGCTTGATAAATGACCTCCCCGATGCCTCCTTTTTCCTCAGAGTGCATCCCAAGGCTTGAATAAAGGTTAAATCTAGAAAACTGCATTTTGATTTCAGAAAAAGAAGCGATGGTAAATTCCCAGGCTTTTAAAAGGGCGTGGTCAGTCGCTGCTTTAAAAGCTGCTCTTGCTTTTTTCTCGAGCTCAAGTAGCTCTTCACAAAGAAACATCCTTTTAGAAGATCCCCCTTTTTTTACGCCGCTTAAAAACTCCTTGCTCTTTAGAAATGTCTTGGTGCTTTCTTTATACTGCTCTAAATCTTCTTCTTTTAAATCAAAATGTAAAAGGAGCACATCGTGGATGAGCTCGATCACTTGCAAAGATTTTTTCTTTTGAAATACTTCTGTAAAAAGCGCTTGAAGCTTTTTTCCATTTAAGCGAAGAGACGAAAAAGCCTCTACAAAACCCGGGTAGAGAGACAGATTTTCTCCATAGACGACTTTTCTATATAAATCCCCTCCTCCTGAACTTGGACTTAAAGGAACGCTGCTCTCAATTCCTAAAAAGGTACGCTTGAGCTTTCCTGTCATCAAAAGTTCATAAAGATCTGCAAGAAGCCTTTCTGGCTGCTCTTGCTGAATCAAAATAGCCGGAGCTGTTGCAAAACAAGATCCTACATTTTGACGAAGAAGGCTAAGACACGCTGATAAAACAGCTCTTTTGATATGGGCCTCAGCAGGAACTGTGATATCAAAACGGCAAATAGAGGCTAAAATAAGCTCTTCAGCAGAGCGATGACAAAGAGGTCCTTGAAACTTTTGAAAAAGACGAAAAAAGGAAGAATCATTTTTAAGCTTTTTCAAAACAGAGAGTGCATGAGCCATAAAGGCTCCATCACAAAACCCTTGCGGGCTAAAAAGATACTTGTCTTTTTCAAGGATAAAGATTACTTGATCAAGTTTCTGAGTGTCGAGTTTTCCCTTATCATCTACTAGATAATCAGCAAGGAGCCTTGATCTTCTTTGCATACGAAATGTGTAGCTGTCTTGCAACCCCATCTCGTCATATAAAAAGACAAGTCTTACTTCTTCTTGAAAATCCAAAAGTTTTTCAAGAGGACTCACATTTCGCGCTAAGTGAATAACAGCATTTTTCAAGATATCTTCTTGCAAAATCCCTCCCGAAGTTTTGCTATCACTTCTTCTTTTTCTTTGAGCTCATAAGGTCTTTTAGTGGGATGGTCCCAAACAGTCTGAGGCCAAGCGGGATCTGAAGCAAATCTTGCAATCACATGAACGTGGAGTTGAGGTGTTTTATTCCCAATGGCCGCAACATTCACTTGAGTGGGAGTGAATAGGTCCCATAAGACTCTTTGAGCCAAATCGAGTTCTTGCATTAACAAGCCCTGATCGGGAGATGTTAAATCCATCATGCGACTTAAGTTATCTCGTTTTGGAACAAGAATGAGCCAAGGGTAATGAGATTCATCTTCAAGCAGGACCTGGCAAAGAGGAAGGTCCATAACGAAGATTTTCTTTGTGAGATTAGGGTGAAGGATAAAGCTCATGTTTTTCTAAAGCCTCTCTATAAAAAAATCAGGAAGATCTTCGGGTAAACAGGCTTCTACTGCCTTAGAAAATCCCATTTGCCCGATGCGATCCGCCATAATTCCCGTTTCAGTGATAAGAGCTGTTTTCATTCCTATTTTTTTAGCTCCTTTGATGTCTGTCTCAGGAGTATCTCCAACCATCAGAACTTCTTGAGGTGAGCACGGCAAAAACCTCTCCATTGCTTTTAAAAAGACGATAGGCTCAGGTTTGCCCATATAGACAACTTCGCCACCACCCTCTTTAAATAAAGCAGCAATACTCCCTTGTCTAACAACGGCTCTTGGAGGATTGCCTTCATGAGCAAATTTATCGGGGTTTGTGCACACCATCGGAATATTTAAAACCTTAAGTTCCGCTAAGTCCTTTTCAAACACCTTGGGATCTGTTTGGTCTTCTCCATCGATATGAGGGATCGCTATGTAGATAAAGTCTGCTTCTTTAGGATTGTTTGTTTCCTCATAAACACTCCCTTCAAAAATAGCTTTGTGAGAAGAAAATCGGGGATGTGGTTTGCCAAAAAGATAGAACTTTTTTTGGGTGGATGAAAAAGGCAATTTTTCATCATTGCCAAACATTTCTTTTGCAATCTCTCCCGATGTCAAATAAAAGTGAAAATGCTCGCCTAGTATTAGACCATGAGCTTTGACCTTATCAATCTCTTTTTGGGACCTTTGAGTGGTATTTGATAAAACACCAACCGTTTTTCCACTTAAGACAAGGTTTCTCATAGCCTCTTTAGCCCCTGGAATGAGACCCGTGCTCCCTCCTGCCCAAAAGACACCGTAGGCATCTAGCAAGATGCCTTTAAAAGGAGCTGCAATATCCTCTACTTTTGAAAAAACCTTATAGCTCACTTCTTAGCGCCTGTAGGAGCTGCGAGCTGACGAAAGTAAAAAGCAGAAGCGTTGGTTAAAGCAGAACCTACTGCGATATCAATGAACCCCTTAAGATCATAGGGAATCGGGATCCATTTTAAAGCCATACCAAGTCCCATCATTGAACCGAGAAGAATCAGATAAGAACGTGGATAAATAGAAAAAAGAGAACACGGATTTGGTAAAGAAAGAATGCGAGCAATGATTCGATCAGCGCTCTTTCTGAGCACAAATCTCCCCTTCAAAAAACCAACAAAAATCGCTAAGCAAACCAAAAGTAAAGAAGCTTGCTGAGCGCTTCCAACAAGGGATCCGAGCTTCGGCAAAAATAAGGCTCCTGGATCCAAAGATATCGGCGTTAAAACCAAGGAAAACCCTTTCGTGAGGAGTAAAATCCCGATCCCCATCCATGTGATTCCACTTAAAGCGATCGCTACACCCTGACGTACTTTCATAAAAACACTCCCAATTAAAGTAAAAAAAGTATCTTACCAATTCTTAACTCAAATGGGAACCGCTTTTTCATTAAAAAGAATATCCGATCTGTCCACCAAAGCTATTAGAGCTATAGCCACCTTTGAACTCTCCGTTATAGTAAAGATCAAACATCAGGGCGTCATTTAGCATATAACCTGTTACTGCAAGTCCTGGAGCTACCAAACTTCTATCAGGGAAGTATCCATGGATCACAAAGGGAGATCCTCCCCCCGTAAAGTTGACATTAAAAGTTTCACCTTTGACTCTGACTTCTCTCACCCATGAGATCTTAGGCGTGAAAAGCCATTTAGAGGAGCACAAACAAAGACATTTAGAAAATTGCAGGCCTAGTTCGTTGCGGATCATCATAGCATTTTTTCTTGTGACGGTAAGTTCCCACTGCCCGGCGTTGTGCTCCTGATAGCCTCTTTCTATTTGGCTCATGTAGTCAAAGCTATCAAAAGGTCTCACTGTAAAACCAAAGTAGTTGAAATTAAGACCAGTGTCGAAATGAGAAAGGATCTGGTTACCACCATGATCGCTTTTGGCAGTCAAATTGACTTTTGTAAGGCCTTTTCCATACTCAATGTGACGATCCACATCATACTCACTCCAGCTTCCGATGACGGAA
>CAIJXB010000047.1 GCA_903824495.1 uncultured Chlamydiae bacterium
TGGATATACAGGCGCTTCCATTGCAGCTTTCTTAATAGGATTGTAGATCGTTATGTCTTTGTATCCGCGCTGTAATAGCTGGATATAGTCGCTGTCGCCAGTCAATACAGTAAGCTTCTCGTCCTTCATATTCTCGCATAGAGCGCCAATAACATCGTCTGCCTCATAGTTAGCGGCACGAGCTATTGTGATTGGAAGGTATTGCATCAACCTTACAATCTCGTTCTTGGATACCTGAAATCTATCCGATAGGTCTTTTCTTTCGGCATTCTTGACTATGCGATTGGCCTTGTAGTCTGAGAAGAGATCGTATCGAAACTGAGGATGACCCTCTAATACAAAGAAACATTTGTCTGGCGAGAACTGTTCTACTATTGGGCGTAGGTTGCGAAAGAAATTGAAGATGAGAACATACTGTTGATCCATCTCTTTCTTTTCCGGCTCTGGATCACCCCATACCGCCCATACATCATCGGCAGGATTAGGAGGTGCAGTTTTCTTTGGCGCAAAACCAATGCTGGCTCGCCACATCGCGTTGTGCGCGTCTATGAGAAGAACTTTGTCCATCACTTACCTAACAGGTGCTGCGGCCCAATAATCTCTGGCATGTCATCAATGAATATATCAACAGCATACCCGCGCTTCTTGGCGGCCTCTCGTTTCCATTCGGAACCAGAGAATATCACCGGAACAAGCTTGCCAATACTATCGAGCACCGGCTGTCGTAGCCCATCTGTCCTTGCAGTTATACAGATAACGGCGTGCCCTGCATCTTGGAATAGCTTAATTGTCTGATCCCATAACTCAGGAGCGGCAGTATAAGTGTTGTCGTAGTCAATCGCAATAATCATTTGATCTCTAATGTAGAAGCAATAGACTGGCACATATCGTGCATTGAACTGCCAGCATCGACATCAATCTCACCGCCACACAATAAAGTGTAGCCAAAACCATCCTTAACTGTTAGCCAAGACCAAACGGTATCGTCTTTACGATTTCCTTGAACCATAATGAACTTCGTGTCATGAATGCGGACTTGCTTAACAGCATTTACCAACACATCAGACGCCTCATCTATCTTGATAGTATCAATAACAAACTGTGCAAATGTCTCATCATTTGGCAACTGATCCTTAATCAGGATTAGAAGCGCATGTTGCTCATCATTTGTAAGCAAGACCTTAAAACCAGGCTGTGGTGGATCGTTATTAAGCCATCCTGTGGCTGGCACGGCCAGCTTCCAGTTATCTTGGACTAACACAAGATCATTAGTTGATTGCGGCCACTCACAAGATACATCACCACAATTTTCTATGGAAGAAGTGCCGGCAGGCATCAAATCATCAGTGAAGGCGAAGACTGCTATAAAACAGATAGCTGCCCAAAACAAAATACGAGACATATATTTCATGGCACTCCTTATGGTTGAGCCAATATGTTTTACCATACCGGCACAATGTTCTCCGAAATTACTCGGATACTGTATTGGTGTTGTCTGCCGCATCGTCAGGTGCGGATTGCACTGCTGCCGCTTTCTTGGCAACCTCTGCATCAATAGCCGCAGCCACATCAGCCTTGGCTTTTTCCTTTGCAAGCTTGGCTGCTTCACGCTGTTGCTTCTCGGAAGCTCTCATAATTCCGCCACCAGCTCCGCGGGTGACGTGCCATTCAGGATGCTGACGAAGGTAATCGCGAATAATCGGATCCTTAGCCCGCATTTGCTTATCATCCCAATTCATCTTCAACTTAATGTTGCCGAGTAATGTGGGGATCTGCACACATATATTTTCCTTCCCATCAAAAAGTTCCTGTAATGTGTTATCTACTTCCGTTAGAATGGGGCGTAATGTATCGAAAAAAACATCTGTATTAGACATAGAAACTCCTTATAAGGTGATATAGATCGTCATATGGACGAGACTAAACTGTGTAATAAATGTAATAGGCATCTGCCATTATCAGCGTTTTATTTTCGTAGTGATAGTGGCAAATATCGCAACGATTGCAAAGAGTGCATTATAATTGCCAGAGAACCTGGCAAAACTGCCAAATCAGAATATAACAAAACCTACTACCAAGAAAATAAGCCAAGAGAAAAAGAACGACATCAAACCTACTACAAAAACAATAAGCCAAAGATCAATAAACAGAAACACGGATACAACAAACAAAGACTGAAAACTGATCTTAATGCAAGACTAAGAAAGAATGTATCTAACGCCATTCATAGCGGTATGGTAGCAAAAAGTCAGTCAATATCCAAGTATTTACCATATCATATTAAAGCTCTAAAAGAGCACTTGGAAAAACAATTTGAGCCATGGATGACGTGGGACAATTACGGCAGATATGATGTCGAAACATGGGACGACAATAATCAGACCACTTGGAAGTGGAATATTGATCATATTATTCCTCAGTCAGACTTACCATATACTTCTATGGAAGAAGAAAACTTCCACAAATGCTGGGCATTAGAAAACTTACGCCCTTATTCGGCAAAACTAAATGCATTAGACGGTGGTCTAAAAAACAGACATGGCCTAATCACGTGCTCCTTGCGTTAA
>CAIJXB010000048.1 GCA_903824495.1 uncultured Chlamydiae bacterium
GTCTGAAATCATACCTTCTCCTTTAAATTTTTGAACGAGTTGAAAAGAAGAATTGTGATCTCAGACCTTTTTTATTTCATCAGTATTTTTTAATAAAACACATTTTAAAGTAATTTTTTATTAAAAACCTGACGGTTAAATAAAAGTCTTATAACCCGAATTTACAGAAACGATGGTACACTACCCACAAGAGGTACGCTCCTTGGTCTGCCATTTTTAGTCTCTTTGAGATGGGCGAGTTGATTCTTGAAATCTATCTGATCCCACTTCAGTTGTAAGATTTCGCCCTGTCGCATGCCTGTTGTAATGGCCATCAGCACAATGCAAAATAAGTAGGGATTGTGGCTCTCTTTGCAAGAGATGATCAACCGAGAGGCTTCATCTTCAGAAAGAATACGATCTCTTCCTCTGGACTCTTTCAGCTTAATCAGGTTAAAGCAGGGGTTCTCATCAATCCAGCGAAGCCGACGGGAAGCATAGGTTAAGCAAGAGGATAGAGCAGCAATATAACGGTTGACAGTTGCAGATGAACGCTTCTTCCCGTTGAGCATTGGCGTCTCAATTAAAAGTTGTCGTTCTTTGGAGAGAAGTTCGGGGATAAGATGGACAAGAGCATAACCTGAGAGCCGCTCTTTCCAATAGTTCATGTGACGAATAGCATCTTTTTGTGCTCTTAGATGCTCTAATGCACAATCAGAGATGTAGCGTTCAACAAGATCAGCAAAAGTGCGGTGTGTGTTTACTCTTTCAAACTTGAACTGTCCCATCTTGATCTGACGTTCAACCTCTTGTGTCCAATCTTCTGCCTCTTGTTTACGATCAAAATGATTGCAGACAGTGGGGAACCCTTTAATACGAACGACTGCGCGCCAGTGGCTGGTTCCATTCTTATTTTTGCGTTTTTGTATAGAAGCCATTGCTCAAACCTCATGTGTTTATGGTTCGAGCGGCTGGATGGTGTGTGTTAAGATTGTTTTTCGTTGCACCGCCATTGCACCGCGCAGACAAAACTTAACTTGAAAAGCTTGAAAAATCAAGCTTATTCTTGCTCACACGTGTGGGAAAAAGATGGGGCAAGCCGGACTTGAACCGGCGACCCGCGGGTTATGAGTCCGCTGCTCTAACCAATTGAGCTATTGCCCCTAGAAAGTTGAGATCATAGCCGAAGGAAGAAAATCAAGACAATCCTATTTTTTTTATCTCTGCAGATTTTTCTTTGGTATGATATAACACAGTTATCAGACAAGGAGTTTCCTATGCCTTCTTATGCAGAGATTGAAAAGTTGTTGGGGCCCAAAGCACAGGATTTGCTGGGTCATGTGTGCAAAACCGTATCCAAAGAAAAATTGCATCTGCCGGGTCCAGATTGGGTCGATCGCATTTTTATGTCTTCTGATCGTAATGGTCGTGTATTGAGAAATTTGCAGGCTCTTTATCAGCACGGACGTTTGTCAGGGACAGGGTATCTTTCGATTTTGCCTGTGGATCAGGGAGTGGAGCACTCAGCAGGGGCCTCTTTTTCACCTAATCCTGAGTATTTTGATTCGGAAAATATTGTAAAATTAGCTCTCGAGGGAGGATGCAATGCGGTGGCTTCTACCTATGGAGTGCTGAGTTCTGTCGCTCGTAAATATGCGCATAAGATCCCTTTCGTTCTTAAAATCAATCATAATGAGCTATTGACATGTCCTCACAAACACGACCAGACGCTCTTTTCTTCAGTTGAACAAGCAGCTGATATGGGCTGTGTTGCTGTGGGAGCAACGATCTATTTTGGCTCGGATGAATGTCGACGCCAGATTGAGGAGATCTCCCAGGCGTTTGCCTTGGCTCATGATCTGGGACTGGGGACTATCTTATGGTGTTATTTGCGCAATGCTGCGTTTAAAACATCTACTTGTGATTATCATGAAGCGGCGGATTTAACAGGGCAGGCCAACCATTTGGGAGCGACGATTGGAGCAGATATTCTTAAACAGAAAATGCCTGAAAATAATGGGGGCTTTAAAGCGCTTAATTTTGGCAAGCAAACGGAGGCGATGTACAC
>CAIJXB010000049.1 GCA_903824495.1 uncultured Chlamydiae bacterium
ATTTAATTTTCAACTATTTACTTGTCGCTTCTTATACCTGTATTACTGAGCCTAAAGCGGCTTGGTTTACGTAATAGATATAAGAGTTTAGAGATTCAGCAAGAGAGCTAACCTCTTTTTGAGCGACACTAGCTTGCGTATCTGCCACAGCCTCAATCTGATCGGCTGATACTTTAGTAATGTCTAAATCAGCCATAGAGATGTCTAGCTTTCTTTGCTCTCTGGCAGTCTGAGTATAGTTCTCAGCGAGCACACCACTCAATACAGACTGGGTGATCATGAGTCCAATTTCAGTTCCTGTTCCGGCGGCCATAGCCCCAGTCATCCACTGCTCAGCACTGGTTTCAGTTATTTTGAATGCCCAACTCATGAGGTCTTTCATCATTTGTTGTACTTGGGCTGTAACTTCTTCCAAAGTTGTAGCTTCTATCTCTTCCTCAGATCCACCTGATATTGCAGCGGCAGCTCCAAGCGATGCTACTAAACATATTGCAGCTCCGCCAATTGCCCATCCCATTTGGATATCAGAGGCTCTTTTACCGTTTGGATCGTCGTGCTCTGCAGCAATTTGAGCATTCGCTATGTCTGTAAATAGACCGGAAGATTGAGCCAGGAAGGCTCCAACGAGGATTCCTGTTGCCGCCGATTCACTAGCGGCTCCACATGCACACGCAATTACAGCTGTTACAACAACAGCTGCGATGATCTTTGCAGCTTCAGGGCTTAATTTAATTCCATAACCAGATGCACTTAAAATAAGCAGGTCTGCAAAAGCATTCGTTCCTTGCTGAATGAATCCACCTTTACCGGTAGCAAGAGATGTTTCTTGGTCTGCAAAAGCAGTAACAGCGATAGCTATAAGTACTGGGTTACAGCTGATGATAGAAAGCACTACGCACACAGATCCAAGAACGTGGGTTAGAATACCCATTGTTTTTCTTAGGTGGCGAGCGCGTCTTTTTTCATGTTCGATATGAGCAATCTGTTTATTAACGTCATCAAGCTGAGATTGAGCTGAGTTGATAAGGGCTTCGTTTTCCTCAGCAAGCCACTTAGTTTGAAGAGAAGAGTCTTCTGTAACCTTCGCTTCAATGAACGATAGGTCATAAGAAACATCTCCAACAACTTTAGCCATCGATAAATAAGAAGAGTAGTTGTGATCTTGCGACTCAGTTGTTGTTGCTGTATTAGTTGCTGTGCTGTCTGTTGTAGCAGGAGCTGTAGATGTAGCCGTAGAGCTAGAAGTTGTAGTAGTAGAAGGGGATTTAACGAGCTCACCAAGTAGGGCGGCTTGACCAGCACAGAATTTAGCAGCTAGGTCAACTGAAATCTTGCCATCCACACAAAGGCTAGGAACGTAAAGTTCTGGATGGTCTTTGATTTTTTTGATTAGATCTTCAAGTTTCTTTTTAAGGTCTTGAAGAACAGCAGGATCAATACCGTCCGTAGAATGAGTTTCGCCAATATCAAAGGTTTCGTGAAGGATCCCTAAAAGCTGCTCAATCTCAACTGAGTCAAGGTTTTCGAGCTTACTTTTAATATCGAGGTTCTCAGCCTTGCCTTTAGACTGGGCGGCGATGATTTCGTCTGCAAGCTTCTTAGCTTCAATAGAAGCGCTTAGGTCGTCTTGGTTGTTGTAAACGGCTGACATGTTCACCTCGTATAAGTTTTTTAGTTTTTATTAGTTTTAATGTTTAAATAGTTTCCCACTTTTAATTGTATACTAAATCGATTAAATTTTCAATAATTATCAGACTTTCTTTATGTCGTTTCTTGAGTTAATTTACTTAAGTCTCTTAGAAATAGTTGTTTGCTGTTTTTTTGTATTTGTTGTTTATTTGAATTTTGCATGTAAGAAATTGATTCTTAATTATGTTTTTATTATAATGTGGGCACTAAATTTAAATGGGTTTTTTATGTCTATAAATTCAGTGATTGAGGCTAATTCAGATCTTCTCCGTTGCAATACTTGCAATAGAGATGTAAAAACATTAAGTCCAGATCCAGTAAATAAAATGATAAAGAAGTGCCAGGGTTGCTGGAGAAGGGCGAAAGATGAGTATTTTGAGACTCTGGGCTTGAATTGCAGAAGCTGCATTAACACAACAAGTTGCAGATGGTATGCCGTGTCAGAAATTACGCGTAAAGCGACTTGCTATAGCTGTTACGAAGAGACTCGTAAGGCCAAACAGGTCGCTGAAAAGTTCGTTTGTAGCGTATGTAAAACGTCGGAGAGCTGCAGGTGGCGTGAGATCAAAGAAAAGAAAGACACAAAATGCGACAAGTGCTACAAAGAAGCGCTTGCGAGACTCCATAATAGCTGCAATATATGTAAAAGAACGGAATCCCATCAGTGGTATAAAGATCCGGACGACCTAACGAGCGTAAGGTGTGATACCTGCTATATCAAACTGCTTACAGCTCGAAAAACAGATGAAGGAGCTAAATGTGGCATATGCGAAAAGGAAGATGAAGCATGGAATTGGACTAGAGATTCAGAGGATGGGATCTTAAAATGCGGAAGCTGTTATAAAATTGCGCTTAAAAAGCGAAAGGAAAGGGCGTTTGAGGAAGGCATGGATCTGTTGATTGAGTCGTTGGAAAACGAGTCTGTTCCCAAAAAAAGTGCTAGGCCTTTGGAGGCAGAAATTTCAAATGACTTGGGAGTTTCTTTTGCTGGTATTGGTCATATAACTTATCCAGACCTGGCTAGTATTACATAACATCAATTATCAGACGTTCAGGATCTGTTAAATGTTCATGTTGAGTAGGTTCTGCCCTGCAATTCGTTGCTTATCAACTCATCCGTTTCTTCCAAGAAAATCTCGAGATCTGGCCGCTCTTTTTCGTGGCAGCTGGCGCATTTCGTGTTGTCAGCTTGTTTAATGCCATACCACCGGCTTGACTCAGTTGCTGAACATGAGAAACTCTTGTAATCCAAGGCTTTTATTGACTACAAGCTGGTTTGGCTGATATATCTCTCCTGACAAAATCAGAACACCTTTTAGAATCAAATGACTCTACTTTTTAAGCGGATCTTCATCATCATTTTTTTAAGTTGTAGTACAGGTTTTGCTTCGGATTGGGATATCGTGTATCTAGCTTCGTTTCCAAGATCTGGCAACCACTGGGTTCGCTTTTTGATTGAAGAAGCTTCTTGTATAGCTACGAGCTCTACTTATAAAGATCGAGATTACCCCCACCTAAGTTCAATCTTTCCATGGGGTGGATATGCTACAGACCGTGGATATCAAGGCCTTTGCCGCTATCCTGAGGAAGGCGAACCAGTGGCTCTAAAAACTCACTATCCGTATTTGCAAAAGAAGCCGATAGAGCCGATCAAACGAGCTGCTATCTGTTTGATCCGGCATCCAGTCGATGCGTTTTACTCTTTTCATGTATATAAAAACAGGCAAGATACAAAGCAGAAAGTCCCCAAAGATGTGCTGCGTGAATTTGTGAAGAAATGGAGGGAGTTTTATGAGTTTTGGGATAAACAACCTAATGTTGTGCTAGTCAGGTATGAAGATCTGTATAGAGATCCAGCTTTTTACCTCACTCAAATCCTTCACACTATTGGTTATCAGGCATCCCCTGAAGATATACAAAGAGCCATCAAAAAATACCCCCCTCAAGGTGGGCTTTTAAAACATATGGATCGATACGAAACAGCAGACATTGATCTGATCAAACTTCAGTTAAGCGACCTTTTGGTGAAATATGACTACGTTTTTTAAGACTTGTTTTCTTTTGCTCGCGACTTCTCAGATGGTAGCTAGTGAATTTCGTATCATTTCTTTGGAGCCTAATAAAAAAGTCGGGATGTTTGCAGCATGCAATCAAGTAATAGGCCAGCTGTACGCCCATGAAAATCACCTATATCCTGAAGTGACTGGATTTTGTGTTGATTTTGGTACGTTTGGTCTTTACTACGATCCTAGTCACGGCCCTAATTGGTGGAGCTATTATTTTGAACCTATTTCTGTTGGAATAAAAGAAGGATCCAAACTTGTTTTCCCATCGGTAGGTCAGTATTTTGAAGCTTTTAGACTAAGAAAAAGCATCGCTCACTCAGAAGCTTCCCATCTTGTGAATAAATATGTGCGAGTCAAAGAGCCAATTTTGAATAAAGTGCACTCTATTACTAAGGAATGGTTTGAGGGCTTTTTTGTCATAGGGGTCCATTATCGAGGTACGGATAAGGAAAAAGAAGCTCCTCGAGTTGAATATGAAGAGGTCTTTGGCTCCATTTTAAAGCATATTCCATCAGATCAGCCCTATCGCATTTTTGTTGCAACGGATGAAATCCCCTTTCTTGAGGCGACCTTGGAAAGGTTTCCGGGTCATGTCCTAGCAAGAGATGCTCATCGCTCAGATGGGCATATCGGGGTTCACTTTTTAGAGCTCAATAAATATGCACTTGGGGAAGAAGCTTTGATTGATTGTTTGTTGCTCTCTAAAACCCAGCTTTTGATCCGGACGAGCTCAAATTTAAGTCTCTGGGCTACTTATTTTAACCCTGAAATGCCCGAAATCCTTTTAAACAGGCGCTATATGGCAACTTTTGAAGAGGAATAGGAGTTAAAATTTTTAATTTACGCTTTATGTGTCCAGATTCATTAAAAATAAGGAAATAAACCGCAAAAAACTGTTTAAATGTGGAATTATACCCTGATTTTTGATATAATTTTTCATAGTTAAATTGATTTTTTGTGGATTATGAATTTTAATTCCTTTATTAAACTAGACCGTCCTAGCCCTATAAGCCATTTGGATCTAAATATTTCCCCTGTTCCTGGAGATCATGAGATTCGGTCTATCCTAAAGAGATCCGTCCCAACTCACTCTAAAAAAGTCTCTTGGAACTCCCTTGAAAAAGTGGTAAAGGTTCTAGATCCAGTGAATCCTGATGATGCCGATAGCCACCACTCCCAGCGCCTTGAAGCCTTACGTAAAGATGTATCACTATATTCATTTGTTCCGGTAGATCTTGACCTAGAGGCGTCTGCATCACTTTCTTCATTTTCAGATGCGGTGCGTAAAGATACGATGCTATCGCCATTCATTCCAAAAGAGGCTAGCAAAGTACTATCTTCTAAAGACCTATCTGCGATGTCTAGTAGAATTAGACGCTCGCTAAAATCAGAAGCTCTGCTCAACTATTTTTGTAAGTATTTTCGTTTAAAAAGCAAAGAGTCCCCTGAATTGATTGGTGAAGCCATTGACAAGCTGCGTATGAACAAACATACGAAGTTTTTGGTCAAATCTGCAGTGTTTGAATTAAATGTAGAGACTGATGATGAGTCTGATTACGTAGAGCTTGAGTCTATGATAGAAAAGATACGCTCAAATGAGGATTTAGAGCGCAATTTATTCTTTAAGATTTCCAAAACGTGTCAAAAAAAGGATCGCTTTAACGAATTTGTAGAAGTTTTGCTCGATCTAATGCCCTTAAGAGAAGTTAGAGAGATTAGATTAGTGTTTGACCTGATAGCGATAGCTGAAAAGTTAAATACACATCTTCCGGAAGCTGTTCAATTGAAAGAGGTGGAAAAGTTATGCGAAATGCACCATCTGCAAGTCGGTCAGGTTCTTGCCAATTGGCTTGAAAAGACCCAAGTCTATTTAGGAGCTATCGCAGAATTAAACCTTTCTGGTGTTGAAATACAAAGCTTCCCACTACGCATCATTAAATATATACGGAATGTAGAAAGACTTACCTTAGCTAGATTGCATCTTATGCCTGTGGTATTTAGAGATCTTTGTAAGTTCCCTAAGCTAGAATACCTCAATCTTGCTTCTAATCACTTAAATGCGGACGATTTGAACTGTATTTTCGATGACATAAAAACAGTGAAAAACCTCAAAGCAATCAACCTTTCTAACAATCCGATTAGGTTAGGTGAGATTTCTGAAATCGTCGAGTATTGCCAAGAAAACAACATCGAGCTTCTTTTGCCGCCTGATAGAAAGGTTCAAGATTATGAAACTATACTAGCAGCAAATAGCTCAGATCCTAGTAAGCCAATACTGTGTCTGAACCTCTCTAGATTGGCAATAGAATCAGTTCCTGAAGCTCTCATGGAAAAACTCTCTAATGTTGTTTCTGTCATCTTTAAACAGAGTTTAGCCTCCCCTCCTCAAACTCTTCAAATCATGAAAACAGTTCTTAAACTCCCTAAGGTGATTTCTTTTGATTTTTCAAACAATGACCTTTCTCCACAATCCATTAACTCTTTAATAGATGCCGCTGAGGCGTATGCTCCTAACGCGATGATGTTCCGAGATCTATCTAAAGCAGAATCAGATCTTATGTTGGTCTTAGAAAGAATCGGAGAAGATATAACTCTTGATGTAGCAATTCCTAAGAGATTTAAAAATGCATCGGATCTATGGTGCCAAATACAACCCTCTATTGAGACACAAAAAGAAGCTCTTAAAGAACTAAAACATCTTGATTTTTCAAACATGGCAATAGAAACTCTGCCTTCAGAGTTTTTGGCCTACTTTTCCAGTGTTGAATCTATCTCCCTAAACACATCGTACCCAAAAAAGGGTAAATACGGCTCAAGTTTTAGCTGCTTACTTTCTTTGCCAAAACTAGAAGAGATCGATCTTTCTAATAACTACTTAAGCCCCTCAATGTTTGAGAATCTTATAGATCTTGTAGAAAACCCTGAAAAAGCCTTGAACACGATCATCCTGTCTGGATGTGAATGCAACGAAGAAGATTTAGAATATTTTACTAATATATGTGAAGAGAGTGACGTCGACCTTGTTTTTGATGAAGAAGTTGATGAAATGGAGGAGTCATTTAAACGAGAGCGAGAGACTTTAGATGAAGATGATGACGAGATGGAAAACTTCGCTAAACGCATGAAAATAGATAATTAAATTTAAATAGGACATTTTATTATGAGCTCTGGAATTTCGAACCAAGAATCTACCGGAAAAATCTCTCCAGGCTTTTTAGAGGTGGATACTTCGGATAGTCCTTCTAGAAACACCATACAAAACATCGCTTTAAACAACATTCCTATTTCAGGCTTTAATGCACTTTCTGAGAGTCCAATAGCTACTACAGACCTCTCAATCCATATCACCCCACTACCTCTAGAGATTATCTCTATCTTAAAAAAAGGAAGCTCAAGTAAAAATTCTAGATCGATTGCTTTTGAAAGGGAGATCATTCAAGGAACGCAGGTTTTCGAAAGGGATGATCTTGAGTGCTGGGATCTATTTTCTCTTGATTGTTTCCATTTCCCAGAAATCACATCTGAGGAAGAGGCTGAGAAGCGTTTAGCAAAGTATGCTATAGACCCCTATGTCTCCCCTTTTATTCCTGAAGATGCAGAGATGAGCCCAGGCAAAAAGCTCGATGCTACTTATGAAACAATCAAAACATCCAGTACATCGAACTCTCTCGTGTGGTTTTGCTGTTTGTATCTACTAAAGTCTTTGAAAGAATCTCCAGAGCTACTCGATGAAATGACTGTACTACTCCAAGATTTGCCAAATTCCCCCGAACTACTTCTTAATGATTTAGAGCTCTGCAAGGCTGCTTTAGAGCAAGGAACCCTAGGTGATTTTGTAAGGGCCCTATTAAGTCTGATCCCTTTAGAAGAGATGGCTAAATTGAGACTTGAGGCCGATTCAATCGATATCGTAAATAACTCATTTGGTAAGCAAATTACTAAGTGGCAGGTAGAGGATTATACTACTCATGAAAAGCAAATGGAAAGTCTTACGGAATGGCTAAAAAAGCCGAAACACACCTTTAAGGTGTTAAATCTCTCGGGTTTGACAGTTGAAAGGCTTCCACCTCAACTACTGCCCTACATGCAAAATGTCATAAAGCTTGAACTTGGAACTAATTATGACAACATCCCCGACTCTATTTTTGAAATCCAGTTTACAAAGCTAATCTACTTATCTCTTTCCCGTAACAATGGTTTTGATGAAAACTTTTCGTATAACTTTTTACAAACTCTAAATCTCATGAAAGATCTTCGCGAAATAGATCTATCAAATAGCCAGATAGACGTAGAAGAGATTCCAGGTATTGTGAACTATTGTATAGAAAAGAAGATCAATCTCGTTTTACCTATGCCTCAAAAGGAAAGAGACTTGATCACTCTTATGAACCATTTAGGCCTAGCTATGCTAGAAAGATCTCAAACGGCTAACATTCGATTTCTTTTCGGTTCTTCAGAAAGGTTAGAGGGGGAAAATCAATACTACTATAAAGCTCTTATAGAGCATATGAGAGCTCCTCATAATTTAGCGATATTAAATGGGCTAACAGAACTTGATCTTTCAAACCTCTGCATCGGAACGCTTCCAGAAGAGATCTGCGAGCTTTCAGGAATCACTAAGGTGATTCTAAATGGGCTCCAAATGCCTTTATCTAAAGTCCCTAAAATGATCGAAAACCTTTTAAAACTACCTAATCTCAAATGTGTTGAGTTTTCAGATAGCTCATTTGCTGAAGGTTTTAGGTCTTTTGCTGATCAGTGTGATGTTAAAGGGATTATGTTTCTTAGTCCTAGTAGCAACGAGGAAGTGAGTCTTCTTGATTTCTTAGAGAAAATAGATTTTAACGCACCTGAAGAGTATAAGGACGAGGCAGATCTTTTGAATCAAATACTAGTCCAACGAAAAGCCTTAGAAACTATAGGATTTCTTGATCTTTCAAACATGAACATCGACGCTTTACCGATAAGCCTTATTTCATGTTTGTCAAATGTTAGAATTCTTACTCTTCAAAATATCTATCAGCAGAGAACAAAACTTTCTCCTTCCTTTAACCGTTTGTTGCAGCTTCCAAGACTTCAAAGCATAGATCTTTCTAATAACATCATCTCACCCCCTATCTTTGCGACTCTTTCCTATCTTGTGCAAAATCGGAAGAGTCAACTTAAGAGCGTCACGATTGCTAATTGTGAATTTTTTCAGGAAAACTTTGATGCTTTTGTTTTAGTTTGTAATGCTGCAAATGTAGAGCTGATCACTGAAAAATAGATCTTGACCGGATCTCATATGAATATATGATGTAGAGATTCATATAGAGGTCTTGCGATGCTTTTTTTTCTCGCTCTTTTTCTCTACCTTATCATTGGAGCTGTCGCCGGAATTGTAGGAGGACTACTTGGTATCGGCGGCGGATCCATAACAGTTCCTGCCCTTTTACTTGTCTTTTCATTTTTGGGATTTCCTGAAGACCATATCATGCACATCGCAATTGGTACATCTCTGTGTTCTATGGTCATCAACACCTCTGCTGCGACATTCTTCCATCATAGAAAAGGCGCTGTTGTATGGGAAGCAATAAGACACATTGTTTTAGGTATCATTCTTGGATCTTTCTTAGGGGCTTTTTTAGCAAGAGATCTATCGAGTGATTTTCTTAAAGAGCTCTTTGGTGTCTTTGCCTGTTTGATAGGACTTATCTTTGTCAAGCCGACGAATAAGGTCATTGATGAAACACATAAAATGCCAGGCTTTTTTGTCTTTAGCCTTATTGGCATTGGCGTTGCAACGCTTGCTAACTTACTAGGAATTGGAGGGGGATTTTTTATGCTCCCCCTTTTGATGTATTTTAGATTTAATGAAAAAAAAGCAATCGCTACATCTTCTGCGACTACTTTATTGATAAGCCTTGGAGGAGCTATTGGGTATTTGGTTTCTGCCGGTAAAGAGATCCCAATTCCTGGATGCTTTGGATATGTCTATATTCCTGCATTTTTAGCCATTAGCGTAAGCAGTCTATTCGCCTCTTTTTATGGAGTCAAATTCGCTCACGCCTTGCCAGCACCTTTACTTCGCAAGATCTTTGCAGCAATGATGATCGGAATCGGCCTTTTGATGATTCTTGGTTAAACGCTTAAGGCAGATACTTGGTGAATTCAGAAGGGGCATCCCTTTGAAACATCATAGGCTTTTTGAGAATTGGATGCTCAAGCCCTAGTTTATAGGCATGAAGAGCGATCCTTCCGTCGAGCTCTAATGTGGATCCGTATTTTTCATCACCCAAGATAGAGTGTCCCGCCTCTTTACAGTGAACGCGGATTTGGTTTTTCTTGCCAGTTTCTAGTGTGACAAGAAGCGACGAGGTGTTTTTGTATCTTTTGATCACTTTATAATGAGTGACAGCGCGCTCTCCAAGAGTAGGATCAGAAACGCTACGGACATAATAAGCCCCATCTTCATAAAGGTAGCTTTGCCAGGTGCCTTGAGTCGGCTGCAAATCCCCTTCAACAATCGCGATATACTGTCTTAAAATGGAGTGCTCTTCAAACTGCTTTTTAAGCTGGTATTGAGCGGCATCTGTATAGGCAAAGACCATGACGCCAGAGGCTTCTCTATCGAGTCTATGCACGGGGTATACTTTTCTTCTGTTATATCTTTTTTTGAGGTAGGTGTGGACGTTTTCCATGACATCGTAGTCAGTGGCAACACTCAAAATCCCTGCAGGCTTATAAAGGGCCACCATGTGGTCATCTTCATAAAGGATCTCTATCCCTTCTTGCATGTAAAGTTTTCTTTTACCAAGAGCGATTTTTTGCCCAGGCTGGACTATATACTTGGTATTAGTGGTCACTTTCTTGCCGACAGTGATCCTTTGGTCTTTAAGCCATGAGCGCAAATTGTTGGTAGAGCTGTCCGGGAAGCCCTCTTTTAAGGCTTCAAGTAAAGGCTGCACCTTGGTATTTGTCCACTCCATAAAAAAACTCCTTATTATTGCCATATAGGATAGCAGATCTCCCTTTGAAACGAAAGGGTCTTTTCTTGTGACAAATTAAAATTTTAAGTAGATGATTTTTCATTGTTAAAAAACACTTGAGAGCTTTTAAGCCTTAAGGTATACATTACCCGTTAGATTTTATATTTTTAGGAGCATACAGTGGAAAATACGAAAGACAAAGTGAGTTATTGCATAGGGTTCGAAACAGGAAAAAACATCAAGATGCAATTTTCTGACATCAATATGGACCTTCTAATAGGGGGCTTTCAAGATGCCATCGGAGAGGCTACTCCCCGCCTTCAAGAACAAGAAATCATCTCTATTTTGACAACACTTAGACAGCAAATTGAAATCCAGCAAAGACAGTTCATTGCGCAAGTTGCAGAAAGCAACAAAAAAGAAGGGGAAACCTTCTTGCAGTTCAATAAGCAAAAAGACGATGTCACAACCCTTCCAAGTGGCCTTCAATACAAGGTCTTGAAAAAAGGTGGCGGAGGTGTTCATCCGACTCTATTTGATAATGTAAAAATCCACTACAAAGGAAGCTTTATCAACGGCAAAGAGTTTGATAGCTCTTACAGCAGGAACCAACCTCAAGCCCTTCCTGTCAACCGTGTGATCCCAGGCTGGTCAGAAGCTCTGCAGCTCATGCAAGTTGGAGACTCTTGGCAGCTTTTTATCCCTCACTACCTAGCTTATGGTGAGCATGGATTTGGACCTCATATCGGACCTAATAGCACGCTTATTTTTGAAGTTGAGCTTCTAGAGATCAATTCTGCAGAGTAATTGCATCCAGGCCAAAGAAGAACCTATTTGTTCTTTGGCCTATATCGCTTTAATCTCCTTCTTTAGGGCTAATAATGATTTTTTTGCAAGTTTTCCTCAGTATGTCCAATTTTTATGGACATACTGAGGAAAATATGCATAATTAAGATTATGAACTTTGAACTATTTAGACGCGAAGTAGACGTGGAAATATTTGACTACCAGCTACTTGCGAAATACTTACATGATCTAAGAAAGCCGAGAGACAAAGTCTCATCCCTCATTGAAGAAGGAAAAATCATCCGGCTAAAGAAAGGTCTCTACGTTTTCGGTGAAAACTGGCGACGTACCCCCCTGTGCCTTGAAATGCTTGCGAATACTCTTTATGGCCCCTCTTGCATATCATTTGAGTACGCTCTTACTTCTTATGGGCTCATTGCTGAACGTTCTACAGTCATTACCTCCTTAGCAATTGGTGACAGCAAAACATTTGAGACTCCGACCGGGACATTCGAATATAGGGCTATAGATCGGGAGAAATTCAAGGTAGGCATTGAGTATAGGAATTTAGGCAAAGAGGCTGGATATTTTATTGCGTCTAAAGAAAAAGCATTAGCCGATCTCGTTTACAAAACTCCTAATATTCGAACACTTGAACAGCTACGCCACTATCTATTTGAAGAAATGAGAGTTGATGAAACTGCATTTAAAAACTTGGATTTTCAAAAAATGGATGAAATTGCAAAAATCTACAAAAAAAACAGCGTGAACATGTTGAGCAAATTATGACTACGATCATTGAAAGTCTGTTAGAAAGCTACTCGCCCAAATCAAAGAATGAGTACGAAAACGCTATCCAAGAAATCATCCAAGAAATTGCATTGATGGGACTTTGGAGATCTAAATTTTTCGAGCATGCAGCTTTTTACGGAGGGACAGCTCTTCGTATTTTGTATGGACTCAATCGATTCAGTGAAGATCTTGATTTTTCTCTTCTTAAACCAGATCGTTCTTTTAATCTAGTCCCCTTTTTACAAGCGGTAGAGGAAGAGCTAGAGCTTTCAGGACTTGACGTAAGTGTCGAGCATAAGATCAAACATCCTGAAGAGTCGATTCGTTCTGCATTTTTAAAAACGGGAACATTAGAAACCTTTATTCGAATAGGCTTGGATGAGTCGCTTAAAAAGCATACTCAGTCTAACGAAGTCATTAAGATTAAGTTCGAAATAGATATTGATCCGCCACCAGGATTTGAAACGGAAATTCGCTATCTTTTAAAGCCTATCCCCTTTTCTGTTCGTACCTATGTTCCGGAAGACTTGTTTGCCGGAAAAATGCACGCTCTTTTGTGCCGTCCTTACAAAGTACGCGTTAAAGGAAGGGATTGGTACGATTTCATCTGGTATGTTAGCAAGGGCTTTCATTTAAATTTAGCACATCTCGAAAGTCGCATGAGACAATCAGGTCATTACACTTTCAGCAACTCTCTTACACAAACATCTTTCCTAGAGCTCTTAAAAGAAAAGACTCTTAATTTGAATGTGCAAGCTGCGCAAGAAGACATCAAAAGATTCCTCAGAAGCCCCAGAGAAATCGATGGGTGGTCGACAGACTTTTTTCTGAGTCTGCTTCCCCGGATTCAATTCGCTCAAAAGTGAGATTCTACGAGCGAGATCTAAAATTGGAGATTTGTCTCCAAAAACAAGAAAAAAGATGCGAAACTCCAAAAAAATTGGAGTTTCGCATTAAATATTGATAAAAACCTGCATAAAAGTTCTTTAATTTTATAGCTATATGTAATACATCTCGGGTAAGGATACCTATGGGGATGTAGGATGCAATTTTTACTGGCCGCTCTTTTACTTTTCTTGTCGGGATGTCTATCTATGAGCGATTCTGATAAAAAAGAGAATTTGGCCGTCTCCCCTTCCCTGGATAAAAGCCAAAAAGAAGGCATTGATTCTGATGTGTTTGCATCGGGAAGCTGGCCGGATAAAGAGTGGTGGGCGTTTTTTGATAGTCCTGTTTTATCAAAGTGGATTAGCGATGCTTTTGCTAAGAACCCAAGCTTGCAATCGTTAGAATATTCGATTGAACAAGCAAGACAAGTGGCGGTAGTATCCAGATCCAAACTGATGCCAACACTTTATTTTGATGCAAGAGACAACTATGCTTATTTTAGCCAGCACGAACTTGATCACCTTTATAATCCATCACTACCTATTCACGGTTATGAAGTAGATCTTTCCTTGGCCTTTAACTACGAATTCGATTTTTGGAATAAAAATAGAAACATGTTTAGAGCCGCAGTTGGTGAGCTCAAAGCAAAAACAGCAGAATACTATCAAGCGGAGTTGATAGTATCAACATCACTTGCTCAAAGCTTCTTTGCGCTTTTAACTACGATTCAAAAAAAAGAGCTCTATCAAGATTTAGTAGCTGTTCGCAAAAAACGTCTAGATCTTCAAATCAAAATGCAAGAAGGCGCCATCTTTGATGCTTTTCCTCCTCTTCTTGGCGATGAAGGAGTGAGACAAGCAGAGCAGCAAGTGGCTCAGATGGATGATGAGATCAGGCTCGAGACCCATCAGATCAATATTTTGATGGGAAGAGGGCCAGACGAAGATCTTTGTTTAGAAAACATCACTCAAAATCCCCCTACGCAAATCCCCCTACCCAAAGATCTTTCTTCGAATTTATTAGCAAGAAGACCTGATCTTATGGCTCAGATTTGGAGAGCTGAAGCGATGGCCTTAGAGGTAAGTGCCGCCAAAGCTGACTTTTTCCCCAACATCAACTTAGCGGCCTTTGGAGGATTTAAAAGTGTTGCTTGGAGCAACCTTTTTCAAAATAGCTCACACACCGTTGGATACTCCCCGGCTATTTCTCTTCCGATCTTTACAGCTGGAGCGATTAAGGCAAATGTCAGAACAAAAAAAGCAGCCTTTGATAAGGCAATTTTTGAATACAACAATTTACTACTTGTGAGCGCTCAGGAAGTTGCTGACGCCCTTTCTCAAGTGAGGACCGTCTACAAACAAAAAGATCTGCAAACAGGGGTTGTTCTTGATGCTGCAAAAAGACTTGAGCTCACTCTTTTAAGAGTGGAAGGAAGGCTTGATTCTGAATTTGCTGTTTTAGACTTTGAAGAAGCGCTTATTGATAAAAAAATCAAAGAGGTGGACTTCACTTACCTACAATATGCCTTTGTAGTTAAACTTATGAAGTCTCTTGGTGGAGGCTATCTGTCCTCCGATGTTCCCATTTCCAAGGGGGCTCAATGATCCAAAAAAAACGACTCATATGGATCTATTGGGGCCTTGTAGCTTTTTTATGTGTTGTAGGTTTTTTCTACTGGCTGATTTTCTGGAAATATAAAGCGTATACAGATGATGCCTATGTGGAAGGGAACCAAGTGGTGTTGACTCCTTTGGTTCCAGGCTTTGTTCAGTCAATTTTAACAGATGACACCTACCTTGTAGAAAAAGGACAGCTTGTTGTAAAGCTCGATGACACCGATGCGAAGATCGCTCTGCAAAAGGCCAAAGAGCAGCTAGCATCTGCTGTTCGCCAAGTATGCCAAGATTTTCATGAAGTGTTTGCTCTGCAAGCAGAAGTTGGCTCTCGAAAAGCGCAGTTCATCGTAGCTGCCCAAGACTACGAACATAGGGTCTTTGTACTCGATGCCGGCGGCGTTTCAATAGAGGATTTTGAACATGCTGAAGCAGCGCTTCGAAGCACCTTTTTTCTCCTCCAAATGTCTGAAATCCTCTTAGAAAAAAGCTACTCCCTTGTTCAATCGACAACCATCATGACACATCCTGCCGTTTTGCTTGCTGTATCTCAAGCTCGGCAAGCATGGGTTGATCTATACAGATGTAACATCTACTCCCCCGTCAAAGGACTCGTCGCTCAAAGAACGATCCAAGTCGGTATGTGGGTTCCCTCAGGTCAGCCTTTGATGGCCATCATTCCCATGGACCAAATCTGGGTGAATGCCAACTTTAAAGAAACTCAAATGCGTCTTATGAGGATCGGTCAACATGCCAAGGTCACAGTTGACCTTTATGGGGATGGTGTGGTTTTTCATGGAAGGATTGCAGGTCTTCCCGGCGGCGCCGGAAACGCCTTTTCCCTCCTTCCCCCTCAAAACCTCTCCGGTAACTGGATTAAAATCGTTCAAAGACTCCCCGTTAGGATAGAGTTTGCAGAATCTGAGTTAAGAGCGCATCCCTTGCGTCTTGGTCTTTCCTCAGAAGTGACTGTTGATTTAAGAGAAGAGGGAGCTCTTGTTCCTGACTCCACAGCAGGCTCCCCTTCTTACATAACAGACATTTTTAAAATAGAGGAAAAAGGAGACATGTCTTGGATCGATGAAATCATCCAAGCTAACTTGGATCCATCGTTGAAACAGTTTGCAAATAACCCGATAGCTTTAGGCGACCTCAATGAGTAAAAGTCTAAGCCAGTGCTTACACTTGCTCATCTTCTTTGCGATCTTCAACTTTACAACCGCCATCATGTCAGGAAGCTACGTAGCTCTTGAGCTCGGCGGATCTCAAGAGATCTCTACCTACGGCGTTACTTTTTTTGGACTTGGCAACGCTTTAATGTTTCCACTTGGCAACCATTTGAAAGTGCGGTTCAATCCTTTTAAAATGCTACTTCAAGCAACGATCTTATTCTGTATTGCAACCTTCCTTTGTGGAGCCGCCCCAACATTTGTTTTTTTCAACATTGCTAGGTTTTTAGCAGGTCTTGCTTCTGGGCTTTTTATTCCCCTTTCACTCGATCTTCTCCTTCTTTATGAACCTGAAAAAAGAGAATCCACCTTCGTGTTTTTTGCGCTCCTAGCAACAGTTTTTCCTGTTGTTGGAGCTTGCTTTGGAGGATGGATTGCTTACGACTTAGAGTGGCGTTGGATCTTTTATGCTCAAATACCTTTTATAGCGGGCCTTATCTATATTCTAGATCGGCATGACAACGAAAAGACCTATCCACTTAAAGAGCACCCTCCCTTTGACTTTGCAGGCTATATATTTTATGCTCTTTCCATTTCCGCCATTGTTACATCTCTCACTTTAGCTCAGCAGCTAGACTGGCTCAGAAGTCCCCTAATCTGTGTTTTATTTGTCATGTCAGGACTTTGTCTTCCCTTCTTCTGTCTTTGGGAATGGAACCACGAGAATCCCTTTATGGACCTCAAACTTTTTAAACTTCCTATTTTTTCCCTTTCGATCTTTTGTTTGATGTTTCTTTTCTCCGCCTACTTCGGAACGATTTTATTACTTGCCCTATGGCTCAATATCGATGCGACCTACA
This sequence comes from uncultured Chlamydiae bacterium, assembly GCA_903824495.1. GTDB lineage: Bacteria > Chlamydiota > Chlamydiia > Chlamydiales > Rhabdochlamydiaceae > CAIJXB01. The sequence goes on from CAIJXB010000049.1 coordinate 16,832, forward strand.
CACCTTTATGGATCTCTCTTTTGATTGCCCATATGGCAGTTGCTGGTGGCGTTCTCTTTTTAGCGCTAGAGAAATGGTTTGCTCATGTAGCTTCCCTTTGGATTGTTTTGATTGCAATCGCCCTTTTTGCCATCTCGTGTTTTTACTCGACACATTTTAATGCAGAGATCAACTTTGGAAGGCTAGCAATCGCCCGTACCATCACAGGCTTTGGTCTTGCCTTTTTTTTATTCCCCTTGCTCTTTGCTCTTTTAAAAGAGCTCCCTGAAAAGCTGCACCCGCAAGGCCTTTCAATCTTTCAATCTCTCCGTCTTCTATCAGGGTCTCTTGGCTGCGCCGTCTACACAACGATTTGGTTTAGAAGAAGGGTTTTTTATCACGAGCGTCTTGGAGAGCAGCTCACTCCCTATTCCGAGCAAACTCAAGAGTATCTTTCTAACCTCTCTTTTTATGGAGTGAAAGGCACAGAGTCAGACATTCTCCTAAATAAAGCTCTTGATCAACAAGCGGACGTTTTAGCGCTCGCCGATACTTTTTACGTGATGGGATGGCTTATGGTAGGAGTTTTTATCATTACACTGTCCTATCTGATAATAAGACATCTTAATAAGAGAAAAGCAGCAGGGAAGCCTGCTGCTTTTACAGGTGAGAATTAGGCAGAAACTTTGACATCCTTCCGATTATCGGTAGAAGAAACGCTCGCTGTTTCATTAAGTTCTTCAACAGGTGTTAGGTTTGAATCCTTCTTTCCAAATATCCATTCCTCAGTGATGGGATCGTTTTCCTGCGATAGAGATTTTTCGATTTTCGACTCAGGAACCGGGCCAATTAGGTCAATGTTATATTTTTCTCCAGCTTTTCTTTTGGCTACTTTATGAATAGCATTTTTCCACGCTGTCTTAGCTGAAAAAGGAGGTTTATCATTCTTTTGGGGCTCTACTATAGGTTTGTCTTGAGAAACTTCAGTTGTCGCAACAGGAGTTTCTTCTTTTCGGACCCAACGAACAGTAGAAGCAACGCTCTTAAAACTAAAACTTGAAGCCTTACCATCTCCTTTTTCACTTTGAGTTTGTGAATTAGGAATCTTCGTTGAAGAGCTTCGATGATTGTTTAGACTTGCAGTCGTTAGAGTTGATTCTTTTTTTTCTTTCACTCCAAATGAAAACGCTTTAACCAACCTCTGAACTCTCGATTTCCTCTTGGGATCGCTTGTAGGATCTGTCTTTGTTGAATAAGAGGACTCTCTCGAACAATTTATAAGGCCATTATCGTCTTCATCAACTTTTTCTTCCGTAGGCATAATGGCTAAAGATTCTGTAGGGTCTGTTTCATCTTTTTTATGTTGAGAATTATCCAAATCTTTTTCTACTATCACATCAAAAAGTATAGGAGAATGGTGCTCAATAGGCACTGAATCTTTTTCTTTTTCAGATTTCGAATCTTCATTCTCATCATCACTTTTTATTGTGATCGCAATGTTAGGGTTCGTTTCAACTCTTGGCATCTGAGATGGTGAAGATGTAACACGAGATTTATCCTCTGCAATTAGATGAACGACATCAACATTAATGGGTAGCGGATTTATTATTTCTTCTAGTTCATCTTCACTATTTTTTTGCTCGTGTACGGTGTCAATAGAGAAATCAGAAGCATTTGCTGCTTTGCTTTCATTAGAAGATTTCTTTTTAGTACGAGACTCTTCATTAGAGCCACTATCTGATCCTGACGAACTCTGTATAGTTGTTCTAATTCTACCAGCCATCGAATCAAAAGGTGTAGGGTTGGGCCCTATGATACCAACTCTATTAGGATTCGCTGCTCGTTTTCTAGTTATATTAGAAGGTATCTCTCCTTCTGATTTTGTCTCAACGACAGGTCTTCTATTTCGATTAGATGAAGGTCTTTGCACGCTAGAACCATCGTTTATAGGTTGCTGCTGATTCGGTGGTGGGGCCTGGGAGCTAGAAGAAGCTTCTGGGTATAGCACATTTCGGATGATGATGGCAGCGATAGTAACACCTGCTACCACGACGATCATTAGGGGCAAAAGAGGTGGAACGGCTCGGAGGGTCGCTACAAGATACGAGATCGCTGCATGAGCTACTCTACCGATCATAGTAGCTATAGTGCTAACTTGACGAGCGATTTCTTGAACCAAAGTAGGGGTGTTATTAATAGCAGAAAGATTATTCATTATATATGTCTCCTAAATTATATTCTTTGGGCTCGAACGAATGTGTTAGCTTCAACGTTAATAAGGATGTGGGTTTCGTAAGAAAACCACTCTGTGTTCTTGCCTATGATCACAAGGTCATCCGTGTGCCAGTTTTTAAGTAGCTTTAAATCTGCATGAGCTACACACCAAAAGGTCCCATTGCTTAAATAGACACAGCCTCTATTAAAAGAGCTTTTTTCAAGTCCGAGGATTGTGACGGTGTTGGTGTTTTCTCTTAGAGGAGCTCCTACTAAGTTAGCTTTAACATACGATCCTGTATCTTCATTAGTGAGGTAGTATCCATAGTAGTTTTTGCTGGATCCATAGTTAGGGTTGATGATCACTGGCGCTACGGCGCTATGAGCGAACCAATGATGAAGCTCATCTAAATCTGCATCAGAAATTTTCCACTCAGATCCATCTTCAAGTGTTAAATGGCTAGACTCTGGATTGTCAGTAGCTACATGAGTATCATGTGTTAAATACTCCTCGTAAGCCCCGACACTTGCAAAAGTTGTAAGGCTAAAAAACAGAACAGTTTGAATCAGTGGTTTGAAAATTTTTTTGTGCATTGGCCTACCTATATAAGAATTTTGCTAAAAATTAACGAGATGCTAATGAACAGAAGAGTTTGACTCAAGAAAAATCAAAGAAAACTTTTGTTAAGAAGAAATAAACAAGTGGCTAGGCAAGTTTTAGTAACCTGCCACCATGATTTTTTTAGAGTCTTTGAACTCGAACGAACGTCTTTGTATTCGTATTGATAAGAATATGTGAACTATGAGGGAACCATCCACCTTCTTTTCCTACAATGACGATATCATCAACTTGCCAATTTTCAATCAGCTCCCAATCAAACATCGACACAACCCAAAAGCTTCCATTGCTCAAATAAACACAACCTCGATAGTAAGCCCTATGAGGGTTGCCATGAGCATTTTTATCCATTCCTGCAATGGTAAGAGTGTAGGGATTCTCTTTTGAAGGAGCCCCTACTAAATTAGCAGTGACATATGACGCGGTATCTTGGTAACTAAGAAGATACCCGTTGTAACCACGATCCCATAAGTAATTAGGAGTGATTGTTATTGGGGCTAGAGTATGCCGATCATACCAATTGGCCAGCTGCTGCTCATCCACACCAAAGACTTGCCACTGAGAGCCATCTTCAAGAGTTATAAGAGAAGTCTCTGACATTTCTAGACTTACGTGAGTATCATAAGCTAGCCTGCTTTCCATCGCTTGCAGCTCTAAAAAAGCGCTAACAATGAATAGTCCGCTGAACATCTTGAATGGGTTTTTCTGCATGGCACACCTGGTTATAGTTTTGTGGTCTCAACCGGATGTTAAGAAATTATTGAGTTTGTCTCAAGAAAAAAGCAGCAAGGGGTCTTGCTGCCTTTAAGAAAGAAGATTAATCTTCTAGATTAGAACGAGTTCCTAGTCCAACGCGATTTCCATTAACTGCTGCTGCAGTTCGGGTGTTTCCAGAAGTTGATGGAGGTATTGGTGGAGGTCTAGGAGGCGCCGTAGAAACTACGTTTGGAGGACCTTCTTTTCGGAATAGCTCTGCGAAACTATCTCCAGAAGAAGAAGGCTTATTATTTCTTTCTCCTAATGGCGGACGACTCTGTTGGGATACAGGAAAAGGAAAGTCGTTAGCATCGCGATTTCCCAATCCTGAAACAGCGCTATCGGGATTATTCCACTCCGATGCATCTATTGAAATAAAAGGAGGAGAAGAAGAATTGACTTCTCTTCTTTGACCTAATCCCACACGTCTATTCGATGACACAGTGTATTCAACGTTATCTGGCATAGAGCTCAAGACTGTAGATGCAAAGAAAGCTTCCTTTTCATCTCTATCTCCAACTCCTGTACGTTTATTTGACAATACAGAAGTTGGTACAGGCGGAGGAGCAGATAATGGCACTCTATGCATAGGATCCCTAGCTCCTACGTTAGCACGTGTAGTCCTTGGTCCAGTATTACCTCGACCAGCGTTATCACGTCTTTTAGTTCCATGGGTTTGTTGTTTAGGTGGAAAAACTGAGATGGGTTGATAAAGCTCATCATAGCCTGTCCCTCTTCTTGCATGTTCTTTGCCTAGAGCGACAGGAATATGAGTTTGTGGTCTGTCATTAACCCTTACATAACCATCATTATCCTCTCTTCTTGTTGGAGGCTCATCGCCTCCTAATGCCATGCAGAAAAGATCATAGATGATCGAGACTCCGATCACTACAGTCACAGCCGCTAAGATAGGACTGTCTAGTACGATAGTGGCGTACCAAGAAAGGGCGCAAAGAGCGACCTTCCCGATTAAATAGAGCGTAGAGTTGTTTTCTTGAGGTCTTCTTTGTGCATATTGAGGATCTACATCCCTATTTGCATAATTTCCATAATCATAAGCCATAAAAATCCCCTAGTTATAGTTTTTGAACGCGAACGAAGGTGTTCGTGTGGATGTTGATGAGGATGTGAGTATTTGGGGTAAACCACTCTGAGTTTTTTCCAACGATGATGAGGTCATTGACGTACCAATTTTTAATACGGTCCCAATCAGCTAACGCAACACTCCAATAGGTGCCGTTGCTGAGGTAGATCGCTCTTTTACCAGGTTGGTTTTTATCAAACCCTGTAATGGTCACAGTATAAGGACTGTCAAGAAGTGGAGAGGCTACAAGATTCGCTTTCACATACGATCCTTGATAGGTAAGGTAGTATCCGTAGTTAGTTCCTGGAGCGTAGTTCGGAGTGATGGTTACAGGAACTGGAGCGTAGCCTGAATACCAAAACCAACGATTTAGGGTTCCTTGCTCAGAATCTGCAACTTTCCATTGAGAACCATCTTCAAGTGTTAAAAGACAGGGACCATCTTCGTTTGAAGCAATATGAGAGCCGGGAGCAGGATGATAGGTCCAAGCATGGAGAGCTGGTGTTGCGGTAATGATAAAAAAGGCGCCAACCGTTAGGAATAGTTTATTGAAAAGGTTCTTGTTCATGGATCTCCTCCGTTAATAAATTTGCAGAAAATTAACGAAATGCTAATGAACGGAGGAGTTAGACTCAAGAAAAATCAAAAAAGAATCTTATACAGGCCAAAACCAATCACAGCTCCTACAAAAGGTGCAAGCACTGGAACCCAGGCATAACTCCAGTCGGCTGTTTTTTTTCCATAAAGGATTGTGTAGGCAATTCTAGGGCCTAAATCTCTTGCAGGATTGATCGCATATCCAGTAGGGCCTCCGAGCGACAGACCAATCGCTACAATGAGTATACCCACTAAATAAGGACCAAGTCCTGCAGAGAGGTGATTGTGAGAGGCAATGATTCCAAAGAGCCCCATGATTAAAACGGCAGTTGCTATGATTTCAGTTACAATGTTCCACTTGAGGTTGCGGATTGCCGGGACTGTTGAAAAGCAAAGAAGTCTAAAGTGAGCATCTCTTGTCGCTTTAAAGTGGGGATAGTAAGTAAGCCATACACAAAAAGCGCCAAGAATAGCCCCAAGAGTTTGTCCGAGCCAGTAGATCGGAACCAAAGGCCAAATGACAGGATCTGAAAGAGCAAAAGCAAGAGTGACTGCTGGGTTTAGATGAGCTCCGCTTAAAACGCCAACTAGATAAACAGCAACTGCTACTGCAAATCCCCAGCCAAAAGCAACAACGATCCATCCGCCGTGTATGCCTTTAGATCGATTAAGTAAAACGTTAGCTACAACACCATTACCAAGTAAAATCATTAAAAACGTTCCAAAAAGCTCTCCTAAGAACATCGTTAGCATATTTTTCCTCCCCTGTTTAACTTTGGACTATAGTCAATAAAATTATTGACAGCAACAGTTAAAAATGAGACACACTCAAGAAGAAATGGGGAGGACGTAGTGCAATATATTCTTGCTTTAGATCAAGGAACAACGAGCTCAAGAGCTCTTTTAATCGACCATGAAGGAAAGGTAAAAGGGAAAGCTCAAAAAGAGTTTAAGCAGATTTTCCCTCAGGCTGGATGGGTGGAACATGACCCTCAAGAAATTTGGTCAACGCAGCTTGCTGTTTGTATTGAAGTCTTGGCCCATAGTGGCGTGTCCGCAAGAAATATTGCAGGGATCGGCATCACAAACCAAAGAGAAACAACCATTGTTTGGGATAGAGCAACAGGTATTCCTATTGCTAATGCCATTGTCTGGCAAGATCGAAGAACAACTGAGCTTTGTAGAAGCTTAAAAAATCAAGGACTTGAGCCCCTTTTCAATAAAAAGACAGGCCTTCTTCTTGACCCTTACTTTTCAGGAACAAAACTTCATTGGATTTTAAAAAGTGTGCCGGGAGCTTTGGATCGTGCCAAAAGAGGCGAGCTCGCTTTTGGAACTGTTGATTCATGGCTTGTATGGAAGCTGACCGATGGAAAAGTGCACATCACAGATACAACCAACGCCTCAAGGACCCTTCTTTATAACATTTTAGAGCACAAGTGGGACGAAGAGCTTTTAAAAATATTAGAGATCCCCAAAGAAATACTCCCCGAAGTGCGCTCTTGTAGCGAGATCTACGGAGAAACCTCCCCTGAAGTTTTCTCTTGCAAGATCCCCATCGCCGGTATTGCTGGAGATCAGCAAGCGTCCTTGATTGGACAAGCATGTTTAGAAGAAGGAATGGTAAAAAACACCTATGGAACAGGGTGTTTTTTACTGATGAACACAGGGCCCTCCCCTGTCTTTTCACAAAAAAAACTGCTCACAACGATTGCTTACACCATCCAAGGAAAAACAGCCTACGCCCTTGAAGGTAGCGTCTTCATTGCAGGAGCTGTTGTTCAGTGGCTAAGAGATGAAATGAACTTCTTTGAAAACTCCTCTGAAATTGAAGAGCTAGCAAAATCTGTTCCTGACACAAACGGGGTCTATTTTGTTCCGGCATTCACAGGTCTTGGAGCCCCCCATTGGGACCCGTATGCAAGAGGAATGATTTTAGGAATCACAAGAGGAACTTCGCAAGGTCATATTGCAAGAGCTGCTCTTGAGAGCATCGCATATCAAGTCGCCGATGTTTTAAAAGCGATGGAAACCGACGCTCGCATTCCTATCCGTCAGATCAGGGTCGATGGCGGCGCTGTTAAAAACGATCTACTTATGCAGTTCCAAGCGGATCTTTTGAGTGTGCCTGTCATAAGACCTGTCATTACAGAGCTCACAGCGCTAGGTGCTGCTTACTTAGCAGGTCTTGCTGTTGGTTTTTGGAAAGATAAGCAAGAGATCTTAACGTACTGGAAAGCAGAAAAAGAGTTCTCTCCGGTTTTACCTAAAGAAAAGATCCAAAAGAATTACCTTAAATGGCAAAAAGCTGTTGATGTGACTCAGAGCTGGGAAGAAAAAAACGAATGAACCGAGATCAAAACTTAAAACTGCTAGAAGAGCTTCCTGAGAGTTGGGATGTTTTGATCATAGGAGGCGGAGCCACAGGCCTTGGAGCCGCGGTTGATAGTGCTTCTCGTGGCTTTAAAACGTTGCTGCTTGAGCAGCACGATTTTGCTAAGGCAACCTCAAGCCGTAGCACGAAACTGATCCATGGGGGCCTTAGATACTTGCAGCAAGGAAATTTATCACTTGTTATTGAAGCTCTTAGAGAGCGAGGTCTTCTTTGTCAGAACGCCCCCCATTTAGTCCATCCACTCCCCTTCTTGGTTCCGAGCTACAAATGGTGGGAAGGTCCTTTTTATGGTATTGGAGTGAAGCTCTATGACTTTTTAGCAGGAAGTTTGGGGCTTCAAGCCTCTGAGCATTTGGATACCAAAGAAACGCTAAAAAAGATTCCAACGTTAGAGCCTGAACATTTACGAGGCGGCACGATCTATTATGATGGGCAATTTGATGATGCAAGACTTGCAATCACCTTAGCACGTACGGCCACAGATCTTGGCGGAACTCTCATCAATTACATCAAAGTAGTAAGCCTTATCAAAAAAAAGGGTCATATTGTCGGTGTCAAAGTAAAAGATCAGACAAATGGCAAAGAGTACAAACTTAAAAGCAAAGTGATCATCAATGCAACAGGCGCATTTTCCGATCACATCCGCCGCATGGATGATAAAAAGGTCTTGTCTTTAGTTGCTCCAAGTCGCGGTACTCATCTGGTGCTTCCAAAGGAGTTTTTACCGTCTAACATTGCTATCTTGATCCCTCAAACAGATGACAACAGGGTTCTTTTTCTAGTTCCTTGGCATGATAAGGTCTTGCTTGGGACAACCGATATACCGATTAGCAAGGTGTCATTAGAGCCTCATGCTTTAAAAAAAGAGATCTCCTTTTTACTCAAACACGCAGCGCGTTATTTGAGTAAAGAGCCAAAGCTCTCTGATGTCTTAAGTGTATTTACAGGGATCAGGCCTCTTGTCAAATCAGATGAAAAAAGCGCAACTTCTGCGCTTTCTCGGGATCATAGGATCCTTGTCTCTGCATCAGGACTCATTACCATAGCAGGTGGCAAGTGGACAACGTATCGTCAAATGGCAGAAGATGTCATTGATAAGGCGATCCAAACAAGTTCACTTCCAGATCATCCTTGTATTACAAGAACGCTTCCTTTACATGGATTTACTGACAAAAAAATGGATCTACAAGATCCTTGGAGCCTCTATGGATCTGATAGTGCAATATTAGAGTCGATGATCCAAAAAGAAGGAAAACATTTAGATAAGTGTATTCATCCAAGACTCCCCTATAAACAAGTAGAAGTCGTCTTTGCTGCTCGCAAAGAAATGGCACTTACTGTTGAAGATGTTTTGGCTCGTAGAACGAGGTCCCTTCTTTTAGATGCAAAGGCAAGTATTGAAGCGGCGCCGCTTGTTGCTAAGCTCTTAGCTAAAGAGCTTAAAAAAAATGAAACTTGGGAGCAAGAACAGATCAAGGCCTATTTGGAAACGGCTAAGTCCTATAGGATCCCTTGAGGGAATTCTCTATCCTGCATCGCGTTAATCTCCTGCAGTAGATATTGATCAGGTAGCTGTTCAAAAGTTTGTCTCATCTGAGCAAAGGTCTTTGAAAGCACAGAAAGAAATCTGTTTTTTGTTTCCTCTTTTGGCCCTATGCCTGTAACTCCAACCATTCTCAAGAAAGAAGTGGTTATAGAAGTCTCTTCAACAGGAAGAGATTTTACCATTTGGATTGATCCATAAGCTGAGGTAAGTAAAGAGTCGTAAGCATATCTGCAAAGTGTTTGGTCATCGTTTGTAATTTCTGCTACCGTTTCAATTTGTCTATTAAAAATAGTGAAAAACACCTCAAGTTTATCTTTTTTTAAAGTTTCGTCAGGCACTTCAGCAAGAAGTCTCATTGCTACATCAAGAGCATGATAATTGCTTCGTCGAACCTCCGTATAAGTTCTATCTTCACCTACAGCTCCCATTTTGAAAAGAGAATCAACAATCGATGCAAGAGCTTGAGTGATTTCTCTTTCATCATGGAGCCGGGCTGCAATTGGAATGATGCCGATAAGATTCATTTGAGTGCTAAACATGAATAAGCTTCTCTCTTGCGGATTTTCGATTGTAGATCCAATTTTAACGATTTTTGCAAGATTTTCGAAGCGAACTTTGACTCTAACGGGAGTCATTTGTGATGTTATCTTATTTGTAAGAGAAATCAGCATATCCAATTGAGGGGATGGATTTTTAATAACACTTACAAGCTCTATAGCTTGATCGATTCCTTCAATAGTAGGAGCGTTCATCAGATCATCGACCAGCTTTTTTATCTTTGGTGATACCTCATTCAAATTACGAACGAATCCCTTGGCAATAGAAAGCGAGTGATTTTTATAATCCGTTACCTTTACAAAGGTTTGAGCGTCTCTCAATTGAGATCGTATGATTCTTAAATCTCTTTGTATTTTTGTATCGTTTACTTGAACAATCACCTCTTCAAAAATTTGTCCAATTGTAAAAAGAGGATTGCGTCTTTTTTCGACCGTAAAATGAAAGGGTCTTGAGATTAGCTTTACATTGTTAACAGCTTCAGGATCGTACTTCAAAACATCTTCCAATATGAGAAGCAATGTGTCAGTCCTATCTGGATTTAGGACTTGGTCTTCGCTATTTGCCGTGGCGGCAATATTTTGAGTGCTATTCACATTCATAAAAAAACCAACAAATTTAATATAATTATCAATAAATTATATCAAATTTAAAATAAAAACTCAATTACAGCGATTAATTTAAAAAGACCGCCTAAAGCACCTAAATACAAGCAACTTACACTACTACATCAACTAGCTGATGGTTCGGGTTTTGCTTCATGCAGTACTGCTTTTCCCAGACCCCTGCAAAAAGGGCCATAGGGCGCCCTTTTTGGTCCTGGACAACGCCTGAGCTGGATGATTTAACAAAGGTCTTCATGTCTCCTATGATCCAAGCACTACACTGGTAGGAAAGAAAAGAGACGGACGTATCGACACCATACTCATCTCGCAGGCGGTATTGCATCACTTCAAACTGAAGTTGGCCCACTGCGGCGAAGATCAGGTCTCCGATGCCATCATAAGGTCTTAACATCTGAATGGCACCTTCACTAACAAGCTGAGCAACACCTTTATCAAAAGACTTTCTTTTGCCGACATCTTTAGGATGGATCTTAGCAAAGATCTCTGGCTGGAACTGAGGAAGCGGCTTAAAGGAAAATCCCCCATTCACAGAAATGGTATCGCCAATAGAGAAGAAATCAGGATTGATCACTCCAATGACATCACCAGGGTACGCAAAATCTAAAGTGGTCCTCTCCCCTGCCACCATCCCGTGAGGATGGGATAAGCGGATCGATTTTGAGAGGCGCTCATTTTTTACAACTAAGTTCCTTTCAAAACGACCAGAACAAATACGAATGAACGCCATGCTATCGCGATGGTTTTTATCCATGTTCGCCTGCAGTTTAAACACATATCCACTAAAAGGCTCTTTTACTGGATCGACGGCAATTTCAGTGCCATCTGTGCGGTTTGCTAGTCTTGCGTGAGGACATGGTGCAAGTTCGATGAAAGCATCAAAAAAAGGTTCGACTCCAAAGTTTGTTAAAGCAGAAGCAAAAAAGACAGGAGTGACATCCCCTGCTAAAAATTCAGATTTAGCAAAAGGATTTCCAGCTAGCTCTAAAAGCTCGAGTTCTCCGATAAGAGCCTCGTGCTCTTCTTTGCCAATTCTATCTTGAGCTTCCTGGCTATGAAGAGGAATTCTTGAGATATCAGCCTTTTGAGCTCCACCTACAGATGTCTTGGTAAAAAAGATACATTCTTGGGTGATCCTATCTACAACCCCTTTAAAATCCCTACCATTTCCAATCGGCCAGTTCATCGCAAAGGAATGAATCTGAAGCACGTTTTCCACTTCATTCATGAGATCAAGAGGCTCTCTTCCTGGCATATCCATTTTGTTAATGAATGTAAGAACAGGAATTTTTCTGAGCCTACATACTTCAAATAGCTTTCTTGTTTGTTTTTCTACCCCTTTGGAAGCATCGATCACCATGATGGCGCAATCAGCAGCTGTTAAAGTGCGGTAGGTGTCTTCAGAAAAGTCTTCGTGCCCAGGCGTGTCCAAAACGTTGATCTTGGCATTTTTGTAGGTAAATTGCATGGCTGAAGATGTGATCGAGATCCCTCTTTCTTGCTCCATCGCCATCCAGTCAGAAGCTGCTGCCTTCCTCCCCTTTCTCCCCTTCACAATCCCCGCCGTTTGTAGCATGCCGGAGTATAAAAGAAGCTTTTCAGTTAAAGTGGTCTTTCCCGCATCCGGGTGGCTGATGATCGCAAAAGTGCGCCTTTTAGCGATCTCTTCAGAAATGTTGTCTAAGGAATCTGTCATGTTTCTACTGTAGATGTTAAATGGGAAAAGTGTCATTGTATCCATCTTTAGAGTTTTCTTACAGGTCTTTATGTTCAAAAAAGCATTATTATTATCATTGTTTACAGGTTCTACTATGACTATGGCTACGGCTGACACAAAAGCAGCTTTTGATCTCGGCTCCGGAATGTTTAGGGTCCTAGTTGCCGATGTGGAAGGCAAAAAGATCCAAATTAGATATTCTAAAATGATCAATGTAGCTCTTGCTAAAGACTTACTTGGAAGCTCCGATCAAATGCTCAGTGATGTAATGCAACAGAATGCTCTAGAGGCTTTAAGAGAGTTGAAGCGCTGCGCAGAAGAGCATGGGGCCACAAGTTTTAAAGGTGTTGCAACAGAAGCCTGTCGCAAAGCCAAAAATGGAGAGCTCTTTTTAAATCTGCTAAGGCACGGATCTGGAATAGATGATCTGAAGATCATTTCTCAAAAAGAAGAAGGCATTTTAGGGTTTCGTACTGCTATGGCTTTTTTCCCTAATTTAGATGAGGAGAAACTCATCGCTTGGGATATAGGAGGCGGGAGCTTTCAGCTTACAGCAAAAAATGGAGAAGAATACGAGGTCTATGGAGCTCCTTTAGGGAACAGCATCGTAACCAAAGTTCTTACAGAAGAGGTAAGAAAAAAGACCTATACTAACGAATCTGTTATTGCGCCCATTACACTTCTAGAATGCGATGCATTCATAAAAAGCCTTCAAGATAAGATCCCTTCTCCTCCTAGTTGGCTTATAAGCCAATTAGAAGGAGCAACCGTTGTGGCCTTAGCGGGCACTGGCCCTTTTGCCAAGATAGCGACGTACACCGGATCTGATACTTACACTAAAAAGCAAGTAAAAGGCGTGATTGAACAGATTGCTGGAAATCCTAAAATTGACAGTGAATTAGTGGAAAGAATCTGTCTTATATACGCTATCATGGAAAAGTTTGGCATGCACGAAATCACGCGTAAACAAAGAGTTGCCGGAAACGCTCTGGGACTATTTAGCGCAGAGCTCACCGAGTCTATCTAAGATCAACTTGCCCTCTTCTTCATCGATAAGGACAAAGCGGCCAAGGTCTTTTTCATAGCAGTGGACGTGGGCCGCTGCGATATCAAACCACCAGCCGTGGAGTCTAATCTCTCCTCTTTCTAAGCGCTCACGAACGAACGGATAACTTGCGATGTGCTCCATTTGCTGGAGAACGTTGACTTGGGAGAGTTGATTTTGCTCAGAAAGGGACGGATCGTATGTAAAACCGTTTCTTACCTTATTTAATGATTCTTCACCGTGCTTAAGCCACTGTTTTAAATGGCCGCAGCAATCAGGAGCACCTTCAAGCAAAGTCTTCATAGCGCCGCACTCAGAGTGGCCGCAGATGATGATATCAAAAACATTTAAGGAATGAACCGCAAATTCAATGACAGCAGAAGAGCTGTGGTCTTGAGAATCAGAGCCACAAGCAGGGATTAGATTGCCGATGTTTCTTAAAACAAAGAGATCACCTGGGTTCGTAGAAGCAAAGAGATTTGGAACCACACGGCTATCAGAACATGCGATGAAAAGAGAGTCGGGTTTTTGACCCAAAGCAAGCTTTGCAAAAAGCTCCCGCTTTTCTTTTGTAAGGTTTTGTCTAAAATCTACAATTCCCTGAATTAATTTTCTCATGTTAAACCCGTTTTAATTAAGATTGTGTAAGACAACTATAATAATGAGCATAGTATGCATGACAAGGGCTATAATTGAAAGACTTTTTCCGATCTCAAATAAAAAGTTTACTAAAGTTCTAATCTAAGCTCTTCTACCCTAGTGCGTAGCTCTACAGCACTCATCGGAGAAGAACCTAAAAGCATATTTTTAAAAACGGTTAGTTTTCCAAAAATATCTTGAACTTTGCTGCCTGTAAAAACAAGGTGCATATGGAAGTGCGGGACCGTCTGTCCGGCAGCCCTTCCGGACTTATGAAAAAGATAGGCGTCTTTATCTGAATATTTTTGGATCAATCGAGCTGCAAATTGAGAAATTTCTACATATTCTTGAGAAGACAGATCTTCAAATCTCTCCTTATGTGCCTTTGGAATGATAAGAAAGTGAAGCCTCTCTCCTCCGAAACCAATGGGGGCATAATTGAAAAGAACAGTAACCCTATCCCCTTTTAAGACCCATTGTTTTTCTATGACTTCATCTTTACAAAAAGGATCCTCTCCTTGAACCCCACGATCTTGCGGATTTAAGATAGTCTGCTCAAAAAGACGGTCTATGACTTTGGCCTTTTCTTCCATGACTTCGGGGGGTAAAGCTCCTGAACCAAACGAAATATTCCAAAGGACTGATAGCTGCTGTTGGAAATCCCAAAAGAGAGAATCTTTATAATGAGGTACGATTTCCCAATGAAAAGATGAAGACTCCTTAGTGTGTTTTCCATAGACTAAATAATCGTCTGCTATCTGGTTTTCCTGCCAAAAAGATACGATCTTTTGAAGATATTCAAAGGAACTTTCATGATCCGAATCCGTCCACTCCAGAAGAGGACGTTCGGATCCTACTTGTAAAGAGTCATTTGCTATAGGATGTTCAGGTACTTGGACAAAACAAGAAGCCTCTATAATGGGAGCTGCGCAATAAATCATAAAAAAGAAAATAATTGTTTTTTTGAGCACTATTTTAAAGCTCCTCAAGATTAAAGTCATCCATAGTAAGAGCTACGCTCGTGCCGTAAAACTGACATAGAGCAGCTCTAAGGCTACTAGCCCTTGGTGATAGTCCCTTTTCACAGTAGGATTTGACCTGCTCATAGACGGCTGTTTTAAAGGCGGTAGAGTCGGTCTCTTCTCCATTTAGGTTATCGATGCTTAAACGAAAAGGGAACCCTGCTGCGGTAGATAAGATCCACTCAATGGCTTGGGGCTTTACTTCAACGCTTTGAAAGAGAGCTTGCTGCTCAGCTGTGCGGCCATCGGGTTCATACCAGTATCCAAAATCGACCTGAAGACGTCTTTTCTCTCCGGCAATCAGCCAGTGAGAGCACTCATGCAGAGCGCTTGCAAAAAAGCCTCTAGCGAAATAAATGGCGTGATAGGGCCTTGTTTCGTCAGCCGGTAGATAAATAGGCTCATCCCCTCCCTTTATAAGCTGGGTGTTGTACTCCTTTTCAAAACACTGGTTAAAGATTGTGATCAGATCTTCGTACTTATGCATAGCTCTCCCTATAAAGGGAGAGAGTATAAAGATGTGGCTTAATCTTTTCCTCTAAAAACTGCTAGACAAATTTCCAGGATCAGTCTTAACTACTCGCTTTTTCCATACATAAGGCCAAACTATGAGAAAACTCCTTCTCTCTTTTCTTCTTTCTGCAGCTCTTTATTCTGAGCAGCCAGTGATTAGCCCGGCTTCAAGTGCCAAACAACCCATCAATCAGATCCGGCAAATGTTTTACCAGATCTCTCAAGTCAATGCAGAAAGGCTCGCTTTAGGGCTCTCCCCCGTCATTAACTTGAGCATTGGACAGCCCCATATTGGGATGAACCTAGGTGTTTTAGATCCTTTCATTGCCTATTTAGAAGATCTAAAAAAACTTTCTTCTGAAGAGCTTTCCTTAGAAATGGGTTATAGCCATTCATCTGGGACCATGGAAACTAAAAAATGGATCAGCAAGTTTTACACAGAAACCTTTCCTGAAGTAGTGGAAGGGTTTACTCCAGATGAGGTCATGGTCACAAACGGCGGAACCGGAGCGCTGACGAATGCTTTGAATGTTCTCATTGAAAGCGGCGATGAGGTAGCCGTTTTTGCACCTTACTTTGCAGCTTATGAAAATCAAGTGAAAAATAGTGGAGGTACCTTAGTCCCTATTCCACTTATTCTTGAAATGCAAAGAGCTCAAGTTTTGGATGAGTATTTATCTACTCATCCTAAAATTAAAGCTCTCATCTGGAATGATCCCAATAATCCCCTTGGAACAAAAGCCAGTTTAGAAGAATTATTAGAGCTGGTAGCCGTCTTAAAAAAATACCCAAACCTCGTCATCATCCACGATGAAGTCTACCGAGATACTGTTCATAATGGACCGCCGCTTTCTTTGATGAATGTGGCTCCAGAGCTAAAACCACGATCTTTCATCATAAGATCTTTGGCAAAAGACATCTTAGGAGCTCCTGGGATTAGAGCTGGTATGATTTCAGCGCCGATATCCTGTCAAACACCTGATGGAAGCAAGGTCAACTTCATAGAGCTTATGAGCGGTGAGCAGCTTAGAGACATCACGTCTATCAGCGTCCTTGTACAAAAAATGCTCTGTATCGCTTTAGAACAAAAGATATCTGGAAAAACAAATTCCTGGGAGCTTGCTATGCAAAAAGAATATGAGAGCAATGTAGAGATCTTTGTCAAAGCTCTTTCTGAGCTTGGACTAAGACCTCTTCAAGACCCCAAAGGCTGTTTCTTTGTCATGATCGATGCTTCTTCTCTTTTAGGGAAAAAGATTCCAGGTAAAGGCAGTGCGCTCCAAAACGATTTAGATATAGCTCTCTTCTTCTTACATACCGCCGGAGTTGCTGTTGTGCCAGGAAGTGGGTTTGGCACAGAGCTCTGCTCTTTTAGAGTTTCTTGCGCTAAGAGCAAGGAGCAATTGATAGAGGCGGCTCAAAGAATGAAAGAAGCTATTTACAAACTTAAATAGGAGACAATCTATGTGGAGACCCAAACAAGGGATCCGTGGTGCAGCCATTGGAATCGTAAAGCATAAGGGATGTTTGCTTGTTTGCGAAGTGCTAGGCGATAATGGAGATGTGAAGGGATGGAGAGCTCTCGGTGGCGGTATTGAATTTGGAGAGCCCGCAGCTGAAGCTCTAAAGCGAGAGTTTAAAGAAGAACTCGGCTGCGAAATACAAATCACAGGAAGCCCTATGATCAGTGAAAATATCTATGAGCATCATGGGCATACCGGTCATGAGATCATTTTTGCGTTTCCCATCGAGCTAAAAAATCCTGAAATTTACGAAACAAAACGCTTTCAGATTTTTGAGCATGAAGGAACGTCTCATTGGGCTGAGTGGGTTGCGATAGAACGCTTTAAAACAAGGGAACAGATTCTATTCCCTCCAGCACTAGCCGATAAGATTCTTTCCTCTTAAATTGAAAAGATTGTAACATATTGCAAGCTAACGAGTTCAATAAAATTCACACTGTGATAAAACAACCTCCTTGTGCAATAAAGTTATTTTGATTATCATGAAGTTAAAGTTCTCGAATCGAGAAGTTAAAATGCTCGAGAAAGTGGAGTAAAATGAATATTAGCATTGTAAGTTTAGAGCAAGCTCTTGAGGTTCTCGGACAATTACTCAAGGACCGTGGCCATCATTATGAAGTGATTGCAATTGGTGGTGGTGGATTGCTTTTATTGGGACTAATCGATCGAACAACAAAAGACTTAGACCTTGTTGCGCGCCTAGAAAATGATACTATTTTCTCGTCGTTCCCATTGCCTCAAGTTCTATTAGATGCTGCTCAAGAGGTCGGTAGAGCTCTACAGCTGGGCGAAGACTGGCTCAATTGTGGCCCAGCTTCTCTTTTAGACTCAGGACTTCCTGAAGGATTCTTAAATCGCATGCATACCCGGCATTATAAAGGTTTGACCCTACACTTAGCTGATCGTATCGATCAAATCTGCCTAAAGCTCTACGCAAGTGTCGACCACGAACCTCAAAGCAAACACTATATGGATTTGATTGCCTTAAAACCATCTCCTAACGAGCTTGAATATGCAAAGAAATGGTGTCTTACTCAAGATGTATCAGAGGCATTTGCTATGATGTTAGATCAAACCTTGGAAAGTATCCGTGATTACTCTTAAAAAACAACTAGATCAACTTCTTCTTGATTTGACTTGGAGTCTTTGGACGGAGCTTGGTGTGGCTGGAGTGAAACAAACACATCAACAGGTTTTAATCTCTTTAGAAGAGCTTATCGTATTAACAGCTGTTTTAGCAGAATTAGATCCTCGTCTTCGCGATGAATCGCTAGATTGGTGCTCGCAGTACCATCATCTTGTTTCTATCAGTCGTTTAAAATCTATTATGAAGGAGTTAAGCACTTCAACATATGTTCCTCTTTCAAGATACTGCCACTCGCTAAATAATTTAGCAGGCACCAAGTGGCCCCTTTTTGCGGATGCTCCCCCTTCGAAAATTGTTTTCAGCCGTAAATCATGTCTGCGTCCCCTTGAATCACCTGCTTTACTGAATATAAGAGCGCGCAGCTTATTTGGAGCTAGTGCCAGAGCTGACTTAGTAACATTTTTTTTAACTCATAACCGCTCTGAGTTTGCTGTGTCAGATTTAAGTGAGTTAGGCTACAGCAAAAGAAATCTTGCTATACTTTTAGAAGAGATTTCCTCATCAGGACTCCTTGAGAAACATATGCTAAGAAATCAACTCCGATATCGATTAGCAAAAAATGATCACCTTGCAGTTATTCTCGCCCCTATTCCTTCTTATGCACCTTCATGGTTTACTATTCTCAAAATTTTGTTGCCAATACGTGATTGTATTATACGTAATGAAAAAGCTTCAGAAAGCACTCAAGCAGTTGAAATTCGCAACATTCTCATCTCGATGCAAGACCTACTTCATAGATTAAAACTCTCTCCTCCCCCTTTTCAGAGTGATTTGAGCTCTTATCTAAAGGTATTCGGCAAGTGGATGATCAATATCACATCAGATTTGACCCAAGGAAATCATCGGATCCTATAGCTTTTTTGTATCTTTGAGCCAAAAAGTGCACATCCATCCTAAAGCAAGGGAGATGGCAAGCGGCGTTAGGGCTACTTTAAAAGAAGTAGCAGAACCTTTAAGAAGCTCTCCTATTATGTATTGCAAAAGCGCGCAGAAAAGATATCCTGTCGCCGTCATGATCCCAAATCCTGTTCCTTTAAGGCTCAGGGAGAGATATTGTCCAACTAAGGGAAATCCTTGAGAAACTCCACCAAGAAAAAAACCCCAAAGAGCAAAGATACAAAATACCATGGGAAGTGGGAATACAGGGCCATAAATTAAAAAGGCCCCTAAAAGTAGAGCTCCACTATTGTACCATTTCACAGTTAAAGAACATCTGCAAATAGAGTTTACAATCCATCCTGAAATTATAGCTCCAAAGGCGCTTCCAAAACGAAAGGTAGCGCTTAGCATTGTTGACGTGTCAATAGTATGTCCATAGGCAAGAGAATCTGGAATGTTCCAAAGGGATGAAAAAGCGAGCAAAACACCAAAATTTGTGCTGAAATAAACCACACCAAGCCAAAATTGAGGAACCTGCACGAGTTTTCGTAAATCCTTCCAAAACTCTGATTTTTGTTTTCTAGTTGTTCGATTTTTTTGAATGCACAGGAATAAAAACAAAGAAAGAACCAGAGTAATAACTGAGAGTGTAGAGATGATGCCCCGAAAGTTCGACATGTCAAAGTTGACTAAAACAAGGACTGTGATGAGCAACGCAGACATAACATTTGCAGACATTAGAGTTAGTGAAGACATAAAAGCAAAACGCTTTGCTGTAAAGCACGCAGATGCTAGATAGACAGCTCCCACATAGGAGGTTGAAAAACCTACGGCTGTGATGATCTGAGCTAAAAACACTTGAGTAAAGCTTTCGGCTGTCGAAAACAAAAAAAGACCCAAAGATGCAACGATTGCTGACAGGCTCAGTGTCAACCTAGGACCCCACGAATCTATAAGTCTTCCTATTACGAGCTGACTTGTTCCAAAGCTAAGAAAAAAAACAAATTCTAACATCCCCAGCTGGGAACCGGTAAGGCTCAGTTGTTTTTGTAAAGCTGGAGAAAGAACTCCAAAAAAAATCGTCACAGAGATGGACAAGATGAAATACACATCGCTGGCTCCCCACATCATCAGCGACTGAACCTTTTTTAAGAAATTGTTCATCTACCCTACCCCTTTTTTTAAAAAAACATCTCTAAAACTGGACAATACACAGACTCAAGTTAAAATTGAATACTTGTTGCTATATATCCATTTACGCATAGAATAACTTAAGTGAAATGCATCGACTAAAAACGAAAACGAGCCGAAAAATGACCAAACAAAACGCGCTACTCCTCCTTAGCCTATTTTGTCTCTGTGCTCCTATCTATTCAGATGAATCCTCCTATGGGATCAGCGGGAACCCTGGCGCTGTCGATGTTCTAATAGGGACCGGAGCTCTTGGAAAGCGCATGCATATTCCAGAATCTTCTGGCGTGAGGCTTGGAGGCTTATGGATGGGTGATTCTAACGTTTTGCTAAGTGGGTATGATCATAGACGTTGGACGGGCAATAGCTCGTTTATTTTAGATCTTTCCATCGACTTGCAAAAGGCTATCGGATGGAAAGGTGCCTTTTTTGGCACTGAGTTTCTCCAATTCAATGGCCAGGCAACTAATGCAGATGCTGGCGTCGTTCAAGGATATAACAGCTTACCTGGCTCCCCTCCTTTAAACCGCTCCGAATTATATCAGCTCTGGATCTTGCAAAAATTCTTGGATGATAAGATCAGCATACGCATCGGAAAATCTGTTCCGACCTACCATTTCAACAACGTATCTAAACCCATTCCAACAAGCGATCCTGCGATCTCTATCCCTTCCGTAAGCGGCTTGATTTACACTCCGATCTTTGTTAACTCAAGCTTATTTGGAGCAATCGGTGGGTATTACAACTCTGTATGCGGCGTTGTAGTGGCTGTAGCTCCTAATAAACAAGCTTATGTGAACATGGCTGTTTACGACGGGAATCTGGCCAAAGGCGTGCAAACGGGGCTCACAGGTCCTCACTTTAACGGATACTATTTTTCCATTGTGGAAGGTGGATATGGATGGGTGGATTCTAAACCTGGCATTGCAGCTATCGGTGGGTGGTATCAAAGCGGAACATTAACAGCGGGCTCCCAAAAACAAGATGGAACAGGTGGAATTTACGGTTTTGCTTCTCAAGCTCTTTGGATCAAAGAATCTCAAGAGGGGGCTGCGAGTAAAGGGAATGTTTCTGGATTTTTACAACTCGGTTGGAATAACTCTAGGACCCTTCCCATGAATCTTTTTGTCGGGTCAGGACTTACCGTCTTTGCACTGATTCCAAGACGTCCGAATGATTCTTTTGGAGTTGGTATGGCATGGGCGCGTCTGAACCATCATACTTTTTCAAGATATTCAGAACTGATGTTCCAAGGTTATTATCAGGCTCAAGTTTACAAGTCCATCTACTTTGAGCCTGTACTCAGCTATATTCCAACTCCTGGAGCGCATCCGAACAAATCCAATGTCGTGGCTGTGACAGGAAGACTTATCACCCTATTTTAAAAAAATCTTGCATTTCTTTGTTATAAAGATTACATGTGGATTTTTGTTTAATAGGAGCAAAAAATGCTAACAAAAACGAAAATTTTCTCATTGCTCGTGGCAGCTTTGCAAGTTTCTTCCCTTACAGCAGAGACATACAAAGTCGCTGCAACCCCAGATACGGTAACTCTCGGGCTTTTTACTCTTAACAAACCCCCTGCTATCAAGGTCAAATCAGGAGACATTGTTTCCATGGAAACATGGAATAGTTGCCTTCATGAGATGGTCTTCAATAAAACGACTCCTGCTGATGTTGCTAAATTTTATGTAGCACATGACATTCAAAAAAGACGTGGTATGCACTCGTTAACAGGTCCTGTTTATGTGGAAGGTGCAGAGCCAGGAGATGTTTTAGAAATTAGAGTTCTTGACATCAAGCTCGGAGATTTTGGTTATAACTTTTTAAGTCCAACTCAAGGGATTTTATCAGAGTTTACGAAACCTAGGATCAAGTACTTTAAATATGACAAGAAAAACAATTCAGTAGAGTTTGCAAAAGGAGTATGTCTACAGCTAAAACCTTTTCCAGGCATCATTGCTGTGGCACCGCCCCTTGATTGGCCTAAAGGCTGGCCTGTTAATATTGATGCCCCAGCTGCACAGCCAGTTGCTGGAGAATTCAATTCAGTGCCACCAGGTCCTTTTGGCGGTAACTTAGATCAGCCAGAATTGCAAGCTGGATCTATTCTATTTGTTCCTGTGTTCCAAAAAGGAGGACTTGTCTGGACTGGAGATTCCCATGCGATGCAAAGCAATGGAGAAATCGATATAACAGCTCTAGAAACTTCCTTTGAAGGGATCTCCTTACAATTCATCGTCAGAAAAGATCTGAGAGCAGAAGGTGTCGCTGACACCACAAAAAGAAAAGGCGCTGATGCATTTACATGGCCCATCATCGAAAATGAGACGCATTGGATGATCGTAGGGCTCAATACTGATCTTTTTGAAGCGATGAAACTAGCTTCTCGAAATGCCATCGACTTTTTAGTGCGTACGCAAGGGCTTTCTAGAGAAGAAAGCTATCAGCTCTTAAGCATGGTCGGCGACTTTGAAATTGCTGAAGCTGTCAATATGATCAAAAACGTGACAGTGCATATTCCAAAAGCTCCCTTTAAAGGGCCAGGGAAAAAATCCACTCTTTGTTTAGAGGGCACCTTCCCCTTAAAAACACCCCAAGTGACCAGTGTAGAGGCTGTATGCACCCCTCAAGAAGGGATCACTCTTGAATAACTTTAAAAAGGAAATTTTGATGAAAAAGATCATAGCATTATTACTCGTTTCCCTTTCAGGGTTTGCCGACAATCTTGTACTAGAGAATTTAACACCTCATCCAGCTGCTGATCAAAAATCCAAGATTGCAGTTCAATGGGCCAGTTCTAACAAAGAAGTTGATAGCGAAAACCAAGCCTTGATGCATGGACAAAAATTAAATCCAGAAACAATGCAATCTCTTACTCAAACTGGAAAGATCAGTTTAAAAATTCCCCAAAAAGCAGAATACTTTAGAGTGCTCGCTTGGTCCAATGGAGACGGTGATCCAGATTTTCATACCAACTGGGTCGATGTAGTACCAAATAAGACCTACACGTTAAAAGCGGACCATTTAGTCCCTTCAGTCCTCATGTCAGGCTCTGGCTGCTAAATCTTTTTAGATAAAAGTTATTGGAAGCGCTGTAATAGTCTCTGATAAGGACAAGGGTTTTTCTTTAAAACAAAAGACGATAGCATGTCCAACACGCACCTGCAACTTTTCAAGCACATGAAAATTTTTAGCGGCGTTTAAGGTAGGTGTTGCTGTTTTTTTAAATTCGACCGGGTATAGACATTGATCATATTCGATCAACAGATCAATTTCCTTTTGATCTTTGTCTCGATAAAAATACAGATTGGGTTTTACTCCAGAATATAAATAGGTTTTCAAGATCTCTGATAGCAAGTAGGTTTCAAGGATCGCCCCGGACATCGATCCAGCTTCAAGTGATTTTGCTGTAGACCAGCCTGTTAAATAAGAACAAAGTCCTGTATCCAAAAAGTACAATTTTGGAGTTTTAATAAGTCGACTTGTCAAGTTATTGTGATAAGGCTGCAATAAGTAAATCAAACCAGAAGTTTCGAGGATCGAGATCCAGGATTTAATTGTTTTTTGATCCACATCGACATCTCGAGCCATATCAGCATAATTAATAAGCTGCCCACTGCGAGCTGCAGCTACTTTTAAAAACCTTTGAAAGGTCGCAAGATCACCAATTTTGCTTAAATCACGAACATCTCGTTGAACATAGGTTTGAACGTATGAAGAGTAAAAAACATCTCTTGAAACTTTACGATCGGACACAATTTTTGGAAACGACCCTCTCCAAATATCCTCATAAACTTGCTGTAAATCTTTCCCTTTTTGCTTAGAAAGAAAGGCCTTGGAAATAAAGTCATCAGAAGGTAAGAAAGGATGAAAATCATGAGTGCGCTTCTCTATTTCAGTTTGAGACAATCCTAAAAGTTCACAGATGCCAACTCTTCCGGCTAAAGTTTCTGAAATCCCTTTCATTAACTCGAACTTTTGAGAACCTGTTAACCAAAAAAGACCATTTTTCTTTTCTTTATCGGCTATGATTTTTATGGCTGAAAAAAGCTCGGGAGCATACTGCACTTCGTCGATGATAACAGGGGGTTTATGTCTTTGTAAAAAAAGAGCAGGATCCGTTTTAGCTAAAGCTCTTTCATCAAGATCATCAAGCGTTACATAAGATCGGCCTTCCCCTTTTAGATGCTCCAGCAAAGTAGTTTTGCCGACTTGTCTCGGTCCAGTAACAAGTAAAACCGGGAAAGTATCTGAAATATTTTCTATTAAGTCGTCAATATTTCGCTTGTAGTACATGGAACCTCGTCTAAAATGGACTGTAATTCCATATTAGCCGACTCTTATATTTTTTAGCAAGAGCTCTAACAGTTTTTTTAACGCCTTAACAATAAAACAAAAAAACATACTAACAACTAAATATTAATGACTTATGACTTAATAAGGCACACTCTCAAAAAGAGTGAGGTTTCGTTGCACTGCCGGACGAGAGAGGGACCAATTCGTACCGTTTCCCAAATTCCGATGAGGCTCAAAGTCCTCTGTTATCAGATTTTACCGATCCATGAAGTCTTAAGGGGTCTTATTGGGTTGAGATTCGGGATTGACAGAAAAACTGTGACGAAGGGATTACTATTTTGAAGATGCTAATTGCTTTAGAAATTCATCCAGCTTTTCTGAATATCCTTCTGCCTTAGCCCAATTTTTGAGATTTTTTCTGTCGATAGAACGTTCCTTGGCTACAAGAATGGCTTGATCTAAAGCTTGCTTGTCATTCCAGTGAAAAAAAGAAGCAAGTCGATCCTTGACGCAGTCTGTTGGGGATAACAGCTGCAACATTCCAGACGAACTTTTTAACGTTTCAAATTTGCGTACAGCTTCATGACCTACAGTGATCGGAGGATTGACAAAGTCGATAACGTAAGGGCATTCTTCATGAGTAAAGCATCTTCCGAGTCTTTTAAATCCAAATTCTCCGAGGATTTTTTCTATAGGTTTTAACTCTACATACGTAGCAAAGTCTACATCCATTGACTGATAGCGATTATGGCTATAGATGGAGACGCAAGCACCACCAACGAGCACGGCATCTATATCATGCCTTTTAAGTGTTTGATAGACAAAGCAAGCTAGTTCTTCCAATGAGACTTTAGCAAAGTTCATAACGGTTTCCCTGTCTTTCTAGGTCTTTTTCTTTTGGTCACTTGATATTGAGCTTCTTGAATATCTTTTGGAAGATATTCATAAGCTTTTTCAGCTAACGATTGGATTTCTTTAAGAAAGACATAGCGAGGATTCCACCTAAACACACGTGTTTTCCCTTCTAGAAAGCTGACGAGTAAACCTCCCTCTTCCAGCTTGCGTAATGTTTTCTGAATGGGGTCTAAGGCAGAACCAAAAATAGTTCGAAGTTCTGACGCATTGGCTTTCCCATGTAAGGAAAGGTATATCAATATTTTTTCCACATTCTTATTCGAAAAAAGATACTCTAACATAACACACCTATATAATAGGTTATATTACCGACAATATAGGTTGCTTGTCAATTAAAAACCTAGGCCGTGAAAAATAAAATATAACTTATTTATTTATAGAGACCTAAAGATAGCGGCGGCATTTCTCAGAATGATACTTGATCATTACGTGGATGCCAACGAAATGATCGAAACAACAAAAAACCGAACCCTTAG
The DNA here is from genome assembly GCA_903824495.1 of uncultured Chlamydiae bacterium. Taxonomy (GTDB): domain Bacteria; phylum Chlamydiota; class Chlamydiia; order Chlamydiales; family Rhabdochlamydiaceae; genus CAIJXB01. Next base: position 42,566 of record CAIJXB010000049.1, read on the forward strand.
AGTAAGAGTTCGGTTTCGTTGCGCTTTCGGACGAAGGAGGGACCAATTCGTACCGCTTCCCAAATCTCAATGAAGCTCAAAGTCCCCTGTCATCAAACTTTGCCGATCCATGAAGTCTTAGCCTCAAAGATTCGAGAGTTGAAGATTTTAGGAATGACCAATAGAGATATTGGGTTGAGATTAGGGATTGATAGAAAAACTATGGCAAAGGGATTGCATGATAAGAGCATCATTTTTCCAAAGCTAAGTTAATTTCTGAAATCACTTCGGCAATATCGATCGGAAGAAGCAGTTCATTCGCAATGTTGCCAAGACCTTTTCGATGAGCTATCCATAATTTTTGCAGAGCCTGTAACCCTGTATCAGTAAATGCAATTTGCTTATAAGAAGTTTCTCTTCTTGAAAAAGTATTTTTTATAGCACTCTCTAGAAGATCTCTTTTGAGAAGTCCCTTCTCTCTGCAAAGGAGCAAAAGGTCATGATAATCCTTCATTCGGCTATTTTTTTCACCTTTGGATAGGACTGTTTCTAGCTTTTCTGCAAAGATTGTTTCTGCGGGATAGGCCATCAAAGAGATCTCTCCCTCAAATAACGGTTTTCCTTTATGTGTGAAAACTGGAAATGTACGACTTTCAGGAACGACCACATCACCAATTCCTACATCTATTTGAATTTTGTCTCTCATTTTGCCGAAAAGTACTTTCAGTGTAATGCGATACCCAGAATATGCCATGTGCGGCTGCTCTAACAACTCGCTCTTTTCGTAAAGAAAAATGAAGCCATCTTCTAACTTTTCAGAGAGAATGCGTTCAATAGAATTTCGAATTTCTTTCTCTTCTGCGTTTATACGGTTCATTAAGAAATCCAAATCCATTGTTTCTCGACCAATGTCAATGAGGTATGAAAGGAGAAAACCTCCCTTGAAGATTATTTTTTCTTTTTCTGAAGATTTTGAGAGTCGCGCTAGAAATCTTTCCAAGAGAAGATTTTTCCAGCATTGGTTAAAGTGAATCCCCTTGTCCTTGGCAATTATCAGAAGGCGGTCTTTTAGAGCTTGCTCATTCACGTTGTAACCATCATTAGAAAATCTGTAATGTCTACTCTTAATTTTTTAGCATATTCTTGAAGTTTTAATAAATTGATCTTTTTAGATCCTTTTTGCGAAACTCCCATTTTAAGGGCCTTAATTGCAGTCTCACGACTCAAAAAGCGAAAAGAGTCTATGATGGTGCGCTCCCGATCGAAAATAGGCACGGAAACGCCTTCTAGAACTACCTTGGTAACTCCAAGCTCTATATTCCTCAGCCTAGTGAATTTAATTTCTCTACTCTTTTTAATGCTAGTACTATTCTTGACCGCAATCCAATGCTGTCTTGGTATCTCTTCAGTTAGTCCATAGACAGCTAAAGCTGAGATAAGACAAATGACTCCGCCAGAAACAGAAATAACAGCTTCTATAAGGTCTCTCCACTGAAATGTCGAATTTTTAGAAGTAGCGCTCTGATAAACTCCACGCCGAATTCTATTAATGATCCCTTTTTTGATGTAATGGTGAAGCGTCGCTATTGTAATTCCCAAGGTTCGAACTTCTTTAGAAGTAAAATAGGGCTTCTTTAGCAGTGGTTGCAATGCATCTAAGGCTAATTGTTCCTTCATCATCTCCTCCCTTTTACTTAACTTAATAAAAACACTCAAAACATTCAAGTGAGTTTTTTTGTTAAGTTAACAAAAATGATTAACTCACTTAAAAACAACAACTTAAACAATAGATTCCATACTTGAAAATGACGATTTTAGAATGAGAAGTTTTGCAATGGCTATCAAACGAGTGATGAGAGTTTACGAAGCAAACCATTTCGTGCATGTTCACGAAATGGTTCAAACCTTAGAATCTCTAAAAACAAAAAAACCGAACCCTTAAAGTAAGGGTTCGGTTTCGTTGCGTTGTCGGAAGAGGTAGGATTCGAACCCACGGTCCCCGTGAAGGGACTGCTGTTTTCAAGACAGCCGCATTAGGCCACTCTGCCACTCTTCCGCGATTGAGAGAAAGGTGATGATTATACATCACCTTAAAATAAAATCAAGTTAAAATTGTGAAAGAAAACGAAGATCGTTTTCTGCAAACATACGGATGTCTTTCACTCCGTAAAAAAGCATTGCGAGGCGCTCTAGTCCCATCCCCCAGGCATACCCAGAATACTTCTCAGGATCAATGCCACCATTTTTTAAGACTTCTGGATGTACCATACCAGCGCCGGCTACTTCAAGCCATCCTGTGTGCTTACAAAGCCTGCAGCCGGAACCTTCACACGCTGTACAGCGGATGTCAACTTCAACACCTGGCTCTACAAATGGAAAATAACTTGGGCGAAAACGGGTTTCAACATTTCTTTGGAACAGTTTGCTCCAAAACTCTTCCATAGTAGAAAAAAGATCAGAGAAAGAAACGTTTTCAGCTACATAGAGTCCTTCGATCTGATGGAAGAATACGTGAGATCTTGCGCTGATCGTTTCATTGCGATACACAGTTCCTGGAGCAATGATCCGAAGAGGCGGTTGATGTTTTTCCATGACACGAACTTGTGTGTTGGATGTATGAGAGCGAAGAAGTTGATCTGGCGCTAAATAAAACGTGTCTTGCATATCCCTTGCTGGATGATCTGGAGGAAAATTAAGACCTTCATAATTGTAGTAGTCAGAGTCAACATCAGGACTGTATTGAACAGAAAATCCCATGCCAGAAAGAATAGAGATCATTTCATCGCGAAGAAGATAGATAGGGTGTTTTTTGCCGTGGAATCTTTGACGTCCAGGCAGTGTTATATCGATCTTTTCAAGTTCGATACGAGCTCTTTGCTCTACTATGTCAAATGCTAGAAAAGCCTCTTCACAAACCTTAGAAACTTCTTCTTTTAATTCATTGATGTGCTTGCCAACAAGTGGACGCTCTTCTGGCGAGCAATTCCGGAGCGAAGCCATGAGATCTTGAATAGGACCTTTTTTACCAAGGTACTTTACTTTGAGACCTTCTAGTTTTTTAGTGGAATCAACCGCTGCGAGCTCTTGTTCAAAAAGGAGTTTGATCTCTCGAATTTTTTCTTGCATGATGTGTGCCTTGTACTGTCTATAAAAAAACCTACGCCTGAAAACTCAAGCATAGGTCGAAATGATACAAATGAAAAGACTTATTTCTTATGCCAAAGCTTGTTTTGCTGCTCCTGCAACTGCTGCAAAACCGCTTGGATCGCGAATAGCCATGTCAGAAAGCACCTTGCGGTTGAGTAAACATCCTGCTTTCTTAAGTCCATGGATCAATTTGCTATAAGAAATTCCGTTAATTTTCGCTGCCACGCCCAAACGAATGGTCCAAAGACGACGAAAATCTCTTTTCTTTACTTTTCTATGACGATAGTTAGATGCCATCGCGGACATCACGGCATTCGCTGTAAGGCGAAGGTGATTTTTACGGTCTCCCACAAAGCCTTTAGCTTGCTTCATCAACCTTTTTTTCCTGCGATGGGTAGCCACTGCATTTGTGACTCTTACCATATGATTTCTCCTGCTATTTTATTTTTTAAGCAACACCCATCAGGCGTGCATATGTTCTTGTTTGCGCTTTGTTCACAAGAGATTGTTTTCTCAACTGTCTTTTACGCTTAGATGATTTCTTTGTTAAAATATGTCTTCTGCCTGGATGCCCTTGTAGAAGCTTTCCTGTCGCTGTGACTTTGAAGCGCTTCTTCATGGCTTTTTTCGTTTTCATTTTTGGCACGGCTCTTACCCTCCATTTACTCCGTTTACTTCTGTAGCGGTCCCTACTTTCTTCTTGCTTCCCGGAGCTAGTACAACAGACATATTACGTCCCATTAACTTCGCTTCAGATTCCGGAGAAGCGATATCAGACAGATCTTCGCAGATTCGTTTGACAGATCGTTCACCAATTTCTGGGTGAGCGAGCTCCCTTCCGCGGAAGACACAAGTAAGACGCACTTTATTTCCTTTTGCAATGAACTCTCTAGCATGTCTTGTCTTGACTTCAATATCATTGTCGTCTGTATTCGGCTTGATCTTGATTTCCTTGACCTTCACCTGATGCTGAGACTTCTTGCCCTCTTTCTCTTTCTTTGTAACTTGGTAACGATACTTACCATAGTCAATAACCTTGCAAACCGGCGGCTCTGCATTGGGCGCAATTTCAACCAGGTCTAACCCGGATAGTTCCGCTTTTGCAAGAGCGTCTTGCAGACTTACAATTCCTAATTGCTCTCCGTCTTTGTCGATCAACCGCACTTTTAAGGCGCGAATCTCTCTATTAATTCTACAATTCAGAGCAGTTACTCCCGTTTAGTTTACTTATCTTTCAACACTTCTATTAGTTCCTGCCAAGGCAGGGATTGCGCATGTTTAGCGCGCACATCTCTTAACGTTATTGTATCTGTCTCAAGCTCCTTATCGCCGATTACGACAACATAAGGAACGCCTTCTTCAAGAGCCTGGCGGAGCGTCGTTTTAAGCTCTCTACCGTCCTGACAGATCTCTGCTCGTATTCCTTCGCATCTTAAAGCCGCCATCGTTTTCTCTGCGAGAACTCGATGCTTTGCTAGCAAGGGAACTACCCTTATCTGCACCTGAGAAATCCAAAAGGGAAGAGTCCCTTTTTCTTTCTCAAGAAGCAATGCAAACACTCGATCAAACGATAGACAAGAAGAGCAAGCAAACCCTGTAAACTCTTCTTTAATCGTTCGGATCGCAGTGACACTAGCTACTGGCCAGCTCCTGCCGAGGCCGTCTACCACATCCCACTCGATGCAAGGCAAGCCGTCAGAAGCGACGCGAATCTCCTTTTCAAAACCTTCTAAAGCCTTTGAAAATGAAGAAGACACATCCTTAAATTTACCCTTGCGAGCTTCAAAAAGAATGGGCCTGAACGCAAAACCTAGGATTTTAAAGATTTTTGTCATGAAATGCAAGTAAGAAATCAATTCATCCGAAAGATCTTTTTTTGGGCAGAAAACATGGGACCTGATCCCCTGAAAAACAGCAGGGTCTAGAAGCCCAGCTGAAGGATCATTACCTTCTAAAAGACAAAAAGTTGCACATTCGGTGATTTTAGAGACGTTTTGCTTCTGAAAAATCTTTTGATGGTGATCTAAAAAGACATTTAAAGAAATATCTTCACAAACAGGAATAGAAGAAACCTTCTTAAAACCAAAGTCTTCCTCTTCTTTTTCAATCCGTTTTTTAAGGAGGGACCTGGCTTTTTGACCTGCTGGATACCAAAGCCACTCCCCTTCCCCCGTCTCTTCAAAAAGGCTTAGCTTTTTACCTAGAGCAACATGAGAAGAAAACTCCCAATCATCTGATAATTTCAGAAAATCTTTAAGCTCTTTTTTGTCAAAAAAAGCGGTTCCATAAATTCTTAATTTTGAGCCTACTTGTTCGCTTTTTTGCAAAGAAAATGCCCCAACCTCTCCAAGGTCACCTAAAGCAACTTCTGACTCTGATAGAATCGTTTGACCGGCTATTTCTGCTAAGAAAACTGAGGGAGAAGAAGAGTCTTCGATGAAATCGGCTAAAAGAGGTTCTTTATGAAAAAGAAAATATTCCTTAGCACTTATAGCAACCATTTCCCTGATACGCATGGATAGTTTTTGACGGATCCAGGCCTGCATGACCTCTTCGATAAGTTTGAGATACTGAGGGGCAAAGGCTTCCGAAAAGGAGAAATCGCAATAAAAGCCGAGAGGAGTTACTTTCATTCCCGCTTGAAGGCACGAGGGAAACCTTTGCTTTACCGCCAAAGCTAGCAAACAAGCTGAGGCGCTTCTGATATCAAACAAGGAACAGGTCTCTTTTTTCATAAAAAACAAGGATGGGATATGGCTGACTCGAACAGCCGACCTCCACGATGTCAACGTGGCGCTCTAACCAACTGAGCTAATACCCCAAATGGGGGTTAAGATGGGCAAGATCTTAAGGGAGGATGCAAATTCTTCGCAAGGAAATTTTAGAATTTCTTGCTAAAAAACCTTTTGTCATCTTCTGGGGAAGATGGCTTTCCTAAATCAATTTTTTGAACTGGAAGGCCATCAGCATTATAATCACAGTTAATACAATGAATGATCATTGTCCCAGCCTGAGAAACGGCGTGCACAGTAGATACATAAGCCCCCTCATCTTCCTCTTTTATATAACCACTAATGTTCGTTAAATATAAGGAATCGATCTCAATAGAGTTGTCTTGATATATCTTGGCTATCTTCTGAAATTTTTCCGTTTCAAGAATGTTTGTTGTTATAGCTACAATACGATCCTTCATTACTAGACCTTTGATGTATTGAAAGCTTTCATCACTGCCAAGCCAACTCGCCTCTCTTGCTAACTCAGCTCTAATTTCTTGCTCTTCCGTCGTATATTCAAAGTCTGGATGTATGTTCGGAGAAAAAGGAGGTAAGAATCTATTCCTTAAGCAATCCTTTTTTACTTTATCGATAAAACAAACCAACTTCTCTACACACTCTTTTCTATCAGAAGAAGTGCTAACGATTTGTAATGTTTTTTGTATAAACCATCTATTATCCGGGTTAAAATCACATATCAGCCCGTAAGTCGATTTTCTCACACTCATGATGTCAAAGTTATGCCATCCCGAAAATCCAATATGACAGCTGTTGGATACATGAGGTTTTTTTTGTAAAGCCTTCCTTACTTCGTTCACTCCGCTTTCATTGCTCGTCAAATAAACTCCACATATGGAACCTTCGCAATCAGGATTATTCAATGCTCTCAGCTTCCGACTTAATGGATTTGCCTGACCTGGCGGCATGTATTCTTCATTTGGAGCTTTAAAAGGAGAAAATGTCTTGACCGGATTAGACGCCTTCATACGCTCTAAAGTAACGGCATCTAAAGAAGAGGCTAAGGGCTGAGGCCTATAGAGGACCTTGAGAGCAAGCGTTGTAAGAAAGGCAAGAGTTCCAAATAATCCTAAAGTAACTACTTGGGTTTTAATGTTGACTGTGGTGGAAAAACAAGAGGCCGCTAGTAATCCAGCGCCTACAGCTATAGATGCAACTTTTATTGATGTAGGACAATTACAAATCCAGCTGATGGCATTTTCGACATTCAAACCTTTTTCCAGAAAAGATGCTTGTTTTATTTCAGAGCTCATAAAAAATCCTATTTTTATAGTTTTAAATAACATATTATACAACTATAAACAATAAAATTCAACCGAAAATTACATTCATAAAATCGCTTTTTAACATTAAAAACCACTGAAAGACCTAAGTGAGCTATGTTATTTAATTTAAATAACTTAAACCTATCGACGATTCGATCGATCTTCGTACACGACAAAAAAAGTGACAAGGAATAATTAGAAGAAAAAAACCCGCTGATTTGCGACTATATCTCGTTAAGTATCAATCAGCGAGGATATCATGAAGCAGATCAGCGAGTTGCAAAAGACTTTATCTCATTTTCTAAATTGGAACAAGGCCAGAATTTCCTGCCTTTCCCAAATTTTACAAGCCCTATTCCTAGTTAGAACCATAAACCTCACTCAAATAGCGGAGGCCTTTCAAGGCTCCGCTAAAGAAGAATCCTCCTATCGGAGGATCCAGCGCTTTTTTAAGGGATTTTCTTTCGACATGAGCTTTATTGTCATTTTGGTCGCTAAGCTCTTTTTCTTCGGGGAAAAATGCGTTTTGATTATGGATCGTACGAATTGGAAATGGGGCAAAACGCATATCAACATTTTGATGATTTCTATCGAGCATTTTGGAATAGGCATTCCCATCTTTTGGACGATATTGAACAAGGGAGGAACTTCATCAGCTGAGGATCGAACGAATATTGTGAGCCGTGTTATTAAAGCTCTAGGCACGGAAAACGTAGAGGTCTTGCTTGCAGATCGAGAGTTCATAGGAGAGTCTTGGTTTCGTTTTCTCATAGATGAAAAGATCCCCTTTATCATTAGAGTTAAGCAAAGTTTCTTGGTCGAGGGAATACGAGATGGATATCAAGTTCCAATAGGAGAATTAGTCAAAAAACTAGGGAGAAAAAAAGAGATTGTGAATCATCCTATTACCCTATGGGGACATGCGCTTTTTGCTTCTGTTGAATATGCAAAAGGAGCCAAGGAGCCTATGATTGTTGTTTCTTCTATTACTTTTCCTAACCCTTTACAACTCTATCGTTGGAGATGGGGTATAGAAACCCTATTTTCATGCTTGAAATCCAAAGGATTTCGCATGGAAGACACCCACATGACAGATCCGGAAAAAACAGAAAAATTGATATTCATTCTGGCTATTGGCGTGTGCTGGGCCTACAAGATTGGGGAATTGCAAGTGAGAAAAATCCCGATATCAATCAAAAAACATGGGCGTAAGGCCAGAAGCGTTTTTCGTGTAGGTCTTAACCTGATTCGGCGTTTTTTGTTTAAAAATGAGAAAAGCTCCGTAGAGCTCCCTTCTATCCTGCCTTATTTAGACCTTCTAAACCTGGGGGGAGCTCTATGAAATCATTTTTTGTCGTGTACGAAGTCGATCGATCTCGCCTTTCCATATACCTTCCAATGGCATGGTAAAGAACTAAGGGATTGAGAGCTCGAAGTGTCTCTATTGCACCTGCCGCAACGTTAGCAACACCGCGAGAGACCCTCTCTAAGCCGTCATAAACTACGAACTGCCAATCGTCATTCCCTCTTTGATCTCGTCGATCAACGGCTCGAATGATCGATAGGCCTATAGTTGTGACAAGCTGAGCGACTCCTACTCCCGCCCTAGCGGGTCCCGTAACAAATCCTGACAAAGGAACAGCGCTGACCGTATTTAAACCAAGTTGGGCGTCCTCTAGTTTCCCATCAATGTAACGTACCACTCCATTTTCGACAGGAACTCCTGCTACCATGCAAAACACCCCTTTGCCACTATTGATAAAAATTTTTCGAAAGATCTTCCCATTTGAAGTGTAAGAAAACAAGAAAAAAATAGGTACAACTGCTATAGTAGTGTCTATGAGATCAAAGTTTCCACTTTTTAATACCCCGATTGATTTAGCGCACCATTTCTGGAAGAGCTTATTATTGAACCCTGGCGATGTGGTTATCGATGCTACTTGTGGAAATGGGAAAGATTCTCTTGCTTTAGCCGCATTGCTACAGCCTTTAAATGGAAAGCTTCTTTGCATAGACATCCAAGAAAAAGCGATAGAAAACACCAAAGCTCTTTTACAAAAAGAAGTTCCTGATTTTTTTTGTAACGTAAGCTTTTATCACCAGTCTCACGAAACGCTTCCTGAAGTGGCCCTGCTTAAGCTGATTGTTTTCAACTTAGGGTATCTCCCTGCGGGCGATAAATCACTTACAACGAAAGTAGACTCTACTCTGCAAAGCATTAAAAATGCGTTAGAAGTTTTGTCTCTCGGCGGAGTGCTTAGCATTACATGCTATCCAGGGCATCTTGAAGGAAAAAAAGAAGAGGAAGCTCTTTTAGAGTATCTTTCAAAACTAGATCCTTTTCACTACTGCTTTACAAGCTTTTTTTGGGACAATCGAAACGCTTCTCCTTCTCTTTTTTTGGTACAGAAAAAAAGTAGCATTTAAACGTTTTGATCGTTTATTAAAAAGGGAATGAAAAAGCAACAGGTCCACGCTCATTCTCCTGCCGAACTGGAACAAAATTTATGTGCTATTGAGGAAAAACTCAAACAGCCCATAAATCAAAAAACCATGAAGGATCTTTTTAAAAAACTAGAAACAGCGCAAGAAGATTGCGATCTCATGAAGAGTAAATGCTCAGTCCCCTTTTTCTCTCAATGCGAAGAGCGCATTCGACGCTTATTTGGGACAGTGGTAACCACTCATGTCGACAGTGAAGTGGAAGATATTTTGCAAAAAGCAAAACATCTTTCACCTAGCGATATTAAATCCATCAAAACACTTCAAAAACAGATCTCTGCTTTAAAAAGTTGGCATCGCCCTTCCAAAGAGAATCTTGTGAAAATTGGTGAAGCAGAAGAAAAATTGGGAGAGGTCCAGAAATGTAAACTAGAAGGAAATTCTGATCCTTTTGAAGCGCTCGATCTTTTAGAGCTTGCAAGCTCTGTGTACCACAAGAACAAAGAAGAAAGAAACAAGCTCTATCACAAGCTATCAAACCCTTGTAAAAAGCACTTCCAAAAACATTTGGGGCATTTGAAAACAAAGGCTTTTGAAGAGCGAGAGACAACCATCCAAGCGCTTTTTGCAGCAGCTCTTGAAATAGCAGGGTCCCCTGCTAAATACCCAACACCTGGTGAAATCACTGAGTTTTTTGAGGACGAGCCACGCTCTGAAAAATAGAATCAAACACTTCCTCGTTCACCCAAGAAGAGCCTAGCTGGATATGAGGCTTTGCCTCCCCATGAAAATCGGATCCTCCGCTGATCAAAAGCCCTTTGTGCCTAGCCAGCTTTTGCCATCTTTTGGTTTTCTCAGGAGGTGATCTCCCATAGTGACATTCAATCCCATCAAAGGGAAGCTGAAGTACATCGCGAATGAGGTTTGCATTATTATAAAGGTGAGGATGCGCTACAAAAGCTTTTCCTCCAGCTTTATGAATGACCTCTATTGCTTCAGAAACAGGGAAAGGGACGCCTGGAACGAAACAGCTCTTGTGATCGCCCAAATAAAGCTGAAAAGCTTCTTGAATTGATTTTACGTACCCTTTTAAAACCATGACAGCCGCAATATGAGGTCTGCCAATCGTAGAAGCTTTATGATGTAAGGCAAGAAGGTCTTTTTCTTCGACGTTCATATGACGCTTTTGCAGTTTCTCCAAGATCTCTCGATTGCGATGCAGCCTTTTTTCTTGCTGTCTTGAGCAGTACTCTAAAAAGAGCTCGCTGTCTAAAAAAAAGTCATAGCCAAGAACATGAACGCTTTCTTTTTTAAATTCGCAAGAAAACTCAACACCCGTTCCTAAAAGAAACTGCTTTTCTTGGGCATAGGGAAGGGCTATCTTATAAGCATCGACAGTGTCATGATCTGTGATTGCTAAAGCATTTAATCCCACTTCAATGGCTAAATCGATGATTTGTTTAGGATCAAGCGATCCATCTGAGCAAGTTGTATGGCAGTGCAGATCCGCACGGAAATTCGCATTTGCTAAGGCTGGATCTGGTAGGGAACGCATCGCGCCTCCATTTCAAGTTCGATACCCGTTGCTTCTTTTACCTTTTCCTGCACCTGTCTTGCAAGGATTAATACATCTCCTGCTAAAGCTCCTTCTTTATTGACGATGAAGTTGGCGTGTTTTGTCGATACTTCAGCGCCACCAACAGCAAATCCTTTGAGGCCTGTTTTTTCTATTAAGGCGCCCGCTGAGTTTCCTGCCGGATTTTTAAAAAAGCACCCAATAGAGCGATCTCCATAAGGTTGCGTTTCTGTTCGATATTCAATGATAGAGAGTTGTTTTCCCCTCGCTGTAGCGGATTCAGTAAGACGGAATTTAGCAGATACAATAGCTCCCCTTCTTTTTTGAAAAGAAGAGTGACGATAGCTAAACTCTAGCTCATCTTTTGTGAGTGTATGTAAGATTCCCATGGCATCTACAAATCTTACTTCGGAAAGAGTTTGGCAGGTTTCTTGCCCATTAGCTCCTGCATTCATGAAAACAGCGCCACCTACTGTAGCGGGAATTCCTGAAGCGAATTCAAGTCCTGCAAGGCCTTGTTTTGCCGTCTTAAGGCCTAGCATTGAAAAACTAAAGCCGGCGCCGACATCGACCTCACATCCTTCGATCTTTAAATAAGAGATTTTATTGTGAATGACAAGACCATCAAATCCCCTGTCATCAAAAAGACAATTAGATCCCTTTCCAAGAACAAAAAAAGGAAGGCTAAGGCTATGGGCATAGGCAAGCACAGCTTGCATCTGCTCTATTTCAAAAACTTCGGTAAATAACTTGGCGGGGCCGCCTATTCCAAAAGTAGAAACTTCTTTTAGCGGCTTATCAGACTGAAAGGGGGGAAAGAGATTCTTCATGTTGTGTTTCTTCGCTCTTTGTAAGGTGAAGCCGATCTTGATGGATCGCATCAAGGACGGCATTGACAAACCCGGCACTCTCTGCCGTTGCAAACTTGCGCGTCAGTCTGATAGCTTCTGCAATTGCTACCTTAGGGGGCAAAGAACTCTCGTAACACAGCTCATAGATCGCAAGGCGTAAAACACTTTTTTCAACCTCTGCAATCCTCTTAAACGCATAAGAGTCACAGTATTTAGCGATCAAAGCATCCACCTCTTCTAATTTAGAAGAAATTTTTTGACACTTACCTTCCGCTTCTTTCATGACCTTTTTTGTTACTTTCAGTTGTTGCATCATAAAATCAGTGACTTCATCTTCTTCCAAAGCAGTAAAATTTTGACTGAAAAGAAGCTGAAATACAATTTCTCTTAATTTTTGCTGTGAAATCGCCATGAATAACAACCTTTTATGATGAAGTACAAGGAGAATATCACATGTTCAGATTCTTGACACCCTGAAAAATTAAAGATAGTTCTTGAGCATCCAAAGGAACTTTTCATGAGTTCCTAGGCGCCGCCCTAAAAGATCAACGCTCGCTCCATCTTTTTCATTTTCAGCCACTTGGCACAGCTTTCTAGCATGACAGATCACCTTTTCATGTCCTGTAACCAAATCCTCGATCATTTCAGAGGGAGGGATCTCTTTTTCTGAAACGTCTAAGGTCGACTTCTTTTGAAAGGCTGGAAAAGAGGCTGTGACAAAAAAACCAAGGGCCCGAACCCTTTCAGCAATCTCATCGATGGCTTCTGCCATCTCTTGGTATTGCTGCTCAAAGAGAAGATGCATGGAGTAAAAGTCTTTTCCGACGTAGTTCCAGTGCGCATTTTGTGTTTTCAAATACAAGGTATACGTATCGGCAAGCAAGGCTTCGAGGCTTTTAGCCACGAGCTCCTGCCCTTGTTTGGACATTCCCATTTGCATACAGATCCCCCTTAAGGTATAAGATAAAATTTCATTAAACCCTATGAGACTGTATTTGTAAAAACTTTTCTTGGGTTAAGTGATGACTTGAGCTTCCATCCACTTGTAGGAGTCTTGAAGAACTTTAGATCTGATGCTGTTCCAAAGGGTGACATGTGACTCTCCTTTGACAGGAGGGTGGTATATGGCCTCTGGGATATCTTTAGGGAAGCACGAGCTGAAATTCGGAATAGATTCATCGTTGGGTGTTCCATAGAACTCATAGCTGCGGCTTCCGACAGTTACTGGTTCCTGCATCTTTTCGATGAGCATTTGAGCTCTTTTCGATCCAACGCTAAAATCTTCGATAATGTTTTTATGGAGTACTAAAGGGACTATCCTTTTGAAGTTTTTAAATCGTTCCACTCTTTGTGATCCAAAAAACACACCAGCAATAGCTGTTACACGAATATCTACGCTTCTCTTACGAAAAGCTAACTCTACATGCGCCGCGATTCTTGCCCCATTCGAGGTCCCTATAAGATGAATAGGTTTTCCCGGATTTTCTGCGAGATAGCTCCCGATCATCTGTATAATGGGTGTCGCGGCAGCTTTCAAAGAACAATTCCCTTTCTTATATACATGGGGAGCTCTAATTTCATAAATGCCTGGGCGATCTTTTTTTATCAGCTTTACATAGCTCGCAGCAGTCATCTTGGGACTTCCATTGAGCCCGTGAATAATCACGTATAATCCCTTATTATTTTCAACTTTCCATTCATGTTTTTTTGTAGTCGGAGATACACACTCTTCTGGAGCTCTAAAAAACATCTTAGGAAGCATCATTATATAAAATAGGATCAATCTGATCACAGCGCAAAAGACATCCCAAACCTTTTCGATGAGAGGTGTTTCGTTATAATCCTCTTCCACAGATCTGAGAGTATAATGATGCTCGCCAAAAGCTGGATTAACCGCGCTAAACATAACCGCCTTAAATTGTTTATTTTAAAGCAGAATTATCTCATAATGGCCACTCTTCTGCAAGGTGTAAAAATTTAGGTTTATACTTAATTTTCTGTTGCAACTTGCCTACGTTCTTGCTACGTTCCTATATTCATTTTTTTATTCAAAAAAGGCTTAGCCGTGCTTGGAATTTTTCTAGATACTGAGACCAATGGTCTCAATCCCTTTAAACACAAAGTAGTGGAGCTTGCCTTTAAAATTATAGATATAGAGACAGGGCGTTTGGTCGACACCTATGAAGCGATCCTTTTTCAAAGCTACGATGAGTGGCAAAATAGCGATCTTAATAGTCTACAGATCAATGGATTTAATTGGGAAGACGTGAGTCTCGGCCTTCCCCTTGAAACCGTATCAAAACAAGTTCAGGAGTGCTTTTCTCGCAATAAGATCCAAAGAGGCCAGGCAGTCTTTATCTGCCAAAACCCCTCTTTTGATAGAGCTTTTTTTGCTCAGATCGTAGGACCTGATCTGCAAGAAAAACTCCTCTGGCCCTACCACTGGCTAGACCTTGCTTCCATGCACTGGACGGCCGCTCTTTTGAATAATAAAAAACCTTGGCAGTCGGGTCTTTCTAAAGACAAGATCGCCAAGGCGTATCAGATTGGAGAAGAGGCTAAACCCCATAGAGCAATGAATGGTGTTAACCATCTTATTCTTTGTTATGAGGCTGTTGTGGGGTTTGCAAAAAACTAGTCTGTTTTCTGATTACCTTTTTATATGTTTCTTACTTTAGGCACCCTTCTAGGTTCCTTGGGGTGTGCATCAAAAAACCTTTGTTCTATAACAGAAAAAAGAGGCCTTTCTGAAGGCGCTCTGAGATCTCACTTTTTACCTCTGAATCACACAACAAATTTACAAGCTTAAATTATTTAATACCAGACACTTACAGAATGCATTAACCTCCAAACACAAAGTATTTTAAATTGATTAAACATGCGTGCTTAATCGATGTGAAACAAACAATATGTATGGTATAATAATTAATAAAAAAATCTGAGGAATCATGAACGAAATACATTATAAACATAATTTTAATTCGTTTGGTGAGGGCCTGCCTGAGCAAGGAAATCAAGATCTAAGCGCAATATCGATTCAGAAAATGTGGCGTGGTCACGTGGCTCGAAGAGCATGTTTATCTAACCCGAGCTATGCAATCTATCAAGCTCAATGCAGGGCCGTTTTAGAAGGTCATGCAATGCCTGAGGCAAGTAGTGGCAACACTCACGTGTTCTTTCCTCCTGCAACTCCCAGCATTATTCTTAAGCAATCAGGCAAAAGAAATGCAATTCAAAGGTTCAGCGACATGCAGACCGTACGTGGCATTCTAAGATCCCAGAAAAGCTCTCATTTAGTGATACCAAGGGCATCTCTTTGTGGAGACTTTCTTGTCGAGGACAGACTGCCCATCTCGAGTGATCGATATGTAAACATGGCGCGTTATATAGATCATCCACGCATGTTTGATGAGGCTATTCGTGAAATGACTCGCCTCTTTTCTAGAGCTTGGCTCACTGATCTCGTATCTTCTCATTATCATCCAATTTCCAATATTGTAGGAGATACAGTAAGGTATGATAACGTACCTCTTTACATTGAAAATGGAGTGGGGAAAATTGGTTTAATTGACCTAGAGCATATTTCTTATTACCCATTCAGTTCTAAAAATAGACCTTCAGGCAGCTCCGCTTATACATCTCCTGCTCAAACGCTTGCTAGGATTTTCCCCTATCATGTCGATATGATTATAGAGGAATCTAATAAACTAAACATGAAATTCAATGAAAATCAAGTTCGTTTTTATGCAAGAGAAGGGCATGAATTTCTACAGAAGGGTTACATCGACCACTTGAATTGGTTACGGCAAAAAGAAATTACTCCCGAGAAATTTAACCAGCCCTTTGAAGTCACTCCCGATAGAATTGAAACCATTGTACAAACTCTAACAGAACAACTTCTAAGCAGGAATATTTCTTGGCTTACTGAAGAATCTATAGCTGAATCAGTCCACAGCGTTATTTCAGATATTGAAAAAGTTCTTCTGGATACGGTTAACAGACCTTCTACAGTCGATACTGACACCGATCTCGTTCTTTTTCGCTCCCCAACATTTAAACGCGACAGATTAGAATCTAATACATGGGATCATTTCAAAAAGCTGCTTCCACCTTCTCCCAATTCAAGAGACTACTACTCCCAATTGGGAAAAAGTGTCGATGCTCTTATAGAAGGCACCTGCAATGAATTAGTCAAAGGCGGTGAGCTTTTCTCATATGACCCTAACTACGGCTCCGGAGCCTATCCATTAAGTTGGCTCCGGTATTAAAAACTATCTGCTTTAATAACTCATAGGCCCAATTTTCACCTTGCCTCGAAAGATGCGGTACACATAAAAACCATACCCAATAACTGGTGGGATTCCGATGAGCACAATGATCAAAAGAACCTTCAAGGTTAAAAAAGAAGAGGCTGAATTAAATAGGGTTAAGCTATAGCTTTCGGGGTTGATGGTAGATCTTACAAGTACTGGATACGTTCCCACTCCAAAAAGACCTATCAGCCCTGCTATTCCAAAGCAGGAGCATAGGAACGCTGTTCCATCTTTGCCTCTAGCAAACAGTCCCGGAATCACACTGAACAGGATAAAGGCTATCGCTGGCAAGGCAAACACCCAAGGGTACATTTTCATTTTCTCTGCCATGAAAGGCATGTAGATGAGCGTGGCGCAAGTTGTGAGAAAGTAAAACACGAAAAAGACGATCATCGACCTTTGTACCCAATTGCGGAGCTTTAGATGAAGATCCCCTTCTGTTTTCATCGCAAGATAGATCGTGCCGTGCATCGTGAATAAAACAACAGATGTTAGGGCGACCAAAATAGAGTAGGGTCTAAAGGTCTGCGCAAAAGAAACGACAAAATCCTTGTTCTCGTTTAAAGGTACGCCTTCAATCAAATTACCAAGAACAAGTCCGACTCCAAAAGCAATCCCCAAACTTGCAAAAGCAAACACATAGTCCCAGGTGTGGCGCCATCGCATCGAAGGCTGTTTACTTCTAAATTCAATAGCTACTGCTCTAAAAATTAAAAAGGCCAAAAGGAGCATGCATAGGTTGTAAAAACCAGAAAATAAAGAGGCATAAACGTCTGGAAAACCCGCAAAAAGAGCGCCGCCAAGAACTACAAGCCACACTTCATTTCCATCCCATACAGGACCAATAGCATTGAGGAATGTTCTTCTTTCTTCATCTTTTTTGACAAAGAAGTTTAGCATTCCAACGCCTAAGTCAAACCCATCAAGGACAGTGTAGGCAACAACACAAAACCCGATGACAAAATACCAAAGGTGCTCTAATAAAAATGCATTCATACGTTTTCCTCATAAGGGTTTCTGTATTCCGATGGCATATGGTCTTCAGGTCCATGCTTGATCTTCTGGTCGAGTAGATAGAGAAAAAGAGCAAAGAGAAGCACATAGATCACAATGAACATGATAATGGAAGCAACCACTTGTCCTGATTGGATCGAAGCTGATACTCCATTGACAGTGCGAAGCAGTTTATAAACAAGCCAAGGCTGACGTCCCATCTCTGCAGTGAACCATCCCGCTTGATTCGCTAGCTGGGGAAAGACGACAGAAATGACAAGCGCTCTTAAAAGCCATTTGGATTTATCCAAGATCTTTTTTCTCCAAAAAAGGACTGCAAAAGCTACGCAAAGAAACATAAAAGCCCACATAAAAATCATCACATGATACACATGAAATACGGCAGAGACATTCGGCCATTCATCTTTAGGAAATTCGTTCAGTCCTCGAACTGGCGTTTTAAAATCATGGTATGTTAAAAAACTAAGGAGTCCAGGAATCTGGATCCCTGTCATTGTTTGATTTTTTGTATTTACATGTCCCACAAGAGTCATTGCGGTATAAGACTCAGTCTCATATAACCCCTCCATGGCAGCTAACTTAATCGGCTGGTTTTTAGCAACGCCTCTTGCTGTATCATCAGCAGAGATGAGCTGGAGCACTAGTACAATCGATCCACAAATAAGAGAGAGCTTCATGCACGTCTTTGCAAAGTCCTTGTG
Source organism: uncultured Chlamydiae bacterium (assembly GCA_903824495.1). Classification (GTDB taxonomy): domain Bacteria; phylum Chlamydiota; class Chlamydiia; order Chlamydiales; family Rhabdochlamydiaceae; genus CAIJXB01. The sequence goes on from CAIJXB010000049.1 coordinate 60,646, forward strand.
CTTTTTTTTGAGCATGTAATAAGCGCTGACACTCAAGACTAAAAAAATCCCAGAAAGCCAGCATCCAAGGATGACATGTGTTAATCTTGATACTGCAGATGGGTTAAAGACCATCTGCCAAAAGTCTGTCACTACAGCTTTGGCTTGAAGCCCTTCCCCTACGATTTTAAATCCGGCAGGTGTTTGCATCCAAGAATTGGCAACAACAATCCAAATGGCGCTAAAGTGAGCGCCTAAAGCTACTAAAACGGTCGATAAATAGTGAACTCTGGGGCTGACCCTTTCCCATCCAAAAAGCATGATACCAATAAATCCTGCTTCTAAGAAAAAAGCAAAAACCCCTTCAGCGCCAAGGGCGCTTCCAAAGACATCTCCTACAAAACGGGAATACCTGGCCCAATTGGTCCCAAAACCAAAGAGCTGAACAAGTCCTGTTGCAACCCCTAAAGCAAAGGTCAAACCAAATACCTTAACCCAAAATTGGGTGATCTTTTTATAAAGGGGATTTTTGGTTTTTAAATACATCCCTTCCATGATGACAAGCATCAGACCAAGACCTATGCTCAAAGGAGGATAGATGTAGTGGAAAGAACTTGTTAAAGCAAACTGAATTCGAGATAAAACAACGACATCCATGAGGCTAGCCTTCTATACAACAAAAAAATAAAAATTAACTCTAACCTACCAAAGGATTTTTTAGATAGCAAAGCAAGAAAACATTGTCAGCAACTCACCTAACTCATATGCTTAAAAGTACTACCTGTGTAAGTGTAAAAAAGGTCGTTTAGGTTTTATGAGCACATTCCATTTTTTAATCCCCTTCTTAGAAATTGCCGTGATTTCGATCATGATCAACTACCTGCTCTCCTTTTTTTGGAATACCAGATCTATGGACTTGGTTTGGGGGCTCTTTGCCTTTTTGCTCATGTTTGCCGTTTCTGCTTGGCTAAACTTCCCCATCCTGCACAAAATCATGCTCCTTGTGGCCAATGTTGCGGTCATCGCCGTTTTGATCATCTTCCAGCCAGAACTTCGGGTTGCCCTCTCAAAACTCAGTCTCAAAGGGAAACGAGTTAAGGAAATGACCGAGTACGATAAATTCCTCGACCAACTGGCCAGCTCCGTCTATAGACTTGCTGAAAAATACACAGGAGCTCTGATTGTTTTAGAAAACGAAGATCTGCTCGATGAGTTTGCCGATAAAGCGGTCAAACTCAACGCTGATTTTTCATCAGAGCTTTTAGAGACCATCTTTGCGGTTTCTACTCCCTTGCACGATGGAGCTGTGATCTTAAGAGATTGTAAGATCATTGCAGCCTCTGTCATTTTACCCTTAGCGGAAGACAGCTCTCAGCTCACACGTTCCATGGGAACGCGTCACAGGGCAGGTCTTGGAGCTAGCCACCTAACAGATGCCTTGATCATCGTTGTATCGGAAGAAACTGGGAAAGTTTCTATTGCTAGAGACGGAGTGATGACACGCGGGGTAAAAGTAGATAGATTCAAGGCGATTGTCCGCAGTATCTTTACCCCTACGCCTAAAGACCTCTCCTCGAAATTCAACCTTTCAGAATGGATGAAGCAATAATCTATGAAAACGCTTTTAGAAAAGATCTTCCTTCAAAACTGGCAGCGCAAAGCTGTAGCTTTACTGCTTGGTATGGTCATTTGGCTTGTTGTAAACCACTCACTCACTTCTACAAAAACAATCAGCAATATTTCTGTTCGTGTCATCAATCTACCCCCAGGCAAGACCATCGAAGGAATGCAAAGCAACGGTAAGCTCAACAAAAAGCTAACTTTGACACTTGTTGGGAACACGAATACGCTAGAAGATCTCCACTCCAATGATCTTGAAGTCGTCATTGACGCTATGGATAAGCCAGATGAGTGGACCAATATGGTCACGAAAAAAAACCTCATCTCCCTCAATCCTGAAATCGATCTTGCAAGCGGCATCTCCCGTATTTATCAGCCAAACTTCACCTTGCACATGACAAACCTTGTAACAGAAGAGATCCCAGTTGCCATCACAAGGCCTTTTGGAGAGCCTCCTCGCGGATATCAGTTCTTAGATGTTTGGCCTTATACTGTGAGCGTCAAAGTAAGTGGACCTGAAGAAGTCATTAGAAGATTGAAAATGAAAGAGCAAAAGCTGACCTTTAATTTGAGCGATATTTCTAAAGCGCAGCTCGATGCCCTAGCAAGCCATCAAAATACAGACAAATCAGGCGTAGTTAGTTTCTTTGTTCCGGATCAATGGAAACAGATCAATATCCCTCTTCTTTCTGATACGCCTATTGAGATTACAAGCTCGCCTGATAAAAACCTTCGGATCGATTTCATCCGCTATAACCTGATCCCGCTTGATTCTTCTATCCTTGTTTCTGTCTTTTATCCGCCAGAATACAGCAAGAACCTCAACCCTGTTTCTTTACCGATCAGACCGAACCAGTTTGTAACAGAGAGTAATGGAATATTCATGATCCATACACCTTTATTTGCTAAAGGAACAGACCGCCTCTTTGCGCAGATCGTCAAAGACTGGATCCAGATCGTCGTTATCGCAGCTCCTAAATCTTCAGGCCAACCTCTTGAGTGGAACCTGCAGTTCATCAATGCAACGCAACTTGAAGATGAATATGTTGCTACCTTAATGTCAGATGCTTCTGATGAAGACATCCGTTCCATGAGACCCAATTTACGAGAAGAATACTTGAGAAACCGCTTTAGAAGTTACATGAACCGCTTTGAGCTTTTTAAATCAGAAAACGCAAAATTTGAGCTCGATGCTGTGATTGAAGGCAATGTTATAGAGATTAAAGAAAACCAAGAATTAGCTCCTGAATGAACTACCTTTCTTATCTACTCATTCGAGCGCTACTTTTTCCATTTTCTCTTCTTTCCTATAAAAGTTTGCATAAATTAGGAAACATCTTAGGGATTTTGATGTTTCCCCTTCTCACAAAATATCGAAAACGAGCTCTTAGCAATCTTGCAATAGCTCGTGATCTTCACCTTTCCAACTCCGAAATAGAAAAACTTGCAAAAGAGTCTCTTGGAAATCTTTTCATTACAGCCCTTGAGTATGGAAAGTTATCTAAAGAAAAAAACATCCAAAATATAGCCATCTGCCTAAACCCTGAAAAAGCTGATGAGATCATCAAATCAGGAAAAACAATCATTTTCTTCTGCGCCCACTTAGCAAACTGGGAAACCTTATTTTTGGAAGGAACTTCCCGCATGAAGGGACTTGCCATTGGTCAGCCTATCGAAAATAGATTTTTGTATCATTGGGTCGTTCAGATGAGAGAGAAGTTTGAGGGGACAATTGTTGAGCCTAAGCAAGCTGTTAAAGAAGGCCTCAGAGCTTTAAAAAAGGGTGTCTTTTTAGGGATTGTCGGAGATCAGAGTTTACCAGATAATGGCTTTTCTTCCCCTTTTTTAGGAAGATCTGCTCTTACATCGCCTCTTCCTGCTCTTTTGTCTCATCGAAGTGGCTGTCCCATCATCGTCCCAATACCTGTCAGAAAAAATGGCAAATATTTCATACACTACTCTGATCCCATCTGGCCAGATGGCACCAAAACGATGGAAGAGGACATCCCAAGGCTCATGAAAGCCTCTTTACACCTCATAGAAAATGCTATCAAAGAAAATCCAGGTCAGTGGCTATGGCAACACAATAAATGGAAACAGCAAGGCCCTGGAAGACTTCGAAAACAATATAGATTTGATACGATAGCTGTATTTTTACCTTTAGATAAAGAAAAAGCGGGGGAATTGCTAAAAGAGCTCACTGTTTTAAGAGAAATCTACCCTACAGAATTCATTAGCTTTTTTGTTCCAGAAGGTTTGGTACTACCAAACGCTCTTGCCTCTGAAACCATCCACTACAAAAATCCTCTTGAGCTTAAAACAAAAGATTATCGCTTCAAACTCATTTTCAACTTCACCTCTGATAAAAGTTTAAGCGATCATTTTCTTAAGCTCGCAGCCTTTACTGCTTTGACACCTGAAAAAATCAAGCATCTTTCTAAGCAACCTCAAGAGAGTCTTTCCTCACAACTTAAACAAGTGATCCTTTATGCCAGCTGAACGTTTTTTCATTAAAGACCCCTCTTTTTCTGTAAATAAGTGCCTTACATTAGAAGGCGATGAATTTCATCATCTTGTTCATGTGATGAGACTAAGAGTGGGAGAAACTGCTGAGCTCATCAATGGAATGGGATACTTAGCTGAAGTAACAGTAAAGTCGATTGCCAAGCATAGCGCAGAGCTACAAATAACTTCTGTTCATACTGAAAAGCCACCTGAGTATCAGCTGATTTTAGCTGAAGCCCTTCCAAGGTTTACAAAGCTTGAATATGTGATTGAAAAAAGTGTAGAGCTCGGTGTTACTGACCTTTGGCTTTTTCCAGGTAAACTCAGTGAAAAAAAAGATCTCTCTCCCACTCAAATGGAAAGGATCCATCACATCACCTTATCTGCCATGAAGCAGTGCGGAAGACTTTTCATGCCAAAGATCCAATTCCTACCCTCACTTCTTGAGTGGAAAAAGGAAAACATGCCGGCCCTTGGTTTTTTTGGAGACACAGATCCTGCATCTCCTCCTTTTCTAAAAGCTTTGCAGTCTCTTGACTCTTCCTCCTTAATGATCGTCATAGGTCCAGAAAAAGGGTTTCATAAAGATGAAGTGGCGTATATGGAAAAGACTCTCCAGCTAAAAGGAGTAGGTCTTCACAAGAACATCTTAAGGACAGAGACAGCGGCCATTCATGCGATGTCTTTAGCTTCGTCTTTCTTATAAAAAATCATTTGACATGAAGAGCTTTATTGCGTAGTTTTAGGATAAATTCTCTTTACTAGGTATTTTATGAGAAGCGCTTCTTTTGCGCTTTTATCCTCCTTCGCATGTTTTACATTAGGAACCAGCTACTTGTTATCTACGGATTATTACGTAGGATCAGCAACTACAGCCGGATCCCCTGATGGCAACGTAGGAACGTGCACTACACCTGGAAATGTAACTTGTACATTGCAAGACGCCTATAGTGTAGCTACTAATGGAGACACTATTCACATTAGTCCGTCCACAGTGACCTATACAAGCGCCTACACAACTCCGTGTACTCTTTCGAATGTCACAATTCAATCCGATAACGCAAATGGTAGTATTATTGATTTTGGTGCCTTTACATCGAATTGCATAGCTTCCAATAGCAGCAGTCCTACCGTCTTTCAACCTATTGATGGCGGCTCCATTACCTTAGATGGGGTTGTTTTTCACAATTCCAATACGGGCGGGAATGTTATTAGTATAAATGGCTCGAGTATAACAATGAAAGGAACAACTATAAATGGAAGCGCGGTTACATTCGATAACAATACTTGGCTCTTAAACCAAAATTCCCAAATCCTTACTTTTGATGCTAATGGAGATTATACACTGCCTTTTTCAGATCCTATAAATGATGCCGGCAGACAGACTCTCTTTGTAATCAGTAATTATGCAGGTACGTTAACGATTTCTTCAGATGTTACAGGGCCTGACCGTGATATTTTAAATTTTACGGCTAATGGAGGACCTATTTATGCTACTGGGGTATTGACTCAAAACGGAGTCACAAATAGCGGCGGAAATGTATATATTACAGGCTCTAGTAATGCGATTGGTGTGCTTGGACCAAATGCAGGAAATACTTTTATTGGTAGTAGTATTAGCCCAGCAACTAATGCGGGCACTGTTTTCCGTGGTGGAACAATAAAATTTCTAAGTTCATGTACTTACATTAATCAGCTTGTACTTTTCACTGCCGGTGAAGATATCATCGACGATCAAGGATTCAATATTTTGATTACTGGCCCAGTGGTAAAGGCTGGAGGAGGTGGAGGATCAGCCATTTATGCAAAATATGGAAGTGGTGTACAAGAGCTGACGAACACCTCTAATAATTGGTCTGCCGGAACAAACATCTATGCTGGGGCCCTTTCTTTTAGCAATATACTTGCTCTTGGAGGAACCTCCCCTATTAATTTCCTAGGAGGCTCTTTATTTGCGAGCGTAGGCCTTACCCTCCCCTCCACTATTACAACAACAGCTTCTGTTTCCGGAGGAGGATTTTCGGCGGCAGCATCAACAACATTTGAAATTCAATCGAATATTACAGGATCCGGCACATTAAACATCGGACTTTATAACACTCACATAACAGCTTCAGGAACCGTTTTTTTCAATAACCCAACACCTGCCAATAATACTTTTTCTGGGTCTCTTGTCATTGGAGCGCTTGATGGATTCAACAATCCTTATCCCACCACGCTTTTAATACCTGACTTTAGCCAAATCTCTTCTATTTCTTCTATGACTTTGCAAGGTGGTGGTATTTTTGAACCGATGACAAGTTTTTCTATGGGAAGCGCTTCCATTAACATTGGCACGGGATCTGGAACATTTTTCATAGACACAGGTATTGAATTGACAAGTTCAGGAATTTTTTCCGCAACTTCAGGAACTACCTTAACAAAGACAGGGTCTGGAACTCTGTCGCTTTTGCCTGCATCTGCTGGTTCAGCTCCGTCATTTGATGTTCTCGTGCCAGCGGGTGATCTGATCAGTAACACCTACGTATTAGGAAATGCAACAATTACAACAGGCGCCTCTACAACAATTACATTCAACCAAGACTTTACAGGCACGTTTAGTGGAAGCATTGCAGGACCTGCAGATGTTATTAAAGAAGGGTCGGGTACGGCGATATTCAGCAGCGTCTCATCATACACAGGTAAAACATATGTGAATGCAGGAACATTGGAGGTAAATGGAGATATTTCTTCAAGTCCCGATCCAATTGTTGCAGTAGGCGCAACCCTGTCCGGCATAGGCACTGTCGGTACTACGATTGTATCAGGAACAATTGCGGGCGGAAATCCCCTTGGAACTTTAACTGTTTTAGGAGATCTTACCCTAGAATCTGGATCATTTTTTGGAACAACAACTAATGGCACAGAAATATCCCTTGTGACAGTCTCAGGTAGCGTATCAATTTCAGATACACAATATCAGCTCACAATAGAGCCGGGTCAATTTTCTCTTAAAGGATCTAAAGTCGTTTTGATTGGAGAAGGTGGGGTTACAGGAGAGTTTGCCTCGATTCAAGTTCTTGGCAACCCTTCCGGTCATCTATTTTTAAAATTAAAATACACCGCTACAGAAGTAATACTAAATTTTCAGCCAGTTCTTTTGCTATTTGCAGTAGGAGGGAACGCAAAACAAGTGGCTAAAACTTTGGATGCCGATCCTACTGGACTATCCGAGGTATTCACCAGTTTAGCTCCTTTAGCCACTACAAAAAAAAGACTAACATATGCCCTGAACCAGCTACATCCTGCCCAACTCAAAGGAATGACTATTTCGCAGGAAAACAATGCGGTACGCGTTAGAGAATCGATTACGCAAAGAATCTTAAATGAACTTGATAGTGAGAATTGTCTTTCCTTACACACAAAAGATGAACAAGGCAAAGAGTGTTGCGATAAAAATAAAAAGACTTTCACATTTTGGGTTGCTAGCCTTGGAGACACTTTAGTTCAAAACACCAAAACAAATGCTTTTGGCCCACTCACCGGATACCGCGCTAATACCGGCGGTATGGTAACAGGTTTTGATGCGCTCTTTGCAGACCATTTTTATGCAGGGGCGATCGGTGCCTACACAGGCTCCCATCTTCACTTTGAAAACGGCAAAGGTAAAGGTAACATCACCTCCGGCTATGCAGGAATATATCTGTCTGCTATTGGATCTGGAAATATAGGCAAAATCTTTTATGCCAATGCTTCCGTAATCGGAAGTTGGAGTGAATATGATGTAGATCGTCATATTCAGTATGGAAAAAACTTTGAAAAAGTCAATCTAACAGCTAAAAGCGATCATGGCGGCAATCAGATCCTCTCTCATTTCGACACAGGTCTTAATTTCAACTACTTTGGTTTTACAGTGAGACCCTTTGATAGCTTTGACTACATGAGTCAAATAGAAAGAGGATATCAAGAGAGCAATGCCGGGCAGTGGGAGCTAACTATCACCAGAAAAAATGCCATGATGATCCGCAATGAACTTGGATTGCAGTTTTCTAAATGCCTTTGCTTTTGCTCCTCTAAGTGGATCTTTTCCCCTAAAGTATCTTGGGTAAGAGAAGTCAGGATCAAAGGGGAAACTTTTAATGTAAACTTCACGCAAGGAGGCTCTCCTTTTGTCATCCATGGATACTTCCCTGATAGAAGCCTTGTCGCTCCAGGCCTAGCGGTAACTGGCTACATGCTAAATGATTCCTTGCTATTAGATCTTTACTATGGAGGAGAGTTCAAAGGTGGCTATAGCTCCAATAGCTATGGTGGACAGGTCGGTTACAGATTCTAAAAGGCTCGTAGATTTTTTTCGAAAATACTCTTGAGAAAAACGAGATGCTCCCTGTACCATCCCGTCCTTTTTTTGGGAGGTCTATGAATTACATTTCCTCTAGCGATATCAGAAAGGCCATTGGAGAAGAGAAGGCTCAGTACCTCGAGCAAAATGGATCCATTCTCCCTCCTCATCCTGGAATGCTTAATTGCTATATGCTGGCAGTCATTCTCGGGAACCCAATTACTGAAGAGGTTCTCTCTCCAGGAGAAAGAGCGTTTCGCAAACAAGAAGCAGAAGAGGCTTCTACAAAGGCATTACAAGTTTTTCAAAATGTAAAAAGGGTTCCGATACCTCCTGTCATTAAAGTTCCGTTCAAGGAGTCCGATTACTATCAAGAGGAGACCATAACTGGCCTCAATCCCTCTTTTGTTTGCGCCCATCCAAAGGCAAGACCCTACTATCTCAACAACCACTTTTCCTTAAGTACAAAAGCTCAAATATACGCAGTTCAATTCTTTGCTCTTTTTGAAACCTTCAATAATGGGCATGGAAGAAATGACTCTGCCTACGCAATGGAAAATTTTACCGGGATCTTACTGTCTTCTTTATCCCGCTATAATACAGAAATTGCTTCTCCTGAAGGCATAGTGAAAGCTCTTCGCCTCACCTTTAGCGTATTTCGAGATCGTATCGAATCTGTAGGATATAAGCTAAGAAACACAACAGCTGCAGCCGCGATCATCATCGATAATCACCTATGGACAATCAATGTCGGCCCTTCTATGACCTTTATATCTTCAAAAGAGACAATGGAAAAAACGCGTTGCGTTCAATCTGCCTTGGAAAGCTCAACAGGATCTGTCCAAAGAAAGGAGGATCTTTGGGCTAGCGCCCGAATCACAATGACAGCTTTTGAAGATATTCCTAAAGGAAGCGTTGGGGTCATTGGATCTAGGGGGCTATTTTCTAAAATCTCCCCTAAAAATGTCTGTAACGGATTGGAGGTCTATCTAGCAAATCGCCAAGATCCGCCAGCTTCCCTTTCTGACATCGCAATAAACATGATCTTTTCGGCTAGACAATACCGTAAACCCATTGAAAATGCTTCCGTCCTCGTATTTGGATTTCAAACGAGAAGGGACAGCGAAGAATATGTTTTTATATAATAGATCACTGAGTGTCTACAGACGTGGAATACGCATCAAAGTCTTTCATGTCTAACGGATAGGGCTCTTCTAAATTGGGCTCAACCAAGATCCAATCTGAAAAATAGAGATTTCCCTCCAATTCGTTTTGTAATCTCCCGGTTTTTTTGGGGGCGATGACAATTTTTTCAGGTTGATTATTTACGTAAGCAGCCCACCAAGAATAACATGAATTTGAAATGATGTGATTTTTCATCATCGACATGAGGAAAAAATCCTCAATATGGCTATTTTCTTCAATGAAAACAACTTGCCTGCCTAAAGTGGGAAAGTTCTTCTTACACCAGTTGATTCGATCGGAAAAAACAACAAAAAGAGAGTCTTTAGGAAAGAGATCCATCGCTTTTTCATAATACTCAAGGCCAATAAACCGCATGACAGAGTCGTGGTATTCTTTATTGTAGGTACGAACGTGAATACTGACAGTTTTAGGATGGCTTAATAAATAGTCATATTTCTTATGAATGTAGGTTAAAACATCCTCGGAAGGCTCAAATAAGGCAAGAAGACGCTCTCGATGATGATGGAAATGCTTCCAGCAAAAGAAGTCTCCGATTAAATATTGATCAGACTGAAACTCGACTCGATTGCAATCCCACCATCCCCCTCCGTTGTGATACTCGTCATAAAAGTTTTCTATGGACCTTGGGGGGGCGGAGTGATTCAATCTAAAAAAAAAGTGATCTCGATTGTATGAAATATTCCACTCTGTTTTATCCAATTCAGGAAAAAAGGGCTCAGCATCGTAGTCCCAAGCGTAGGCTAACGTTGTTGAAATCTGATTGAGATTATTGGCTAGCTGTCCACTGATCCGGCAAGAAACAAAAGGAACTTCTTCTTTTTGTGCTGTAAAAACATCAAAAGTAAAAAAAAGGGCAACGACTACGGGTAAAACTCGGTACATGGTATGGTTTCTTCCCTTCTTTGAGAAAGTTCTATGACTGGCAATTTAGGATTAAAATACCTGGAGCACAAACTGAGATTTGAGCTCGTTCGAATGAGAAAATCCGCGCGAGACAGTAAAAGAGCGTCGATAAGGGCCTCTTCACCTGCTTGGTAAGGGTTGCGATCTTGATTTAAATGTAGAGGTGTTCCATCTGTAGAGCGTTTAAGTTTGCAATAGATGACCTTTTTTAAAAATCGATACTGCAAGAATTGTAAAAAGGGAAGTTCATCTGTAGCTACAAAAATTCTATAGTCCCTTCCTTCAGGAATTAGGTCTATGACCTTATGGATGCTTTCTAGAGCATTTTCGTAAGCGACCCTTGGAGCCTCATGAAATAGTTTATCCGTTCCCCTATAATGAACTCCGATGACATACTTATCCTCAAAACGGTTCTTTTGAAACTCGTCAACTTTTTGAAGTACATGGCATTTGACCTTAATGTATTTTTCTACAAGGTCGTGGTTACGCTCTAAGGTATTGCAAAATTCTATGGTATTTGGATCTACATAGGTGTCTTCTTCAATGATGGTTGCTAAGTCGCAATTTCCAAGATGAATAGGCTCGAAATAATATTCCCACCAATTAGGTCCACACCCTTCTTCATAGTAAAGGCCTGTTTTTGCAAAATCGACTCTAAAGCCGTCTATTGTATTTCTTTCATACTCTTGGAGAAAATATAAGACAAAATGAAACATGCTAAACATGCCATGCGGCTTACTGCGAAGAATGATAGAATCTTTTCCAAAAAGAGAAAAGCTAGAGCTAACAGCAAGTAGCAAAAAAATGACTACAAAACGACTTTTCTTTTTCAAATTCACTCCCACCTTAACAAAACAGTAGTTTCCCCAAAGGAAAACTACTTATTCGTTAATGATAGTATAAAAGCAAGAAGAAATCACGCCAAGACTAAAAGTCCCTTGTGATCTGAAAGAGCTTTACCCGGCTGGGTTAGATCGTAGGTAGGGATTTGGCTTACAACTAACTGGCTGCCAAAAGTAGTCCTAAGCCTTAACGCATAATCGATATGTTCAAAGGCATCACCTTCAACTTCTGTGCCTTTAGCGTAAGCTGTGAGACGGCTTGTACAAGTAGCCGTTTCTTCTGTTATATTGATAGGAATTGAATCATTAACAAAATGACCAGAAATCCCTGAAGTACGGTACTCTCCTTGAGCAAGATCCTGCATTTGGATGTTGAGATCTCCCAAAAGAAGGCAGTCCTTATTTGAGTCTTTTTGAACTTCTTTCATGATAGTGGCAATTTCTTCCAATTGCACTTTGCGCATTGAAACAGATTCCGGTTCATCTCCAGCTTCTAAATGCGTTACAAAAACGGCGCGATGCTCTGTCTCAAAATAAAATACACCTCTTTGAATGAGCTTATTCGAAGGTAGTGGATGAAAAACAGGTTCTTTAACAATAGGGAATTTAGAAGCAATGAAAAGACCACTATCTAAAGCAAGTCCTGGCATAGGACCAATGCGAGTGAACCCTTGAGCGTACGTATCTTTTAATTTATCCCATAAAGAAAGCCCCGCTTCAAAAGACATTTCTTGCATGATGGCAACATCTGACTTTTGCGCCAAAATAAGCTCTGCCATTTGATCAATTCTCTCTCTTGCAGGTCTCACCCCTCCAAAAAGGATCGGAAGGCCACCCCAAAGCATACAGGCATTGAGCGTCATAAAACGGTCAACAGGCGGAATATTTTCGAAATTAGAGCGTGGTGTTTCTTTTTTTTCCTTCCCATTTCCGACAAGTCTCATGTAGTTTTTTTGAGTCAGGTAATCGCCTAAGGAATCAAGAGCATAACCTACGGCAAGACCCATAATCGCAACAGGACATGAAACAACACAAAAAACAAACTTAAAAGCTCTAGAAACCTTTTCAAGAGTTTCAGTGCTAAGGTTCCCGAACTCACCCGGTCTAATCGGTGTGAAATAGCTGTGAATGAATAATTCTGAGGCATAGTGCATAGGTTTGAGACATTGCAATGCAACCCAGTTCAAAGAAAAACCGACGTTTTCTTGAAAAGTGTAGTTTCTAGCTTCTATCCTTAGTGAACTATTTCCTGTAACGGCGCTCATAAATCCCCCTAATAAAAGGACGATTATACCTGAGGGGCAAAATAACTGAAAAGACTCAAATTGCCACCCGAAAAATAATTAACACTCTAACTGTAAGCACCTTAATTAAGTTGTAAATATTAATAATTTGAATGTTTAAATAAACTAACATAAAATTTAGTTAAATAAACACACCACAACGGAGGTATAACATGAGTACAGCTCGTAAATACTCAGAAGGCAGTCAAGGCCCTATCCAGCAAAAAGTGCATCATGTTATAGATCAGTTAGAAACGCTGTTAACGACCCTGTCAAAAAACAAGGATTGCCCCACCTTGCAACAAGGGATCGATCAAAGCGCTAAAGACATCATCGCTATTTCCACAAAACACCATAAAGAGATCGCTAAATATGAGTCTTATTTGAAAAATGCGATCATCGATTTAACAGAAGTTCCCCATATGCAACCTCAAATGCAACGAATTGCTTTTGAAGTTGCGATCACAGCAGCTCTTAAGAACTTACAATCCTTTTTGGATAGTACCAGTTCCTAGGGAACCTGTTGCACGATCATCATATTGGTCGTTCCCTTGATTCCAAAAGGCTGCCCTGCTGTAATGACAACAAGGTTTCCTTTTTGAACGAGCCCTCGTTTAAGAGCCTCCTCTGTTACACAGAGAAAAGCATCTTGAATGTCTGTGGCTGGATAAGGAGCGACTGGGATAATCCCCCAACTTAAAGCAAGCTGATGGTATGTCTTTATTTCGGGGGAAAGAGCAAAGATCGGCATGTGAGGTCTAAATTGAGAGACATTCCTCGCGCTGAATCCGCTGCTTGTAAAAGCGAAGATCGCCTTAGCTTTGGTGGTGTAGGCTGTTTCAACAGCTGCAAATGCCACCGAAGCTGAAACGCTGACTTCGTCTCGTTTAAAATCTTGCTCCAAAAACTGCTTATAAGGAAAATTATTTTCAGCTTCTAGGATGATTTTTTTCATCATTTTAACAGTTTCTATCGGATAAAGACCTACCGCTGTTTCCCCTGAAAGCATGACAGCTGAGGTGCTATCGTAGATGGCGTTTGCCACATCGGACACTTCGGCTCTGGTAGGTCTTGGATTCTTGATCATAGACTCTAGCATCTGAGTAGCAGTAATAACGGGCTTGCCTTGAGAGTAGCACTTGCGGATCATCTTTTTTTGTAAGCTGGGGACTTCTTGTAGTGGCATTTCAACTCCTAGATCTCCCCTTGCTACCATGATCCCATCAGAGGACGCCAAGATACGATCAAAGTTTTGCACTCCTTGAATGTCTTCGATTTTAGAGATCAAATAAATGTCTGTCTTTCCAAGCTCTGTAAGCAATTTTCTGATTTCAAGGACATGCTCTTCTGATCTGATGAAAGAAGCTGCTATGATGTCTATATCGTGCTTGCATCCAAAGGTGATGCTCTCTTTGTCCTCCTGTGTCATTGCAGGCAAAGGAACTTTGACGCCAGGGATGTTGACACCCTTTTGATTCTTTAAAACGCCGCTATTTTTAGCTTCTAAGACAGCACCTGATGCTGTGACTTCCATTACTTCAGCGATGATGTATCCATCATCAAAAAGGACCGTTGTTCCTTTTTTCAAGCAATCAAACACGAGTTCAGGAGTAAGGACGATCTGACTTTCATCTTTTTTTTGACTTGGACGCACTAGGGTGATTTTTTGTCCCGTCTCTATTTCTAAAGAGCCTCCAGGAACAGTTCCTATGCGGATTTCTGGACCTTTCGTATCTAGCATGATCGCAAGTGGAACCCCTTTTTCCTCTCTTGCCTTTTTTAAAAGGTCAATCGTACGAAGATGTTCTTCATGTGTTCCATGGCTAAAATTGAGCCTCGCTACGTTCATCCCCGCATCGATGAGCTCTAAAATTTGCGCATAGCGGTTAACCGAGGGTCCTATTGTGCAAATGATTTTCGTCCTAGTCAGCATACGTATTTAATCCGCCTTTTTTCTTAATTGTAGCTTGAAAGAAGAAATTCGACTATTCAAAAGTGGTGGACTTCCGTTATACTCCACGTTCTATGGACAGAAAACAGATTATTTTAAAAAACGTCCGGGTTCACAACCTCAAAGGGGTTGATCTAACGCTTCGACCGGATGAACTTATCGTATTTACCGGAGTTTCAGGCTCGGGCAAATCCTCACTAGCCTTTGATACCATTTATATGGAAGGGCAAAGAAGGTACATCGAGTCGCTCTCTAGCTACGCACGACGTCATTTAGGCGATTTTCCAAAGCCTGAAGCGGATCATATTGAAGGGATCTCTCCAACCATTGCCATCGAGCAAAAGACTACCGGAAAAAACCCGAGAAGTACTGTTGGGACAATGACCGGGATCTATGACTTTTTAAGGGTCCTTTTTGCAAGGGCTGCAACGCTTTACTGTCCTGTGAGTTTAGAGCCGGTATCCGCTCAAAGCGCTTTGCAGATTTTGGAAGAAATCCTCTCCATGCCTAAAGGTAGTAAAATCATCTTGTTAGCCCCTTTTGCCTCTGGCAAAAAGGGAGAGTTTAAAGAGGAATTTGCAGACCTTTTAAAGCAAGGCTTTACAAAGGTCAGACTGGACAACAAGATCGTCGACATTACTGGTGATCTTTCCCTAGATGGCTCTGTCTCTCACGATATCGATATTGTCATTGACCGTCTGCAAATTTCAGAAGAAACAAAAAATAGACTGACAGAATCCGTCCATGCCGCTTTAGAAAAAGGCAAAGGCCTTTTAAAAGTGTTTTTTCCAGACAGCGGTGATGAAAAGCTCTTTTCAGAACATGCCTACAGCCAAAAATCCGGCATCTCTTATGGACCGCTCGAGCCTTCTGATTTTTCTTTCAACCACCCCTCTGGTATGTGCAGTGGCTGCCAAGGACTCGGTGTAGCCCAGGAGTTTGATCTTTCCAAGATCATCAACCCCGACTTAAGTATTTCTGAAGATTGCTGCTCAGTGGCAAGCTCCTTTACAACTATCAAGTTTGGGAACATCTATAATAACTTGGCAAGGATCTATAAGTTCAGCGTCGATACGCCTTGGAAGGAGTTATCTGAAAAAGCCAAACGGATTTTTCTACATGGAGTGGATGAAAAGTGGATCAAAATGCGTTTTGTCCATCCTGAGAAACAAACCTCTTGGACAGAGTTTGTTTCTTGGAAAGGTGTGCTTCACGAAGCCAAAGAAAGATATCTTGCCGCACAAAGCGAATCTTACAAGAAAAAGATGGAAGAAAACTTTCATCAAACGGTTTGTTTTGATTGCAAAGGTTCTAGACTTAAACCCTACCCTTCCGCTGCCAAACTTCAAGGGAAGACTCTTTTAGACATCGTAGAGATGCCAATCAAAGAAGCCCTTGCTTTTTTTGAAACAGTACAGCTGTCTAAAGAAAAAGGAAAAGTGGTCGGTGAGCTTTTAAAAGAGATCAAAGAGCATTTGATCTTTTTAAGCAAAGTGGGCCTTCACTACCTATCCTTAAGCAGAACCTCCCCTACTCTTTCTGGAGGAGAAGGCCAAAGGGTTCGCCTAGCATCTCATATTGGATCGGGCCTTGTTGGAGCGACTTATATTTTGGATGAGCCTTCTATTGGCTTGCATCCAAGGGACAACCACAGACTTTTAGAAACGCTTTTACATCTCAAACAAAAAGGCAATACCGTCATCGTCGTCGAACACGACGAAGAAACGATCTTGCTCGCTGACACCGCCATCGATGTAGGCCCTCTTGCCGGAAAAAACGGGGGTAAGATTTTAAGCCATGGGACCGTTCAAGATCTTTTGGATGCAAAGGACTCTTTAACGGGAGGATATCTTTCTGGACGTCTTAAAATGCCTCTTCCTGAGAAAAGAAGAAAAAAAACAAAGGCCACCTTAGAAATAAAAGGAGCCTCTCATCACAACCTTCGTTTAGAAAATGTTTCTGTTTCCATTCCTTTAGGCCTTTTTGTTGCTATAACAGGAGTTTCAGGATCTGGTAAATCCTCTCTCATCATCGACACCCTGTATCCGGCCCTTTCAAATCTTTTGCAAGGCTCTTCTCTTTCAGTCGGCAAGCACACGTCGATTAAAGGGATGGAACATTTAGATAAGATCATCGCCATCGACCAAACACCCATTGGGCGCACTCCAAGATCAAATCCTGCTACCTACATCAAACTCTTTGATGAGATCCGTGATCTTTTTACTATGCTTCCAGAAAGCCAGATGCAAGGGTTCACAGCTGGAAGATTTAGCTTCAATGTGAAAGAAGGGTGCTGCCCTTTTTGCTCCGGCATGGGGATGACCCAGATCGACATGGATTTCATGGAAGATGAGTGGGTCACGTGCGAGCACTGCGAAGGCAGACGCTTTGATGATGCGACGCTGTCTGTTCGTTTCAAAGAAAAGACCATCCACGATATTTTGGAAATGAGCGTTGCTGAGAGCTTTGAGTTTTTTGCTGACATTCCCAAAATCAAAGCAAAGCTCGATCTTTTGATGAAAGTGGGTCTTGACTATGTCAAACTCGGCCAGCCCTCCCCTACTCTTTCAGGTGGTGAAGCGCAACGGATCAAGCTCGCCAAAGAGCTGTCTCGTCCTTCCACTGGAAAGACTTTTTATATATTGGATGAGCCAACAACAGGTCTGCATTTCCATGATGTTAAAAATCTCATTGCCGTTTTGCACTCCCTTGTCGATAAAGGAAACACCGTCCTTGTCATTGAACATAACATGGATTTGATCCGCACTTCTGATTGGGTCATTGACCTTGGGCCTGATGCAGGATCTGAAGGAGGAGAGATCGTTGGAGAAGGAACGCCTGAGGAGATTGCTAAACTAAGCACTCCAACAGGTCTTGCCCTAAAAACAGCTCTAGCCCCTAAAAAAGCCGTCTCCTCTGTAGTAGGAACATCCTCTACCCCTTCTTCTTATCTTACAGTTAAAGGAGCCTTCCAAAACAATTTGAAGCACATTGATGCAAGCATCCCACTCGGTAAGATCACCGTGTGCACAGGACCGTCAGGTTCTGGAAAAAGCTCTTTTGCTTTTGAAACTGTTTATGCAGAAGGTCAAAGGCGCTACATTGAATCGATGTCCCACTACGCAAGGCAGTTTGTGAAACAAATGCCTAAAGCAAAACTTGAGCAGATCGAAGGGCTCTCTGCAGCTATTGCCATCGAACAAAAAAACCATGCCGGTAATCCAAGAAGTACCATCGGTACAATGACTGAGATCTACGACTATTTAAGACTTATTTATTGCCATTTAGGAACGGCCTACTGTCCAGAAACAGGAGAAGAGATCCGCTCGATCAGCAAAGAGTATGTGGTTGATAAAGCAATGCAAATGCCAAAAAAAACAAAGGTGATTGTTTTAGCTCCCGCTCCTTTTGCCAAGTCTGAATCTTTTGATGCCTTTAAAGACAAAATGATAAAGCAAGGATTTTTAAGGATCAGGCTCGATGGCACCTATTATGAACTAGAAGATGAAAACATCCCTTTTGATCGAAAGAAAAAGCAAGAACTTTTGCTGGTCATCGACAGACTAGTCATGAACAGTGAAAGCGGCTTAAGACTTGGAAGCGCCATTGAACAAGCGACGCAGCACTCTGGTAGCGTCATTTTGGATATCGAAGGAAAAGACCACTACTTCAACTTGGCCTTCACAGTCGAAAGCACCGGAAAGTCGTATGCACCGATCACTCCTCATACATTTTCTTTCAACACAAAACATGGGATGTGTTTGGACTGCCAAGGACTTGGCATCCAATATGGAACAGATCTTTCTCAAGGCAAAGAACTCCTTGACTTAAGCGCTTATGAGCTCATTTTTCTACTCTGTAAAGAGTTCGCATCAAGCCGTTTTGTTTCCGCCTTCTCATCGCTTTTGATGAAACAAGGCATTGATTTGGATGAGCCTCTTAAAAATCTTCCCAAAGAACAGCTCAACTTTATCTTCCAAGGGGACCAGTCCCCTCGCCCTGTCCAATGGAAAGGGCTCAACCAGGTTCTTATCCAATATACAAAATGCAGCCTTGGAAACATTAAATGGATCCTGTCACAGATCTTGGAAGAAAGCCCATGTAGCTCTTGCAACGGAACTCGTCTATCCCCTATCGCTCGAAACGTGAAAATAGAAAGCACTTCCATTGCAGACCTTTGTGGTAAAAGCATCCATGCAGCCACGTCTTTCCTTAAAAGCTTAAAGCTCTCTTCTGAAAAACAGAAAATCTTAAGTGAAACCTTTGAGCAGACGCTCACGCGCCTTTCCTTTTTAGAGTCTTTGGGCCTTGGGTATCTTTCATTAGATAGAAGCGCTCCAACCTTAAGTGGAGGTGAAACGCAAAGGATCCGCCTCAGTAGACAGCTTGGAAGTGGCCTCACCGGATGCCTTTATGTTTTGGATGAACCTACTATTGGTTTACATCCTCATGACAACCACCTGCTCAATCAGGCTCTTTTAAATCTAAAAAATTTGGGCAATACTCTCTTACTTGTAGAACACGATCCGCTCACCATGCAGATTGCAGATCACATCTTGGATTTTGGACCAGGTGCTGGAAAGCTCGGTGGTCACATCATAGCGCAAGGATCACTACCCTCCATTTTGAAAAACAAAGACTCTTTAACAGGAGATTATCTAAGTGGCCGCAAAAAAATACCTCTACCAACAACACGTAAAAAATCTTCTGATTGTATTTTGGTAAAGGATGTGTCTCTTCACAATGTAAAAAATGTAACCCTTTCTATTCCGATTGGTCTTTTTACTTGTTTTACGGGTGTTTCAGGATCAGGTAAGTCCACACTTCTTATGGACATTTTAAAACCTATTGCTGAAAAAACCATCGTACGAAGACGCAAGGACAAAGTCCCAGTCTCTTCTATTGAAGGACTTGATGCTTTTGATAAGTTGATTGTTTTAGAGCAAAATCCGATTGGAACAACGATTAGAGCCGATGTCAGCACCTATACGGACCTTCTCACACCGCTCAGACATTTGTATGCTTCTTTGCCAGAAGCCAAGGCTAGAGGACTTCTTGCCAAACACTTTAGCTTTAACCATAAAAAAGGGATGTGCAAAGCTTGCTGGGGCCTTGGGACCAAAAGCGTGTCTTTGCAGTTCCTGCCTTCTGTCAAAGTAGAGTGTGAATCGTGCAAAGGAAACCGCTTAAACCCTTTAAGCCTGCAAGTGGCTTTTAAGGGCAAACATTTAGGCGATGTCTTTAGAATGTCCGTTTTGCAAGCAAGAGAGTTTTTTCAGGCCATTCCTAAAATTTTCAAGGTCTTGGACGCTCTTTGCTCAGTGGGCCTTGATTACTTAGCGCTAGGACAAGAAATCGCTTCTTTATCAGGCGGTGAATCTCAAAGGCTCCGCCTTAGCCGCGAGCTTGCTAAAAGGTCAACCGGTAAAACTCTTTATCTTTTAGATGAGCCCTCTGTTGGACTTCACAGCTCAGACATCGCGAAGCTCACTCCTATTTTGCACTCTTTAACAAACAAGGGCAATACGGTTGTACTCATTGAGCATAACTTGGATCTGATTGCTAATGCTGACTATGTGATCGACATAGGACCTGGAGCTGGAGAGAATGGAGGAAAAGTTCTCTTTGAAGGAACACCTGAAAACTTAACCAAATGCTCTCAGTCTAAAACAGCGCCCTTCTTAAAAGAAGCTCTTAAGAGCAGCAAGAAGGAGCCTTGATTTGGTATTCTTCTACAATCTGACCGTTTATTAGATGCTGTTGGATGATCTGCTCTAGCACCTCTGGAGTGCAAGAATGGTACCAAACGCCTTCTGGATAGACAACAGCAACTGGTCCTTTTTGACACACTCTTAGACAGTTTGCTTTGGTTCTCCAGACATGCACCTGTCCTTGCAAGTTGAGCTCATCCACACGACTTTTAAGATACTCCCAAGAAAAGAGTCCATCTTCTCTTGAGCAACATTTAGGTCTATCAGGACCTGCACATAAAAAGATGTGACGTCCCTTGTGTCCAATTTTTAGTTTTTCTGCAATCAATGCTAAAGCGTCCATAGAAACCATCCTTCATTAACGATTAAAAAGCTGTCTATATTAGAGGTTGTTTTGTGACGGAGTCAAGGGGGACTTTAAGAAATGATACGATAAAAAACCTGCCGTTTAAGCCGCAGGCTTGGAGTAGCGTAAGCAGTTACCTAACTGAATCTTTTATAAAAAACGACAACGTCGTTGAACGTATAATACGCGGTGGGTCTTTGAGCCGCTGGAACCATTGCGTTATAGACAACTTGAATAATACGGTTTAGGCCTCTTTCTTCTCTTACTACTTGAAATGATGCCTCTGCAATCACTCGTCCTGTAAAAAAGGCTACGCCTAAAACAATCATGCTAGAGACAGGAATAACACCTAAAACACCAAAGGCAACAGTTGCAATCAAAGCAATCGTGAATCCATTGAAAACATCGACTTTTATATTACCGATTTCTCGATGAGCTGGAACATAATTTGGAGGCTTGTCTGACTTAGCAAAGTTGTAGACTAATTGATCAAGATATACTGCGCCGCTTTGTATAATATCTGGCATGAAAAAGCCTTTGAATTGTTATGTTATACTGCAAAAAACTTCATACGGCAGCCTAATAAAAGCTGCCGTATGAATCGTTGAAATATTCTTATCTTTAAACTACAGCTTTAAACAATCTAAAAGTTATAGCAATACGAGTGTCTTGCATTTGGTTATAATTATCTCCTGGAAGATTTCGTGGAGAGATCTCGATAATTGGATCCATTTTGTAAAAAACTGGGTATCCACCCGCTTCGAGTAGTTTCTCTGGTTCTTTGTATGCATCAATTGACTCGCTAGCTACACCAGCATCTTGTATTAATTGTGTAACAAAAGACTTATCAACAATAGATCGTCCAGCTAAAGAAAGAGCAATTACTACTGCCGCTCCAAGAAAGCTCATGCTACCAAAAACAAAAAGAGCAACAGATGATACTAAAGTAACTGTGCTTGTATTGAAAATGATCGCTTTCACAGCTTTTACATCGCCATCGTCGATCATATTTTTTAACTGTCCGTTAAGACCTTGAGCGCATGATTCAATAAAGGTCAGATGACCCTGTTGAACTTGAGCGTGAGCGTTGGCTGCGTGGCCTCTAACTTCATTAAGTTTTGTGGTCGCCCAATTTGTCCAAGCTGTCAAACTATGATTATTATGTCCGTTTACTGTTGAACTCATAAAAATTCTCCTTTTTTAGGTTCTACGCTGTCATTTATAAAACATCTGAATACAAAAAGGCAACCCAAAACAAGAATTAAAATAGCTGATAGCAACTTATAAATAAGTTAATTACAAAAACTAAAGATAATTGTTTTTTTGATAGTGCCATGAAAGTGTCTATTACACAGATTGATAGGTTTTTTTTCAAGAATGATCTTGTTTAAAATTTAAACTAATCTTTACTAGACCTTAAAAAGAAAAAAGTGGCATTTTTTAATAGAATCCTCACAAGACCAGCTAGGTGGCCTTGTGAGGAATTGAGACAATTACAGAAGGTTGCAAAAAATCACGTGTCCACAAAAAGAGATGTCATTCTCTCGAGGGGCCCAGAAGAATAATCCTTGATGTATAATACCATCAACAGACCACTGGTTTAAGGATTGCCCTGCGACTACTCGTCCAAATAAAGAAATCGCCCCTAAGACAACTACAGCCTTTAGGGAAAGAGCCCCTAAAATGCCAAGAGCAACAACTCCAATCAGAGCTGCTGTAGAAACGTTAAAAGCTACACTTTTAGCATTCGATATTTGATCATCATCTAAGTCCTCATTTCTGAGGATATTGTGAAAGCCATTTGCACATGCTTGTATCAAATTTGCCATAAAAAATCCCTTGGTTTAGATTATGACATTAGTTATATCAACCCACATAAAAATTATCAAACAAAACAAATAATTATATTAATTTTCAAAAAT
>CAIJXB010000050.1 GCA_903824495.1 uncultured Chlamydiae bacterium
GGCTATGTCTCTATGTCTCCATAGAGGTTGGACTATCGCTTCACCTTTCGGTGCCTACCCGCTTTAGTCTCTCACGCTAGACAATTAATCCGCTTTGTACTACAATATTCGCACATTTCTATAAACGAGGAAAATTTATGCCACATTACAAAAGATCTGATTTCATAGCTAAGGAATATAATCCTCTTCATCTTGCATACCTCGCGGGCATCATCGACGGAGAAGGCTGTATTCACATTGGATATTATTTTAACAAATCTCAAAATAGGGCCACATATCACACTTTGATTCAAGTCACAAGCACCGATAAACCATTGATTGAATGGTTGTCTAATAAATTTGGCGGCAAAGCAGCTCTTTACACAAAAGCTCAAACTCCGAAAAATTCTAGACAAATTCCCTATGTATGGAAAATCACTGGTGATGATTTGACTCATTTGTGTCGTCTTGTTCTTCCTTTTATGATCTCTAAAAAAGATCAAATAAAAATTATGATAAAAATGCGCGAAACTTTTTACGATCAACATGAACCAAAAAAAGGACAACAAGGAATACAACCAATGAGTCAGGAACTCATTAATTTTCGTCACTCTTTGATGTCTGAACTTCGTAGTCTTCATTGTCGTAAAGGCCGTGGTAAAAGTTTATCAATCCCTTGCGCCTTGTCGCCCTCGGCTTAACGTTAGGGGTTCCAAGTCAATTAGGGCTGGTTTATAGCAGGCAATCTCGTCTACCTGCTCTTGAAGAATTAGGTATGTACCATCTTAATCATACCTTCTTCAAGATGATTGGCATGGCTTATGCTGCTTTTAACCAATCAATTCTCGCATCAATATCCAGAGCTGTCAATTGTTGCGCTGGAGGATCTACAATTCCATTACCAAGTGGTACTGGAGCTGTTTGTAGGTTCTGATATCTACGTCTACGTAGAATATCGCCTGCTTGCTGATCCATAGTGATAGGATACTTGCTGTTACTTTATGACCATGTAAATCTGCTTTACTTGGCGGAGGGTCTTGTTATTCCCCTCTCACGAGTTTTATGTATTGCTCGTGTTCGGACTATCGCATACATCAATTGGTTGAGATGGATCAATGATTGTTCCATCTTCAAAATAACAAAGACCATCTCTCATTTCGGCCTTCATTCCGAACCAATTTTTGTCCTCTGGGTTTAGTCTCTCAGGCTGCACATAGATTTCTTCTATTTTTCCATTTTTATTCATGAGTCTTTTACAATTCCACAAAAGTTTCATTTCATAATGTTTTCTAATAATTTCATCCATTGCTTGCCCCTTGTTACCCTAATCTTAGGGCTTCCAAGTCAATTACCAAAAGTTTTAAATGGGCTACCGTTAACCCATCGTAGTATGAATCAAGTCAGGCATAGGACGAGCCAATAGCTTCATCGAAAGCTGTTGTTGAACAGCTGGAGGAAGTATCGAGGTGGTCGTAGGACCGCTCATAGTCTTAACTCCTGGTTAAGACGAAGTCACCTACGAGCTGCTGCTAGAGTTTCCTTCCAGAGTGCATTTCTTTGCTCCTTCGACATAGTTGAGTTGGAAACTTTTGCCGCTGCTGTCACCGCCTCTGATCTTACACCTAAGCTTGACATCTTTGGCTTACCTTCCTTATCATCTACACGTCGTTGCTCCTGAGAGATTGGCTTATTTTGCGTTTGCTTTGCAGCTTGATCGGCCTGATAAGCAGCGCTTTTCTTAATGAGATTATAGACCTTTCTCAAAGGATTTTTTGCAGTCTGGACAGCCTCGCGGTTGTCTTCGTCTGTTTTAATGTATTTTTCAATATTCTCAGGCGTAACGACATCTTTAAAATCGGTGTACTCAGTAGCAGTTTCAAGAATCTGAATCTTTTGATCTTTCTCAGCTAGGGCTTGCTCATACGATGACAATTTCTTGTTAAACGAGTTGAGAGCCTTTACAAGTTTTTTCCCATCTGGGAATTCTTCTTGTTCTAACTGCCTATAATCAAAGTCTTCTTCTTGAGGTATTTGAGCCTTTTGCATTTGCTGTTGCATCTGCATTTGCTTCTCGAACATCTCTTTTTCTTTTCGTGCTTCCCAAAGTTGCCTTTCTAAAGCTTCTTTAGCCTGACGAAGCTCAGCAAAACTTTCTTGCGGAGACTTCTTCTCATGTGTTTCTACAGCCTGATCGACCACGTCAGGAGCTTGGGTCTCTTCTGGTAAACTCATGTATTTCCTTTGAGATTGGCGAGATCTCTGTATTGCGCCTTGAAATGGATATTGATATCCATTACCTTCTCTATAAAGAAAGCGGGAATTTAGTCAAAACAAAATTTTAAGGTTAGAAATGAATGAAATAGAAACAATGACCTATATGATGGCCGCTGAAAAGATGCAAAACATGATATTTACTATTGAGGCTACGATGGGTTTTCTGCTAGAATATAAGGTAAAGCCTGATGAGGAAGTGGTAAAATGTCTGAGCCCATTGATAGAACAGATGAAAAAGTGGATGAAGCCGTGAGACGAGATAAGCCAAGTTTTCTGAAAAATCATGTGGACACATTGGCCATTATAGGAGTCAATATCGCCATTGCAGCGATACTTGCAACGATGATGGTATCTCAATCAAATAGAATTGACGCTGCAAACATGCGAATCGATTCTGCAAACATTAGATCAGACCAAC
>CAIJXB010000051.1 GCA_903824495.1 uncultured Chlamydiae bacterium
CCCGAGCTTGAAGGCAATTTAGCGGCGAAGGTGACAGAACTTCAAGGAATGTTTGCAAGACCTGCAGAACTTTCTAAGGAAATCAATGCGCTTGCCCTTAAATCTTTAAGAGGAAAGATGAAGAGGATGATAGAAAGTAAGATATCATCCCTAACTGCAAAGCAGTTTTGCGGGGAGATTCTAACAGAAATACCTCCTCATCGAATCTCCACTTTCGTAGACACAGTAGAGGGATTTTATCAGCAGGCATTACTAGATGGAAAATCTCATGAGGAAGCTTTGATTTTTGCGTTAAGTAAGGGAATGCTACGGTCTATGGTTAATCTTCCGAGTTCTGATGAGATTGAGGCTAACGAAGAGTTGAAAGACCGAATTGATTCCGATCCGGAACTTAAGGACTATATATGTCCCCTTACACTTAATCTTGTAGGATCGGATGCCGTATACTTAAAACAAAGGGTAGATGGAAATGGGAATCCTAGAGATCGTTATCATGAAAAAGCCTTAACGGATTGGATTAGAGGAAACCTAACAGATCCGGTGACTAGGGAACCAAGAGCTCTTGCTGATATAAAGCCTGACCTCAAAGGAAGAGAGTTTGTTGAAGGTAAACTTGTTGCTTTACTCTATCCTGAGTTAATTCCGGAGCAAATAGAGGCTCCTGCAGCTATAGAAGCCTTGCACAGCAAGGCTCTTTTGCTAGCCCTTGCAGCTGCGTATCCTGTGATACAAGAGAAGCATGAAGGATCAGTCGAAAAGATAATCAATCGCTTTGCTCTTATTGTAGAAGGAATGAACTGGAAAGGAGAAGAGGTAGTATTTCCTTGTTTTCCTGTTATAAAAGAGTTTCTAAGAGATGCAGAGGCGAAGCTAACTGATGAAAACTTAGAAAAGGTCAAAGCTGACCTTATAAGTAAACTTGGCATATTTATTACATTTTCCCACGAGATAGAATCTTTTCAGTTATCCAGGGGGCCACAAGAAAAGGCACTTGTAATGGCAGGGGAAGCGATTAGCAGCGGAGCGTCTTTTAAGGAAGTAATGGAACTATTCACAGAATCCGTTAGTTCCGTAACAGAAGAAGATGAGATAAGGGAAGCCTTTCCCGGATGTCTAATTGGAAAAACTGAGTGGGATACATATTTAGGAACTGTAGAAGAAGTGCCTTTACCGCCAGGAATGCTCGACATTTTAAATCAACCTTGTCCTACTAACCCAGAAAAAAAAGTAGGAGAGACGCACACATTAGTGCTGATTCCAGAAACAGTAGATGGGCAGCCCCTTACTCTGAATAGTTTGGGAGCCCTTGTTAAATCTAAGAGGCATTTTCCGGATACTGAAGCCGGTTATGATCATATGAATTCTAAAGTTGCAGCTCAACATGGGAATACTTTGGCAGGTCGTTCACATTGGGCATTAATGACAAAAGATGTGCTTCCCGGGAGTAGAAGTAAGCGGTATGCGGAGCAGCAAGCGATGGTTGCTACTCTTGCAAGCACCTCAGGGGTCTCTTATGAAGTTCCTGGAGTCTTGGATGCAACAGCTTGTATTTTCATGAACTATTTAGCCTCCCCACAAGATGAGAGAGTATTCTTGTTTAGCAGGGATCCATGGACCTATACGCGATGCAAAGAGCAAATTCGAGACTATCCTGTCGTTGTTGGTGGCTTCGCCCCGGCCGGCCTCGTAGTCAGCGACTACGACTCTGACTACGACGCCGACGGCGTTGCGGCCCTACGGAAGTTCTGGTCATAGCCAGATTGGTAGGGAAGAAAGCTTGTTCAGATCGATTACTTTTTCCTTAGCAGCAAGACTTGCAATCATTTAAAAGTGTCAAAGAAAGCCTCTCTTTAAAGGGAGGGATATGGACGTGTGAGCATTGTAAAACAATTCATGATCGAGACGTGAATGCTGCTCAAAATATAGAAGAAGAGGCTTTAAAAAAAGTAAGCTAAAGTACCTTGGGGCTCACGGGATTTGAAGTCTGTGGAGCGGATGTAAGACCGGTATGGTAAACTATAAGGCAATCTGCAATGAATCAGAAACCTAAGCTGCGAAGCTTAGGAATTCCCTTTCTTTAGGAAGGGGAGGAAGTTAACTAGGTGTTTTGTGTCATGAAAATTTCACCTTTTGAAACTTGAAGAATGTAAGATTCTTCTTCAGAATCAAAAGAAGGAGCAGTCAAAAACGTTTGATTTAAGTTTTTGACTATCTGCCTTAAAAGTTTGGATCTTTTCGGATCCAAATGACTTCCAAAGTCATCAATGCCAAAAAGGGGGGGAGAGCCGAAGAAGGTTTTAAATCTTTCCCACTCAGCTAAGCGCAAGGCTGCAATGCAGCCTCTTTTTTGTCCTTCACTGCAATAGGTTTTTACTTCTTGCCCTTGTATATAGAGATGTACATCATCTCGATGAGGTCCACTTAAAGTGGATCCAAGCAAAAGTTCTTTTTTGCGATTCTTGTGCCAGTCAGCCAAAAGATCATCGCCCTCAAAAGACTTTTCATACTTCCAAGTAAAGACTTCTTTCTCTTCAGATAAAAGAGAGATCGTTTTTTCAATGAGTGGCTCTAAAGTAGTGAGCGTTTCAATTCTCTTTTCTATCAAATAACTGGCAGAAGCTGCCATGATCTGCTCCCAAGGCTCAAGACCTTGGATCTCTTTAGCTTTTAAAAGGGCGTTACGCTGCTTCATAGCTTTGTGGTAGCGGCCTAAGTGATGGATGTACATTGGATCCATCTGAGAGATGTGAAGGTCTAAAAAGCGCCTTCTTTCTGCTGGAGAGCCCATGATGATTGAAATGTCTTCAGGAGCTAGGAGTACACAAGGTAGGATTCCTAAAAGAGGTAAAAAGCTTGAATAGGAAGTTTGGTTGTAGAGAACCTTACGCCCTGCAGCTCCATAAGAGATGCGAAGAGTGTGGGAAATCGAATCTTTAGAAAAGTGAGCTTCAATCAAAAATTCTGTTTGATCATGTTTGATCAGATGAGGAAGATGACTTGTTCTAAATGATTTACCCGTACTGATGAGATAGATCGCTTCAAGGAGGTTGCTTTTGCCTTCAGCATTGCTCCCTTGGATGCAATTCATCTTAGGAGAAAAAGTGATCTCTTCCCTAGCGTAATTTCGAAAGCCCGAAAGGATCACTTTTTCAAGGAGCATGTATTTGCTTATGCTCCGAGTCGCATTGGCATCAATACAAACTGCGTGTTAGAAGAATCTGTGATAAGTCCTGGATTGTAGGCATTTTCGATCCCAAAAAGAACCACTTCATCTTTGCTGTGACGCAAGATGTCTAAAAAGTAGTGGGGATTGAAAGCAATTTCCATCGGCTCGCCTTGATAATTTACTGGCATGTTGACATTTCCCTCACCAACGCTGCCGCTTGCGGCGGATAGTGCAAGATTGCCAGGTGTAAAGGTGAAGCGAACAGAAGCTCCGCTATCAGGTGTGAATAAGGAGATTTGACGTAAAAGTGTAATCAGTTCTTCTCTATGAAGCGATACAGGGGAGCTGTGGGCTCCTGGAATGATACGAGACACATCAGGATATTGTCCTGAGAGAAGTTTTGAGATCAAAGTAGTAGAACCTGATCGTAAAGAGAGCTTGTCTTCTGTTAGACTAAGCGTAATTTCCTCTTCTTTAGAATCTAAGAGGCGGATCATTTCTTCAACCGCTTTGATTGGCAAGATGAAAGACCCTAGAGGTGCATCTTTTGCTTCAGCTTGCGATTTAGCAAGTCTTTTCCCGTCGGTTCCAGTGAATGAAGCTGACGAGTCAGTGCACTCTAAAAGAACGCTACTAAGTAGTGGACGTGTCTCATCTCTACCTGCTGCAAAGGCAGTTTTCGAAAGAAGCTCTTTAAGAGCAAGTGCTGAAAGGGAGAGCTTAGAAGAGGCTGGAAGATCAGAAATTTCTGGATATTCTTGCTTGCTGATCCCTTGCATTTTAAACTTAGAAGATCCTGAAATGATTGTTGCGGAGGATCCTGTGCTATGGATTTCAACGAGGGGAGAGGTCAATTCTAAAATAAGAGGAATAAATTTCTTTGCAGGAAGAGCAATAGATCCTTCTTCTAGGATTTCAGCGCCGATGTGCGCTTGAATGCTAATGGATAGGTCTGTAGCGCTCAAAACAAGCTCGCCATCTTTAGCTTCGATCAAGATGTTGAGAAGAGTTGGAATGGAAGGTTTAGAAGGAACAATGTTTTGAAGTTTTCTGCTTAAAGATGCAAGTTCCGATTGGGAAACAACGACTTTCATGAGACTGGCTCCTTTTCTTTTGATAGTATATATTAAGAAAGGATCATAGTCGAACAAACGGCATTCGTCAATTGTTATTCGTCGCGACTTTTCATTGCACGGTCTATTTCTTTTTTGTGCTCTCTTGATTTAAGAGCCTCTCGCTTGTCATGCGCTTTTTTTCCTTTGGCAATGGCAATTTTAACCTTGATCAGTCCCTTTTTTAAATAAAGACCTAAAGGGATGAGAGAAAGACCTTGTCTTTGAGATTGATCTTTGAGTTTGAGAATTTCGTTTTTGTGAAGAAGAAGTTCTCGATCTCTTTTTTCTTCGTGATTGTGGATGTTCCCAAATTTATAAAGTGAGATGCTCGCGCCTTTTAAAATAACGCGCTTTCCAGAAATGAGGATATAAGAGTCTTGTAGATTGCCGCCGTGATCTTTGAGCGACTTGACTTCGGTCCCTTGTAAAATGATCCCAGCTTCTAAGGTATCTAGGATCTCATAGTCGTGGGAGGCTCGTTTGTTGGAGACAAGGTCTCCTTCTTTAGATTTAGCCATAATGTTTTACTTAACTTATCTTGCAAAGAGAGTTTGTCCTAGAGTCGTTACACGGAAACAATCTTTTCCATGGATGGTGCCTACTTGTACAATCCCGGCTTCAAAAAGCCATCCTAGGACTGTTGCTTTCAAGAATCTAGCATCTTCTTCAGAATATTTTGGAATGGTGTATTCCCAGTTTTTTCCGGCTTTTTTTAGCACGATGTTTAATTCTTCTCTTAGAGGCACATGAATACCTTTGAAGAAGTCATCGAAAAGAACCCAATTCTTGTAAAGAACGCGAGAGATACTTTTCTCAGCTTCTCTTAAAGCTTTTTCTGTGCAGCTCTCAGGAGAAACATCTTTATCTAGAATGCGATTTCTAGGGTGCCTATAGAAATATAGAGATTGACCATCTAGGCGCATGCTGAGCCACTCATCTGTTGTGTCTGTAGTCTGGAGCTTGTTTTCTGAGATAGATCCAAGCCGTACTAAAGTGAGTTTTGCAATCAAGTAATGAACGTAAGGTCTATAGACAGCAGGATCTTTACTTAATGCAGGGAAGAGGGGAAGCAGTGCGTTTAAAGTAGCTTCTTCGGGAAGAAGCAGTCCGTCTTTTGTCTCTTGTAAAGAGATAGGTTTCTTTTTGCATGCGTCGATTAGGACTTTTAAGTCTTGTACAAAAGAGTATTCGCTTGGGCGTTTGAGCTCAATTTCTTCTGTGTTTTCAAGAGAAGTGACTTCGGTTGTTTTCAAAAACTGTAGATAGTCTCGCCATTCTTGAAAAGGTGTTACCTTTTCTTCCCAGGCATCGCCAACTTTCCTATATCCAAGACAGCAAACAAAGCTAAATTCTAAGTGGAGTAGGTACTCTTCAAAGAGTTCTCTTGAGATGTTGTATTTTTGCATGAGCTCAAGGGAGGATACTTCAAAGTTTTCTGAGGTATAAACGTCTTCGATAATATTCTTTAAAATAGGCTCGCCTAAATTGAGCTCCATGATGTAGCGCTGGAAGATCTGAGGCGTCTCTAGGTATTTTTCAACTAGGGATTCAAAGATATTATTTGATGTGCGGGGGATCGAATACCAAACAGGAAGAACGTGGATAGGTGTTTTTTTAAGGAGGCTTTGGAGGAAGTCCATGCCAGGCTTAAAGTCCTCATCAAATTTTTCAATTTGAAATTCAAAATACTTTCTCATTTCTTTGTCGACGATGATGTCAGAGCCTTCAAGGGACAAAAGGCCTGTTTGGCTGAACTTCTGCAAAATAGGGCGGAGTTCTTCCTCTGCTATATCGACACTTTTAGAGAGTTTTTCAATAGGGATCAGGATGGAACTATATAAAATTTCCTCTAAAACTTCTATGTCTGTGGTTGTAAAATGAGCCATCAGAAGACGGTTTTGGATGTCCTTCTGGTAATTGTAGTCGGTTAAACTGATTTTGTTTTTCCGAGGAGAAGCGGCTTCTAATAAACAACTGGTCATATTTTTCAACTTTTTTAAAAAGTTTTCGGGGTCTACTGATCAGAATAATACATTGAGTTATTTGTGACAATCTTTACTCGTAATAAATCGCATGTTTTATATATTCTTTTTTTTAACCAAGGCTTTTAAGGGGGGTATGGGGAAGGAAAAAGCCTATTTCAATAATGGTGACTTTTTGCTATCCTGGCTCTAATTTTTTAATGATAAAATAAAAGCTCTAAGGAAAATCCATGGAAAAGCGCAAATACGATCACCAGAGAATCGAACAAAAGTGGCAAAAATATTGGGAAGATAGAGGTACTTTTGAAGCGGAAGTTGACCTCTCCAAACCTAAGTACTATGTTTTAGATATGTTCCCATACCCTTCGGGAGCAGGTCTACATGTAGGACATGTAACCGGATATACAGCTACTGATGTGATCTCTCGCTACAAGCGTCAAAAAGGATTTAATGTGCTGCATCCGATGGGGTGGGACAGTTTTGGGCTTCCAGCTGAACAGTACGCGATCCGTACCGGAACGCATCCTTCCATTACAACAGAAAAGAACATCAATACTTACAGACGGCAGTTAAAGTCACTCGGCCTTAGTTATGATTGGTCAAGAGAGTTTGCGACAAGCGATCCTAAATATTATAAGTGGACTCAGTGGATCTTTACGAAGCTTTATGAAAAAGGCCTTGCCTATGAAGCTGAGATGATGGTGAATTTCTGTCCTGCACTCGGAACTGTTCTTGCAAATGAAGAAGTAGAAGATGGTAAGTCAAAAGAAGGTGGATATCCGATTGAACGGAGACCTCTTCGTCAGTGGGTTTTAAAGATTACAGCTTACGCAGAAAGGCTTCTTCAAGATTTGGATCTTTTGGATTGGCCTGATCATTTGAAAAAACTACAAACGCATTGGATTGGTAAGAGTGAGGGTGCCAAGATCTGTTTTAAAGAAGAAAAAACAGGCGAAGATATTTTTGTTTTCACGACAAGACCAGATACTCTATTCGGCGTGACCTATGTAGTGCTATCGCCTGAACACTCTTTAGTCTCTAAAATCACTACAGTAGAGCAAAAGAAACAAGTAGAAGAGTACTGCAAAAAAATCAGCAGTAAGTCTGATCTTGAAAGAACAGATCTAGCCAAAGATAAAACAGGAGTTTGGACCGGTGCTTACGTAATCCATCCAATCACTGAAAAAAAGGTTCCTGTTTGGATTTCAGATTATGTACTCATGAATTATGGGACAGGCGCCGTTATGGCGGTTCCTGCTCATGATGAAAGAGACTTTGAGTTTGCTAAACAGTTTGATTTGAAGATTATTCCAGTCATCGATCCCGGTCACGCTTTTGAAACAAGAGAAGATGTTCTGCAAGGTAATGCGTGCTTTTGTGGTGAAGGGCAGATGATCCATAGTGAAGCATTAGACCTTTCCTTAACAGGCCAACTTAGTTCTGACGCTAAAAAAGCAGTGATTGCTTATCTAGAAAAGAAGGGAGTAGGAGAGGGGACTATACAATATAAACTCAGAGACTGGCTTTTCTCTCGTCAGCGCTACTGGGGCGAGCCATTTCCTATTTTACACTTCGAAGACGGAAGCAAAAGAGTGCTTGATGTTTCAGAGCTTCCTCTTTGCCCTCCAGAGCTTAAAGATTACAAACCATCACCAACAGGTGAAAGCCCTTTAGCAACAGCTCGCGGCTGGGTTGAGATCGTGGATTTGAAAACCGGAAGGAAGGCTTTAAGAGAAACCAACACCATGCCGCAATGGGCAGGTTCTTGCTGGTATTACTTGCGCTTTTGTGATCCTAAAAATGACATGGAAGCTTGGGGAAAAGAAGCTGAAAAGTATTGGATGTCGGTCGATCTCTATGTGGGAGGCGTGGAACACGCAGTGCTCCACCTTCTTTATGCGCGTTTTTGGCATAAGGTCCTTTATGACTGCGGTCTTGTCTCTACAGCTGAGCCTTTTCAAACGCTGCGCAATCAAGGCCTTGTTATAGCTAGATCTTTCCAAAGAGAAACAGGTGGATATGTTGCTCCGGAAGAAGTAGAGGAGAAAAATGGAGAGTACATCCATAAAGAAACAGGAGAAAAACTCCGCAGTCAAATTGAAAAGATGTCCAAATCTAAACTCAACGGTCTAACACCTGATGAGATCATTGAAGAGTATGGAGCTGACGCTCTTCGCATGTATGAGCTTTTCATGGGACCTTTTGATAAAGAAAAAATCTGGAACCAAGATTCCGTCAGTGGATGCAAACGATTTTTGAACCGCTACTTTGACATGGTCTATTCAGACAAAGTATGTGATGAGGAATCTGAAGAGGCGATGAAGCTGATCCATAGAGTGACGTATGCGGTGGCTCAAGACATCGAAGGTCTGCAATTCAATACTGCGATTGCAAAGATGATGGAGTTCATGAACAACTTCACAGTTCTTGAAAAATATCCGAAGAAAGCGCTTCGCATGTTCACTCAAATCTTAAGTCCTTTTGCCCCGCACATCACAGAGGAAGCTTGGGAGCATTTAGGAGGAGAGGGGGATCTTTCTTATGTAGCGTATCCAGAAGTGGATCCTCAGTACCTCCAAGATCAGACAGCTCTTTGTGTTGTTCAGATCAATGGAAAGCTAAGAGGCAAGTGGCTATTTCCTAGAGATCAAACGGAAGGAGAAGTGCTCGCTTTTATTAAAACGCAGCCTCAGATTCAAAAGCATGTTGTGGGATCCATTAAAAAGGTTGTCTACATTCCGAACAAACTGATAAATCTTGTTGTAGAGTAAACGAGGACCTGTGCATTTTTTATACGATTGTATCCAGTGTGTATGCGCTCTTTTCATGTTGTCGAAACTCGGTCATATATCTACTTACCTGTCTTTGTCTTTACCTGAAGTAAAGCCAAAGACAGGCAAGGTGTTTTTGCTCTATGCGGTTTCTATGGGAGAGACCAAGGCTGCAAGTGCGCTCTTTCATAAAATGAAAGAGCTATACCCAAAAGATCAATTTTATATTGTCTCTCGCACGCAGACAGGCCATCTAGAGGCAAAAAAAAGCATGAAAGGGGCCGATGGACATTTCATTTTGCCCATCGACTTTTCATGGGCAATGAAGCGTTTTATAGGACGTATCTCTCCTGATGTTGTCATCACCATAGAAAGTGACTTTTGGCTGAACTTTTTAAGGATATCTAAAGAGTATGGTGCCAAGGTCTTTCTTGTAAGCGGCCGGGTTTCTGAAACCTCCTTTAAAAGGTTTAAGACATTTTCGTTTTTTTCAAAGCCTCTTTTTTCCTGCTTTGACTTAATCGCCGCACAAAACGATCTTTTCAAAGAGCGTTTTATCAGCTTAGGAGTAGATCCTTCTAAAATCACGGTAACGGGCAATTTGAAGTTCGATACTCCGTTTACTCGAATTGACACAACAGAGCTTAAACGCAGTTTGGGACTTGGAGAGCAAGATCAAGTCATCGTGCTCGCCTCTACTCATGCAGGGGAGGAAGAAGAGCTTTTAAAGGCCTTGACGCCTCTTCTAGAAAAGATACCTCATCTAAAACTGATCTTTGTTCCAAGACACCCAGAAAGGTTTTCGAGTGTAGAAAATCTATTGCTTGGAAGCTCGCTACCTATGATTTCCTACTCTCGTATTCAGCAAAAAACAGGAGATGAGCGCATTGTCCTCATTGATGCCATGGGGCGTCTTTTATCGATGTATCAGATTGCTGATCTTGCGATCGTAGGGGGGAGTTTCTTAAAGCATTTAAACGGGCACAATATCTTTGAGCCGATCCAAGCGGGAGCCCCCGTTTTATTCGGTCCTTATATGAGCGATCAAAAAGATCTGGTAGAGTGTGTATTAGGAGCTAAAGCAGGCCTCCAAGTTTCCTTGCAAGATTTATCCTTCCAAGTTGAGACTCTCCTACAAAATCCAAGTCTTACGCAAGAGATGTGCGCTCAAGAAGAGAAGCTTGCTCTGCAGATGAGAGGAGCCTCCACACGTGCCTGTGAGGTCATTTCCGAGAAAATCGCATCTATCTAGAAAGAAACCTTTGTAGTTTAATCACTCCTTTGGTAAGCTCTTGCTTTCTTTATCGCGGGGTGGAGCAGTGGTTAGCTCGTTGGGCTCATAACCCAAAGGCCGGAGGTTCGAATCCTTCCCCCGCTATTTTTCTTATCTGGCGGTATAGCTCAGTTGGTTAGAGCAACGGAATCATAATCCGTAGGTCGTTGGTTCAAGTCCGACTGCCGCTATGCTTTCAATTCTTTTATCTATAGTTTTTAAATCTCACTTTGTAAAATATTTGACTCGTATGAGCTTGAATAAAACCGTTTCAAACTCTACAATCGTTGGCTTATTTTAAACTCTTAAGAGGTTTTTATGAATTGGTTGTCATTAAATTCCGCTCCTCCGCTACATCCTGCTGAGATTCCCTATAGAAACATATTCATAAAGCAAAGCTTAAGGGCTTTGCTAGGACAGTTTCTTTTTCTAATAATGAATCTGCAATGGAATACCTGGCATTGCCAAGCAACAGCCGCAGGGAGATAACCGAAATAGCCATTACTAATACTTGGATAAGACTGGGTAAGTTTGGTTTTTTCACTAGAGATCGAGAGGAATATTACAAGGATGATTCGGGAGTTAATTGGAGATACACGCTAAGCACTTCCGAAGACTATGAGGCGTGGAATCAGACGATATATCAATATTCCGGAGACAATAAGTGTGCGTTATCACCCCTTTTAACTTCTTCAATCATAGAGGAAGCTGAAACTGATCCTGCAGAGACCGTATTCGAGCGCGCAGTCAGAAAAACAGACGCGATTATGAGGCAGCGTCAACAGGTCATGTCTTGAACACGACTGGATAGAAAAAATACTTAGTGGTAATGTTACATATGCGGTAACCCGAAAAGAACCTAAATCAACCACGGCAAAAAGACGCCCAAGGCGGAAAATTTCCTTATCCAAAAAATAGCTTTTCATCGCTTCTTCGTAAGATCAATGAAGGAACTTCCGTTAAAACATAAAATAGCCAATCGATTCAAGCTCTCGAATTTTCCCGATTAATTCAGATTTCGAAGAGGCGTAGAATTTATCCTTGATGCGCTCTATGTGATGCTCAACAGTTCTTTTCGAGATAAACAACTCAAGGGCGATTTGAGAAGCAGGACATCCTTGGATGAAATACTTCATGATCTCAAGTTCTCTATCTGTAAGTGACTCTGGAATTTGTATTCCCATTTTTCGTATTAATTGATCACGTGTGGATGACTCAGTGATTACGGGATTTTTTGTCTTATGAAAGGCTGGCCCTAGAAGGTGTGACAAGTCCACCTTGTTATCATCTAGAGAGTTATATAAGCCTTTAAATTCTTCTTGGAACCGCTTTACAAATAGGCGTAGCAGAGGCATTTCTTTAACAAGTGCCAGGTGTTGAAGGGGATTTGCGGAGTTCAAAGCAAATCCGTACATGTTGGAGCCTTGACTCGATTTTTCTACAAATTGCAAGCTGAAGTGAACTGAGTATTTCTCTCTTGCTGTTTCTAGCAAATGATTTAAATTCTCATTTTCACCTTCTTGCAGCAGCCTTACACCACCCTTCACTTTGCAAGGTTGACATTTATCTGGCCAAATGAGGAGATGTGAAGAGTTTGAAAGGAAATGTTCTTCCCATGCTCGATTGAGATTCACGCCAATAAACTGACCTGAATTTGTTACTTTAGCATGATAAAAATGACTTATTCCAAAGTTTTGCTCTAAAGGATTACAGAAGGATTTTATTTTGTCGTGAAATTTTCCCGAAGCTCGAACCATATCAGAAATTTCGTTCATAAAATACCCCAGCTTTTAATCGCGTGTCTTGACAGAACTTTATCATTCAAAATGCGAAAACAAGGATGGTATACTACATTTTTATATTGTCAACATCGGAGTGATCTTTACGAAATCTTTTTATGAAAGCATGAGCCCGCTCTTGTGGAGCGGGCTCATGTCTTAATAGGAATTTTGGATTAGTTTTTCAGTGTATAAACGCTTAAGAAAAACGTGCGGCCCATTTTCTCATTAACAATCTTGTGAGTTTCAACAGTGTCGAAGTAAGGAGAGAGAAGGCTTTCTAAATCAGATTCGCTCCATCTTGCAAAGTATCTTAGTTTTCCTACGTTTGTTGGATCTTCAAGATCTTCACTATCACCTTCGATGAAACTGACAAAAAAGATCCCTTGAGGCTTTAGCAATCCTGCAATTTTCTTTATTTGGCCCGGGAGTTCTTCTTTAGGAACATGGATCAAAGAGGAGATGGCAACAACGCAATCATATTGACGGTCTGTTTGGAACTCTTGGATTGTAAGTGGGTATACCTCGAGCCCTTTTTCTGCGGCTGCTTCAGATAGTTTTTTCGAAGGTTCAAGGCAAGTAACGCTGTATCCTTTCTCTTCGAGCCAGACAGCGAGTCCGCCAGGTCCAGAGCCTACTTCTAGGATAGTATCCCCTTTTCCATACTTCACAAGAAGTTCGGGAAGAATGGGGGAGAAGGGGATTGCATTAAAAAAACTACCGGAATTGTCGTAAAAATCACGGTTGATCTCATCAATATTTTGCGTCACATGAGCCTCCAAAGAGCAATAGCCAATAAGTGTAAAAACAAATGCGAAAAATTTATGCATCGCGGGTTCCTTTTTATGGGTTAAATGGGCCGAATTATACAAGTCTCTTAACGAAAAAACCATCAAATTTCTAAAAATGGGGTATTTTATACCCTATTTTTAATCCATGGTCTTCGTGGTATCTTCATTCGCATAAGTAACCATGAGGATTCATCATGACAACTTCAAATAGCAATCTCACTACTTTAGGGTCCGGATGCAATGCCGGCATTTCCAGCTTTTTAAATATTTCCATTTGGCAACCTCTTTTTACAGTAAAAACGACCGTCATGACAGGGAAAGGAATGCCTTGTATCCATACACTTTATAAAGGGTATGGGGCAAATTTGGTCTGTGATATCACAAATCAAGGAACCGCCTTTGTTGCTAACAAGTTTTTTACAAACGTAATCATGAATTCAAAACCTCTTTCTCTTTCAGAAGAGTGCTTAGGGGGTATG
The DNA here is from genome assembly GCA_903824495.1 of uncultured Chlamydiae bacterium. GTDB lineage: Bacteria > Chlamydiota > Chlamydiia > Chlamydiales > Rhabdochlamydiaceae > CAIJXB01. Next base: position 13,356 of record CAIJXB010000051.1, read on the forward strand.
TTTTCTGGGGCTGCATCAGCGCCACTTTTGAGTTTTTTTGAAAGGATCATGATTTTACAGCAGGACATGGCAAACAATCCAAATGTATCAGAGAAAAAAAGTGCTCACCAGCTCATTCGAGATATCTGGGATAAGGAACATGTCAAAGGATTTGGAAGGGGCTGTTTAGTAACAGCAGGAAGAGAGGCTATCAACTTTGGATGCTTTTTTGGACTTAGCAAAGTTTTAAAGAGAGAAATGGAAAAGTGGATGCCGGATACAAAATTGCCATCTTCTATTCCCTATCTATTTGCTGGAGTCATCGGAGGAAGCCTTACAACGCCTTTTGATTTGATTAAAACAAGGATGCAAGCATCTATTGGAAGTAAAGACACAGCTTCAGATATTGCGTTTAAGATTTTGCGGCAAGGATTGAAGGCCGGTCAATGTATCACAGTGTCGGATGTCAGAAAATTGTTTCTAGGGGGGAGCTATCGAGCTCTTACCATTGGGGCCACAATGGCTACATTTGGCCCTTTCACAGAGAAGGTTCCTGAATTTCTACCTGAATTCTTAAAGGAGAAAAACTCATGACCATCTCTGAATCAAAAAACACCTCATTAATGATTAGCTCTCTTGAAGGGGCTACTTTGGGATTTACTGAGGCGGCAGTCAATCATCCTCTTTGGTCTATCAAAACTCTTGCACAAGAGGGAAAGTCTCTTTTTTGTAGTCCGTCTGTTTACTACCGCGGGTTTTATGTTCACTGCATCAGCTCTATGCCCCTTGATATCATACAAGTCACAGTGACTAGGGTGTTTTTTGAAAGGGTTTTATCAGATCAGATAGAGCCTTCTCAAAGACGTCTTATGGCAGGTTTTATAGGAGGAGCCTTCTCTGCGTTTGTTAGTTGTCCAGCAGAGATGGTGATGACTCAGCAGCTAGAGGGACAAAGCTTTTTGGATGCTTGTAAACTCGTAGCTGGACGAAGTCCTAAGGAAGTGGAGCTGCTTAAAAAACAAAGCGTTTTTGAATCCTTTAAACATGTTTTATCGTCAGGGAAAACGCATCGTTTTTTTACAGCTTTGGGTCCAACGATCGGAAGGGAGGGTATTTTCTCTGCGGGGGCTTATGGAATGCTTCCTCTCATTTATAACGAATGTGAAAAGCAAAGGTTACCCTCTTGGATTTCGGGGCCTATTGCAGGAATTGGATCTGGCATCTTGACTACTTTTTTATCTCAAGGGTTTGATTCTATTAAAACGCACATGCAAGTGGCAAGAGAGCCAATGTGTATAAGAAAAGCGATAAGGGAAATAGGAACAAAGAACCTGTTTAACGGCTTTGGTTGGAGATGTGCCAGGGTTTGTTCGGCTGTTGGCATTTTAGGAAATTTAAATATCTATTTAGAAAAACAATTAGGCATGAAAACGGATTAAATCAAAGGAATGGTACGGCTATGAATAGCATTACTGCAAACAATTTTTCCAGAGCTTTGAGTGGAATGGTTTCTGGGCCAGCGCTCTCTAGAGCTTTCCATGCATCATGGCCTCAAATAAGCCACGCCCCCATTTGGCAATTTAAAGTAGAAGAAGACTTAAACGTTCCCTTGAAGACGTTTGCTTTGGAAAATAAGAAGGTTTTTAAAAGCTTACCGCCAGATCTCTATGATGTCAGAAGAGAGCAGATCGATTTTTTGCAGGGGCATTTACCTGGCCATGCGCAAAAAATAAACAGTATATCAAAAGGTTATTTTGTAGGGACGCTACCGAGATCTGCCATAGATCCGTTTTGCTCTGCTTTATCAAAAAGCGAAAGGGCTGTTTTCGAACAAATCAAACCCTATCGCTTTCGGGCAGTTTCTAGATTTGAAATTGCACAAGATCAAATCACAAGAATTGCAACTGGAGACTTTATTCAAACTCTAGCTGCGATTGAGGATGAAAAGGAGCTCGATTGGAGAAAACAACCTCGAGTATTTTCTCCTCTTGAAAATAAGCATGTCACTCCGACTCTGAAGGCAACTTTATTGGGTATTGCAAAGCAGCTCCAAAAGTGGGATCCGAAAATACAATCTTTTGACATCACGGTCCACCATGTTAGAATTTTAACAGCTCAAGATCGGATACGAAGCAATTCTCCCGAGGGAATTCATCAAGATGGATACCCTTATCTCGCGACCGCACTAGTTGTAGAAAAAGAAAATATTTCAGGGGGAGTGAGTGAGATTTTTGATGATGATAAAAAAACTCTCATATTCAAAACCACCTTAGGAATAGGAGAAGGCATTCTACAGCCAGACCGTGGAACCAAGCTTTGGCATTGGGTAACTTCGACAGAGCCAACAGACCCCAAAAAAATAGGGGTTCGTAGTATCATTGGCTTCGATATAGATGTAGTCAAGGAGAAGCCATGATAGTAACCTTTCTAAGAGGAGCTCTTTTAGGCATAGGACTCATCATGCCACTCGGCCCTCAAAATACATTCATTTTTCAAAGGGCCTCTCTTCAGGAAAAATTCAGCCAGCTGCTCCCCGTACTTCTTGTGTGCATTGTTTGCGATGCTGCATTGATTTTGGGAGCTGTTATTGGAGCGGATTTTATACAGTCGTTTGCAAGATGGAGCCTTTTTGTACAGTTCATAGGCGGAATTTTTCTTTTATACTTGTCTTGGAGCATCTGGAAAAACTCCAAGAAGGAAGTGGATGTTTCTGATAAAAAAAGCCTTGGTATTGGACAGCAAGTTTTTTATACCCTTTCCATTTCCCTATTAAATCCTCATGCCATTTTGGATACTTTTTTCGTTATAGGGACGGCGTCTGCAAGCTACATAGGCTTTGAAAAGCACGTTTTTTCTTTAGGCTGTATCCTTGTCGATATAGCCTGGTTCTTAGGCCTTGCCTGCCTTGGATTTTTCTTGAAAAAGCTAAAAAATGGGTCCAAAATCACTTTAATTACAAACCGAATCTCGTCAATCATCATGCTCGTCATGGCGCTTGATATTTTTTATACAATCATTGTCAACTAGGAGTTAATCATGTCCTCTATAACAAACCTGCCTTCATCCTTAACAGTAAAGATCGAACCGAGCATTTTTGAAAAATTTCCAAATGCAAAGATATCGTTTCTGCTCCTGTCCGTTCCTGTGCTCTTAAAAAAGAGCCAGTCCAATGCAGAGCAGAAGTTCTTAAGTAATCTCAAACAGGCGTCAGTACAGCAGCTTGTTGATGTAGAAGTAACTCCAGACAATTATCAAGCTTTGCGAGTTTGCCAGTCTTGGAAAGAGGTATTTGGAACCTTTCAAGCAGAAGGAAAAGCCTCCACTATTGAAAATCTTCTTCGTAGAGCTGCGACAGAAGGCGACAAAATCAGAAAAGGTCAAAAGGCTGATGTAGGCTCTATTTCTAACTTTGTCGATCTATACAATAGTGTATCGCGCTCTACACTGACTCCCATGGGAGCAACGGACGTTGCAAAAATTGCCCAAGATGAGCAGGGTCAGGCGGAAATATCTCTACGTTTTGCAAAAGAGGGGGAAGGATTTGTTCCTCTTGGAAGAGATGCAGTAAGAGTGGATTTAACGCCTACTTCCGTAGTTTATGCAGATCAGAAGGCAATACTTACTGGTTTTTGGAATTGGAGAGATTCAGAGCATTGCTGCGTTCCACCAGAATCCCAAAAAAATGCGGATGGGAGTTTTGCTCCGGAATATATCTTACTTGTGGCTGATCAAGCAGAGCAAGATGGAGGCGCTTTAGAAAAGCCTATCCATGAAAGACCTGGGGATGCAGAAGAGGCCATTTTAAGAAGCAAGGATCTACTTCATAACATTGGAGGAACTTGGTATACAATGGATGTTTTAAGCGCTTCTAGACCGGAGGTGACTTTGGACCTATCCAAAATCAAAGAAAATGAAGTGACCGTGACTCCTATGGTAGAAAGCCATTCATAATCTAAAATCAGGAGCGCTTTAAAAAGCGCTCCTATTTTAATCTTAAGGATCTTTTATGCGTACTTTAGTGTTTTCTTCCAAAGAGTTTTCTATTTGCAAACTGCAAAAAGGGCAAGAGTTGCCCATCGACTTAAATACATGTCACTCCTCATTCATCTCTTTTTCAAAAACGGAAGAAGAGACTTCTTTGATCATAGAAAGTGAATTTCTTACTCAAGATGTATCAGACATAGATTCTGGATGGAACATGTTCTACATTAAGGGTACGATCGCTTTTAGCAGTGTGGGTGTTTTATCACCAATCTTGGATAAGTTGACGCAAGGGGAAGTAAGCATTTTAGCTGTTTCTACGTTTGACACGGATTACGTGTTTTTTAAGAAAAACTTGCAAGAGATCGTGATCAACCAGTTAAAGAATGATTATTTAATAGCTTTTGAAAACGAAAAAGGTCAGAAAGATCTGGCCTTTTTGCAGTCAAATTTATAGTAGAGAATGACCCCAAAAGAACTCGAAATTTCGATCGAAGAGTTTTTTAAACTCTTCTTTGTCTAATTGATGATGACATGCTCCATCGGGGGAAGAAGCGGTCAAAGAGGTTTTTTCTTTCCTATTAAAAAAGAAAACCGTTAACCGTCTTTTTTCAAATACCATTGCATCGAATTCTTTCCATATTCTATAAGCACAGGCGAAAAAAATAAGGAGCAGTATTGCATGAGACAAGTGAAGGCATTTTTGATGGTGACTTTATTTTTTTGTGGGGTGTCTTTTGCTAACACAGTGATCGATGTCATTATCCCCTGCGTAGAAAAGGATTTGTTAACTCTAGATCTTTGCATTGAGGGGATTCGTCAAAATGGTGTTGAAGTTAGACGTGTGATTGTCATTTCCGATCGGAGGCTGACAGATCAAGCAGAATGGTTTGATGAGAAAAAATTCCCTTTTAGCTTAAAGGACGTAGCTGGCTATTTGAATGTCTCAACAAGTAAAGCCGGCTGGTATTTTCAACAACTGATAAAGCTGTATGCTTCCTATGTAGTACCAGATCTGTCATCGAATGTTTTGTGTTTGGATGCAGATACGATTTTTTTAAATCCAGTGAAATTTTTTTGGGATTCAGGAGCTCCGCTTTATAATGTAGCAACCGAATATCATCAACCTTACTTCGATCACATGGAGAGGTTGCTTCCAGGGCTTAAACGGATGTTTCCTAGATGTTCTGGAATTTCACATCACATGTTATTCCAAAGGTATGTACTGGATAGATTGTTTCAAAGGGTAGAAGAGCGTCATAGGTTAGAGTTTTGGCAGGCTTTTTGTAGATGTGTGGCTCCTAATGAGACTGCAGGTTGTGGAGCATCTGAGTATGAGATCTACTTCAATTTTCTATTTTCTATGACAAAGGAAGCTCATAGGCTGAGGAAATTGAAATGGGCAAATATTAAATCTTTAGAGAATCTTAGTTATTATAAAGCTGAGAGGTATCACTATGTGTCTTGCCACGCTTACAGCCGAAGTTAGCTGTCCTCATTTCCGGCTGGGCAAGAATAGAACCACTTTTCGGAATAATCTTTCCAGTCTTTGGGTATGGTTCTAGAGGTGGGTAGTTGCTTTTCTTCAGAAGATGGGGTGGGAGCTGTTTCTACCAGCTCTTCATTGTCTGATTCTTCATAATCAATAACGCCATATATGTGATTATAGACAAGGGTTGGATTTTCTTCTTCTGCTTCTTGAAATAAAATGCGGATTTGAAGAGAAGTGTCCCTCCAAAGATTTTGAATTACTTCAGTTGTTTTAGCGATGGCCGTTTCTGTTTTAGGTAGAAGATGTCCGTGTGCATTATTTATAGTTTCTTGTGATTCGAAGGTGATCATTCATATTCCCCGTGAAAGTCATAGTCATTATCGTAGGTTGTTGCCTCGAAGCCATCTATAGGATCCGCGGAAATCGATCTATCATCAAAATCATAATCTTGAGTACTACTAGCTTCAGTAGAAGCAAATGAGCTTTTTGCTGTTATCGGAATAGCTTTCTCGGTAGGGCGCAAGTACATAAGAGCTGTATTTAATAAACCAGCGGTAGCAACGTTTACAACAGCGTTCAAAAATAGGACCCTAAGATCTTGAGCTCTATTGCTGCTCTCCCATTTGCTGAGCTTATAGCCAGCCATATCTGTCGGTGTAACAAAGCAGTCAGAAAGACTTCTAAAAGCTGTTTTTGCAATCACACCAATTGATGCAATAGCGCCTACAACAGGCACTGATTGCCAGTTGTACTTTTCGCGAAGCTCTTGACGATCAGCGCATCCTAACAAGTAGCCAGAGTGATTTTTAGCTGCAGTCATAGTGTATGCAAAGGGGCTTTTAAGAGCGTTAAGGGCGCTGCGGTGTATGGTATATAGAAGGGCAGCATTTAAGAGGCCTCCGGTAGCAACGTTGGCAACGGAATTTAAAAACATCAGTCCAAGGTGACGATCAACGGCAGGATTTTTGTAAACCAATGAAGATAGAGCTACTGCTGTGATTGTTCCAGCTTCTACCAAAGAAGATACAGCGCCTATTCCTGGCAGTACTTGCCATTTATAATAGTCTCCATACCCTTTGTTCAGAATAGATTGATTGAAAAAGTGTTCAACCTTGTTCATCGTTAATCCTTTTTAATTTAGTTTATGCATTAATTATATCATGTTTTAGCTTATTTTTTATACTGTAAAAATAATATTATTATTATTTTTGTGTCTGTTTTCGTATTTTGTTGATTGCTAGTGTTTTGCGAAGAATAAAAAAGCCCCAAACTTTGTCAGTTTGAGGCTTTTTTATTAAAATAGGAGAATTATCTCTTTTTTCTGTCATGTAGCCAGGAAGGAGGGTGGCGTACGAGCCAGACAAGACCTACCCCTAGGGCTATAAATACCCCTAAACTAACCCCGCTAGGGAAGAAGGGGGCTTTACTGGTAGGCAGCCAGCCCACGACTGTAAGAAGGGCTATAATGACCCCTGTAACAGCATCTCCGGCTACGAGGCCAGAAGCCCCAAGAATTCCCCTAGATTCGACTTTTTCATCTTTAGAGGTTCTATTAATGAGATAATGTACGATGCCTCCCATCAACATCCCTGTGCTCAAAGAGAAAGGAAGGTAGAGGCCCAAGGCAAAGGGAAGAACTGGAATACGGATGCAAGCAAGTAAAAGAGCTAAAACGACTCCACTTAGCACAAGTGTTAATGGAATAGCACTTTGCATGACACCTTGCGCGATGAGCGCAAGCATTGTAGCTTGTGGAGCTGGCATTTGTTCAGAACCAAATCCATAAACGGAATGCAGAAGGTAAATAGTCCCTCCGATTGCAAGAGCTGGTAAAATGATTCCGATGATTTCAGCGATCTGTTGCCATTTAGGTGTAGCGCCAAGTAAGAAGCCCGTTTTTAAATCTTGAGAAGTTGTTCCTGCAAGAGCAATAGCTGTACAAGCAACAGCTCCCATTGTCAAAGCAGAGACTACGAATATTCTCTCTGTCCAGCCAAGTGCTAAAAAGATCAAGCACGTAAGAAGGAGCGTTGTGATGGTCATTCCAGAAACGGGATTCGAAGTACTTCCAACGATACCAACTGTCAAAGAAGTAACCGCCACAAAGAAAAATCCAAGAAATACAAGGAGTAAGATAGTAACCAAGTTCATTGAAAGACCAGGAGTCAGCCATAATGTAAGGATGATTGCAATCGATCCTAAAACAAGCCAGCGAAGAGAAATGTCTTTGTCTGTGCGCTCGACCGCATCATCGGAAGGAACGCCTTGGAAGAGTTCTTTAAATCCCATGTGCAAGGTTTTTTTTATCATCGGCGCAATTTTAAAAATGCTTAAAATCCCCCCCGTAGCAACAGCTCCGACCCCGATGTAACGAATGTAGTGGGACCAAATGGCTTCAGCTGACATTTGGAAGACGGGAATGTTTGAGGGGAAGATGGGTTCAGTCCCTGTTCCAAAAAGTCTAAGAAGAGGAATTAAAATAAGCCATCCTAAAGCGCCTCCAGAAAATAGAACGCAAGAGATACGAGGGCCTACTAAGTATCCTACACCCATCAAAGAAGGAGTGCAGTCCATGCTAATGACAGTTCTTTGTAAAAAAGATAAAGTCCAAGAAGGAACTTCATTCCAAAGAAAAAGGGCAGAGGAAAGGATCTTGTATAAGACTCCTGTGATCATTCCAATTCCGGCCATGAAGGCCTTTGTGTTTTTCTCTTCTCCAGTTTTTAAAATTTCTGCGCAAGCAGTCCCTTCAGGGAAAGGAAGCTTTCCATGTTCATGTACAACGATGTAACGACGCATCGGGATCATGAATAAAACTCCTAAAATCCCTCCTAAGGCAGAGAGCAGAAAGATACGACTGATCGGAGGCTGCTCGCCAATAAGGAAGAGTGCGGGTATTGTAAAAATAGCTCCGGCAGCAAGCGCTTCTCCGACAGAAGCAATTGTTTGGACTAAGTTGTTTTCTAAAATAGTGGCTCTTGGACGAAAAAAGCGAAGGATAGCCATTGAAAAAACAGCTGCAGGAATCGATGCGGATACAGTGGTCCCTATTTTTAATCCTAAGTAAGCATTTCCAACAGCAAAGACGAGTCCGAGGATTACACCTAAGACAACAGCTCGAACAGTAAACTCTTTAACGTGAGATTTAGAAGCGATGTGGGGTTCAAATGGTTTTTCCATAAATAAATTCTTCTTTGTTTCAAGTGATGCGGAGCTCAAGTTCTAACAACTTCTAAGAATTCTGACAATTTTTTTCTTAGTGGCATTTCTTAAAAGAATCGGATAGGATTTGGAATTTAGAGATGTGTGTAGAGGAGAGGATCTTTTGAGCAAGTATGTTTTTAAACCTTATAGTAAGATTTTTCCTGACCTATTTCTTGCAGAAAAAAAGAGAATTTTTTCTGCTGTGGGAGAGGAGTTAGAGATCGAGCATGTAGGGAGCACGGCGGTTCCTGGTCTTGGCGGAAAAGATATCATAGATATGGCGATTAGCTCTGAGAAAAAAGATCTGGTACTATTAAAACTTAAGGAGCTTGGATATGGTTTTTATCCCGAGTTTAGTACAGAGAGCCGTCTTTTTTTTAAAACAGACCGTCCGGATCCGGAAGAAACGATGAGAACGTATCACATACATCTCATGTCTTCTCAAAGTGAAGAGCTAAAGGACATGCTTTTTTTTAGAGAGTATCTGAAAAGTAATCCTGAAGAAGCAAGAATATATGCAGATATTAAGAAAAGAGCCTCTACCGAGGCTCATGAGAATGGAATGCTTTATAGAAAACTAAAAGAGCCCTTTATGAAGGAGATTTTAAAGAAGAGGTCTCGCTAACTCTCTTTTTTATTTTTTCTATTAAAGTAGGCCAGATAGCTTCGGGGATCTCAGCTCCGACTACAGAGACAATGGTTCCTCCGAGCAAGTTTCCAATCCAAGCGCAATCTTCTAGTGAATAGCCTTTTAAGTATCCATGTAAAAATCCGCTAGCAAAAAGATCTCCAGCGCCTGTTGTATCAATGACGATGGCTTCACTTGCAGGAGATAAAAACATCTTTCCTTGGGAAGAGATGCATGCCCCTTGATCTCCTTTTAGTGTAACGGCAACAGGGCAGTATTTAGAGAGTAAGGCGCATCCCTCGCTTGCAGGTTTTTTAAGTAAAGCTTCTACTTCAGATTCGTTGCCAAAGACAACGTCGACATAGTTTTGCAAAAGATGCAAGACTTCTTCTCTGTGCGTTGTTGCAACTCTTGCGCATCCAAGATCAATACTCACCTTCGCTCCGGAGTCTTTAGCGAGCTTCATCGCTTTTTCAACGAAATCAAAAGAGAACTCATCAATAACATAACCGTCGAAATGGACTAGCTGAACAGTTTTAAAAAGATCGGGTGAAAGGGTTTCGTTCGGAAGGTGAAGGCTAGATCCTAAATATGTAAAGAAGGTTCGTTGATGATCTTTGGTAACAAAAATCGCAACTTGCATAGTGGGTTCTTTAGAGGTCTCGGCTAAAAGGCGAATGTTTAAGTTGTCTGCGACTTTGCGGTAGAAAAGACCAGAAGGATCAGATCCTAGCTTTCCTAAAATAGCGGCTTTATTTTGTAAGCAGGAGAGTCCTTTGATGGTATTAGACGCGCTGCCACCAGTTGCTCTCCCTTTAAAAGAACCTAACCGGTTTCCTTTTTCTAAAACGGATGAAAAACTTTCCCAATTTGAGGCGTATTGTCCATCGCCTTTATTAAGGTTAGTATTTTTTAAGAAGTCATCATCTACGTTGTAGATCAGATCGACACAGGGAGATCCAATTCCTACGACATCATAAGAATAGGTAAGAGAAACAGGTAGCATAAGAGCGATAAGAAAAGAAAGAGACTTCATGATTTTGCCTTTATAGAGGTAGAATTACCATATGGCTATAGAAGAATAGTGAAACAAAGCTACAGTTGTCAACTTGAAAAATATAACTAGACATTAAGAGCAATGGAATTTTATAGTGTAATTTTATTGTCTTGTTTTGATCATTTTGAAGGAACCCTTGTAGGTCTTTATGAAAAAACTTATTCTTTGTTCAGCAGTGCTTTCTTCCCAGTTTCTTATAGGAGAAGAATTGCCACCTGCGCCACCACAGAAAGATTCAAACTTTCACGCAATTGTTGCCTCTGGATATGCTTGGAGCATGGAAGCTAACATTCGAGGTGTTGATTATAGTTTTTGGTCATCGGCCCTAGATGGATACGATTCAGATCTTGGCAACAGCCCTTATATTATGCTTGGCTTTGGATATCGGTTCTTGAATTGTTGTGAGGTTGATTTTGGGTATACTCTCTATGACACATTCCACTACCAAAAAAATCAAACAGATCCTTTGGAAAATAAACGGACTCGTTTTTTTGATCTGGATCATCAAAGCGCTCTTTTTAACTTCACTTATTTCCCTTACGCATTCGAATTCTGTAAAGTAGAGCTAGCGCCTTTTATAGGAGGAGGTTTAGGTGTTGGGATCAATCAAGTGTCTGATTTTGAAACTGTGTACTATAATCCAACTGTAGGAATGGGTATTACAACTTCTGTTGGATCTCCTCATACGAGAAATTCGTTTGCTTGGCAAGGGACCGGCGGCCTTCGCATCCATCCTATGCGCTCTAAACTTAGCTTGGATATTGCGTATCGCTATTACAATGGGGGAACATTCGAAACTCCCTCTCTTGTCACCGATTACAATGGACTTGATAGAGGGTATACAGAAAAAGGGAAACCTTGGAGAGGCACTCTTCAAACCAATCAGCTCTATTTTTCTATGAACTTTGCTATTTAAGGATTAATTTATGAGTTCTCACGTTCTATACAAACTACCCGATTTGGCTTACGATTTCAATGCTTTAGAGCCAGTTATTTCTGCAGAGATTATGCAGCTTCACTACTCTAAACACCACAACGCCTATGTGACCAATCTCAATGCGGCTCTTGAAAAATATTACGAAGCGGAGAGCAAGGGTGATATAGCGACGATGATCGGCCTCCAGCAATCGATCAGGTTCAATGGCGGCGGACATGTCAATCATAGTATTTTTTGGACAAATCTGGCTCCCCCTTCGCATGGCGGTGGCGGCGCGCCAACTGGCGATCTTTCTTCCGCTTTAATTAAAGAATTTGGAAGTGTCGAATCTTTCATTGAAAAATTTAGCGCCCAAACTGTGGCTATCCAAGGATCGGGCTGGGGTTGGCTGGGCCTTAATAAAGCCTCAGGCAGGCTTGCGATCGCAACTTGCAACAATCAAGACCCTTTAAGTACCCAAGGGTTAGTTCCTTTGCTTGGAATTGACGTGTGGGAGCATGCCTATTACCTTCAATACAAAAACGTGAGAGCTGAATACGTAAAAAATATTTGGAATATCGTAAATTGGAAGAACGTGGAACAAAGATTTAAGTCTGCACTTTAGCGATTTAAATTTTTAATACATTGGAAATGGATTAGCTTCTTGTTTTATTTCAATTGTTTTGGTATTGTATTGTCAGTTATTAAGATGGGGTGTTATGGGATTGTTCTCTAGAAATAAGCCTAAAATAAAAGTTCAAATAACGAAAAAAGATGGCTATAGCGGCTGGGTCAAGTGTACGCATTGCCATGAGATGGTTCACGCGAATGAGTTGCAGCAGAATATGCATTGCTGCCCTAAGTGTAACTATCACTATCGTCTTACTGGATTACAAAGAATAGAGAGTTTGGCAGATGCTGGAAGCTTTGTTGAGCTATTTACAGAGTTTAAGCCTGTAGATCCTCTGCATTTCGTAGACACGGAAAGCTATCCTAAAAGAGTGGCAAGTGCGCAGAAGTCTTCAGGTCGCGATGAAGCTGCGCTCGTTGGTACCTGCACTGTTCTGGGTAAGAAAATCGCCTTGGGCGTTTTAGATTTTTCTTTTATGGCAGGATCTATGGGATCTGTTGTTGGAGAAAGACTGACAAGCATCATAGAGACAGCTCTTCAAAAGAAACTTCCTTTAGTGATCGTTTCAGCCTCCGGCGGAGCTCGAATGCAAGAATCTATTTTATCTTTAATGCAGATGGCAAAAACATCGGCAGCACTCGCCAAGCTTCACGAAGCAAAACTTCCTTATATTTCAATCTTAACTAATCCGACAACAGGCGGCGTGACGGCTTCTTTTGCTTCTCTTGGAGATTTGATCATTGCAGAGCCAGAAGCTCTGATTTGTTTTGCAGGTCCTCGAGTTGTTGAGCAGGTCATCAAGCAAAAGCTTCCTCCGGGCGCGCAAAAATCAGAATTTCTTCTAGAAAAAGGAATGATTGATTGCATTGTAAATAGACATGAATTAAAAGAGAAACTAGCCCTGTTTTTGGACTTTTTAACAGAAAATGAAAGAGAAATGGTAGAGTCTTCCAAAGATTCTCTGCCAGCTTTGTCAAGAAAACTGCAACAGCTTATGAAAGTCGCTGAAGAAAGTTTTCCACCTGTTCCATAGTCTTACAATAAGGGTCTTAAGACAACATGGAGCCTGCTATGGAATATACAATCGAAGTCCCTATTATTGTGTCTGAAGAAGAGTTCGTCCCTGTTTATGGTTCTTCACTTGCGGCTGGCGCCGATGTCAGAGCTTGCATTCAAGAAGATGTAATTCTGCTCCCTGGAAAGTCTGTTTTGATTCCAACGGGAATTAAAGTCGAAATCCCAGAAGGGTATGAGATCCAAGTGCGTCCTAGAAGCGGACTTGCCTTGAAGCATCAAGTCACTGTTTTAAACACTCCAGGAACGATCGATGCAGACTATCGGGGAGAAATCGGGGTCATTTTAATCAACCATAGTTCAGAACCTTTTAGGATATCAAGAGGCATGAGGATAGCGCAGCTAGTACTCGCTCCCGCTTTAAGAGCCTTTTTTGTACAAAAGCAGCAAGAATTGACTGCTACAGCAAGAGGAGAGGGTGGCTTTGGTCATACTGGCTCGCATTAATCACCATATTACTTCTCGAGTTGCTAACTTGAAAAAAATATTAAACAAGGAATCCTCTATGACGATATCCAATTACTTGGATGAGCGTCTCATTGTGTTTTTAGAGGAAGAGACGCGAGATGAGGCGATTGCCGCTCTGATCCAGAGGCTAGATTCAAACGGTATCTTATTCGATAAAGATGAGTTCCATACCGCTATTTTAGACAGAGAAAAAATTGTTTCGACGGGAATCGGTATTGGCGTTGCCATCCCTCACGCAAAAATGTCCAAATGTCCTGATTTCTTTATCGCAGTTGGTATCCAAAAAAGTAAGGGGATCGACTGGAATGCCCTAGACGGATCATTAGTGCGCTTGATCTTTATGATCGGGGGACCTGATAATAAACAAACAGAATATTTGAAAATATTATCCCGTTTAACGCAAGCTATCAAAGATGAAGAGCGCAGAAAGCGCCTCTTCAAGTGTACGAGTGTTCCTGAGGTGTTGGATCTTTTCATAGGGTGTTAGCATGGATCTTAAGATTAAAGACGTAGCAGAGTTACTGAGTGTTTCAGAGACGACGATTCGCAGATGGCTTTCTGCTGGTAAGATTCCAGCCTATCGACTCAATCATCAATATCGATTTAGCCGCATTGAAATAGAAAAGTGGATGATGAGCTGTAAGCTTGACCAGGAAATGGGTGAAGAAAAGCAGATTTTCCCCCTTTCTGAAGAGGAAAAGGAAATGCCTGTTTCTAAAACAGGTACCCAACACTTTAGTTTGTTTAGAGCTCTTCTTAATGGAGATGTACTAACCGGAGTTTCTGGAAAGACAAAAGAAGAAGTGATTCGAAACAGCATGAAGGTCACAGCCTCAAAACTAGGCCTTGACGCCGAGCTTGCCACTGAACTTCTTTTAGATCGGGAAAGGCTCATGTCCACGTCCCTTAGCTGCGGAGTCGCCGTTCCTCATCCAAGAGAGTTCATTTCTAAAGCTCCTGTTGACCGGGTTGTTCTAGCTTTCCTCGATGAGCCGGTTGATTTTGAAGCGTTTGATAAAAAACCAGTCCACACGCTTTTCTTCCTTTTTTCCTCACAAGATAAAAAACATTTGCATTTACTCGCTAAAATTGCGCACCTTTCAGGTTCTGAAGAGGCTTTAGAGTTTTTTAAATCAAGGCCAAGTAAAGATGCTGTTTTGGCTTTCATTAAAGCTTGGGAAGGAAAAATAGGCGGTATTTAAGCCTAAACTGTTAGTTTTTGATGTTTTAAAATAAGCAAGACTATATCCTTGGAACCTAGGAAATTACTTTTCTAAGGAATTATGTCTCAAAAACTATTTATCAAAAAGACTGTCAGTTCACTTTCGAACGAGGCAGCAAAAAAATCTCATACATTGCAGCGCTCTCTTGGAGCTCTGAACTTAACAACAATTGGAATCGGCGCCATCATCGGTGCGGGTCTCTTTGTTTTGACCGGAACAGCCGCAGCTGAATATGCGGGCCCCGGTGTCATTTTCTCTTTCATTATCGGTGGTATTATTTCTGTCTTTGCAGCTCTTTGCTACGCAGAGTTTGCTTCCCTAATCCCAATCTCCGGAAGCGCCTACTCTTACGCTTATGTAGCGCTCGGTGAATTTGTGGCATGGATCATCGGCTGGGGCTTGACCTTGCAGTACCTTCTGTCTTCTTGTACGGTCTCTGTCGGCTGGTCGAGCTACTTTGTTAGCCTACTTGGGGACTTTGGTATCGTGCTTCCAGAGGCGATTTCTAAAGCGCCTTTAAGCTATGATGTTGTAGCTGGCTGGCACGCGAGCGGATCTATGATCAATTTACCTGCTATGTGCATTGTGGCTTTGATGGGGATTTTGATCTCTGTTGGTACAAAAGCAGCGGCAAGTTTCAACAACGTAATGGTAATCATTAAATTAGCGGTTGTTCTTCTTTTCATCGGTTGCGGAATCGGATTTGTCAACTGGGCAAACTTTTCCCCTTTGATCCCTGAAAACACAGGCGTTTTCGGCCAGTTCGGCTGGAGCGGTGTTTTTAGAGGCGCTGGCGTTGTTTTCTTTGCCTTCATTGGTTTTGACGCTTTATCAACTCTTACACAAGAAGCGAAAAATCCTCAAAAAGACATGCCAAGAGGGATGCTCGGATCTTTAGGTATTTGCACCATCTGTTACATACTCATGGCCATTGTTTTAACAGGGCTTGTGAGCTACAAACTTTTAGATGTAGCAGATCCTATCGCTGTTGCAGTGAACGCGCTTGGACCTAAATTTTTATGGCTAAGACTCTTTGTTAAGGTTGCGATTTTAGCAGGACTTACATCGGTTGTGATGGTGATGCTTCTTGGTCAAACAAGAATCTTCTACACGATGGCCCATGATGGACTTCTTCCTAAAAAGCTAGGACACATCAACGACAAGAAGCACACTCCGTTTTTTACAACGGTTTTAGTGACGCTTGTTGCAATGGCTATTGCAGCGGTATTCCCAGTAGCAGTGATTGGGCAGCTCGTTGTTATGGCAACGCTCCTCGCATTTTCAATCGTGTGCTTTGGGGTTCTTGTCCTTCGCTATAAGCAACCAAAGCTTCATAGACCTTTTAAAGTGCCTTTTGCACCTTGGGTTCCTTTAATCGGGGCTCTTGTTTGCTTCGCTCAGATGTGCGCGCTTCCACTAACAACGTGGATTCAGCTCATCGTTTGGACTTTGATTGGGTTCGTGGTTTACTTTACTTACAGCATCAAGCACAGTAAGGTACGTCATCAGAAGTAGTTTGACTTACTTAGTCTGCGATAAAATGGGTCGATTCTTTATGTAAAGATTCGGCCCGTTTTTTTTTGCCCAAAGGAAGCAAGAAAATCAGAAGTAGAAAAAGCCATCCCATCAAATAAAAACAGTCATTTAAAGCGAGCATGGCCGCTTGGTTATCAAGCATCCCATTTAAAAATACGAGCGCTTTTTTGCCAGATAACCCCACACTTTCTGCCATAGAGAAAAACTGGTTTGTATTGTCATCGGTAGCAGTCAGTGCAGAGCCTGTTCTTTCATGGTGGAAGGCTGATCTTCGGATCCAAAGAGTGGTAAAAATAGAAGTCCCAATTCCACCGCTCATCGCTCTTACAAAGTGAAAAATACCAGTTGCGCTCGGTAGACGCGCAGTCGGTATATCTTGAATGCTTAAGGCAAAAAGAGGGGTGATGAAAAAAATAAGGCCACATCCCATAAAAAATCTTGAAAGCCAAATATGCCAAATATCTACGTCTGTATCGAAATAGGCTGTATAGAAACAAGAAAAGGAAAGAAGAATAAAACACACAAAAAGAAGTTTTATAACGCCGAATCTTGTGACTAAAAAACCACAAAAGATGTTTAGGAAAAGGGGAGCGATCCCAAGAGGCGCTACAGCGATCCCCGCCCAAATGGAATTGTATCCCATGTAGGTCTGGAGCCAAAGAGGGATGAGCACAACAGAGCCGAAGTACATAGCGTACATCACTCCGATGAAAATAACAGAGACGGCGTAGCTTTTAACCTTGAATAGGCTCAAATCGATCAAAGGCGTTTTATGCGTAAGCTCCCATGCAATGAGGTAAGCAAAGGCGAGGAAGGAAGTGATTGAAAGGGTTTTGATGATGGGGGATCTAAGCCAGTCGAACTGCTCTCCCTTATCTAAGATGATTTGTAGGCATGTGACACCAATGGCCAAGAGAAAAAAGCCGATGTAATCAATCGGTTTTTTCTCAGTAGCGCTTTCAAACGGTTTTAGTGTGTGCTGAATCAAAACGACGCTCAAAAGCCCAAAGGGGATGTTGATGTAGAAAATCCAAGGCCATGTGTAATCAAATGAAATCCACCCACCGAGCAGCGGCCCAATGACTGGAGCTGCAATGACGATCATACTCCAAAAGGCAAGTACGTGATTTTTCTTTTCAGGAGGGTTTGTAGAGACAATAAGACTTTGACTTAGTGGAATTAAGGGGCCTGCTACAAAACCTTGTAAAAACCGGGCTACAATAAGAACTGAGAAGGTGCTTGCCATGCCACAGATCCATGAAAAAAGAACAAAGAGTAAAACGGACCAAGTGATGAGCCTAATGCTTCCAAGCCTTGAAGTGAGCCATCCGCTGATAGGCAATGCTATGGCATTACCTACTGCAAAAGAAGTGATGACATAAGTTCCTTGATCAGAACTAACACCCAAATCTCCTGCAATATAAGGGATCGATACGTTGGCAATTGTATAGTCTAAGACGATTAAAAAAGTGGCGAGTGAAAGGCCTGCTAAAGAAAGAAATCGTTTGCTTCCTGTGAGGTAGGCGGCTGTCATGGAAGTATGAGCTCACTTAAAGGAATTCGTGTGGGGGGGAGATTTGCTTTAAAAATCTCTTCAATCAATTTGTCTACTCCCTCTTCTTCATTTATAAAAATATCTGTTTTGTATAAGGGGCGAGTGGGGATCAAAGAGGGGATCGAAGATTCTCCGATATTATGGATATCAACGGTTGCTTCCATAGAAAGACCAAGCCTTAAAGGGTGAGAGATGATTTCTTTAGGATCTAAGAAAATACGCACAGGAACCCTTTGCACGATTTTAATCCAGTTCCCTGTTGCATTTTGAGGAGGTAAAACAGAGAACACGCTTCCAGTTCCGCCGCCAATTCCTCCAATGCGTCCATGATACTCCACAGATCCTCCATAGACATCTGAGTAGATGGATACGTGCTGACCTATTTGCATTTTTCCAATTTGTACTTCTTTAAAATTGGCATCGACCCACATTTGATCAAGTGGGATGATAGAAAAAAGAGGCTCGCCAGCTTTTACTCTTTGTCCGACTTGTACAGTTCTTTCTGCAATCAGTCCTTTGACAGGCGCTCTCAATGTTGATCTGTTCATTTGAACAACTGCATCTTTAAGATGTTGCTCAGCTTTTCTTACTCGAGGATGATTTTCAATGGTAGTCTTATCAATTTGTGCAAATAGGGAAAAGTAAGAAGCTTCAGAAGCAGCGAGTGAGAAAAACGATGCTGCAAGGGCGTGTTCAGAGTGCTGAAAGGTTTCTATTGAGACGCTGCCATCTGTCACAAGAGCTTTTCTTCTTTCAAAATCTTCCGCATTTTGAGCAAACTGCGCTTTGGCAACTTGCACATTAGCAACCGCCTGCTTTACTTGAAGAAAAAGCTGAGCAACGCTACGGATTTGATCTGCAAGGTCTGCTTTACTAAGGTCTAAAGCAATTTGAAAATCTGTTTTATCAAGCTCAATTAAAAGATGACCTTCATCCACTAGTTCTGTGTCATCGATGTAGATCGATGTAACAATCCCGGAGACCTGAGGTGTGACATAAACGAGGTTTCCAGAGACGTATGCATCGTTTGTGTATTCATGAAAGCGTCCCCATAAAAGCCAATAGAGAAAAACGCCAAGCGTTACTAAAAGAAAAAAGCCAGTCATGCTCCATAGGATCAGATTTCGTTTTGACTGGGGAGGAGGTGTGTTTTCAGTTTCCATGAAGGTCCTTTAAAGGGGGGAGTTTTTCGGCTTTAAAGCCTCCTCCCAAAGATTGAATGACTCGAAGTGTGGATAAGATTTGAGAGTGGTTTAGGTAAATAGCGTTAAGTTCTTGAGTAAAGAGTTTTTCTAAGGCGGTAAGACTTGGTTTGTAATCATCAAGTCCTTGATCAAATCGCGTTTTGGCGATTTGATAAACCTTTGTTTGAGCTTTTAAAATGCTTTGCTCTACCTCTAGCTGCTCACCAATTGCAAGGAACGTCGTGATCTCTTTTGCAACGCCCTCTGCAGCTTTTAAAAGCATTTCGCTATAAGAATGTACCGCTTCATTAAACAGAGCTACTTGCTTGTTTAGGTTTGCTGTAAGATCGCCACCGGTAAAGAGGGGGAGGTGGATCGCAGGCGTTAAACTTCCTGTTCTACTTACCCACTCAAAAAGATGATGTGGAGTTAAAGAAGAAAGACCTGCAAGGGCTTTTAGATTGACGTTCGGATAAAACTCTGTTTTTGCAACTTGAATAGCGTCTGCAGCAGAAGACACCTTCCAAATTTGGGCCATGAGATCGGGTCTTTGCGCCAAAAGATCAAGCCCCAAATGCTCCGGTATCTGAATCTTTTGTGAAAAACTCTCAGGCATAAAGGTCAAAGAGATCTGGCTATCGGGGCCTTTTCCTAAAAGGTTATTTAAGAAGAAAAGATCGATCTCTCTTTTCTTTTCACAGTCGATGATCTTTTGTTTGATCTGTCCAAGAGACTCCTCTTGCATCAAAGGAGGGACTGCGTTATCCATGCCTACTTCATAACGAGATGTAAAAAAGCGGGATAAATCTTGCTCTGTTACAAGCCATTTTTCATAGAGGATTTTCTCAGCTGTATGTGCTTGCCATTCAAAGTAGGTAAAAGCAACGGCTTCACAAAGAACAAGCTCTGCTTGCTCTTTTTCCATTTGCTGTGAAACGGCATACCCAAGTGCTGCAGCTAATTTTTTTCGATTCTTACCCCAAAAATCGATTTCATAGGAAAAGTTTAAGGAAAGATCTGTTTCATTGAATTTTGAGGGAATGACATCAGTTGGAGGAAGGGGAAAAAAATCCCTAAAAAATCCATATTTACTCAGATAGGACCAGTTGTTTTTAGCATCAGCACTAAGTGTTGGAAAGAGTTTGGATCGAACTGATTTAGCAGCAGCTTGCGCTGCTACAATCTTCGCCTCCGCGACTTTTAATGTTGGGCTGTTTTGGATCGCCTCTTGCATTAAGCCATTAAGCTCGCTACTTTCAAAGATCTTCCACCATTGCTTTTCAAGTGGTCCTTCTTCAAAGCTTGTAGAGGCTAAAGCTTTACTAGAGATTGTTTTCATAGAAGGGGAGGCGCTAACACTTGCTTGATCCCGATCAGAAGATTTGAAGCATCCCGAGCAAAATAGCAACAAAGGCAAAGAAAGAGTAATAAGAGTTGTTCGTTCCATGTCTTTTTAATAAGACATTCTAAGTATTTTTTAAACAGTTTATGTGTTTATTTGTGAAAATGCTAATTTTATTTGACAATGGAGGCTTGCTCTTCATAAAGAGAAGTTCCACGTTTCTGGATCATAGCGCCCCCAAGACATCTTTCTTCTTGATAGAAGACGATGGATTGGCGGGGAGTGATCGCTCTTTGAGGATTTGTGAACCCTACATGAAGAAGTCCTTCTTCTATCTCTTCTACTACACACTCTTGCTCAGGTTGTCTGTATCTGATTTTAGCTTTGCAAGAAAGAGGAAAAGAAGGAGCCTCTCCAACCCAACTGATGTCTGTAGCTCTGAGCGTGTAAGAATAAAGAGAAGGATGCTCTTCTCCTTGCGCTAAGTAGACGATGTTACGATCTGGGTCTTTATCAACCACAAACCAAGCATCGCCAGGTCCGCCAATGCCAAGACCTTTTCTTTGTCCGATAGTGTAGTAGGCCATCCCTTCGTGCTCTCCAACTTTTTTGCCATCCAAAGTTAGAAAGAGCCCTTTTTGATAAGGGATATACTGGCTGATAAACTCTTTGAAATCTCGTTTGCCAATGAAGCAAATCCCTGTGCTGTCTTTTTTCTCAGCGGTCGCAAGGCCATGTTTTAAGGCCAAAGCCCGTACTTCTTTTTTAGGAAGATGGCCGATGGGGAAGAGCACTTTTTCAAGGATCGGCTTTTTAAGAGTATAGAGAAAATAGGTTTGATCTTTGCCGGGATCAACTCCTTTAAGTAAGTGAGTGGTGTCTTTTTCTACCTGAGCGTAGTGGCCGGTTGCTAGAAAATCAGCCCCGATTTGCATCGCTTTTTTGAAAAAAAGATGGAATTTGATTTCCCTATTACAAAGGATGTCGGGATTGGGTGTAAATCCTTTTTTGAGCTCATCTACAAAATGGGTAAAAACAAAGTCCCAGTATTCCTGGATGAAGTTGACGGAGTAATAGGGGATTTGAAGGGTTTCGCATACCTTTACGACGTCTTCGAAATCTTTTGTAGCCGAGCAGGTCCCATCAGAGGTCTTTTCTTCCCAGTTCTTCATAAAAAGACCAATGACATTATACCCTTGCTCTTTTAAAAGAAGTGCTGAAACGGAAGAGTCTACCCCTCCTGACATCCCCACAACGACTGTCTTTTTTTGACTTTCCGACATCTCTACCCTACTGATAAGGCAGACAGGATACACCATTTGCGGAAAATATGAAACAGATAGATTTTTTTAGGAAAAATCATATAAGTATTTTTTTAAAATAAGCTATTTTTCGGCGTTTTTAATAAGCCTATGGAGTTGCCCTAAAAGGTAGAATGGGATGGATAGTAGGGTGTATTCTAGGGGAGATCCGGAAGTGTCTTTTGTTTCTACGGGGCCCATTCTTGGAATGTCTGAATTAATCCTTATGGCGATCTTTTTCTTTTTTTCCTTCATAAAGCTGTGAAGGGATTTGAGAGTTCCTGTTGTACCAGCTTTTACCTCAATAGGAATGAGCTCATTTTCATGTTGAATGATGTAGTCAATTTCAGCTTTGGCTCCCTTTTTTCCTCTCTGCCAGTAATAAAGAGAAGGAGGAATATAGGCGGGCGTTATTGTGCGAAGGAGTTGCCCTGCTAGTTGCTCTGCCATGCCGCCGCTATTGATCATGGAGATCTCTGAGATGGATCGCATTTGATGCAATGAAAGCCCCAGCGATGCGCCGCAAAGTCCGCAGTCCATTAGAATCATTTTGAAAAACTTCTCGTCAGCTTCAGCCCCTAGAGGCAATCCATTAGCAGATGTTGCCACAACTTGATGAGATATTCTGGCTTTAGAAAGTAAGTCAACGGCCTGTTTAAGAGAAATGGCAGCCACGTCTGAGTTTGCATCTTTATAGACGAACTTTTTCCCGAGCTGGCGAGGAACTGAGCGCATTATATCTTCAAGTCGATCAATTGTAAGGCGTCCGCTATATTTAGCGAAGTCATCTCTATAGGTTGAGAGTAGATCAAAATGGATCTGATTCACAAGGTTTGGATCTTTATCAGTTGCCCAAGAAGATACAGCCGCAGGCATTCCTCCGACAATGAGATATTCTTTGATTCTATTCATGAGTTGCAGGTGGATGGCTTCCGGTATAGTGAGATTCCAATCATATCTTTGTAAATAAGAGCGGAGCTCACTTTCTCCCGTAGCATCTAAAAACTCCTCGAAAGATAGGGGTTCTAGATACAGGTAACCTATTCGGCCAACAGGCATACTAAATTCGTGTTTGGCCAAAGTAAAGTCTAATAAAGAGCCTGCTGCAATAACCGGGATCTGGGGCATATCTTCAGCAAACCATCTTAGTTTTTCTAGAAGATGGGGGGCTGCTTGAATTTCATCTAGAAACAAAATGGCCTTTGAAGGTTCAATTTTATTTCCTGTAGCAGCGGCAATGTTGACCATGATTTCTTTAGGATCATTAGACGAGAACAAAGACTCCAAGTCTGGACGTCTTTCGAAGTTCAGTTCTATCAGTTTTCGCTCTTGAGAAGCTGCCAAATCTCGAATAAGCCAGGTTTTTCCAACTTGGCGGGCTCCTCGAATCACGAGTGGCTTTCGGGAGCTAGAGCTGAGCCAGTCGACTAAGAACGAGGTGCGATCACGCTTCATGGTTTTTTCCTTGTTTAAATCTTATTTTATGGGTTTTTATTAATTAAGTCCACAAAAGAAGGGGTTCTTTTGTGAAGCTGCTTAACAAAAGTAGGGGTTGTTTAGTGGTCGAAGTAGGCTCTTTCAGGGGTTGTTTTTCTTTAAGCTGTTGGAGTTAAGTGATTTAGTGTTCTTTTTGGCGGAAAGACAAAAAGCCCTCTCCGGTGGGAGAGGGCTTTTAGTGGGTTTTTTAAGGGTCTTTTTTCTCAGTAGAGGCTCCGACTAGCTCCGAAGTGGCATCTTCAACATCTTGGAAAACGAGCTTTTCGTTTTCACAGGTGACAAGCCAGTTGCCCCCTTTATCAGGATGCATTAAGAGCTGCTCGGCGAGAGGATCTTCTAGGTACTGCTCGATCACGCGGCGAAGAGGTCTTGCTCCCATCTCAGGTTGGAACCCTTTGTCGACGAGGAAGTCTTTTGCTTTGGAATCTAGAGCGATCTTGATCTTTTTTCTAGCAAGACGCTTGCTGACTTTTGTAACTTCGAGATCGATGACTTCCATAAGATGCGATTTATCAAGCGGTTTGAAGATGATTGTCCCATCTAAGCGGTTTAAGAATTCCGGCTTAAACGCTTTTTTAACGGCCGTATCGATCTTTTCTTGCATAGACTTGTAATCGATCATTCCTTCTGTCGCTGCAAAGCCCATCTCAGCAGATCTACGAATTAGATCGGCCCCGAGGTTCGATGTCATAATGACAATCGTGTTTTTAAAGTCGATCTTTCTACCAAAGGAGTCTGTCAGTTTTCCTTCTTCCAAAATTTGAAGCATGAGGTTCATGACATCAGGGTGAGCCTTTTCCACTTCATCAAAAAGAACAACGCAATAAGGGCGCTGTCTTACTTGTTCTGTGAGCTGGCCGCCTTCTTCATGACCAACATATCCAGGAGGAGATCCTGTCATACGACTGATGGCAAATTTTTCCATGTACTCGGACATGTCAACTTGAATCAGCGCATCTTCGCCTCCAAACATTTGGATTGCAAGCTGCTTAGCCATTAATGTTTTTCCAACACCTGTTGGTCCTAGGAATAGGAAAGCACCAATGGGTCTATTCGGATCTTTGATGTCAGCTTTACTTCTGCGGATCGCTCTACAAACAGAACTTAGTGCGTCATCTTGACCGATGATTTTTCCTTTGAGGAGCTCTTCCATGCGGAGAACCTTGGCAGTTTCACCTTCTGTTAAACGAGTCAGAGGGATACCGGTTTGTTTTGCAATGA
The DNA here is from genome assembly GCA_903824495.1 of uncultured Chlamydiae bacterium. Classification (GTDB taxonomy): domain Bacteria; phylum Chlamydiota; class Chlamydiia; order Chlamydiales; family Rhabdochlamydiaceae; genus CAIJXB01. The sequence goes on from CAIJXB010000051.1 coordinate 37,645, forward strand.
TCGCTGCGACATCTTCTTCATCGACGACGACTTTTTGCTCTTCTTTTTTATTTTCCCACTCGACGATGATTCTTTCGAGCGTGTCTCTTAGATTCTTTTCTTTGTCTCTAAGGTTCGCTGCTTTTTCATACTCTTGAGAGCCGATCGCATCCTCTTTGGCAATGCGAAGCTTTTCAATGTCAGCTTCATACTTTGTAATATCTTGAGGCTGATGCATCATCGCAATGCGTGCTTTAGCTCCAGCTTCATCGATCAAGTCGATCGCTTTATCGGGAAGGAAACGCCCTGTGATGTAGCGATCAGAAAGATAGACAGCGCTTGTGATCGCATTATCTGTATAGATACACTTGTGATGCTCTTCATACTTAGCTTTAAGTCCCATCAAGATAGAATTGGATTCATCAATCGATGGAGGCGCTACAAGAATTTTTTGGAAGCGGCGCTCGAGCGCTGCATCTTTTTCAATGTGCTTTCTATATTCATCGATGGTTGTTGCTCCAATACATTGGATCTCGCCACGTGATAAAGAAGGCTTTAAGATGTTAGAAGCATCGATCGCTCCTTCTGCAGCTCCGGCTCCAACGATAGTATGAAGCTCGTCGATGAAAAGTAAAATGTTGCCATTTTTCTTGATCTCGTCCATGACAGCTTTGATACGCTCTTCAAACTGTCCTCGGTATTTTGTTCCGGCGATCATCAAAGTAAGGTCCAAAGAGATCAATCTCTTTTTAGAGAGGTGATCTGGAACTTCTCCTTTAACAATAGCTTGAGCAAGGCCTTCAACAATTGCTGTTTTTCCAACGCCCGCTTCTCCGATAAGAACAGGGTTGTTCTTGCGGCGTCTGCATAAGATAAGAATTAGTCTTTCCACTTCTTCTTTTCTGCCGATCACAGGATCTAATTTTCCTTCTTTGCAAAGCTCTGTCAGATCATGACCATACGCTTTAAGCGCAGGCATCTTTTCAATGGAACCTGTTTTATCTTGAGCTTTGGACGAAGAGGAGGTGCTTCCACCTGACATTCCCATCGGAGGAAGTTGCAGATTAAAACTTTCAAGTTCTTTTAAAACTTCTTTGCGGATGTCTTTTAAGTTGATGTTGAGGTTTTCAAGAACTTGCGCAGCAACCCCGTCGCTTTGTCTTAAAAGAGCTAAAAGAAGATGCTCAGTTCCCACATAGTTATGGTTGAGGCTCATGGCCTCTTCGTTAGCATATTCAAAAACTTTTTTTTACTTTTCCGGTAAGGGCAGGATCTCCGTAGACTTGGATCTCAGGTCCGAAACCGACGAGCCTTTCCACTTCGGATCTAACGGCTTCATAGTCAAGGTTGAGGTTCCTGAGGACGTTTACGGCGATGCCTTGACCTAGTTTAAGTAGACCGAGGAGAACGTGCTCTGTTCCTAAATAGTTGTGATTGAGGCGTTGAGCTTCTTTTTTTGCGAGCTTAATGACCTGCTTGGCGCGATTTGTGAACTTGTCAAACATGGGTTTTCCTTCGGTTATCTATGTAGTAGTAGCTAACTCTCTTTTTTACAAATTGGGGAATCTTTAGCAACTTTTTTTTCATTTTTTCCGTTTTTGCATAAAAAGAAGCAAACGATTAAAATAGCGGTTTTTGAAAAGGATTTTTTGTCATGGACTGGAAAATCATAGAGACAAAGCCAAAAAACGCCGTAGAGATCATGCAAAAAGATCGAGATCTTTTAGATCAGATCCATCTTGAGCATGCTCCCATCCTACACCTATATGAGTGGAAGGGCCCTAGTGTAACCTATGGCCATTTTTTAGATCCACTTGAGTTTTTTTCTTTACAAGGGGTAGAAAAGGAGGGGATAACTCTCGCTAAAAGGCCGACCGGAGGGGGGATTATTTTCCATCTTTGGGATTTTGCCTTTTCAGTCTTAGTTCCTGCCACCCACCACGGCTACAGCCAAAACACCTTGGAAAACTATGCCTATATTAATGAGGCGGTCTTAGCGGCTGTTCAAGAGTTCTTGCAAATCAAGGGGGGAGCGGAGCTCACGCCCCAAGATGGAGAGCTCATGGGATTCGGTGCTCAACATTTTTGTATGGCAAAACCAACCAAATATGATGTAATGGTCGGAGGCAAAAAAGTAGCCGGGGCAGCGCAAAGAAAGACAAAAGAGGGGTTTTTACACCAGGGAAGCATCAGCCTTATGATGCCATCTAGACAAATTCTAGAAACCGTGCTACTTCCAGAGCTTATGGTTGCTCACGCCATGGATTTTTTTACATACCCCCTTTTAAAAGGGCAAACAGATGAGGCAAGCCTAAGCTTTGCACGCAAGCAGATCAAAGAGCTACTCAAACAACATTTAACGAAGAGATAGATTTTAAAAAATGACACAACATGCGATTCAGCCGACACGTGGAGAAAATTACCCAGAGTGGTATCAACAAGTTATAAAAGCAGCAGATCTTGCAGAGCACTCACCTGTAAGAGGGTGCATGGTCATCAAGCCTTGGGGATACGCTCTTTGGGAGAACATGCAAAGAGTTCTCGATACAAAGTTTAAAGAAACAGGACATCAAAACGCGTATTTTCCTCTTTTTATTCCTTTAAGCTTTTTAGAAAAAGAAGCGGCTCACGTTGACGGGTTTGCAAAAGAATGCGCTGTTGTCACTCATCATAGACTCGAAAAGAATGCACAAGGAAAACTCGTGCCAGCAGGGGAGCTTGAAGAGCCACTCGTCATTAGACCAACGTCAGAAACGATCATCGGAGAGATGTTTTCCAAGTGGATTGATTCCTATCGAGACCTTCCTCTTTTGATCAATCAGTGGGCAAATGTTGTAAGATGGGAAATGAGAACAAGGCTTTTTCTTCGCACCACAGAGTTTTTGTGGCAAGAAGGGCACACGGCTCATGCAACGCAAGCGGAAGCCGAAGAAGAAACAGAAAAGATGCTTGGTATTTATGAGGAATTTGCAAGGGTCTACCTTGCCATTCCTGTGATCCCTGGCGAAAAAACACCATCTGAGCGTTTTCCTGGAGCTGTAGCGACATATACTATTGAAGCGATGATGCAAGATCGCAAAGCTCTGCAATCAGGCACTTCTCACTTTTTAGGACAAAGCTTTGCAAAAGCATCCGATATCTCTTTTAGAGCAGCGGATGGAAGCGTTCAACATGTATGGACAACTTCTTGGGGCGTGACGACTCGAATGATCGGAGCCTTGGTCATGGCCCACAGTGATGACGATGGGCTAGTCCTTCCTCCCCGCATTGCTTCTTCGCACATTGTAATTGTTCCCGTGATCCATAAAGAAGAGACAAAAGCTGATGTTTTAGCTTATTGTAATACTCTTGCAAAAGAGCTACGCACTATCCAGTATTACGGGCGTGGCCTTCATGTAACGGTCGATGAAAGAGACATGAGAGGTGGTGAAAAGGCTTGGGGCTGGATTAAAAAAGGTGTTCCTATCCGTATTGAAATAGGACCTCGCGATATGGCAGCTGGAAAGATCTGTGTGATGAGAAGAGATAAACCGCATAAAGAGCAAACTCTTTATGCAAAAGAAGAATTTATATCTCAAGTTGTTCCAATTCTTGATGAGATCCACGATGGGATCTATGAAAAAGCGTTGAGCTTCCGCAATGCGCACACACATAAGATCGATAGCAAAGAAGAGTTTTATAAATTTTTCACTCCAAAAAATGCAGAGCAACCAGAGATCCATGCAGGATTTGCTCTTTGTCATTGGAGTGGAGATCCAGAAGTAGAAGAACAAGTCAAAAAAGATTTGAATGTAACCATTAGGTGTATTCCACTAGATTCTAAGGAAGAGATAGGCACATGTGTCATTAGTGGGAAGAAGAGTATGCGAAGAGTGATTTTTGCAAAGTCGTACTAAATAGCAATTTAACACAATTTAAGGGAACTCAATTTCATGCTTACGTTTTTTCGAAAATACCAAAAAGCATTTTTTATTTTTACAACCACAATCATTGTGGTTTCTTTCTTGTTTTTCGGTGTAGCAGGCTCTATGGGCGGCGCCCCTGAAGTAAAAGAAGTTCCTCTTGTAAAAGCTATTGATGGTTCTACGGTCTCCGTACAAAAGCTTCAAAGAATGGTTCACTTTCTATCTTCAAGTCAACTCGATCTAAAAGATGACAAAACAGGATCCATCAACTTGCTTAACGATGGAGTCCTTGAAAAGCAATTTCTAGGAGCTCCTTTGGGTAGATTGCTTGCAGAAAAAATCTCTTTAGAGATTGAAAAGGACATAAAACAAACAATAGAAAAAGCTGCGAGTTTTCAACCTTATCGATATGCGGGCGCTCCTTTTGTTTCTTCAGAATCAATATGGGCCCAGTTTGCTCCTGAGAGCACAAAGATTGTAGGGGAGCTCATGACTCATGCTTCTTCTTTATCTCCACTTAAAAAATTTGATCTTCTCTCTCAAGGATATTTAGGGCATCAAGCAGTGCCCTCAACATTCATTAGAAAAGTGCTCTCTTATCAAGCTCAGCAAATGGGGCTAACAGAGCAAGATCCAGCGCTAGCTTATGCAGACGTTTCTTTAATGGGCCTGCATTCGGCTAAAGATTGGCTTGGAGAGTCTTATTTAAGGGCAGCAGCTCAAGTGATCATCAATGGAGCGGCTTCTGCTAAAAGGCTTGGCCACAGCGTATCAACGCAGGAAGCTAGAGATGCTATGGTATCGAATGTTAAAAAAGCAGCAGAGCTGCTTTCTCAAGAAACCAACGCTCAAACCAACTTCTATCAGATCTTTTTAAACCAAGTCAGAAATCTTGGGATGAATGAAGCTGAGTGCATCGATCTTTGGAAAGAGATCGCTTTGTTTCAAAAGTTTTTTGGGTCGCAAAATTTGGATTTTAAAAATCTTCCGGAGCTACAAAACATCTCTAGGAGCCAAGCTCTCGTTGAAAAATACAGCCTTCCCTCGTCGCTGCAGTTTAAAGACTTTGTTTCCTTTATGAAGCTTCAAATTTATGCTGATGCGGTTTCTGCAAAAAAACGCTCTAAAGAAGGGCTTCTAGAGCTTCCGACAGAACTTCTTTCTCTTGCTGAAATTGAAAGAAAAGCGCCTGAGCTTGTGCAAAGAGACTACGTACTTGAGTATGCGGAACTTGATGTGAAAAAAGCAGCTTCTCAAATAGGTCTTAAAGAAACATGGAACTATCAGACGCAAGATGAAGGTTGGAATAAGCTTAGGAAGCAATATCCTGCTCTTAAATCCGCAGAGACAAAAGAAGAGAGATTTGCAGCACTTGAAGCATTAGGTCCTAAGCAGCGTCTAGAAATGGACAAATTTTCTAGAGAACAAATTCTTTTTGGTAGCAAAGACAGGATCCAAAAAGAACTTGCTTTAGCCAAACAAGAAGTGCGCTCTTTTGGGGTCAGCTCTAAAGGGACTGAATTGCCATTTAAAATAGCGGACATGCAAGCTCTAGTGAGTCTTTTAGAAGTAGCTCCTTTAAAAGGATCTCAAGATGCAGTGCAAGAAAAGCTTAATTGCTACACATCAGACCAGCAGCATTTTTATAAAATTTCAGTAGTGGAGCGCTCACCTTTTAAAAAGATCCAAACTTTTGCTGAAGCAAATGCATCTGGCGCGCTGCGCCACATGCTCGACAAAAAGCTAGAAGACTCTTATTTTGAAGTGAGAAGAAAAGATCCAGCTCCTTATATGAAAAAAGATGGCACTTGGAAGGCCCTTTCTGAAGTAAAAGAAAAGGTGGGCTTTGTAGTTTTTGCTCCTGTTTTGAAGGCAATTGCAGCTGAGTATCAAGCTGTATATGGCAAAGAGCCTTCTAAAGAGCAACTAGACTCAACTGACTTCTACGTACAAAATTGGATGCTAGCTTCTCTTAAAGATTCTTTAGCTAAGATGCAAAGCGGGAATTTAGAAAAACCAAAATCAGATCTTGAAGGCCAGTGGCAGCTCACTTCTAAGCAAGAAACTTTAGCTCAAAAAGACTACGAGTCTTTAGCTTCAGTGAACTTTGTAGAAGGGACTTGGTCTCCTATTGTTTCTCTAACGCATGGCAAACCTTGCTTTTTTAAAATCCTTCAAAAGCTAGAGTCTGTAGCTCCATCTCAAGAGGAAATAGAGAAGGTCACAGCTCCTATGAGAAGAGAAGCTGAAAAGAAGCTCTTTGAGCAGCTCTTTTCTGAAATGCAAACTAAAAAGGCAATCGTTTTTCAGGTGCCAACAGCATGAAATGGAAAGAACTATTAGAACACATGGATCCGCTGCTCCCAGCGGATTTTTTTTCTTATAGCTTTGGCATTTCCTCTAAAATGACAGAGGTGCCAGATACTTCTCATCTTTTAGATGAGGAGAAATTTGGCTCTCTTTATTTGTCATGGAATGAAGAGGGGATTTCTGGTAAGGCAATCATCGAAAAGCCTTTTGAAGGGGCTTTTTTCCCAGACTATCGCAAAGGGGACTGCTTAGAAATTTTTATCGATACAAGGGATCATAAAAAAAGTGGATTTGCCTCCCGCTTTTGTCACCACTTTGTGTTTTTAGCAGGAGAAGTGAATGGGATTAGAGCCGAAGAGGTCTCCAGATTTCGCTCAGAAGACACCCATCCTCTTTGCAATGCATCTGATTTAATCGTTTCCATCCATGCAAGTAAAAAATCGTATGAGCTTTCCTTTCAGATTAAAGAAAACGCTCTTCATGGTTTTGATCCTTCGCAGTTTCCAAGAATGGGATTTGCCTATAGAATCAGTCGCTTTAAAGGCAAACCCCAACATTTTCCCGTATCATCAGAGAGATTTGAATTATTTGAGCATCCAGGACTTTGGGCTAGCGTATCACTTACTTAATTAAAAGGGCTTAATATGACAACAGATAGAAAATACACACCTTCCCACGAATGGATAGAGTTGAATGGCAACCAAGGCCTTGTAGGTATCACAAACTATGCTAAAGGGGAATTTGGGGATATTGTCTATATAGAGCTTCCACAAGTTGGGAAAAAGGTCTTATCCGGTGAGGAAGTCGTAGTCCTTGAATCTACTAAAGCAGCAGCTGATATCTACGCTCCAGTCTCAGGTGAGATCGTAGAGGTGAATGAAGCTTTACAAAAGGATTTAAGTCTTTTGAATAACGATCCCGAAGGGAAAGGCTGGTTATTTAAAATGACCCTTTCTCAAGGTGGTGAGAAAGAGTCATTGTTGCTGAGTGTCAGCGAGTATAAGGAAATGATTAGTGGTTAAAGATCAAAGTCTGTTGTTGAAACTTTCGCTACTTTTACTTCGCGAATATGTTCCTCAGGAAGGATTTTGTCTCTAGATACAGTACAGTAGTTTAAAAGTCCAAGAGTTGCAACGTTTGCGATGTTATTTAAAAAGAGGATTCCAAGATCTTTTGCATCATCCATATGGGAGATGGTGCGCATTTTGAGTTTACCATCTTTCATGAGGCCGGATTCGTAGGTGTAATTAGGATTAAAAGCGGCTTGAGTGAGTTTTCTCCCGATCAAAGCCAAAGCAATCATAGCTGTTCCAAGAGAAACAACCATCCCTACTCCAGGAAGAGGGACTGTTTGGGGGACGTATGCACTTGCAAAGTGTTGATGTTTTATGATGTCATTAATGTTTGTCATATTATTACCTTTTATTGTTATTAATAATAACATTTATTATATCACAAAAGTGTAATTAGTTCAATTTAGTTTTCTGTTTGCGGTTAATTTTTTTAAAGCACTTATTTTAAGCGATATAGAGCCTTAAATCTATTTTGGTTAGCAGCTAAAACCTCGATGCCGGCCCAGAAGCCTCTTCTTGGGAGATTTCAACGTACCAGGGCAAAGGCCTCTGCTATGGCCTCATTAGAGGGCTCTATTTATTGCTTGGGTCGGGTTTCTTGAAGATCTCCCAGCATCAAATAAAAGGCCATATCTGCATCTTCAGCAGGTGTTTGCTTGGGTATGGCCTTTGGCTCTTCAACACTACCCGCATAGAGCTTACAGAGATCGAAGAAGAGTTGATCTTCTCTATAAGGGATCGATAGTTTTGGAGGTTTATTATCAGAAGGGGAATCTCCACCAAGGAGAAGTAAGTAAGCAAAAGGATCTTCTTCTATGGGAGCTTCTGGTTCTTTATGGGCTGGAGTAATAACCTTCTTATTTACGAGCTTGTCGAAAAACACCCTGCCAAATTTTTGTACTATTTCCAAGCGACACATCGAGTAGCAAATAACCCGATCATTCTCACGTTCTCGTACCAAGTTTCTACGTAAAATGGGTTGACGATAGATCCTCCAAGAGCCTTTAGAACTGTAATTACGAGCTCCCTTTTTTTCTTTTTATAAAGGGTCTGATTATCCCATGACGTTGCAGTTATTGTGGGGGTATTTCCAATATTGGTTGTCATATATTTTCCTTTTGTTTTTATGTGATAATTATATCGTGTTATTGCGTTTATTTGTTATTAAAACAATTTTTATGTGAAATTTAATTTCAATATTAATTTTATGAAAAAATTATTTCATTTCGTATTCGGGATTGCTTGAGATGAGTGGTTTTGTTTTCAGTCAGCGTGCATAAATTTTTTTCTTTTCTTCTAGAAGCCTCATCATTAAGATGGTTTTTGGTCTTCCAAGCAGATAAGGAATTTTGGCATGAGAAAGAGAATTTGGCTTTTAGCTTTTGTGGCAGTATTGGGCTTGCTCGTCATAGCAAGAGATGCACTTGTTACTAAAGCTGCAGAAGTGTATGTGCTGAAGAAGATGACTTCTCAAGGTTGGACCTTTGAAAATGTCCAAAGAGAAAAAAATACACTTCACATCAAAAAACTCTCTTATCAAAATCCATCAAGCAGCACATTTGTAGAAGAAGCGCATGTAGCTTTTCATTTGTCTCTTATTCCTTTGCAGATTCATCCTACTGTCAATATTTCTAAACTTCTTATAGATATAACGAATGCCAGCTCTTCTGATGATTCTATGCTAGGTCTTTTGCTTGCTTTAGGAGATAGAAGGCTCGATCTCAAACTATCTATCGGAGAGGGGGAGGTAAGAGGGGTTTTAGAAAATCCTTTTGGCTTTTCTTTTACACCAGGAGCTGAGAAAAGAGAGATCGGAACTTTGCAGATCCAAGATTTAGAGAAAAAAGCTTTTTTATCAACCCATTTAAGATGGGAAAAAGACTCTTTGGTTTCTCAGTTAGAGATAGAAAAAGGAAGTGCATCCGATTTGATCACGCTTGCGTCATTCATGCAAGTAGATGCCCTTAAAGGATGGAGTCAAGGAGAGGGGGAAGTGTCAGCTTCCATTAAAACCAAGTTTCATCCAAAGAAAGGACTTGAAGAGATGGAAGGGAAACTGGATTTAGAAGACATCTCCTTTTTTCATCCAGAGATCGGAGGACACGTCCTTTCAAAATCGTTGAAAGGAACTCTTCTTTTTTCCCCTAAAGGACCGAAGGATAAAAATCTTTCTTTTTGGAAAAGAGTAGATCTCTTTTTGACCTTTGAAGATACGTCCTTTGGTTTGCAGCAAAAAGATTTTGCCTTTGGTGTCAGCGATGTTCTTGGTGAGATGAGACTAACGCCAGATGATGATCCCTATTTGAAGATGGGAGGCAAGGTTCTCTCTAATAAACAAGAGATCCCGTTTGAAGTAGAAGGAAAAGGACAGCTTTTAGAAAAAAGAGCTTTTTGGCTTGAGACAAAAGTGGATTTTTTCCTTCCTAAAAAAGAGCCACATCTATTTATCTCTTACGCTCAAAATGAAACCGGGGAAAGCTCTCTTCAAATAGAGTGCAAAGAGATAGCTCAAGAAGTTTTCAATATCCTGACCCTTTCTTTTCCTTACTTTCATTTGCCAGAGTGCTCGATGCTAGCTGGTGAGTTTGCGGGGAATTTTACTGGATCTTTTAAACAAGGTCTTGCAAAAACATTGACCCTTTCAGAGTTTAAATCAAAAGGACTTGCTTTAACATCTGCAAACTATGTCTTGAAAAACTCATCTGAGATTGCTTTTTCTGGAAGTCTAGAGCAAGGGAAACTTGTCTCTTTGGAAGCTGATGTATCTAAAGTTGACTTTGATGCTCAAAACAAAGAACTTGTTCGCTCTCTTTCAGGAAAATTAAGCATCGCTTCAGGAGCAATCGTTACCTCTTCTTTAGAAGGTTTTTATCAGGGGATATGGGGAAGCGCTCAAGTTTTGGATTCATCAGCACCAGATCTTGTCCACATAGAGTGCAAGGCGCCATCAAGTGATCTGATGCAAAAGATCTGGAAGGGGTCCTCTACTAAGGACCAAGCTTCCGTGACCCGTTTTACAGCAGATGTATCCAACTTAGACGGCAAAGCGCACGGAGCTTGTTTGATCAAGCTCATTTCTTCTTCAGGGGTAGAGGAAGAGATCGATCTACAACTTTCTTTAAATAAAGAGATTTCACGTAAAGTTAGCGATCTTCTTACTGGTTTTGACTTTTCCTCTCTTCGGGGCTTTTTCAAAACAGATCGCCTTTCATCCGATACTTCAAGTCTTTGGATTAAACCTTTTCTCGGAGCTCTTACTCTAGAAGGATATTTAAGTGGAGAAGGGGAGTTTGATAGAAAAAAACTTTCGGTGGATGTTTTCGGGGCAAGCTTTAATCTATCAGACGGCTCATGGGATGTAAGTGCTAAACTTGGAAGCGATGCACAAAAAGCTCACATAACCTATGACTATAAAGAAGGGCTCTGGAAGGGAACGATCCCAGTGGATCTTCTTCATGTACAAAACAGCAAACTGCACTTAGAAGCAAAGGTGCAAAACAGCCTTCTTTTCTTTGAAGGGGATCAGCTATGGACAGACCACTTAGAAGCAGACGCGTTTGGTAGTAAACTTCTCGGAACACTTCTCATCAATAAGTCGGGAGTGCACTTAGCCTCTAAATCCTTTGAAGGGGATTTGTTAACTTTAACTCCGGTAGTAGCTCGCTACTATCCTCAAGTTTCCTCCTTAGGACTGAAAGGCACATTTTCAGTGGATGATCACAGCTGCGTGCTTGAAGGGAAAAAACAAGGGGACCTGTGGGTATGGGATTGGAAAGCATCGATCGGTTTAAAGGATCTTGCTTGTAACTTTGGAAAGGTGGGGAAAATCCATCAAGGAAGAGTTCGTTTAGAAGCAAATTCCTTAGGCGATTTTAAATGCAGAGACATTCAAGGGTATTACGCTTTAGGGAAATCAGGATGTCCCTTTGCTTTAAGTGATATTGGGTGGTCTTCATCCTCAGGGGCGGGGATTGATTTTTCACTACTTGCAAAAGATCCAAAAAGAGAGTGGGCATATGTGCAAGGTAAAGTAGAAAAGCAAAAGGGAGGAGTCGTTGTTTCTTTATCTCCCCACTGCCATCTTCTCGGCCTTGTGATGGATATAGCTCCTTTTATGATTACGGAAAAATATGCTGTGAGTCCTCTTAAAGTTTCCTCTTCCATCAAACTCGAGCAGCTTCCTTCCTATTTTACGATGTGGAAAGAGATGGGGATCTCGATTCCTCAAATGTCTTTTTTAGAAGGATATTTGGGAACTGTGGGGTTACAAGCTGTTTATGATCTACAAAAGTCAGCTTGGAAAGCATCGCTTAAAAGCTCTGAAATTGCTACTTCACAAAATGTGATTGGCAAAGCTTCTTGTCTTTTAACTGGCGATGCTAAGCAAATAAAAATAGAGAGCTGTGAAATCGGCTCTGCAAGCATTGCGGGCTCTTTAGATTTTCAGGGAAGTGAATGGGTCATCCCCTCTTTATCTGTAGAGTGGGATGAGGGAAGATGTCAGATCAAAGGTAAATACTATCCTTTATCATCTAAGCTGATAATTCCAACATTTTCAGCTTCGTTTGCTTCCAAAGAGCTTGGCACCACCCAAGTTCAAGGTGTCTTTGAAGGGACTTATCTAGGCGAGAGTAGTTCTTTTCAAGGAAAGGGATCCTCGCGTGTTCTAGCAAGCTTACCAGCTTCTATTGGCATCGGGGTTGAATCAACAAAAGACATCCCTTTTGTCTTTGATTCCAAACGCGGTATGCAGATCGAGAAAAGTCAGTGGGAACTTACCTCCTTAAAAGGAAACAAACAAAGGCTTGGGAAATTTGCTACAAAGACTCTGACCTATGTAACAGCAGAAAAAAGAGTGACCCTTCAAGGTGGGGCTCTGACTCTTTCCAAAGACTCTTATAAATTATTACAAACAACTTCAGCATTTGCAGACATCCTTAAAGACATCCAAATTGATCAAGAGATCGATCTGCAAGGAGAGGTTGACATTGCTCCTAAGCATAGGAAAATGACAGCTACCTTAAACAATGGTAAGTATAAGATCAAAGGGATGCCCTTTGAGCTCAAACAAACCAAGCTGCAACTTGACCAAGATGACTTTTATATGTCATGCCAAACTAAGTGCCAAGATGAGCCCCTTCTACTGAATCTTCAAATGAAACTAGGTGCCCTTCCAACGGCCTGTCTTTTAATTAAGGATCATCCTGAGCAAAAAGGGATGGCAATTGGGCTTAAAAAGTCACTTAAAGATGGATGGTTTTGTGATGGTATCCAAGGGTCTTGTAAAGGGATCTCTCTTCAAGTTCAAAAAACAGGAAGCTCTTATGATGTGCAGATGACAGCTGATCTTACGCAAGTTCCAGCGCTTCTTCCAAAGCCTTGGGCTGCCAGCATGAAGAAATGGTCTTTAGGTCCTGGTTATTCCTTTAAAGGATCTCTCGCTTTAAATCCAAAGCAGCCGTTCCAAATCCAATCTTTAAAAGGGGATTTACTCGGCAATAACTTTGAGTTTTTGGGTAAAACCTTTTCATCTCTTTCAGCCAAAGTAGACTTTTCAGCAAATAAAGGGCGTATCCATAGTGTGAAATTAGAGGATGACCTAGCAAATCTTTCTATCAAAACAATTGATCTGGCCTTCAATCCAGAAATCAAATCATGGGATATTTCAGCCCCTCTTATCTATGTCAAAGACTTTGCTCCAGCTCTTTTCATCAAAGGGCGTAAAGAGCGTGGTGTTGAGATTAAAAACCTAGGTATCTACGACCTTAAAGGTGTCTTAAGTAAGGTAGAGAGCTTTGAAGCAAAAGGAGCTCTATTTTTTTCCTCCTTTGAAAAGAAAGAGTTTTCCTTCTGGGACGCCCCTTTAAATCTCATGAAAGATTGGGGACTTGATCCTGGTATTTTAACACCAGTGACAGGAGAGGCAGACTTTGTCCTTCGTCACGGCTGTTTTTACTTCACAGCACTTCGCAACGTCTATAGCGATGGACAGCGCTCTCAATTCTATCTAGCAGAAGGATCGGATGCATCATACCTAGCTTTAGATGGAAGTTGGCACGTAGATCTTTCCATGAAGCAAAATGTTGTTTGGAAAGTAACAGAAGATCTTGTTCTATCGATTCGAGGGACTGTTGACAAACCAAAGTATAGTTTTAAATCGAGCAAAAAGTCTCGTTAAGAAGCTGATTCATTTTATCTATCCAGCGCATTGCATCCACTGTCAAGAGGAAGCGGTAGGCTCTCATCAGCTCCTTTGCCTTTATTGCAAGGAGCTGATCGAGCGCTTTCCTCTTGATCAATGCGAGCCTTATAAAGCGGCCTCTGTAGAAAAAGAGGGAGTAATCCTCTCTTTACTCAAAGAAGTAAAAGGAGCGTTTTCTCAAGAAGTGATCTCTAGTATGTCAGCTCTTATGGCTGTTCAGATCATTGAACTCAAGTGGCCTCTTCCAGATCTGATTGTCCCATCTTCAAAAGATCCTATAAATATACTACTTGCAAAAGAGCTGTCTAAGATATTTGGAGTAGCTGTGCAAAAAAAGCAGTATAACTGCTCTGATCAAACGGTTCTTGCAGTAGGACTAATGTTGGATCCTTTAGAAGAGATAGAAGAAGCAGCCCCCTTACAAATCTTTCAGATAGGATTGTGCAAGTGAGGCTGCGCAGGATCTTTAAAGAATAACACATGACCCGGGTGGAAGTTTTGTAGGTTTATTGAAATCTATGTATGCATTTGAGACTGAAGCCTTTGGGTTACAGTTTTCCTCGAGGAACATTAGGGCAACACCACTTTTATCAAGCAGTTCTATTGAGAGTTCGACCTTTTCAAGGTGGAAAGGCTGCTCTTTTCTTAGTTCTGATTCGATATGAGACCCAAGGAGCGAATTAGCTTTGTCTGTATTGACTAGCACTGTCATTGAAAAGAGTGTAGAGATGGGCATAGTTAGAGATGAAGATATGGAGTGGCGACCCCCAGCAAAAACTGTGTGAGGTTCTCCTTGAAAATGAACGGTAGTTTCTTTCGCATTAAGAATTTTTGTAATAACCACTGAGATTTTCATATCCACAGCATTTGGACAGGCTTTAGATTTTATTGCTGCTGAGTGTAACCTGTTTGCTGTTTCTACACTTATACGTTTCATGGCTATATTTAGATCTGTGGCTGAAGAAATTAACATGTGAGATATCCCTTTGTTTTAAAATAAGTGAGTTCAAGAACTTTCGAGCCTTTCGATAGCGCAGCAGATGACGGCTTTAGGGTTAAAACTCAGCTCAGGTGGAGAGAACAAATTCTGAACAGTTTTTGTGCTATCAAGTAGCTCCGCTTTAAAGTTGATGCTTTCAAGTGTATAAGGAGCTGTACTCTCTACTTGTTTCATCAAATTAGATACAAGCTCGTCCTTAGAGAGTTTAGCTAGTTTACGGATAGGAAACACTTCTTCGAAAGATTGGGCTATGCTATTGGGAGCGGTGCCCCCAGGATTGTAAACCCGTTTTCTTTTTCCTCTCTGTATGGATACTTCTTGGTCTTGAGATTTTGGAAGCTTATAAGTTAATGCGGCAGGCCATGACAGGAAGGGATTTTTTTTAAAAGTTTTTAGAACAGTTGTTGTGATCTTTAAGTCTGTAACATCAAGAGTGATTTTATCTTGTTCTTTTGCACCCTTTAGTAATTCTGCCATTTTTTGATCAACGCATGTGCGGACATGCGCTATGCTATGAGGAGTATTTGAAGAAATAAGCATGAGGAGCACCTTTTTAGTGCAAAGAAACTACGTTAAGAAAAAATAAAGTGCAAGAAGGTTTTAAGCTTCTAAGTTTCTCTTTGCCATATCGATTTGTCTTCTTAGCATGTCATCTTGTGCGACTTGCCCTGAGATCTTTTTCCAGGCATGGAGAAGGGTGGAGTGGGTCTTGCCACCAAAGGCAGCGGAGAGCTTCATAAGAGACTCGTTGATGAGCTCTTTAGCGAGATACATAGCAACTTGACGGGGGAAGGCAACGTCTTTACTACGAGAGGTGCTTTTGAGATCGCTGACCTTCACTTCAAAGATCATCGAAACACTTTTTAAGATGTTTTCAACAGACACTTTTTTAGAAGGAGCGAGCTGAAAAAGTTCACTGAGACTTTTCTCAACCGTTTCTTCTGTAATGTCAAGCCCTAGCATTTTACAGTAAGCGCTTAAGCGGTTGATCGCGCCTTCAAGCTGTCTCACATTGTTATAAATGTGCTCAGCGATGAAGAAGGCGATCTTTTGTGGAAGGCGTATCCCTTTTTGCTCGGCTTTGTATTGCAAAATAGCAACTCTTGTCTCTAGATCAGGAATACCGACATTAGCAACAAGGCCCCATTCCATACGAGCAGTGAGTCTTTCAGAGAGGTTGAGCTGACCTGGTGGCTTATCACTTGTAATGATGATCTGTTTGTTTTGGTGGATGAGAGCTTCAAAGGTATTGCAAAACTCTTCTTCAAAGTTCATGCGATTTTGCAAAAACTGAATGTCATCAACAAGTAGAACATCAAGCGTTCGATAAAAACGCTTCATCTTATCAAGTGTCTTATCGCGCAAGTTGTTTATCAGTTCATTAATAAACCCTTCTGTTGTAATACAGTGGATGCGCATCTTCGGATGGTGCTGCTTAATGTAACGACCAATCGCATGAAGAAGGTGAGTTTTGCCAAGACCAACGCCGCCATGAATGAAAAGGGGATTATATGATTTGCCGGGACGCAGAGCTACTCCCATCGCAGCAGATTTGACAAATTGATTCGAAGGGCCTTCGATGAAGTTTTCAAAGCTATAAAGATCGTTGAGCTGGAATGAATCTTTAATCATATTTTCAGTAGGAGCAGCCGGCTTTTCTTGAGGTGATGCTTCAGATTTTTCTTTGCGAACTTCTGCAATCACAAACTCAATAGAAGGTTCACCGGAAGGATTGAGAGGAAGGAAAAGTGCAAGGTCTTGTTTGTAATTGTCGAGTAGGTATTCTTGTACAAAGATGTTAGGAACTTCAAGTACAATGCGATCAGGATGCGTGGCAATCTTTTGGATCGGAGCGATCCAGTTTGCAAACTCTACAGCAGAGCATCTTTCTTCAATGCAATCTAAAAAAAGAGTCCAAGCGTCTTGTGATTGACTGGTAAGCATAGCCCTGATCTGATCCTGTTTTTGTTGCTTAGATTCTTTGTGAACAAATTTTACAAAGGGGATCTTAGCATATACTTCATTAGGTCAAGTTACCATTCGGTTTGAAAGCATGCAACAAAAATTGTGTGGCAGGTCTTTAAGAATAGGCGAGAATCAAAGCGGAAGCTTGGTCTGCAATTGACTTCTGAGTATTTGTTTGCAAGGCTTTAGCTTGCATGATGCCTTGCTTGGCATAACCAAGTGCAAAAAGAGCTTTAGCTCGATTTAAAAGAGTCGGAGCGTGATGAGGATCAGCTCTTACTGCCTTTTCTAAATAGTTGAGTGCTGCGAGGTGATTGCCTCTTTGCAAGTAAAGAGCTCCGAGTGTTTGAAGATCATACGTTGTATTAGAAGACAGAATGACAAGAGCTTCAAAAAAGCTTGTTGCAAGTTCGTAATGTCCTTGTCTAATATATGAGAAGCCCACAAATCGAATGTCTTCAAGTTCTTCTAAATTCCATCCGAGTATTTCCATCCAATTCACGTAACTCATAATGTCTTACCCTTTTTGATATTGCATGCGTCTTGCTGTAATGTCTGTCATGCATTTGTCGAGCATCAGAAGATTTTTCAAAAGCTGAGCTAAGATCTTTTGCTCTTTTTCTTGCTCTACTTTTTCTTGATCCTCTTCCCAAGAGGACTGGTCCTCTTTGTTTTGATCTTTTTTCCCTTCATCTTGCTTGCGCGCCTGTTCTTTAAGGTGGGCTAAGATCTTTTTTTCTTGGCTTTCTGTTTTATCTTGAGGGCCTAAAGAGGGGATGATCTGGTAGGTGAAAAGGCGTTTTCTTTGCTCATTATAATTTTCTGGCATCGAAAACTGGGCCCAGGGGGTGTTTCTTTTGGCGACATCAAAAAGGATATCGAACTCTGAGGAAAACGAAGGGATGGTGACATCTACTTCCGCTTGCCTTTGAATTCCTCTTGCTTCTTTTAGGATCTTATTGTCGAACTCTTGCTGGTCTACAGCGTAGCGAGTCGATGCATCAACTCCTAAGTTATCTATTGTCCGTGGCGCCATGAAATTCCCTTGATAGGTCTATTAATTTCTGTTTGCCACGAAATTAATATTAAATCAATTGTTTAATTGATTTAATTGGTTTGTTTTTGTATCATCTTCGCGAAAATTAATGATTATTAAGGAATGGTAAATGATCCAATCGAAATCTTTTCAAGAAACGAACCCGATGCGATATCGACAAGAGTCGAAGACAGAAGATTTGGCGTTAAGAGATGAACTGGATGGAAAGATAGAAGTTGTCTCAACCAAAGCGAAAGGGGGGCTAAAATTAGAGCCTTCAGGACGGCGTTTTATCGCAGAGCAGGGAACTACTTTGAGTTCAAGAGCCCTCTCCCTCTTTTCTGGGGTCTTGGGATCTATAATTGAGCGTCGCCCTTCTCTATCTAAAGAGGCAAAGATTGCCGCAGGGTCTGGCGTAATAACTGAGGAGGCATTTGAAAAACAATCTCAGCAAAACAAGGGCCTTATCTTGTTTTTTTTAGAGTTTATGAAAAGCTCTTCTGATAAGGATCCTTTGCTAGAAATGATCCAAAATTTGAAGTATGAGGTTAAAGAATCAATCCTTTCAAATAAAGAAGATGTTTTTGCTCTGCTCATTTCTAGACCTGTGGAGACCTTTAGTCTTGAGAAGCTGCTGAGCTGTAATCCCATCAATCAGCATTTTATCTTTTCTCAGTCTAAAGATATTCTTAGCTTTGGAATGAGAGTTGATCTTTATGAAGATCTTCTTGTCATGCAAGAAGACGAGGTTCAGTTCATGGCTCATTTATTTGAATTAGGTTTTGATCTTGAAGCTCTTTTTCAGATGAAGGTTACGCTTGATGAATACGGAAGATCTATAGGCTTTGCGGAAATTACAAGAGGATTTGCTGCGTTTTCAAAAGGGGCCTTGGTGCCGCAAAGTAGAAGTCCAGCTTTGACAGATGCAATTCTTATGATAGTGTTCATTGAATTTATGAAAGGCAGCCGCGATAAAGGCTCTATCTTTCAAATGCTTGCAGAACTAAAGTCTGAGGTTAAAGAAGTTATCCTATTGAATCTAGGAGATGTCTTGGTTCTGCTAAGGTCTAAACTTAAAAGCCCTGGGCATTTTAAAAGGCTACTATCTCAAAATCCGATCAATCAACGCTTTGTCTTTTCTCATGCTAAAGCCATTTTTTTTCACGATGAAAAACACCATAAAGATTTCCTTGAATCCACCATGTATGACAAAAGAGGGATGGAAGGAGGGCCGATTCATCTGTACGGCTCTATGTATGAAGAGATTTTATGGGTAGACATGCAGGAGATTTTGGATGCGACCGATTTAATTAAAAAAGGCGTTAGTCTTACGGTCCTTTTTCAGTGGAAGGAGTTGATGAATCAACTTGGAAG
This sequence comes from uncultured Chlamydiae bacterium, assembly GCA_903824495.1. Classification (GTDB taxonomy): domain Bacteria; phylum Chlamydiota; class Chlamydiia; order Chlamydiales; family Rhabdochlamydiaceae; genus CAIJXB01. The sequence goes on from CAIJXB010000051.1 coordinate 56,489, forward strand.
TTCCATCAGCTTTTCAGAGATTAAAGGAGGAATTCTAGGGCTTAGAGAGGTGATGTTCGATATGGAATTTCAAGGGCTATCGGAGGGGCGTCAGGTTCTCATTATACTTTTTATGGAGTTTGTAAAGGATAGCCTAGATAAAAGATCTGTCCTCAAAAAACTGGCAATGCTGGATTGGAGGGTTGAAAAAGTCATCCTTTCGAACAAGACATGTGTCTTATATCTGTTAAGGGCGGTTCTGGGTGATTCTTTTTGTCTTGAAACGGTGCTAAATGCGACTCTTGTAAATCAACTATTTTTCTTTTCTTTGGAGGAAGTTTCCTGCGAGTTTATCGATCCTAAGTTTTTAAGCGAGCTTACTAACCGTGATGGGAATAGATCTTGGAGCGCTTTTTTTCGCAGTAAAAAATCACAAATTGAACTTTAGGGCCTTTGTTGCTCAAATCGACTTCTTGCAATCAGCTAGGAGTCTTTATTTTTTTACTGAATCTCATGATCGGATCTCCTCTAGCGCATTGCTGAAGAGCGAAGGTGAGATTCTGGATGACCCATATTCTAGAGTCGTTCGGGAGCGTTATAGCTGTTTCAGCATCGATTGCACGTTCCACCCATACTCTTATAACTCCAGGTGTTATTTCTTTCTCCGCAAGAGCTTTAGATACTACCTTAATAATCAAAGCATTCAACTTAGGCTCGGTTGTCTTAAGGTATCTGGAATCAGAGCCATCAGTAAGAGGGTGGTTTCCCAGATATGTGGCAATAGCTTGCTGAGATGGAAAATGCAAAGGAGAGGGGAATTGAGGTGTCATAGTTTTTGCCTTAAAGTCTAATAGCGGCAAATGTTTTAGCGGATAGTTTGGTTTAATTGGAAGTCGATTTTTGAGCTTCTAGTGATCTATAGGAGAAAATGATTGAGTTTTTGTGTCGTTTTTCTCGTTTCAAAATAGAAAATTCCCACCAATTCCCACTTTTTTTCTTAGTCGTAAGTTTCTAGTGTAGAGTTGTTTGTCTTGGTCTCTCTCATGCTTTATTAAGAAACTTTTGTAAAATTATTGATCAATTTGGCTTTGTGGTGTTAGATTGTGGGAAAGAGTGGGAATTTATGGGCAAGTTCTTTTTCAGCGGATGTACTACAGCCAAGCTAGACGATAAGAATCGTTTTGTTTTGCCTCAGTCTATGCGTTTAGGGCTTGTTGAAGACGGAGCGATGGAATTTAGCATTGCTTTGGGCCTTGGAGGCTGTCTTGCGATCTACCGTCAAAGCGACATTCAAAAGATCGTAGAAAAGTTTCAAGCCAAGCAACATGTTGGAAAATTCCAAAAGTTCTTCACTTTGTTCTTCTCCACACTCCACCAAACAACTTGTGATAAAATCGGAAGAGTGATCATTCCACCAGTACTAAAAAATGCGGTGAATATCGGTAGCGAAATTGTGATTGCAGGTGTTTTAAACAAGATTGAGATCTGGTCCAAAGATAAATACGACTTGCAACTGAAGAATATGATGAAAGGAACCGATCCTGAGATGAATTTAGCAAAATTATGCGAAGAGGCGTTTGCGCTTCTTGATGAAGAAGAGAAAGGGGAAGTAGATGCAGAGTAAAAGACCCCATATCTCGATTTTAGAAGATGAAATGGCCGCTTTTTTTGCTGAGAGCGAGCTAAAAGTATATGTAGATGGGACTGTAGGAGCCGGCGGACATGCCAAGAGGATCCTAGAGGAGCATCCGGAAATTGAGCGGTTTATTGGGTTTGATCAAGATCCACAAGCTCTTTCCATAGCAAAAGAGACACTTGCTCCATGGTCTGACAAAGTAGAGCTTATTCATGCGAACTTTGAAGACATAAGCAAGACCTTAAGTAAGATGAAAGTCAAAGCGGTCAGCGGTTTTTTTTTGACCTCGGAGTTTCATCTATGCAGCTCGATCAAGAGCAAAAGGGATTTAGTTTTTTAAAAGAGGGGCCTTTAGACATGAGAATGAATCCAACAATTGAACTCGATGCAGAGACAATCATCAACGAGTGGTCAGAAAAAACGCTTGGAGACATTTTTCTAAGGTATGGAGAAGAGCCTAAATGGAAAATAATTAGTAAGGCAATTGTGGAAGCTCGAAGAAAAATCCGTATTCGTACAACAACGCAGCTTGCCGATGTGATCTCTTCTTGCAGATCTAAAGTAAGAGGTAAACTTCACCCAGCAACGCTTGTATTCCAAGCTCTTAGAATCTGTGTGAACAAAGAGCTCGATGTACTACAAAGCGCGATTAACCAATCCATGAAGCTTTTAGAGAGCCATGGGAAAATTGGTGTGATCTCTTTCCACAGCCTAGAGGACCGCATCGTAAAAAACATGTTTAGAGAAGCATCGACACCGATTAGAGAAGGGAAAGAAAAACTGATCCCTATGATGAAGCTTCTCACAAAAAAACCTATCGTGCCAACTCTTGCAGAGATCCGCAAGAACGTAAGATCAAGAAGCGCAAAAATGAGATTTGCAGAAAAAAATTAAAGGACATATGGGACAGAAAAAAGGATTAGTAGCTCAAGTTTCTCTTTGCCTCGTGGCGCTTGGGGCCTGTCTGTTCTCGTATTTAGAAAAACAAAATCAGCTCACAGAGCTTAGAATTTACGTTCCAAAGCTTGTAAAAGAAATCCGCTTGATCCAAGAGGAGAACGTGAGCTTAAAATACCAAATTCAGAAGTTTGAAAGTCCTGAGCATTTGATGCAGCTAGCAGCAGATGCAAAGTTCAGTCATTTAAAATACCCTTTTAGCAAAGAAGTTCTTGTGCTACAAGATGCTTCCCAGTTAGACTTGCCGTCTGGTAAAGAAATAGAGCAATTTTCACCTAAAATTAAGCACACATTGGCAGTGGGAGCGAAGTAATAAACATGTCTCATAGACGCCTTGATGGTTTTCTTTTAATGGAAGGCCGCAAACGTCTGGTGTTTTTGTCGGTAGGGCTAGCTTTTCTTTTTTGTCTTCTTCTCATTCAATTCTATCGAGTTCAGATCATTGAAGGGAAAAAGTGGCAAAAAAAGGCCTTGGCACAACATCAGCTCAGAGTTGTGGAACCTTGCAAGCGAGGTACTTTTTATTCGAATACATCGATCCGGGAAGGTCATCCCGAGACGGAAGTTGCTTTTGTCGTCGATGTAGAAAAGTCACATCTTTTTGCTGATATCGTCTCCATTCCAGAAATCCATAGGTCTGAGGTTGTAGCCAAGATCTCGCAGATCTTCGCTTTAAATGCGCAAGATAAAGCAAAGATTGCTGAGCAGTTTAAAAAGCAATCAAGAAGCCGCAAACTGATCTTATGGATGGACCTATCTAAACGAAAAGAAGTCGAAAAGTGGTGGTTTCCTTTTGCTAAGCAGCATAAGATCGCTCGTAACGCTCTATTCTTTGTCGGTGATTTTAAGCGCTCCTATCCATACGGAAAGATGCTAGGTCAAATCCTTCATACAGTTAGAGATGATAGAGATCCTAAAACACACGAGCACATCCCAACGGGAGGTTTAGAGCTATCCCTCCATTCCTATCTGCAAGGAAAGGATGGCAAACGCGTCTTTCTGCGCTCTCCTCGCAATCCCTTGGATTTTGGAACAGTTGTGACCCCCCCTGAAGATGGCGCTGATGTCTATTTAACGATCAATCATTACCTTCAAGAGATGTGTGAAGATGAGATTGCTAAAGCTGTAGAAAAAGCCAAAGCCAAAAATGGCTGGGCAATCATGATGGAGCCTCACACCGGAGAAATTTTGGCTTGGGCCCAATATCCCTTTTTTGAGCCAGCTTCTTACCGCACCTATTTCAATGATCCTGCCCTACAAAAAAGAGCCGAGATCAAGGGGATCATTGAGCCCTTTGAGCCGGGCTCTACGATGAAGCCTCTTACTATGGCTATTTGTCTGAAAGCAAATGAAGAGCTAAAGAAACAAGGTAAACCACCACTATTTTCTCCTACTGAAAAGATCGCTACTTCTAATGGTTTTTTCCCAGGAAGGTCTAAACCGATCAAAGATACAAGGGTGCACCATTACTTAAACATGTATATGGCGCTTCAAAAATCATCCAACATCTACATGGCTAGGGTTGTGCAGCGCGTCATTGAAAGGCTTGGAGATGATTGGTATAGAAATGCTTTGCAAGAAGTGTTTGGATTCGGGCTTAAGACAGGCATTGAGCTTCCATCAGAAAGTATTGGACTTTTGCCATCACCGCATAAAAAGCATCCAAATGGCGCTATCCAATGGTCCAAGCCAACTCCCTATTCAATTGCGTTTGGTCACAACATTTTAGTCAGCAGCATGCAAATGCTAAGAGCGTATTCAGTGCTTGCTAATGGCGGCCATGATGTGCAGCCTTATTTGATCAAAAAGATTGTTAAAACACATCGAGATGGAAGCAAAGAGATACTCGTTGATGCAGAAGTCAAGAAAAAGGCGATAGCACAAAAATCTCTGTTAGATCCTACTTCTTTAAAAGAAGTCCTCAAAGGGATGATGTATGTGACAAAGCCAGGAGGCGGCGCTACAAGAGCTGATATTTTTGGATATACGGAGGCTGGTAAAACAGCCACTTCTGAAAAGATAGTCGGTGGAACTTACTCGAAAAAAGATCACATCTCTACGTTCATTGGATTTGCACCGGCTCATGATCCCCGTTTTGTTTTAATGGTAGTGGTCGATGAACCTGAATACAGATACATTCCAGGCGTTGGAAAGAATCAGTATGGGGGAACCTGCGCCGCTCCTGCCTTTTGTGATATTGGCAAAAAGGCTCTTCAGTACTTAGGAGTGGAGCCAGATGACCCTTATGGCTTTCCACCAGGAGATCCAAGAAGGGACACTTCAAAAGCTGTGTGGGTCAAAGAAGCGGCAGATCTTCAAGAACTATATGACAGTTGGAATAAGTAAAAAAATATGCGCATAAAATTAAAACAGCTCATCAAAGGGATTCCATCTCTTGAACTCAAAGGCTCCCATAAAGATGTAGAAATTACGGGCCTTTGCAACAACTCTAAGCTTGCAGCTCCGGGTTTTTTGTTCTTTGCAAAGAAAGGAACAAAACAGCACGGCAACGCTTTTATTTTGGAGGTAAAAGCCGCAGGAGCAGTCGCTGTCGCAACAGATCTTTTCGATCCTTTTTTAGAAGGTATGGTCCAAATCATCCATCCCGATATTGCCGCTTTAGAGGCCACTTTAGCAGAGCGCTTTTACGAGTATCCTTCTCGGAAACTTTTTTCTGTTGGAATTACTGGGACCAATGGGAAAACAACGTCTGCTTATCTAATCAAGCATTTGCTAGATTCTATGGGGATGGGGGCAGGTCTCATTGGAACTATCGAGTGGATCATCAAAGAAAATGTATTTCCCTCTTCTCTAACAACGCCTGATACAATCACAAATCAAAAACTTCTTCATGAAATGGTTACAGCTGGATGCCAAGGTGTTGTGATGGAAGTATCCTCTCATGCGCTCGACCAAAAAAGAGTGGCGGGGATTGATTTTGATGTCGCCTTGTTCACCAACCTCACGCAGGATCATTTAGACTACCATCTCACAATGGAAGAGTACGCAAAAGCAAAAGCAAAGCTTTTTTCATCACTTGGTAAAAAAACAGACTTTAAAAAGCCGTATCCCAAAATTGCCATCGTTAACCAAGACGATCCTTGGTCGCAAGAGATGATTAAAGACATCTCGGTTCCTTCCATATCATATGGACTTTTTGAAAAGGCAGATGTAAGAGCCGAAGAAATTCGGTTGTCTGCAACTGGAAGCGATTGTGTTATCTGTTTTAAAAACAAACGGATCCCTTTTAAATCACCCTTGATTGGAAAATTCAACATCTACAATGTCTTGGGAGTTACGGCCATGGCAGCTGCCATGGGCTGGGATCTTGAGCAGGTCCTTTCGATCCTTTCAACCTTTAAAACAGTTCCTGGAAGACTAGAACGTGTGGAAAATGAGGAAGGGAGAAATATCTTTGTTGATTATGCTCATACAGAAGATGCTTTAAAAAATGTCTTGCAGACGTTGAAGCAAGTATCTGCCGCAAGGGTTCTTTGTGTGTTTGGCTGCGGAGGTAATCGAGACAAACAAAAAAGACCTAAGATGGGAGCTACTGCAGAGCAAATAGCTGATGCCATCTTTGTTACATCCGACAATCCAAGAGGGGAAAATCCTGAAACAATCATCCAGGAAATCTTAGCTGGGATTCAAAACAAAGAAAAAGCCTTTGTAGAGGTCGATCGGAAAAAAGCCATAGAACTGGCCATTTCCCAGATGGAAAAGGATGATATTTTGCTGATTGCGGGCAAAGGACATGAGAATTATCAGGTTTTTTCTCATCATACGATCCATTTTGATGACAGAATCATCGCAAAAGCGTATGGTCGATGTAATGTCTAACATGGAAAAAGAGACCCAGCCCTATGGATTTAAGAAGACACTTTAAAAAAGCCACCCTTCTTTTTTGTCTTTTTTTTGTGTCAGCCGCAGGAGAAAGCAGATCTTCCTCGCCCCTTCATTTAGCCTCTAATGCGTCTAAAAGAGAAACCATCCAGATTTCTAAAGTCCAAGGGCCTCTTGTGGTTCTCGATGCGGGTCATGGTGGAAAAGATCAAGGAGCTAAAGTAAGGTCGCTCGAAGAAAAAAAACTTGCACTCCTCACCGTTTTATATACTAAAAAATATTTAGAAGAGCTTGGGTACCGTGTACTACTGACCCGCAGTAAAGATGTTTACGTTCCTCTTGCTAAGAGGGTGCTGATTGCGAATAAAATGAAATGTATCGCTTTTGTGAGCATCCATTTTAATACTGCCCCCAACCATCTAGCCGAAGGGCTTGAGGTGTATTATACAGGGGAGAGCACAGAAAGAGGCAGATCCTCTCGTCGCCTTGCAAATCTTCTACTCCACTCTGTCATGAATCAGACAGAAGCCCTTTCACGAGGAGTAAAGCTTGGCAACCACCTCTACGTCATTCGTGAAACCCAAATGCCGGCTGTTTTGTTTGAAGCGGGCTTTATGACCAATCCAGAGGAGTGGTCAAAAATGAAAGAGAAAAAATATTTAGAGAAAATCGCTAAAGGGATCTCTCAGGGACTAGACCGTTATCTTAAGTCGTAGTAGAATATATGTCCTGGGCGCGAGTTGAACGCGCGACCTGTCGCTTAGGAGGCGACCGCTCTATCCACCTGAGCTACCAGAACGCATGAGGATGGCGATTATTCTACTCAAGAAAAGACAAAGAAACAAGGAAAACAAATGACGCAAAATCAAGCAGACATTGGACTCATAGGTCTCGCCGTTATGGGACAAAACCTGGTCCTGAACATGAACGACCATGGATATACTGTAGCTGTTTTTAATCGCACAACATCCAAAGTAGATGACTTTTTAAATACGACTGCCAAGGGCACAAACGTCATCGGAACTCACAATTTAAAAGAATTCTTTGCAACTCTTAAACGTCCACGTAAAGTGATGATGATGGTAAAAGCTGGAACTGCCGTTGATGATCTCATCGCTGAATGCCTTCCTTTTTTAGAAGCAGGCGACATCGTCATCGATGGAGGCAACAGTTTATATACCGACAGCGAAAGACGTATGGTAGAGCTCGATAAAAAGGGAGTTCTCTTTGTAGGAGCTGGAATCTCCGGAGGAGAAGAAGGCGCGCGCCACGGTCCTTCTATCATGCCTGGAGGCAATCCTAAAGCATGGCCAGCACTCAAAGAGATCTTTCAAAGCATTTCTGCAAAAGCTACAGAAGATGGTCTTCCTTGCTGTGAATGGATCGGAGAAGGCGGCGCTGGACACTATGTCAAGATGGTTCACAACGGCATTGAATATGGTGACATGCAGCTCATCTGTGAAGCCTACGAGATCTTAAGAGACTCACTCGGCTGCACCATCGATGAGATCAAAGACATCTTTGTTACTTGGAATAAAGGAGCTCTCAGCAGCTACCTCATTGAAATTGCAGGCAATGTCTTTGCTCACAAAGACAAAGACGGCTCTCCGCTCATCGATAAAATCTTAGACGTTGCAGGACAAAAGGGAACCGGAAAGTGGACAGGGATCAGCGCTCTAGAGCTCGGACTTCCTGTAACACTCATTGGTGAAGCTGTTTTTGCAAGATGCCTTTCTGCTCTTAAAGATGAACGTGTTAGAGTGTCTAAACTCTACCCTAGAAAAAAGCTCACTCCTCCTGCTGATAAAGCTAAAAAGATCGAAGAGGTAAGACAAGCCCTCTACGCTTCTAAAATGATCAGCTACGCGCAAGGCTTTACTCTCATTAAAGAAGCTGCAAAGCAGTTTAAGTGGACACTTGACTACGGCTCCATTGCTCTCATCTGGAGAGCCGGTTGCATCATTCGCAGCCGCTTCTTAAACGACATCAAAAAGGCCTTTGTCAAAAATCCAAACCTCGATAACCTACTCTTTGATCCGTTCTTCCAAGGTGAGATTACCTCTTGTGAAGAAGGTTGGAGAACAACTGTTGCCTATACCGCAATGACTGGCATTCCAGCTCCATGCTTTAGCACAGCTCTTTCTTACTTTGATGGATATCGCTCAGAAAGACTTCCAGCGAACCTTCTGCAAGCCCTAAGAGACTTCTTTGGAGCTCACACCTATGAAAGGATCGATGAGCCTCGTGGCAAGTTCTTCCATACCAATTGGACAGGAAGCGGTGGGAATATCACAGCTGGATCTTACAGCGTTTAAGAAAACGTCTATTATAAACAAAACCCTCATGCTAGAAATAGCATGAGGGTTTTGTTTTTTTTAAGGAGACGGGGCTTAGAGTTCTATGTCTCTTCCTATGTTGTTTGCTCCACTGATAGCCATTAGAGCGATTTTTGTGAAAAGTAAGCCTCCCGTTATCCCTCGGAGTCCTGCAGCGGCATCTTTTACGGCTATAGCCGTGAATCCCGTTCGCTTTTCTGGGTCCATTTTACTTGATATTTCAGATAGAGTTTGCACAGCTGCCATAAGCACGGATCCAGTAAGGACCACTATCGCAAGATCGATATCGCGCGTTAAGCAAAGTGTGGCTCCTGCAATGAGCCCTATAGTGAAGATTGTGTTTTTTCTATTCCTATCATCTAAGAGAGGTTGCAGCTCTCGATACAGCAGTTCTCGCCTCTGACGGTACCGTTGACGTGATTGGAGTACCATTGCTTCTATTGTTTCTATTGCGTCTAATTCTTCAAATTCTTCGGCTGGTTCATTTTCTGTAGAGGAGCCTTGTATGGGTAAAAAAGAGCCCTCTCTACAGAGTATGCATATTACTTGCTCTCCTAATGAACGAGTTTTAGCCCAATCAGCTACACAAGCGGTATGGAAAATGTGAGACACACTTTTATTTGTGCAGCGCATTGTATCATGAGTCTCAAGAACATCTTGGTAGCAAATGGCACATGAATTGTCGTTGGATGTAATAGCACTCACTTTGAAGCTCAATTTAATGTTTAAATGCAATAATTATACATTAAATGTGAGATGAATTCCAGTTTCGTTTTTCTGCTTTTAAGTTGTTGGGTGTAAGAGGAAAGTGGAGGTGTTTTTTATGGTTTTTAGACAGGTAAAATTTTTAACATGAAAGGCCTTCCTGTCAATTGACAGGAAGGGGATGAGAACATCATAGCTGGATCTTAAATACTTTAGTGCGCTCCTTCTTCTGTCAAAGATGAAAGCTGCTCCTGGATGAAATCACTATCGATTGGATTTGTTTCTTTAAGGCTCAAAGCATAATTTCTAGCATTCTGTATCGTAGTAGGACAGGGATATCCGAGGATGCTTAAAGCGATGAATAAGGTTTTTACGCGGGGATTGGTAGTGATGTGAGGTGCTAAGGTGTTAATAGCTTCTCGCGATTTGTTGTCTCTAACATGGTAGAGAGTTAAATGAAGTCTGGCCACTAAGGCTTCGTTTGTTTTCCCTAACCGATCGTATAATCTTGGAACATGCTCATAGACTAAAGCTGAGCTTTTTGTATGGGTGAATGTTTTTTTAAGAAAAGATAGCGCTTGAGCAGAGTTTCCGAGAGTCATAAAACTCTGTGCAAATGCTAAGCAAAGCTGAGCCGTCTTTGGATTTGAAGACTTAAAATGCTCAAGAGTTGGCACAAAATCTTTTTTCAATTCCTCAATCAATCCAAGAGTTACAGCATCGGTAGTAATGTCTTTCACTTTAGAGCTGCATATGATGCAAAGGTCTTGTTGTTCAATGGCGCTGCGCTCAAATACATGACCGCATTTGATCTTGGCCGGATCATTCATTATTTTGCATGTAATAGGACAAGTAATTCTTAGGTTATGAGGCTGATTCAAAACTTCTAGCTTGAGCTCTTCAATGACCTCAAGTATGCGCTTTTCTAAAGCGGCTTGAGGTGTAGGGATATTGATGGAGAAAGATGGGTTTGAATTTGCAACGGAGATTGCTGCTGACATAAGGCCTCCTGGGTTGCAGAGAAGTTGTACCTTAAAGCCGAGGTTTATGGCAAATCAGAATCTTTTTTAAATTCAGAGGTGCTAAGACGATTCCTCTTCAGCTCTTAAAACCTCCATGAAAGCAGACTGAGGGATATTTACTTTCCCGATCTCTTTCATCTTCTTCTTACCTTTCTTCTGCTTTTCCCAAAGTTTACGCTTACGGGTGATGTCTCCACCATAGCATTTTGCTGTGACGTTTTTCGTAATCGCTCGGATGGTTTCTCTAGCGACGATTTTGCCACCAACAGCTCCTTGAATAGGCACTTTGAACTGTTGCATAGGGATCACTTCTACAAGCTTTTTACAGATAGCACGCCCTTTGCTTTCAGCTTTTGATCTGTGCACAATACAAGAAAAGGCATCGACCGGTTCTTCATTCACGCGGATCTCAAGTTTAACGATGTCACCTGTTCTATAAGAATCTGGTTCGTAGTCAAACGAGCCGTAGCCACGAGTTACAGATTTTAACTTGTCGTTAAAGTCTGTGATGATTTCATTGAGAGGGAAAAGATACGTCAACAGTAGTCTTTTGCTATCAACTGTTTCAGTCTTTGTTTGCTCTCCTCGTTTTTCCATCCCAAGGCTCATGATAGCACCTAAATATTCAGCAGGGGCCATGATGTGGCATTTAACCCAAGGCTCTTCGATCTTTTCGATGAAAGTAGGATCTGGGAAGTGAGCAACGTTGTCGATATTAACTTGTGAGCCGTCAGACAAATGGAATTTATAAATAACGCTCGGCGCTGTTGTAATAATATCGAGATCAAATTCTCTTTGGAGTCTTTCAAAGACGATCTCAAGATGTAAAAGTCCCAAGAATCCGCAGCGGAATCCAAAACCTAAAGCCAAGCTGCTCTCTTGCTCTACATGGAGAGCTGAGTCATTAAGGCTTAACTTTGTTAGGGCGTCTCTAACAGTTTCAAAATCGGAAGAATCAACAGGATAAATTCCAGCAAACACAACAGGGGAGATTACTTGGAAACCAGGTAGTGCTTCTTTAGCAGGATTTATAACTGTTGTTACGGTGTCTCCGATTTTGACATCGGCTGTATTTTTAATGTTGGCAAGGATGTAGCCTACTTCTCCAGCTTGGAGCTTTTCTACAGGCTTTTCATGAGGGGAGAAGATACCGACTTCTTGTACTTCAAAGATCTTACCACTGATCATCATCTTGATCTGGGTCTTTTTAGAGATTTCACCACTCATAACCCTTAAGTAGACTAAAACGCCTCTATAGGTGTCATAATGGGAGTCAAACACTAAGGCTTTAAGACATGTCTCTTCTGGCTCTTTTGGAGGAGGGACAACAATTAAAATGCGCTCTAAAATTTCTCTGATCCCAATTCCGTTCTTTGCAGAGCAAAGAACCGCATGAGAGGTATCAAGCCCGATCACATCTTCAATCTGCTGCTTCACAGATTCAACATCAGCGGAAGGGAGGTCGATCTTATTCAAGATAGGAACGATTTCAAGATTGCGATCAAGAGCTAAATAGACGTTTGCAAGGCTTTGTGCTTGGACTCCTTGAACGGCATCTACGACTAAAAGGGCGCCTTCACAAGCGGATAGAGATCTAGACACTTCATATGTAAAGTCAACGTGGCCAGGAGTGTCGATGAAGTTGATTTGGTAGATTTCGCCATCGTCCGCTTTATAAAGCATCGTAACAGGGTGGGCTTTGATCGTGATCCCTCTTTCTCTTTCCAGATCCATCGCATCCAAAACTTGCTCTTGCATCTGTCTTGAGGGGATGGTCTCGGTGATCTCTAAAAGACGGTCTGCAATCGTTGATTTACCGTGGTCGATGTGAGCAATAATAGAGAAGTTTCTAATCTTTTTTCTGTCGTATTTAAACATGAAGAGGTCCTAAATAAAAGAAACAAATCTACAGGGAAAATCAATAGAAAGCAAGAAACAAAAAGCCCCCCGCATGTTGCCATGCGGAGGGCTTTATTCTTTAGTAGCTAAAGAAAACTCAAGGTTAGCTTGTTGTAGCGCCTTGGAGTGTTTCTTTTGCTGCACTTGTGTCGAGCGTCTTAACAGGTGCTTCTTTCTCAGCATTCAACTTAGCAAATTGCTTACCAAGAGATTTGGAAGCATAGATCCAAGCGAAGATGATCAAGAACAAGATCCCTGCAACGTAAGGAGTGATAGCTGCGAGCGATCCGCACGCAACAACAAGTCCTTGTTGAAGAAGAGATCCACCAGACTTCCCAAAACGAGCTCCTACAACGTCAATAGCCGCTTTTCCTTTAACTTTAGACTCTTGGTCTAAAGGAATGTAAGCCATTTCTTTTGTCGGATCAAAGAGGGAATACTTAGCAGACTTGCTCATAATATTTTGAGCAGTTCCGAAGATAACCGCAAGCATAAGAGGAGTTGTTCCCATCATGGCAATGAAGCCAGTAAGAGAGTCTCTAAAGATTACGAATCCAAAGAATCCAGCTCCTGTAATAAGGAGAACTACTGGAGTGACCAAAGCCGCTGCAGTCCAGCCCCAACGACGGATAACGTTACCACCTACGAAGAGCATCATCAAAATAGTGATAGCTCCTGTGCAGGTAGAAAAGAGACCCATAAATGCACTGTATTCATTAGGATTAGGGTATTGAAGCTTAAGCTGACCTTTCCAGGTAACTTCTACTAGGTTGATCGCAATTCCATAACCGATAACCAAGATAGCAAGGCAAAGGATATATTTGGATTTTGCAAGGAAAAGGAAGCTTTCTTTTAGAGACATCTTCGCTTTTTCTTTTTTTGGCTTCTTGATTTCATCTACGCTAAAGAATTTAGGATCTGTCAAAACATTCTTATTAATCCACCAGTAGATACCCATAACGATCAGGCCGGAAAGGACAACCATTCCAAGCATGTAGTTTAAGGATACGCCCCAAGCGTCAACGCCTGCAGCTAGCTTACCACGTAGGTTAGAGAAGTAAATGATCGCAGGTCCTGAAACAAGCATAGCGAGGTTCGCGCCGAGGCCGAACATTGCATAGAATCTTTTTGATTCAGAAACTTTTGTAATATCATTTGCAAAGCCCCAGAACATTAAGGAGATAGCAGCGCTTCCCCAGAGTTCAGCCATGATGTAAAAAAGAGCATATGTCCAGTTACGGAACAGAGCGACTAGACCAGTTAGTCCTTGTGGGAGATAAGAGGCTAGAACGTCAGCTGCAACGGTTGGGTGCAATGCGTCTTTGCATGGGTAAAGAACTAAGGCAAAGAGAGCAAAGAATGAAATAAACCCTGTAACTGTTACGTAGAACAATTTTGGCTTACTCAAAATATTACTTAACTTTGCATAGCCGATCATAAAGAGGATAGCAAAAGGAAGTACGCCCCATACCTTTAGGAAGGGGATCGCTTCAGCGCCAGAATTAGGAGCTGTTACAATCAGAGCATCTTTAGTATCTCTTAGAATCGTATAGTTGAAATTAATGAAAAAGAATAAAAAAAACATTGGAAGGAGCTTTTTGAGCTCGAAATTATGGACTGGCCAAAAAAATGACCGCCATCTTCCAAATTCTGGAGTTTTGGTTTCTGACATGTTCTATATCCTCATAGACAAACAATTAATAAATATTTTGTGACGATTGAGATCGGCACGATAAAACAAAAACCTTTAATTAAGAAACTTGCATCTTTAAAACAATACCATTGTCAGTTGTTTTTGTTTTAATTTCAAGGCCAAAAGTGGAGAAACAGCAATTTTCTAGGAGGATTATGCGAAAAAGGGGAAAAATTGTCTAGTTTAAATTTAAAAAAAAGCCCCACCCGTAAAGGTGGGGCTTAAGTCTTTATCAATAAATTTTTTACTATCTATTGAGCAAAGCTGCTTGTATTTCTTCTTCTTGGCTGTAGTTTTGGAGTGCTTCTACATAAGAATTCCAAAGTTCAGCTTCTACTTTTCCGTGACGGATAGAAGCGATTAGCTCTCTTTTGCTTGTAGCTAAAGATTTTTTAGGGGAGAGCATAGTAACCATTTCTTTGTCACCAGATTGGCGAGCTAGTTGCAGCATTTTTTCAAGTTGCATTCTAGAGAAAGTATATTGGTCTCTTTTCTTTCTAGAACCTCTAGCAGCTCTTTGTTTAGGTGGTAAGCTAGAAGGTTTTTCTTTATTGATAATAAACTTTTCTAGAAGAGATCCGAGTTCGCTAGGTTGTCTGTTCTTCATTTTTTTCAGTGTGAAATGGTGCATGTATCCGCCCGCATCTCCTGGGATATATTTGCAAAGGTCGTTCTCTTTTCTTCCGTTTACTTTCTTAATTGCTTTTGCAATTATATCTTCTACTTCTTTTAGATTTTTTGTTTTGTCCATAACTTGTTCTCTGTTGCTTTGCATAATGTTAATTCCTTTTTTTGGTTTTTATATGTTTTGCATTCGTTCAAGATGGTAATTGTTTTCAACTTCAAAAGCAAATGAAATCGTTTTTAGGATTTTAAATCAAGAAAAAATATTATAACTATCTATATTTCTTCTCTACACTATTATCTGAACTAAATATTCTAGATAATCCTTAAAACGTTCCTGTTAACTGGTTTTTCAAGTTTCTTTTCGCCTGTTTCTCAAAATGTTATTTTTCTTTCTTATTTTATGCAACAAATTATTAAATAAAAGAGAAATTTATTAAATTTTCCTTGGAAGTTTTTTGGTTTTTATGGAAGACTCTGTTGTTTTTGAAGTCTGCCTTCTATGTGAATAAAATTATTGATTTCTTAAAGAAGAATTAAAAAGGTTTTGTTGATGAGTCGAAGTCTTTTAGAGTCGGATGCAAGTATAGAAAAGAATTTAAAGGCAGTGCGCTACATAGTAGCGGTCGCTGCCGGCAAGGGGGGAGTTGGGAAGTCTTCGCTTTCTGTAAACCTTGCCCTGTCTCTTCAAAAGGCGGGATATCAAGTCGGCATCTTTGATGCGGACGTATACGGTCCTTCTTTAGGAATGATGATGCCACTGGAAAAACCTTTGAATGTGAGCGAAGACAAAATCCTTCCAGGCCTATTTCAAGGGGTAGAAGTTGTTTCTCTTTCCCATATAAGGCAGTCTTCGCAAGGACTGATGGTCAGAGCTCCTGTTGCAAACGGTTTGATTCTTGAGTGCATGAAGAAAATCTCTTGGGGTGAACTTGACTACTTGATTGTAGACTTTCCTCCAGGAACTGGGGACATCCAATTGACCCTCATGCAGACACTTCCCTTTTCAGGGGCTGTGCTTGTAACAACACCTCAAGAAATTTCGCTTCTAGATGTCGGCAAAGCGGCCCACATGTTCCATCACATGGGAGTTCCGATTGTTGGAGTGGTAGAAAACATGTCTTATTTTATAGATCCGGCAGGTCTAAAACACAGGTTTTTTGGAGAAGGTGGGGGAAAGAAGATTTCTGATTCGTTTGGCTGTCCGTTTTTAGGGGAGGTCCCTATCGACCCTGAAGTGTCGAGATGTGGAGACTTAGGAATAGCGCTTCCCTTTGCCTGTGAAGGAAGCTCTGCTGCCCATTCGTTTAAAGAGATAGCAAGAAAAGCGGCTGAAGTCCTCTATACCTTGGAAGAAGCGGAAAAAGCGTGCCTATCGAAACAGTTTGAATATACGTGGAAGGAGATGGAGCCCAATGCTTGTTTTAGTTAAAGAATTAAAGCAGCTGAGCAATACTAGCTTTTCCATTTTATGGAGCGATGATCGCTTAAGCGTATTTACTTTAAGCGATCTTCAAAAAAACTGTCCTTGTGCAAGATGCCAACAGTCCAAAGGGGTGTGCGAAGAAGATGTGAAAGCTTCAAAGATTTCAAGTGTTGGGAATTACGCTCTTCGTATAGATTTTACGAAGGGATGTAGCCGAGGCATTTTTACGTTCCAATTTTTAAGAACCATTCATCTATCAGAAGGGACTTTGATTTGAAAAAAGCAGTAATCACAATACTAATAAATGTTCTTTGCCTTGTGCTCACCGGATGTGGAGTTGAAAAACAAGCTCCTTCTTCAAGTAAGAGCTTTGTAAGGGTACTATCTACTACCGCAATGATTGATGATATCGTTGCAAAAGTTGGTGGCGATAGAGTTGAAAGACAGGTCTTGATCATTGGAGAAATCGATCCTCACGGCTATGAGCTTGTGAAAGGGGATGATGAAAAGATCACGGAATCCAACTTAGTGTTTTTCAATGGTCTTAATTTAGAGCATGGAGCAAGCCTTCGCTACAAGATCACCTCTCATGCTGATGCGATCTCACTTGGAGACTTTGTCTTAAAAAACTATCCCGAGGAAATTCTTTTTGAGCAGGGACAACCAGATCCCCATATTTGGATGGATGTTTCTCTTTGGTCTCATGCGATAGAGCCAGTACTGGGAGCTTTAGTCTCCAAAGATCCGGAAGGAAAAGAGTATTATGAAGCAAGGGCTCAGAGCGCTTATAAGGAAATGACAAAGGTTCATCAAGAGATCAGAGGGAAACTGCAGCAAGTTCCTGAAAACCTCCGCTACTTAGTCACTAGCCATGATGCGTTTGCGTATTTCACAAGAGCGTATCTTGCCTCAGAGAATGAAAGAAAAGAGGGGGCTTGGAAAAAGCGGATGGCAGCGCCAGAAGGGTTTTCCCCAGATGGTCAGCTTGGAGCTGCGGACCTACAAAAGATCGTAGATTATTTGGTCGAGTATCAAGTACATGTGGTATTCCCAGAGTCGAATGTAAGTCCTGACTCCTTGCGAAAAATCGTATTTGCTTCCAAAGAAAAAGGGATGACCATTCGCATGTCTTTAAAGTCACTTTACGGTGATTCTATGGGCCCTAGCGGATCTGCTTCCGGGAATTATCTTGGAATGATAGAGTACGATGCAGATGTTTTGATTAAAGAGTGGAGTGAATGATGGACAAAAAACAGGCCTTAACGGTAGAGCAGCTAAGTGTCAACTATGACAAAGTTCCTGTTTTATGGGATTTAAATTTTTCAGTGCCAACGGGGAAGCTCGTTGGGATCATAGGTCCTAATGGTGCTGGAAAAAGCACACTTCTTAAAGCTCTACTTGGTATTGTGAAGCCACTGTCTGGACGCATTGAATTCTTAGGTGAGCCCTATAAAAAGGTGAGAAAATCAGTAGCGTATGTTCCGCAAAGAAGCGCTGTTGATTGGGATTTTCCTGTTACTGTCTTTGATGTGGCCTTAATGGGACGCTATAGCAAAAGTGGGCTATTTAAAAGACTTAATCGCGCTGATAAAGAAGCTACTTTAAGAGCGCTTGAGTCTGTAGGGCTCGAAGCTTTTGCTCATAGGCAAATTGGAGAGCTTTCCGGCGGTCAGCAACAAAGGCTCTTTGTTGCAAGAGCTCTTTTGCAAGAAGCGGATGTGTATCTCATGGATGAGCCTTTTGCAGGTGTTGATATTGCTACAGAAAAAGTCATTGTTTCGATCTTTGATGATTTAAGAGCGAAAGGGAAAACTCTTTTTGTTGTGCATCACGATTTAAATTCTGTGGATCAATACTTTGATTGGGTGATCTTACTCAATACATCTCTTATTGCCTGCGGCCCTGTTGAAGAAGTATTTCATAAAGAAATGCTTCTTAAAACATACGGAGGCTACTTTTCATTCCTTGATGAAGCAGCAAAAATGGCGCAAAAGAAAAACATGGGGCTTTAGTTAAAAAATCATGTATCACTGGACAGCATTTTTTACAGATCCATTGCTAAGAGCTCCGATGATCGGGGGGATTTTGATGTGCATCACGGCCTCTTTAGTTGGCGTGATCGTACTTATCAGAAAGCGATCACTTGTCGGGGAAGCCCTTTCCCATGCTGCGTATCCAGGGATCGTTGTAGGAGCTGTTGTCTTTGGTAGCTTTTTTTCTTTTCTGCCAGAATGGTTCTCTTCTTTTCTTTTAGTCGGAGCCTTTTTTTCATCTTTATTAGGTCTTTTTGGTTTGCATTTTCTGCAAACGCGCTTTCGAGTGAAAAGCGATGCAGCTCTTTGTTTCATCCTCTCTTCTTTTTTCGGAATAGGAGTACTGATTGCAAGCCGGATCCAATATACGCATCCTCTTTGGTATAGACAGATCCAATCGTTTTTATACGGACAGCCTGCAACCATGACTGATTATCACACCTGGATGTATGCGGTGCTATGTCTTATGGTTATCGCCTTTTTGATCTTTTTCTATCGATCGATCCAAGTTGTGAACTTTGATCCTCCCTTTGCTTCAAGCCTTGGCTTTTCAGTCAAATGGGTAGAGGTCCTTTTTTTCTGCTTGCTCGTTTTAGCTGTCACTGTAGCCATTCGAGGGGTCGGTGTTGTTCTTCTCTCCGGAATGTTAATAGCTCCAGCACTCGCGGCGCGGCAGCTGACTCACAATCTTAGCAAGATGTTTTTCTTTTCTGCCACAGTTGGCGCTTTGAGCGCTTTTTTAGGCAACTATGTGTCAGCAGAGTTTCCGGGGTGGATTATGAACCCAAGACTTATTTTACCCATTGGGCCTCTGATCATTTTATTCGGAGCTGGATTTTGCTTTTTAAGCTTACTGTTAGCTCCTCAAAGAGGTCTTTTAGTTAGATGGCTTCGAAGAAAAAGGTTTTCTAAAATCTGTGAAGAAGAAAACCTTTTAAAAATCCTTTGGAAAGTAAAAGAAGGGGAGAAAAGAGCTTTGCTTCAACTTGCAAAAGTAAGACAAAGATCCTCTTTTTCTACCTGGGTGATTTTAAATCGCCTTTCCCGTTATGGATGGGTGATTCAAGACGAAGGGTATTTTCTTTCTAAAGAGGGAAAAATGAAAGCAAGTCAGGTTGTGCGCCTTCATAGACTATGGGAAGTGTATCTTGTGCATTTAGGTCAAAGCTCTGAAAAAGTGCATGCAAGCGCGGAAGAGATGGAGCACGTAATTACTCCAGAGCTTGAAAAGAGCCTCTCTGAATATTTGAACCATCCTCAAGTTGACCCCCACTCTCAACCCATTCCAAAATCAACGGAGTCCATATAATAATGAACCCTTATTCCGGACACGACTTTTTTGGTTTTTTCTCAGTCTTCTTTTCTCGGATGTGTTTGCTGATTTCAGGCAAGCTTCCTCTTGATCAGATGGCTTCTGATGAAATCCAATGGTTTGTTTTGCTGTTTTTAGGCTTAGCTCTTTCTTTTCTAGGATCTTTTTTAGTACTAAAGCAGATGACAATGCTTGCCAACGCTTTAAGTCATACAATTCTACTTGGGATTGTGACTTCGTTTCTTTTATTCCATTCCTTTTTCTCCATTGAGCATTTGGAAAGTTCTTTCACTTCCATGAAGGTTCTTTGGATCGCTTCTTTGGTATCGGGAATTTTTACAGTTTTATTAACGCAGTTTTGTACAAAGATTCTCCACCTGCAAGAAGATGCGAGCATCGGACTTGTCTTTACAACGCTCTTTGCGGCAGGAATTTTACTTGTCACTCTCTACACAAAAAATATGCACCTTGGAACAGAGGCTGTCATGGGTAACATCGACGCTCTTCACTTCGATGATGTTAAAGTAGCCGCCGGCTTAGCAGCCGTCAGTGTCTTTTTTGGAGTGGTGTTTTTTAGAGGGTTTTATTTGACAGCGTTTGATGGGGGGCTTGCTAAAAGTTTAGGATGGCCCGTAAGTTTTTTAAACTATCTTTTGATGGTTTTAACAGCAGCAGGAGCAATCGCTTCTTTTAGAGCGGTTGGCGTGCTTCTTTTCTTATCCTTTTTAGTAGGTCCGACTCTCATCTCTTTGCGATACACCCACTCTGTCAGAAAGCTCATCATGCTTAGTTTTGGCATCAGCGCTATAAGCTCACTCTTGTCCATCGCTCTTTCTAGACACAGCTTGACCGTGTTTAAAGCGCCTCTTTCTACTTCTGGGCTTGTAGTTACAGTCCTCTTTCTTGTATACTTAGCCGTTTTATTGAGCTCCTTTTTCAAAAAAACGAAAACCATACAAAAAACATGAGCAAAAAACGTCTAGCAATCCTAGGGTCTACTGGTTCCATTGGAACTCAAACTCTTCAAGTAGCGCGCCATCTAGGTCTTGAGGTAGTGGCCCTTGCAGCCTACTCCTCCATCGATCTTTTATATGAGCAAATTCAAGAATTTCATCCTAAAATAGTTGCCGTCTTTGATGACAAAAAAGCGCTCGAGCTTAAGTCCAGAGTTCCTCATGTTAAAGTAGTATCTGGGATGGAAGGGCTTAAAGAAGCTGCAAGCTGTAGTGAGGCTAATCTTGTGGTCTCTGCCATCACAGGCTCGATCGGCATTGCGCCAACGCTTGCGGCCATTGAGCAGGGCAAAGACATTGCCCTTGCTAACAAGGAAGTCTTAGTTGCAGCTGGTGAGCTTGTCATGAAACGGGCAAAAGAAAAAAATGTTCGTATTTTACCCGTAGATAGTGAGCATAGCGCTCTTTTTCAGTGCTTGGAGCACAAAAATCCAAATGAGGTGAGAAGACTTATCCTCACAGCATCAGGCGGACCTTTTTTTCATCATTCCATCGATGACCTAAAAAAGATTACAAAAGAAACAGCTCTAAAACATCCGAGCTGGAAGATGGGACCGAAGGTCACCATCGACTCATCGACCCTCATGAATAAAGGTCTCGAAGTGATCGAGGCTTTCCATTTATTTAATAGGCCACTTGAGGAAATTGAAGTGATCGTACACCCGCAAAGTATCATCCACAGCATGGTAGAGATGAAAGACGGCTCTTTATTTGCTCAGATGTCAGAGCCTAGTATGATCTTTCCGATCCAGTATGCGGTGACCTGGCCCGAGAGATCTCCCGGATTTTTACCCCCATTTCCTTTTGCAAAACATCCGAAGCTGGAGTTTTTTCAGCTTGAAAAAGGAAAGTTTATCTGTTTGGAGCTTGCGTATGAAGCTTTAAGACAAGGGGGGAGTTTCCCTTGCTATCTCAATGCAGCAAATGAAGTTTTAGTCGCTCAATTCTTAGAAGGAAAGATTTCCTGGCTAGACATTGGACGGAAACTTGAAAAATTGCTCTCTTGTCATAAAAGGGAAACTCCATCAACATTAGAAGCGATATATAGCATCGATGCTCAGGCCAGGGCCGAAGCAGCCGGCTGCTAGCATCCAGATGCTAAGCATCTTTAATTTAACGAAAGAAAAAGGTTTTTTAAGCTTATGATCTACAGTATACTGTATGCCCTTTTAGCGGCGCTTGCTTTAGGAATTCTTGTGTTCATCCACGAGCTCGGACACTATCTTATGGCTCGAAGAGAAGGCATGAGAGTCGAGGCGTTTTCTATTGGTTTTGGAAAACCGATCGTTGCTTGGAAGCGAGATGGCGTACAGTGGCAGTTTTGCTGGATCCCCTTCGGTGGCTACGTAAAAATTGCCGGGATGGAAAAACAAGGTCTTTTAGAGCCTCATCAAATTGAAGATGGCTTTTATGGCAAAGGCCCTTGGAGCCGTATCAAAGTGGCCCTTGCAGGTCCTGTCATCAACATGATTCTTGCTTTTGTTCTTTTTTCTTTCATTTGGATGTCAGGAGGAAGAGAAAAACCTTTTGCTGAGTGCACACATTTAGTTGGTTTTGTCGACACAAACTCCCATCTATATCAAGAAGGTCTTCGTCCCGGTGATCAAATCAATACTTATGCCGATCAGCCATTCACTGGCTTTAGACAGCTCATGTCTTCTGCATTACTTGACCAAGGTCCTTATCATGTGACAGGCGAGAAGATTGATTATTTTTCAGGCGTTAAAGCTCCCTTTTCTTACACACTTGATCTTGGCAACACGCTTACAGGTCTTGATAAAGTATCGCTTGCTGTAAAAACGATTTTCCCAGCAGGCTACCTCATCTACGATGAAAGAGGAGGATCACTTGAAGACTCTCCGATGCAAACAAGTGGCATCCAAAGTCGCGATAGAGTTCTTTGGGTCGATGGAGAGCTTGTATTTTCAAGAGTGGAACTCTCTGCGCTTATAAACCAACCTAAAACTCTTCTAACAGTATCTAGAGGTGACAAGGTCTTTTTAACACGCATTCCAAGACTTCGTATTGGTGATTTAAGACTTACCTCTGTTGAAAAAGCAGAGCTGCAAGACATCGGATATGAGCTACAACTAAATACAACACCGCTTTCAGGTCTTTACTTCATACCATACGCTCTAACTCATGATTGCCTTGTAGATGCTCCAACGTCTTACATCGATGACCATGCCTCTGAGCAGAAAGAGTTCACATCTTCCCATCCAACGCTTGAAATCCCACTCCTTCCAGGAGATCGCATCTTGGCTGTCGATGGCGTAGAGACTCCTTCTTTAAAGGCATTTTTTGGCTCGATCCAAAAAAAACACGTTCAGATGATCGTACAAAGAGGGGAGATCTTTGCTCCGACGTCTTCTGCAAAAGCAGACTCTGAGTTTATGGAAAATGTTTCCTTCTCAGATCTTCAAAAGCTCATCGCTTCGATTGGATCAGCATCTCGCCTTCCTAACATTGGCAACCTCTACTTATTAAACCCGATCCAGCCAAAGCCTCGTTACGAGTTTCCTTTGACCTATTCATTGAAGGATCGCATCACGAGCGCTGTTGTTTCTCAGAAGAAAGAAAAAGCGGGAGAGGATGTTTCTAAAGAAAGAGAAATGGCTCTTAGAAAACTAGAAGAAGGGCAAAGTCAGCTCATGCTCGGTCTTCCTTTGGAAGATCGCTTAGTTAACTACAACCCTTCACCCTTTCATCTTGTAGCAGCTTCTCTACAAGAAGCTTGGAAAATGATCTACGCTCTTGTTACAGGATATGCAAGTCCCAAATATCTAGCGGGCCCAGTTGGTATTGTGCAAGTGATTCATTATGGATGGTCTCAGGGGATCAAAGAGGTTCTCTACATCGTTGCAGCGATCAGCCTTAACCTAGGAATTGTGAACCTTCTACCTATCCCAGTTCTAGATGGAGGACACATCTGTTTTGCCTTCTACGAGATGATCACAAGAAGAAAGATCAAAGCCAAAACAATGGAAAGGCTTATCATCCCTTTCATTGTCCTCTTCGTGGCTTTTTTCATCTACCTGACCTATCAAGATCTCTATAGACTTCTTGCTCGGTTTTTTTAGGTTTAAAATGAATTTAGCTAGTGCACCAGAAATCGGCCGAGGGGATACCGTTATTTATTATACCGGCAGTTTTGACCCTGCCCATGAAGGGCATCTGTCTGCCATAAAAGCTGCTATAGAAAAAACTCAGGCAGTATGGGCTGTGGTAGTTGTTTCTGGCGGAGAAAATAGTGAGAAACCAAATAGATCTTCCTGGGAGATTCGTAGACAGACAGCCCTTAAGGTGTTTGGTCGCTCAAGTCAAATATGGGTATCCCCTTGGACAAAAGAAATAACCAAAAGATATCTCCTAGAAAGATCCTGCGTCATTAATCTTATGGGGACGGACATTTGGGAAAGGTATTGTAAAAGAACAGAAATCGATTTTCATAGCGTTTGTATTGTTATAAGAGATGGAGAAGATCCTGATTACTCCACTAATCTTACAGACAAAGAAATCTCTTATGTTAGTCCGGAAATTCAAGGGTGCTCTTCTTCAAAAATACGCAACTATCTTAAGCTTCATCCCGAACTTTATGAACGTACAACGAGCATCCCCTCAGGCACAATCTTAGACAGATTACCTTCCGAAGCACTCGAATATATCATCGAAAGCAAACTCTACTATCAAAGCAAATAAGCTCAAATTATTATTTAAGAGTGTGTAATTGTTTTTTTATTTGATGTTTTTCGGTTGATATAATACTGAAAATAAAATGCGATTTAGTTATAATCTCCCGAAATTGATCGGGTTTTTAAAATGAATGTAATAGATTTTTTTAGCAAAAAAGAATGTGGTTTTCATTCTTTTGTAGAGAAACATTTGGGCCTCTTTAGAGGAAGGTCTGTTTCAGAAATACCTCTGCATCACGGGAGTTTTCAGACACGCGAAACTGCGCTTTCTCCTTTTTTTGCTACAGTCTTTAAAATTATTTCTTCTCCTTCGTTCATTGTTCCTGCTGTTGCAACCTGTGCGATAGCTGTCCCTCTAGTTCTCCGCGAATCCAAAGTTACTGTTTTTTCGAGCTCTTTAGAAAATAAATTGGCAGAAAAAATGGACGATATCGATCGGGCGCGCACTTTGGTAGACTTTTATAAGAAAATTCAAAGTAGCCTTTCGGGTGAAGATCAACGTTTATTTGAAAATTGGCTTCTCAAGTATTGTCAAGTTTTGAGTAGGAGCGCTTCTAAAGAAGAGCGATTATTGGAAGAATTGAACACAGATGCTTTCCAAGAAGCGGATCTTAAGGCACAAATCATCGAATTTCTGAGTAGCCTTGACAAAGAAGAGCTCACTGCGCAAGGGGAAAAGCGCATCGCGATCCTTTACACAGGACTTGGTGGCGGCGGGCACAAAGCTCCAGCGAGCGCTATCAAGGGGAAATTGCTTAGTGAAAAATACACTGTAGAAATGATTGATACCGACGAGATCGAAAAGGAGTTTGAGCCAAAAATCTTTGGTAGGGGTCATGAGGATATATGGACAGAGTTTTATCAAAGAAAAGGGCAGCCCGCTTTGGCAAATTTCTTATGGAAGGTGCATCATTGGCTTTATCGCCCGGAATGGAGAAAAACGGCGCGAGTTGTTCGTGATAAGTTGATAGCATTTAGACCAGATCTGATATTTACTGTAGCTGACCACAAACCACAATTTGCTTCTTTGGCCTACAGCCTTAATAGGAAAATGATCTTTGTGCATACCGATAACAAATTCAGCTCTAAACTTAAGGAAATTGCCGAAATCCAATCCATTTTTAACAATGCACTTGTTAAATTTACAAAACCATCTATGGCAGAACCTGTAAGTTATAGGAAAACCCTTCCGAATATTCTGGGAATCCAAGAACAAATCATTGAGCTTCAAATACCTGTAAGACGTGGATTTAAGCAGGTCTCTTCTTTAGAGCAAAATGAGATAAAAAAAGAAATGGGCCTTGATCCGTCTGTAAAAGTTTGTTTGATTATGATGGGAAATAATGGAATTCAAGGCGAAGTATATTCCATTTTGAATAAAGTCTATGAAGAAAGACATGAGACCAAAGAGAGATTGCATCTGATCGTTGTCTGTGGAAGAAACCTAGCTCTTGCAAAGGAACTAAGTTCTTATGGGAAATTTGAAGGCACTACCATAACTATGGATGTAAGAGGTTTTTTAGAGGAATCTCAAATGGTCAAGGTAGCACAATCCGCAGATGTTTGGCTTACCAAAATGGGTGGATCAACAGGCTCTGAGGCTCTGGCAACTAGAAAGCAAGTGCTCTCTGTCTCCGTGGCAGCTCATGCCTGGGAAGAAAGGAACGCATTAGCGACCCAAGCTTGTGGTCTTTCTGAGCCTTTTAATAAAAATGGAAAAATACTCCCCCAGATAGACAGGGCTTGTAAAAAAACTCCTCCGATCTGTTTCATACCTGATTGGGAAGAGCAGCTGATGCAGATTTTGGATTAGTACTTATTATCTAAAGTAAAGTTGTCGCACATGTCATCCACAAACTGAAGGCATTCTCTTTGCAGTTCTAAAGCATTAACTTCTATTAGTCCCATCTCTACCTCTTCTTTCGATATTTCGCCCTCATTGTTTTTAAGCCGCAAATATAGTTGAGCACTTTTTCTGCAAACCGCAATGAATAAATGCCATGCACGCTGCTCTGGCGGAGTAAGAGAATCAAAGGAAGGGGAGTTGGTCCAATAGAGGTCATCTGGTATGCTTTGTCCACTACATTCAGAGTCAAAAACCATCTGACGTGCCAAGATAAACTTTTCCCACTTTAAGCAAGCTGCCATCTTCGGAAACCAAGTAACTATGTTTGTAACAATAAACCCATGCCAGTCGATAAGAGGGGTATTGATGTCTGCAAAGCATTTGCAACAATCCCAGCGAACATAATCATCCAGTTTTCTAGTTTGATTCGCTCCCCATATTTTCGTAGACCCAAAATCGGTGAGATAGGGTATTAGTCTGAAGAGCCCTTCATCATCAGTCCTTTCTTCAACTAGAACGTTCTTCAGGTGAACATCGCCATGTACTACCCCTTGCCCGTGCATCCAAATAAGGGTGCGCACTATATCTCGCATACAATAAGACTTTTGAGAAGGATTGTTAAACTTTGAGCTTTCTAATTTATTGGTTAACCGTTTTTGAGTATAAATATTTTGATGGATCTGCTTCAAGGGTTCTAAAAAATAGACCCCTATTGGTTTTTCCCTGATAAATTGCTCGTAAAGAACCTTTGGAATGCTAATCTCATCGATTGTTTCACTATCAACTTCAGTCCAGACCGATTCAAACTGCTGTATATCTCTTTTTCCTCCAGTAATGGGTATTTTTATACTATTTGAAGAAAAAAATTTTTTCCAAGCTCCAGAGCCAACTAGATCTTCTCTTGGGAAAAGCAAAGATAGCTCTTCTTGTTTTTTATCCCACTTAATAAAAAATTTTCCTCCTTCAATGATTTCCGATGATCCATCCGTAACAAATCTTCTATTCGATTGTATAAAGGAATTAACCCTATTACAAACAAGCGCACTTAGAATCGAATTTGGAAAGACGGTATATTTGCGGGTACTATAGCCTCGATAGAGGGCCTGAAATTTGGTTATCCCTTGCGTACAAAGGGCGCTAAGATTGAAGGGGCTTCGAATATGTTCTGTAATCATATGAATTTTCTTTCGTGAAACTATTTAATTTAAAATAGCTTTCGTTTGTATTGTTGCATATAATGCTATTTGATTTTAATCAATGTTGTTTTATTTGTTCTTTGTGGCTAGGAAATCATAGGGGGACCAAATTGGGCAGTATCTAACTTAAATGCAAACCCCACCTCAAAAAGGTGAGTTTTGTTTTTATAGCAAAATTGTCTATTGCACATTATAAATCAATTAACTATTACTGGATTTTAGGGGCCTGGTTTTCTCTAATAAGAAAAGCCACGCCCTGAAATTTTATCTATTTTTATGAGAGGCGTTATGGCAAAGCAAAAAAAACAGATCCATGCAGGTGTATGGACAGTACTTCTTCTTTCGACAGCTCCCTTAGCGATCTTTGCTGATAGCACCTGGGTAGGTGGAACCTCTGATGACTTAAACACAGCTAGCAACTGGGCTCCTTCTGGAGTTCCCGGTTCTACAGATACAGCGATCTTTGATAGTTTGACAGCTACAAGCTTAGCTCCAAATGCAACTACTGATTTTTCGATAGGAACACTTAATTTTCCAAATAGCGCTTCAGCGTTTGCTTTTACAATTGATAACTGCAAGCTCGCTCTTGAAGACATCACAGGTGCTCATACAAATACAACGATCACAGTAAGCAACATAGACAACAGCACAGACATTACAGGAAATTTAGTAAGTTTTAGTGGTTCGACTCCTTCTTTAGGAAGCGCTACCTTCCATGTGACCAATAGCGGGACCTCTTCAGGTTCTATTTCTGGTGTTACACAGAGTAAGGTGAGTCATTATCAGGTTGGCGTTTCTTCATTTGGCATTCCGTTGACTATAGGGACCGGAGGGGCATTTACCGTTACCAACATAGGGGTAGATAGTACCGTTGGTACGGGAGGGAATCAAATCGGATACTTGGCTAACTCTCAAATGCAGATCGATGGCATATTCACAGCTGTTGATAGCGCGGTATTTACCTTTTCTAATACAGGTACATATACCGGTCAAAACGACACTAACGGCAACGTTGTCGGATATGTCGGTAACCCGCAACTTACCTTTTCAAATTCTTTTACAGCAGGAGAGGACCTTACCATTACCGTCACAAACGTCGGAACCGATAGCAGTGATGGAATAGGGGGTAATTTAGTGGGCTATATCGGTGATCCACAGCTAGAATTCTCAGACCCATACATCTCCCTTAACAATACAACGATAAGCATTTCTAATAGGGGAACCGATAGTGGTATTAAAGCAAATGGAGACCTTACGGCTGTTGTTACAGACAGTCAACTTACTGTAGATGACACGTTCAGTGTTGGAGATCATTTTTCGATCACTGCAACAAATGAAGGAACCCATAGTAGCACAGGATCGGGAGGAGCAGAGACTGGGTATATTTCTTCTAGACAGCTTTCATTTGGCGGGGCCTTTAGCTCTGGTGACAATGCTACATTTACAGTTTCTAATACAGGAACCTCTAGTGGCGATACGACAAGCGGTAACTCTGTTGGGTTTATAAGCAATGCCCAGATTGCTTTTGATGACATTTTTCAAACAGGTGATTTCTGCTCTATTACAGTGACAAACAGTGGAACAGATAGTAGCAGTGGGGTTGGGAATAACAATGTTGGTCATGTCGCTTCCTATCAACTAGCATTTAATAGCTCGTTTCTCTCTGGAGACAATACGACAATCACAGCCTCTAACAGTGGGATAGGAAGTAGCGTAGGTGTATTCAATCAGGCCGCATTTATTGGCACTTCTCAAGTTATCGTATCAGATGCATTTCAGACCGGAAACTCTTTAACGATTAACATATCAAATAGTGGATCTGATACCGGCACTAACAGCGGAAGCTCGAATAATTTTGGGGTCATGGATGACGCGCAATTGCATTTTGCAAGTACATGCACCATTCTTGATGATGCCACAATTACTCTGTCTAATGTCGGAACCAACACGAGCTCGACAGCGGATGTAGTTGGAGTTGTTTTTGGAGAGCAGATTGTGGTAGCTGGTGCATTTTCAGCTGGTAAGAACTTGCATATCACTGCAACCAATGAGTCTACTACTTCCGTAGTGAATACAAACGTTGGTGTAGTGTACGCGCAAATGAAATTTCAATCGGGATTCACAGCAGGTGACGGCCTTGTATTGATTGCTGAGAACAACGGATCCAATGCTCATGTTAACGGCTCTCAAATAGTCTTTCAAAATGGATTTGAATTCACAGGTACAGCAAGGCTTACAGCCATCAATGAAGGCTCAGTCAACGGGAATGGTATCTCAATGTCAGGTACGTGTCCTGGAGGAGACCTTTACATTACCCTTCAAAATAGCTCGCTTTTAGTGAACTCAACTCCAACCTTTGAGATTTCATCCCTCACGGGAGATGCTAATTCTCTAGCTAAAGTGGATGGTCCTTTCACGATCAATACGCCCTCTACAGTGAATGCGGTTTTTGCTGGGTCTATCCAAGATGCTACTATTTTTATACAATCTAGTTTGATCAAGACGGGGGCCGGCTCTCAAACGCTCTCTGGAGCTAATGCTTATTCAGGGGGCACAACCGTTGAAGAAGGGACGTTGATTGCAAACGGCTCTTTTACAAGCGATATTGAAGTAGACTTAAATGGGATACTAAAAGGAAATGGATCGATAGCAGCTGATGTCACTGTAGTTGGAACCATAGCTCCCGGAGAAAGTATCGGAACCCTTACGATGGGAAGCTATACAAATAATGGCGGTACCTACGAAGCAGAGCTCAATAACCTTGGAGAGAGTGACCTTATTAACGTAACAGGCCTTGCAACGATCAACGGAGGAACAGTACTTGTTAGTTCCGCAGGTGGGGGATATGTCTATCAAACGCCTTACACCATTGTAACATCAGCAGGTAGAACAGGAACATATACTCAGGCGTTATCAGCTGGTTCATTTATCACGCCAACTCTCACCTACGATCTTGATAATGTGTACTTGACAATCCAAGCCGATACAGCAGCAGCAGCCAAGACATTTAATGAGCGCGCTGTTGCAGGCCAATTAGATGCTATCATCGCTCCTAATGAGACTCAGACGCGCCTTCTTAACGAAATTGTCACTCTATCAGCATCAGAAGCAGCATCTGCCTTAGACAGTGTATCTGGATGGCAATATACAAATACGTTCTTCGTAGCAGAGACTGTGAACGAAGAATTTATCAGACGTCTTTATGACCCAATCCGTTCTCTTGTCACTTCAGATCAAGCCTGCGGCTGCGCCTGCAGCCCCTGCGTAGAGCAAAAGTGCTGTGATGACTACAGTACTTGGTTAGAGGCAGGAGGCACGCATTCACAGCTCAGTGGCAACAGTAATGCCCACAGCATTACCTTAAATGGATGGGAAATCACCGGAGGGATCCAAAAGACATTCCATTGTAATTGGACACTTGGTGTTGCAGGATCCTATGAGCATGACCATATCAAATACAGTCATAGCGGCGGCTCTAGTGGCAGTGACACATGGCTAGTTGGGCTTTATGGTCTTTATCGCCCTACTTACTTCTACACTCTTGTGGACTTTGCCTACGGTCAGAGCTTAAACGATATGAAACGCTCCATTAACGTAGGTTCTGATCACTTTACAGGGCATGGTACTTCGCACGTGTCTCAGTTCACCTTCTATGGAGAAACGGGTGTTGATTGGAACTTATCACCTCTTTTACTCCAACCCTTCTTCGGCCTTGAGACAGGTTCTTATTGGCAAAGAAGTGTTCGTGAGCACTATTCCGGCGGATGGGGCCTTCATATTGAAGGCAAAGACCGCAACCTTCTCAGCTCCCGTCTTGGCGTCCACCTAACATCTAACAAGATCCCCCATCAAATATCCATCAGTCTTGATATGGCCTGGGATAAACGCTACTTTAGCAACCACAACACCCAACAAGAAAACTTCTATCAATTTGGAGACACCATCCAGATTAAAGGAGTCAATCTAGGCTCTAATAGCTTCGATTACGCCCTAACATTCACCAAATGTATCAACGAACACTACAAAGTGTACCTAAGAGGATCGGGTGAGATTTGGAACCAAGCGTATGAGTGCAATGCATTAGCTGGATTTGAATTTAGTTGGTAGTGATCTTTTAGGCTTAGTTACAGTTTTTAACAAAGACAAACCCCACCTCAAAAAGGTGGGGTTTTGATTTTCGGTCATCTATGTTCTTTATGTCTACGAAGTCGTAGCCGGATCAGGCAATAGAAAGTCGACAGAGATTGGAGTTGTTAGTTGGATAGAATTATTTAGTGTTAAGGACTCTCTATCAGAATTGAGATATTCATAGTTAGTTCCATTTTTAGATAAGGTCAGACAATTTATATAGTCGTTACTAAAAGGACCGTTTTCATAAGTTTTACGTTTGAGGTTTAGCCCAAGTGAGTTCATTTTTGATGATGTAAGAAGGTTATTAGAAAAGGTGGTCAATGTATGATTCATTACAGTATGCATCTGCTCACTAGCAAACGGACTGGGGTAGATTTTGATTTCGATCTTAGAGGTATTGTCAGGTTGTCGCAAGAAATGCAAGTGGAAGGACGTTTGTTCGTTAACTGTTGTTCCATTCCGGTCATAGCCCTGGAATTTAAGTTGAATGTGAGGACGACTTAATACGTTTTCTGAAGAGGTATTCGCAAGAAACCTTGCTTCATATGTCACCTGATATTTTTTCCCCTCATATTGAACGTTTTCTAGTCCTAAAGACATCATGTGATCAGCCCAATCAAACCCGTTTACAGGTTGGAAACGTTTGGCAGCTATGTTTTTGACGGCTTGTAGGTCGGAAGATTGCCAATTTGGGTCAAAGAGAGCTTTTCTCGTTTCCGGTCCAACCTCTTTCAAGTGAGTGTTTGCATACCAGCCCAAAAACGATCGGAGGCATCTTTGAAAAATATTCAAAGTCATTTTAGTTAAACGGCCATCCGTGGTTTTCGCAAGGGTATTTGTAACAGGATCAATAAATGCGTATTCTTTATTCCAAGTTAAATTAATATATGACATAAAATGCATCCTTTATGTTTTTTTGTTTCGTTTTGTAGTGATAATACATTGAATGCTTTGTTTTTGTATATATATAATGTTGTTTTTTGTGAGTTTTTTTGGCCTAATCTCTTAGCAATCAATGCCAGGCTTTATTGAAAAAATCAGCCTATAAGCATCGAAGCCTCTGAAGCAGAAATATCATTAAAATATTTAATTGAGTTTCTGAAAGAAAGTAAGCTCTTCAATGGACCTTAAATCTCCAGAGAACGATTCAAAAATTTTTTAGCTTTTTCCAAAGCTGCATTCAAATCAGAAAAGATGTTTTCTTCTTTGATGAGATCAATGAGCCCAAATCTTTTAAGATCACTTCTTGCCTGCCCATGGATTCCGGAAAGCAAAAGTATTGTCCCATTTTTTTTACATCCTTCGTAAAACTCTTTTAAAGCAAACATTCCAGAAGCATCAATGACAGGCACAGCTAGCATCTGAAGGATGAAGATTTTAGGAGAGGGAAGTCCTTTTAAAATGTGAGCCGTTCCAAAGAAAAAAGGGCCTTGGATTTCATAGACCTCTACGCCTTCAGGGATCTTTTTTCTGGAGAGATTTTCAGGATTTGTTTCAGGAAAATCTGTTCCAGTTTCTTGAAACAAAGGAGCAATCGAAACAGCTTTGGACATCTGGCTCATTTGTTTCATAAAAAGGAAACTCGCGATGATCATTCCAACAAAAATCGCTGCTGTAATATCTACAAACACTGTCAGAATAAATGCCGTTAACAAAATGATCCTGTCTCCGATAGGAGCTTTTAGAAGATGGATGAAGTGATCAGTTTCAGACATGTTCCAAGAGACCATGATCAAAATAGCAGATAAGGTTGCTAGTGGAATTTTGCTTACAAGAGGAGCAAAAAAGCACAGAATCAAAAGAAGGGTCAAAGCATGGATCATTCCAGCTAAGGGTGTTTGGGCACCTGTTTTAACATTCGCTGCTGTTCTTGCAATCGCTCCCGTTGCCGGGATCCCTCCAAACAAAATAGAGCCAATGTTAGCGCATCCTTGCGCTACAAGCTCGCAATTAGAGCGGTGTTTGCCTCCGATCATTCCATCTCCTATGACAGCAGAAAGAAGCGATTCAATCCCTCCTAAAAAGGCGATTGTGATGGCATTCATGAAGATTTCAGAAAACTGACCTGGTAAAATAGAAAAAACGGGAAGAGAGGGGAAGGGCAAACTTCTTGGGATCTCTCCGAACTGAGACTTGATGGTTGCTACTGGTAGGTCCAAGAAAAAGCATAAAATTCCTCCCAAAGCAATTGCCGTAATGCCCCATGGGATTTTTTTTGTAAAGCGCTTTAAGCTTATAATGAGCAGCAAGCTTCCCATCGCTAGAAAAAAGGTAGGTAAGTGAATACTTGGAAAAGCCCTAACATAAGAAACCCACTTTTCAATGAAAGGAGCTGGAGGGGTTCCCATCTGCAACCCAAAGAAGTCCTTGATTTGTGTTGAGAAGATCAAAACAGCAATGCCACTTGTAAAGCCTGTGATGAGGGGATTTGGAACATATTTAATCCAAGAGCCGATTCGAGAAATTCCAAGTCCTATTAACAGAAAAGAAGCGATTAAAGTGGAAAGGCAGAGTCCCTGATATCCGGTTCTTTGAATAATTCCATAAATGATGACAACAAAGGCTCCCGTTGGTCCCCCAATTTGCACTCTGCTTCCTCCCAGAACTGAAATCAGGAAGCCTGCGATGATCGCTGTATAAAGTCCCTTATCGGGAGAGACTCCTGATGCAATAGCAAAGGCCATAGCAAGTGGAAGAGCAATCACTCCCACAGTTACACCCGATAGCAGGTCTTTTTTTAATGAGGAAAGGGTGTAGCCCTTCCTTAGATACAAATAGGATTTAGGAATGAATTCATGCCACTTAGAAGAGATCATAAAGAGCTCCATATCAGAAAAAACAGAATATTGAAACTCTACTCAGATTTTGTCAAGCGTTGTCAAAGATGATCATTGAATGCCTGAAAATACCATCGAGGTCACCTAACCTCATTTGAAGCCAAACCTATGAGTGCAATGCACTAGCAGGGTTTGAGTTTCTAATGAGTAAGTTGTTTTTTTGGAAATAAGTTAAAGCTTGTAAAGTACAAAGAGTGGAATCTTCGTTATATTTAAATGAAGGGTATTGCTATATTAGCTCTCATTTAAATGAAAAATAACAAGGAAACAAAATGAAAAAATACCTGCTAGCAGCTCTTTATTGCTTACTTCCTCTCTATGCGTTTGCAGGCTTATTCCCAGATAAAAAGGCTGTAGGAGAGCCTCATAGTTTAGAGGGGCAATCGCATATATCCGAAAAATGGATAGTTTGGCTTGATAATGAATCGTATTGGCTGATGAAGCCTATCCAAAAGAGGAGCCAAACATGGGTAGAGTGGTGGTATAGTCGAGATCCTCTCGAAAATCAATTCGATGAGCGCTTTTATTTTCAAAAGACCTCCTGGAGCATTGGTTCAGCTATTCAAGTTCATGAAGTTGAAACGACCACATATCAAGATTATCCCTATATCCTGGAAAACCTAGTCACAGGAGAGTTCGCATTTGCTAAAGTCGTATGTCCAAACGATATTCGGTTACCTAAGATGCAATCGGCTCTTAAATTTTTCGATAATCCGGTTTCTGAACCTACTTCCATTACACGTAGTCTTTACCACGAAATACAAACCCTTGATTTAGACGGTAAATATTGGAGCCTTCTTGAGAGTAAGGATATTCAATACTGGCACTATTTTAAGTCAGGAAAATCAAACGATAAGATCTTAGAATGGCCTGATGATGAATTTCTCTCTTCCTCTGCTGATTGGGAAGTATCAGATCCCATACAAGTTTACTCTCAAAACTGGCCTTCATGTGAAAGTGCCGGTGACTACAAAAAAGGATGCCAATTTAAGGCTGCTTATCTTCTCGAAAACAAAAGAAGCAAAAAATTTATTTATGCTCAGCCAATAGAGGCCAACGACGTTATTGATCTGTTATTGGAGTTTGCAGAATATCAACATAAGTCGGGTTACAATACCGGTTTGAATCATGGGTATGCCGCTCGTTCTAGCCTATATAGACACTAAATTTCCTGGAGAGTGTTTTTGATCCGTTAGCCTTTTCATGGAGAAGAAAATATCCGAATTTCGAAAGGTCGATAAAATCTTAAGATTCTGTATGTTAGATTGTTATGCGTGCTAGTGTTTTTTGTCCTGTATAGAGAATTGAGGCATGCATGCAATTTAATGCGTTGTCAAATTTGAATTGTGATTGTGTTTTCAGTTAAATGTTAATTTCATTTTCATTTTATCATTAATAGATTATTTGGAATTCTGTTTTGTTGACATGTTATGATGTTTTGCTGCATTATTGACGCAATTTATTTTAGTTTGGATTGGATATGAATAAAATAACACCCCCCCAAAGTCCTGAATATTGTAGGGCTATTGCAGAAGCTTCTTACATCTCTGATATAGGAGAGGCAACAAAGTTTCTTTGCCAGCAGTTTCCTGACGCAAAGGTTCTTGGAGAAGCCTCGGTAAGAGGTTGGAAATTCATTTTGGTAAAAAATAAAGATCAATATTCTGTGGCCTTTAGAGGAACATCTGGATTAAGTAATTGGTTTGGAAATATTTATCATGAACTTGTTGGTCCATTTTCCCCGTCTATTGATGAAATGGAGCGTACACTGGATCAATGGGAAGAGGAATATAATTGTAAAATCAATTTGTTCAGCAGCCACTCAGGAGCGGCCATCCCAGCCTCAGCTGTAAGAAAAATCTGCCAGATTGCTCGTGTTTTTTTCAATCCGCATAAAGCACAGGATGATCCCTCTCATTGGAATTTTTCAACGAGTGGGGATCTTTTAACTCGAGGGATGCTTGTTTTGAGTGATGATCTTCGCTCTGAATTGGATAAATATATTGTTCTTGGACCTGGAGGACATGGGATAAGGGGCTTTAAAGACTTTGTAAAAGGGCGCGATTGGGAGTCTTTTAATCAAGAACAACGATTAGGCAATGCTTTCCCTGATGCAGAGGAGTCCATAATAACGAAAATTCAAGAAAAACTCGAATCTGGAAATGGGTCCTTAAGTTCTGCAGATCTCGAAAATCTTAGAAATGAGCTTAAAGCCAAAAAAGACTTATTTGAAGCTGCCCAGCAATCAAAGAAAGTTTTACATTCATTAAAAGAAGCGAGCCGGTTTATAGCATCTCATGTGCAAACTGAGATGAATAGTAGTATTGAGAGAAAAAGCTGGATTAACCAAGCAGAGCGAGAAGCTAAACAAAGGGCTGCAGCTAGTAAACAACTATCCAAAGAGATGAATGCCCCGGACGCCGATCGTTTTGATTCTGCTTTGTTTCGCGTTACCCAACAGGCAATCTCCCCTCAGATGGGCATAAGTCTCGTAAAAGAAATAGAGGCCCTTACAGAGACCTGTCAAGAGCATCTTCATTTAGCAAAAAAAGGTCTTAGTCGTACAGAAGATACTCAAGTGGCACTTCAAGCTCGATTTGATCAGCTTGATCAAGAGGATCAAGCTCTTCAAAAGGAACATCAAAAGTTACTGGAAATTCATAAAAAACTAGAAAAAAAACTCAAACTGCTAGGCAAGATCTCTGGATCCATCGAAGCTGCATTAACGATTGCAGGTGGGTTTCATCCTGTGGCTACTGGAGCCGCTGTGGTAGCTTCCACGGCTTTCAGTATCCTAAAAACTAAAAAAACAGGTAAAGAGGCGAATCAAAAAGAGAAAATACAGCAGGTAGCTCATAGGCATCAAGATTGCGTGGAGGAAAAAAGTCTGACTGTTACCAAGTTTCAGAGAAATGAAACGATGCGTAGTATGTATTCAGAAAAAATCTACGATCTTTTTCAGGTATATACCGCAGATTCGGCAATCTTTGTTCCGGACCAACATCTTGAGGCTCTAAGGAGTTTGAAAGAGACGGTTTCAAAAGATGTGGGCCAGAAGAAAGATGAGATTCAGAAGATAGAGCAAGATCGGAAGGCAAAACAAGAAGAATTAGATAAAAAAGTTGCGCGTCTTTCTGGCATGCAACATCTGATGCAAGACAAGAGTAAAACTGTAAGAAAACACTATACTAAAATAGCCGCCTCTCTACAAAAGGAATGTGCTGAATATAGAGCCCAGATCGAAGAATACAATGTCTCTATTGAAGCATTGCAAGATCCTTATGATACATCGAAAAAAAAATTGGAAAAGATTGATTACGAATATGATGTGTCTTCTCGCTATCATGTATTCAGAACTCATATTTGGTCGGTTGTAC
Organism: uncultured Chlamydiae bacterium; assembly: GCA_903824495.1. Taxonomy (GTDB): domain Bacteria; phylum Chlamydiota; class Chlamydiia; order Chlamydiales; family Rhabdochlamydiaceae; genus CAIJXB01. Next base: position 94,046 of record CAIJXB010000051.1, read on the forward strand.
AAGCTGAGGACGTTCGTTGGCATCGAGATCAAAGCGAAAGAGGTATCGAATTTCGTAAGGAATTCAGCAAACAATTCGAAGTATCGAACAAAGGTCGAAATGCAGCTAGAGAAATTGAAGCAGCACTTGCTAGTACAGTTCGTAATTTGATGAGTGCATGGGGGTGTTCTGAAAGTTCGACAGGGATAGTCACTGATGTTCACCAACTCTATGATCGAGTTCTCCATTTATACCAGTTTGGAGCGCCTATGATAAAAGAGCTAATCGAGAAATACAAGGGAGATATCCTAGAGGCTGTCAGTGGCAATGTGGGCATACTTTTGGCTCAGGTTGTACTTCCTGCGTCAACCGCTCTGATCCTTGGCATTCAGTTAATAAGATACCTGAATCCTTCTAAATCAGGGGGCTTGGTTTCCGAGGTAAAGAGTGAATTTACTAAGTTACACAGAGAATTGAAGGAAGCAATTGTTCAAAGTGAAGGCAAGCTTAAAGACTCTATGCTTGAAGAATTTAGTCAAGTTAAGGAAATGTTAAATTTTTCCTCAGAGATGTTGAATGATAAGATAGATCGATTTAGAGAAGAGAATTTTAATGATCATCAATTAAATGCTCTAAGTAATTATTTAGATCAAAGTTTAGTGCGTTCTAATATAATAAGGGATAGATATCGACAGATTGGACGGCAAATGAGTTCCATGTCTCAGCAAGATGGTGATTACTATTTGAATCAATCGCAGAATTTTGATGATTTTCATCGAAACCTCATAGAAGATATTCAAGGACTGCTGACCCGTTCAACTCCTCGCGGTATAAGTATAAGCACATGCAGAGACTGGATTCGGAAGGAGGCTTCATTAGGGTTGGATTCGTTGACTCCTCTGATCGCTTTGGCATTATCAGAAGTATCACCATCTTTTCATGATACAATGATACCAAACGCTGCTCTTTTACAGAATGTTGTTGATCAATTTATCGATGTCATGGAAATCATTTCCAAAAGAGATCATTTAAGCCACTTCCTTTTTCAAGAAACCGGGCAAAGAGACAAGCTTTTGCAGATTTCTGAATCTTTGACAGACCTCTTAGATCGACTGCCATCTCTAGTCGGTAAAGATCACATCTGTTCTTTAGCTCGAGATCTTATAGCTTATAATCAGAGAACGTTTAACAAGTTGAGAGCCATAAAAGAAGTCGAAAAGACCTGGATCAATCCATTGCAAGAGATTGCTCCAATTCAATGGAGAACGATCGGATCTGATTTAGTTGGATCGAAGAAATTTGCAATACAAAATGAGTTGATTACTCATTTCCCGGAAAGGATGACTCAACTCAAGAAAATATTCGCCATGTATATATCAGGATGGACACGTGTCAATTATAGTATTTGCGTACTGTCTTTAGGATACTTTGGTGGTATTCCAAATAATTACGATGAGTATTTGATGTCATACTCTTTGTATTCTGAGAAATGGAACAGTTCATGGGGACATTCAAATGATGCTTCCGTAATTCAATATGCTAAGGCTTTCTTTGAGAGAGAACAGGCTAATGTAGTAACTCGTCCAACAAGTATACATAGCCTGTATCGTCCAACAAGTATACCACATAGCATGTACTTTGATTTGAAATCGAGGAAATTAATATGGGTTAATAAAAACTATTCTAGTAGTGATGCTTTTTCTCTGGCGACATTTAATTACTCCCCAAATGTTTTTACTTGGGAATCTGGATTTTCAAATATTTGGATATCTGATTTACTTCTCGAAGAAAATATCGATACGTTACGAGCTTCTTCTCGGAACATTAATGATTCATATCACGACTCATTAACTAATCTATTAGGGGCTTATAAGAGCGCTCTATATAATCTAGCTCAGGCAGAGCAGATTGATCCTGATAATAGCCTAAGCTCGTCGCTCTCAGATGGACATATTGTATTGAGTCTTTCGAAATCAAATATTCCCCTTATTTTGCCAAAAGCCCTTATGAAACATCTGGAAGGTTTATTGCAACCTATGCTTCATTATGCGGAGGCGTCTTCCTATGGAAAGTTTGTTCCCTACTATGATTTTACATTTGATGGAACAAAAGGGAAATTGGTTATAAACTACAAATGTATTCCTTTAAGAGAGCAAGATAAACAACTCAAATTCGCAAAATTTGAGATCGCTGTAATCGATGCTTTAACGATTGCGTCCTTTAGGCCGGATTTGACATCTAGTGATCTAACATTTAATCCTAGTGAAATCCTACTCCAAGCGATTTATGGGAACTTTGCTCAGCCAACGGCTCTTGGACTTCCAACAAAACAATCCCTACAGATCCCTGGAAGTCATTTTATTGTTCCTGTGGAAATGCCTTTTGCTGGATTTTATGATTTGTGGAAGCAAGATCCAGGTTATAGCCTGAACTATAATAGCTCCAGCGTACAAGAAGACACTCCGGATGAAAATTTTGTCTATGATAGAATCCAATTTCAAGCGGACCAAGATTTTATTAAAGTAATGTCTGGGATAGAGAAAAGCAAAAAAGAGCTGATCACGGAAGAAAAAGAATATCGACAGAAATATGATGCACTTAGCTGTTTAATCTCTTTGCATTCTACGCTTAGTCCTGGGGCTACTGAAAGAGAGCTTGAGGAAAATCTTGGCTTAATCCCTCCTGAAGCCTTAGAAAAAATGTATGATATTGGATCGTTAAAAAACCCTTCAGACGATGATATACAGCTTACTTTTGAGCATTTTTTTGCAAGACGGAATGAGTATCGCTTTAAAGTAGGCAAGCTTCTAGAACGCCTTGATAGCATTTCAAAATGGCTTCGAGAGGAAAGTGCCTCACCTCATATGGAATCCATTTTGTTTTCAAACTTGCAAATAAATGGATTGAAATAGATACTTATGAACCGTTCTCTTACTATAAATAGTTCAGTCTTGTATGTGCTTGCAGATCGTATATGCGACTATGTTCCGGTCGTAAGTACTGTTGTCAATTTGTATGATTTATTTACTAAATATACAATGATTTCTGAGCGGGACGCTGAAGCTTCTATGGATCCATATACAGTGTATATCCAAAGAAAAAGCTTTTTTCGCTGCATCACACTTCTTATTCCTGTGATAGGTAATCTTTCGATCGCTGTATATGATCTCATTCTTTTCGTCTATACTATTACTCCAGCAGAGACGCTATCTCATAGAAGAGACGAAGATCGTATTCATTTTGAAAATGTTCGTGTGTTCAGTACTAGAGCTAGAAATGACAACACTAGTTCCTCTTCAGAGACGATCTATCAAGAAATCAATCGTTCGATGTCTTTTAAAAAAATAAGAGAGGATTCTGATATACAGACATATCAGCATGTGATTAAACAAGTGGCTCGTATTCGCGACTGTTGTGAAAAATTGACAGTTAACTTTAAGGAAGATCCGTCTTTTAAATTCTATCGACAAGGCTTCCGTTGGAGAGAGCAAGATCTTTGCTGGTTCGATCCCAATAAGGAAGAGTCTCTGCCGGGAAACTCTTCCTCATATATTAGGAACACAATCGAGAATCTTATGAGATTCCGGAAGTCTCTTTATGCTTTAGATTATAACGGGTATACGGTCTCGGGAAGAAATACCTATACACGGTTTACAAGCTTGTCGGAAGTGGCGTATTCTCCTGGTTTTTTCACAGGGATTTTAGGGTTAGAAGCCGGATCAATTTCGCAACCCCAAATCCCGAGCTGGAATCTAGTGGAAATCTTATTAGATATTACTGATCAGATTACTATTGCAACCGACGTTGAACGTCTCCAAGAAAGTAATTTTTCTTTGAAGCATCGTCCCTTATTTGTGCAGACGAAACAAAAGGTAGTAGAACTCTGCAAGGAAATGAAAGAGCACTATCACAACCTAATTCCTTTGTTTGGTTTTTTTGCGACAAATCTAGTTGAATTGAACGAAGTACATCGGGCGTTTTCTCAAAAGATGCAGAAAAATAGAGAGAAACACGATGCACTTTCCTTGGAAGATGCATACTACTCTTCTTTTACTGAGTTTGATTGGGGGGCGCTAAGGAAAAACCTTGTAGCAGATCGTAAATTTTTCTTGAAAAGCACTTATAGTGATGGCTCTTGCTCGCAAGTTCTAACTCCGATGAGTCAAAGACTTACAAGGGTTTGCGAGCAATCGGAATGGGTTTATGGTGAAGGTGCTGCTTCGTGTTTCATCTACGGAATGACTGGATATCTAACGATGGGGCCTTATGGTGCATCGATGGCATTGATTCCTGCTGCCGTTGCTCAACTTGAAGTTGACAGCCTTAAGCAGCGTTGGGAGCAAGAGATTTCGAAGATTCAAAGTTTAAGGGAGTTGCTAGATAAACCGCACTTAAAAAGCTTTTATGCTGAAGGATTTGGTCAACATTTTGTTCATCGAAGTCATTTGATTCTAAACATGACAGAACGAAAGATTGAATGGATCGAAAATCCATTACCTTCTCAAGCGGTACTTGCAGATATCGATGTATTACCTGGCGCACCAGAAATGGGTCTTTTTGTTAAGACTCATTTATTATTTAAAAACGCTGTATTTGATCGAATCGAGAGTCAAACACTTCCAAGTGCTGAATATCGAAATTCAGTTATTCGGTTAATAGATGCATATCATGAGTGCCTACGGAAAAAAGTAGAAAATCAAGAGATTGATTCTACGTACGTACTGTACTCTCTCAATGATGGAGTCATTGTTTGTGGAGAAGAAAGGGGAGCTATTCCCTTGATTCTACCAAAAAATTTGATGCTCGGCCTAGAAAAAGGGTTTTCTGGTGTCCAAAGAGATTTGATGCATACAGGTCAAGCAGGTTTGGTTCCAGTGTATACATTTTCTACTGATGAAGGAAAACTTCGTATTGTTTTCAAGGCTTCGGATCTGGTAGTTGGAACTGCCGTGATTGCAGAGTTTGACCCCATGACAGTACGATCCTTTCAGTCTGATTTGATTTCTTCTTCGCAATCCTTCGATCCTAGCGAGTTTTTACTTCAGGCTCTCTATGGAGCGATGATCAATCAATGCCTTGGACTTCCTGGTTGCGGTAGTTTTGCACTCTCCGAACGAGATAGCCGTGCCAATAGACAATTTTTGGCCCCTCAGGAAAAAGAATTTTCCGGTTGCTATCGTCTTTGGGAAGCTCATCCAAACCAGGTTATTACTTATAATAGCGCAAATTATGATAGAGAGGCAGCCTCGCTTGAAAGGATAACATCTCAAAAATTGCAGGTGGTACCTACAGCATATTACAGTGAATTGGTCACTGAGCTATACAATATAAAACATTGCCAAATCGGAGAAAAACTGGAGTATGAAAGGTTTTTTTTGATTCTTCAAGGATTGACAACCCTTCTTTCAGCCATTGAATGGAAAGAAGTTCGCAAAATTCTTGAGGAAAGATGGGGACTTGTCCCTCCAGATAAGCTCTACGATTTCGAGCAACCACCAATCGGGCTACCTAATCTAGATCTCGTAGAAGCTCAGGCTTTACAAGATGAGCTTTTGGCTAATTCAAGCGAAAGAGTTCGAGTACTTCAACAAAAAATCGAAAAGTTTGATCGGATCATAGCAATGTCTGATACGCTATAAGTTATAATACCGGCTTGAATCAGGGAGGCTACTCGTTCCATCCAATATAGGCGCTAAATTCTCTCCAGATAACTTAAGAACAAAACCCACCTCAAAAAGGTGGTTTTTGTGCTTCTAGGAAAGTTATCCATTGAACATTATAAATCATTTAACTATGACAGGATTTTAGGGTGCCTATTAAAATAAATGAAATGTAACCAATGACGTATTGATGAAATATCAGGATATACTGCGCCAAGCGATCCCAGCTTTATTGGCTATTAGTATAGTCGAAATAGTGAACATCGAGGTAGTGCTCTCAGGAGCCATTACTAAGGAAAATTCGATGTTATTTGTCTGGATGATATTGAAGCTCATTCCGACATTTTTATTCAGCTACATTTCAGATTTGCACTTCCGAAAAGAAACTTTAATCATATGTCAGTTGCTTGGGATAGTTGGGGGGCTTTTTCTGTCCGTTTTTGGATTTGAAAGCTGGGTTTTAATTTTGATTGCAATGACATTCAATCCGATTCCTGTGGCTAGAGCGGCCTTGTTAGATCATTTTCCTAGATATTCAACGGTCAAACTTGTCTCGTTTACCTTTTTAGCTCAGTACATCCCTTGGGCGCTTTATACCTACATAGAAAAGTTCGATTATGGGAGCGTAGTTCATTTCATCGTTGTATTGCTGGCCTTAAATACGATTTTAACCATTTTTTTATTTAAAAAAGACCCTGTCAAGAATGAGCTCGAAGTAAAAGAGAAGAAAAACACAAGCGTCATGAAAAACAAAAATGTGATGAATTCGCTAATAGCATTCACGTTAGCGGAGATCACATTTTTCGTTTTTGAAGCCTATTTGGGCTACATTCCAGATGGTCATTCGTGGCTTTCTATAACAAGTTTTGCCACTTTGATTGGACTTGGTATAGCTGTACTGTATACCAGGTTACCTCATATTTCCATTATTACGCTTTTTTATGGGATTGGAGCGGGAATGACGGCTATAGCATGTTTTCACTGCTTCCTATTCAAGTCGTCGTGTAATAACAACATTCTATCGTCAATGAGCTTCTATTCTGTGATAGGGGGGCTATATTTGCCATTTGTGACCGATGCGGTGATCAGAATGAAAGGCTCTAAACATAGGGCTTTTGGATCCGCACTTGTTGAATCTGCGGACACAATAGCCTCTTTTGTTGCACCCTTATTGATCTTTCTTTTCAGGTACGACGCTCTAGTCATATCAATATTTACTGTCCTCACCTACGTCGTGGCTACAGTGTTTCAATGGAATGTAGAAAAAAAAGTAGAAGTCTTAAAGTAATCTATAAATTTAGTTGTTTGGCTTTTGGCTTTCTAGGAATTCTGATTGGATTCCAGCTTCAAGGCTAGGGTCTAATGGAAGGATACCGGCTTCAGCTGTATGTGCAATTCTATAGGCTTGAAGTATTCCCGCAGAAATTAGAGCGATTGTTAGCTGAATGAGGTGCAGGTCTATATTTTCTCTTTCACCATCAAAATTCACGGGAAAACCGCTATTAACGAGCAATAAATCGTCGATCTCTAAGTCAGAGTAGCAGCTTTTGCCATCTGAGGTTTTCCTGCGCAGATGATGAGCATCGAATTCTCTATCAGAAGAAGATGCGCTTACCAAGACTGTTTCTGGGGATAAAAGAGAGTGTAGGTGATGAGGAACGCTAGTTTCTCCTGTACAGCCGATAATTAGCGAAAAATCACCGAGAATGTCTGGCAAGTCAAGATGTCCATAGTCGCTGTAATTTATGTTTCGATCCCAAATTTTGATATCCATATCGTTAGAAAGGTGATTACGAATGGCTTGTCCGATAGCCCCTCCTCCAATGATCAAGGCGTTATCAAAAGATAGATTTCTTTTTTGCAAACTTTTATACAAACGCTCTGCTGCTGCTTGAGCAATCATAGGGGCTTCTAGGGTTAATTTAGCAGGGGATCTAGCAACGTTAATAACAGGGAAATTTAGCTCTTTTTGACGGATTGCGTGATAGCCAGAAGAAGTTTGTTCTATTGCAACAACGGGTATAGAATTGGAGTTGTAATCGCTAAAAAAGCTTATGCATTTGCCCCCATCGTCCAGTACGATGATGCAGTCGTATTGATCTTTAGAAATGTTAGGGACTCTGAACTCTAGAAACTGCTTGATTGTTTGAGTATAGAGCTCATCAAATGAAGTATGAGAAGAATAGACAAAACTTCCAGGGCATACATCGATGCCATCTTGGATCATTTCATCGTAGACTTCCTGGCAAGTAGAATAGCATTTTCCGATAATAGAGACGTTCTCAGGCTTTAAACCTAATTTATACAGGGATTGAAACATGGCATGCGTTGTTTCAAGGATGTGCTGAACTCCTATAATCCTTACCCTAGAAAGGGAAACATCGCCGCAGGCATCGATCAGAGACTCTACTAAGGGTAAGATAAGTCGACTCATGGTTTTCCTAGCTAGTCACAGGTTCTGTTTTTTGAGCTACACCTGAGACTGAATTTACAACATCAGGGAAGATTTCACTTAAAGGCCTGCAATAAGGGCTAAGATTTGGATCTTCGACAGGTTCTAGGCAATAGATGGTGATTCCTATAGCTATTGCATAACCGATTTCCATAATGGCAGCTTTCCCTAAATAACCACCGCAATTGGCGACTACAAGAAATGTAGATCCCCGCATTTTAGCAAAGACAGAGTCTTGTAGCAATTTTGGATGAGTTACTGGATCAGAATCTAGGATAATAAACTCTTCGCTCGGGTTAACGGCGATATCTCCGTGAGGGGATAGTACAGTAATTTGATTTTTTTCTAGAGCGTTCTTTAGCGTAATGATCTGGGCTAGGTGCTTCCTAAACGAGCCACTAATTACAGTCTTAATGCAGTTTGATATGTTATTCATGGTTAATCATCCTTTATGAGTTAATGGCTTGGATCAACTTACTTTCAACGAATAGAAAAGCTTCTCGTTGAGCTGTTAACAAATTAAGTTTTTTGAATTCATCTAGCGTAAGCCATTTGAAGTCGTAGTGTTCTTCCTGGTTTATCTTTACGGCAGGGTTGCCGGACACCTTTAAGTGGTAAAGATATAGTCCATACTGTCCGTCGCAAGGAGTACGGCTAAGGGCCGTTCCCAAGAGTTGGATAGATTGACCAGATATATCTATTGTGGTTTCTTCTAAAACCTCTCTACAAAGACCTTGAATAGGATCTTCCCCGTTATCTAATTTCCCACCAGGAATGCCCCATAATTTATGTTGTAGATCATTTCTAGCTCTTTGTAGGACTAATATTTTATCTTCGTTTTGCAAAAAAACGGTAACGACTTGGATTTTTGGGACAAGGCCCGTTTGATCCAAAGGATTCCATTCAGAAAGAAAACGATATTCTTGTTCTGTGTTATGCATCTGTTTAAGCCGTTCCTTTCAAAATGTTTTTTTCTAGGAATTTCCCAAAAACGACCCCTAATCCAGCACCCACTAAAGACCCTGCAACTCCGAACATCAAAAAGCCAGTTAGGCCTCCGATAAGGACAGAACAGATGTTTATAATGTATTTGTAAAAAGATACGGCTAAAGTTAGTTTCATAAAAACACCTAGTTAAAAATTCAATTTCAATAATTATATCAAACATTTTATTTGAAGTCAAAATAATTGTATTGTCTCGTCGCTCACGTCTTAATAGTTTCTTAACAATCTTATTTTCAATATTTTATGGGTTTAATGGGATTTTAAGAAGAGTTCCGTAGGGGAAAAGGGACCTCTGTAAGGAGTAAAGGAGTTTACGGGGGGGTATTATCCTTAAATGAGGCAAAATAGTGGAGTAAAAGAAGATTGAATGCCTAATTGTAATAAGGCCTATTTCCTTGATTTTTCCAGCAATATCCCATATTATCTACGCATAAAATCTGCAAAGAATAACAGTTTGAGGAAAGTCTCAAAAAATAAATTGTTTTGACCCTAAAATGGAGAGACCTATGAAGTCTTCAGTAGAATATTATCAGCTGTCAGCGGATGAGATATATGATGACGTGAATGAGACAAGTCAAGAAGTCATCAAGTCTGAAGTGGATGGGATCAATCTCGTGGTATTCCCACATGTTTACCCTTCGCAAAAGTTCAGGACAACCAGCTTTATGCTTAAGAACTTGAGAGATCTTGTAAAAGGCAAGAAAGTCTGTGATATGGGATGTGGCCCAGGGATAGTAGGTTTATTTTCTCTACAGAATGGGGCTAGTCAAGTAGTGCAAGCCGACATTAATCCAAGTGCCGTGGAAAATGCCCAAGAAAACAATACGTTGCACGGATTTGGAGAAAATGAAATAAAAACGTATCTAAGCGATTGCTTCGACAATATTCCAAAGGAAGCCTTCGATATCATCGTTTTCAACATGCCATACCATTGTGATGAGATCAAAATCGATGATCCATTAAAATATGCCTTCTACGATCCAGCTTTTGTTTCTATTAAGAAATTTCTAATCCAAGCTAGAGAATACTCCCATAAAGAGACCCAAATTTTCATCGCATTTTCAAATAAAGGCGAGACTGAACTGCTAGAGAGCATTTTCGAGCAAAATCAGTATAACTGGGAACTTTGGAAGGTAACGAATACAGATCAAGAGTATGACAATAGGCTTTATCGTTTAACCTAAATAGCGAGTAGTCCTAAAATCGGATAAACTGGTCTAATTATAAAAAAACATCAGGGATATTGATGAGTAACAGAAACATAGAGAAAGCCGTAAGATATTCACGGAGCGCTATATCGAAAGGTGCTTTCGATACTGTTTCCCCCCAAAGAAGCTTGCCATTGATCGAAAGCTTGAAACATCTGCTTGATGACCTAAATTTAGAAAATACATTAATAATATCAGTACAACATTTATGCTCGACTACTGAAGTGCTTTTTGATGCCTTGTTCCATTTTCGTCTCGATCCTGAGAATTTATATGTGCTTGGTAAGTGTTATTCTACAAATCCTGATGTTTTAGTCCGCCTAAGAAAAAAAGGGATAAATGCCTTGTTTTCTAGCGCTTCTTTTAACTGCAACGTTCCCTTTGATTTGGATTTTGATCGAAATGTAGATGAGATGATTAAACAAGTTGCATTATCGAATGATTTATTTTCCTATGAGAGAATTATTATTCTCGATGATGGAGGGCATTTATTAGAAAGAGCCTCGCTACTTTTACCGAAAGGCTTGCCGATTGTCGGAATTGAGCAAACTTCCTCTGGTTTTAATAGAATGCAGGATAAAAATCTCCCTTTTCCAATCATTAACCTCGCAAGATCCTGGCTTAAACTAGAATATGAGAGTCCGATCATAATTTCAGTAGTCCTGAGAAAGCTTCAAGAGAAGCTGGATCAATTAGATGACAATGTGAGTAAGGTGCTTCTAATAGGTTATGGTGTATTGGGACAAAAACTACATGAGATCTTGAAAGACCGATACTTTGTTTCTGTTTTTGATTCCATTCCCGAAAGAAGCACGATTTCATCTGATGAATTTAAATCAAGATTAGGGGAGTTTGATTTAATTATAGGGTGTACAGGGGCAACATCACTTACTCATTCTGACTTCAAGTTCTTGAAAAGGTCGGTAATATTAGCCAGCATTTCATCTTCTGACCGTGAATTTGATGCTTTTCAATTTAGAAGATTATACCCCGTTAAAAATTGCCATAGCAATGTATCGGGAGGGGGGGTAACTCTTCTTAATTCCGGTTTCCCACTTACTTTTGATGAAGACTATGATTCGATCGATCCAGATGACTTTCAGCTGACTCGAGCTTTGATATTGGCTTCTATCTATCAAGCTTCTATAGTAAATTCAAAACAGCAAGGCTTTTTCCCAATGGAAGATGACCTACAACAATTGATATTAAACCAACTTCAGTATTTGCAAAAATCAGAGATTCTTTCCTCTAAATAATAGATTAACAAGGATTTGAACCAGATGAAAATGAACGCTGTAATCCTTCATGCAATGGGCGGAATAGATAATTTTCGTCTAGACAATGTAGATATCCCGCGTCCTCAAAAGGGAGAAGTAAGAATTCGAGTTAAAGCGGCAGCTTTTAACCCTGTTGATGTTAAAATTCGTCAAGGTGCATACGGAAACTGCCTCCCTGTAATTTTGGGAGCTGACTGTAGCGGATTTATTGATGAAATTGGGGCCGAGGTGAATAATTTTGCTATCGGAGATGAGGTCTATGCGATGCCCTTTGGCCAAGGTTCTAATGGCAGCTATGCTCAGTATGTTTGTGTACCTTATCAATTTGTTGCAAAGAAGCCAAAAAACTTATCGTTTGAAGAGGCTGCATGTGTTCCTCTTGCGGCCATGACGGCGTATCGAGCTGCTTCAACTTTACAATCCTTAAGAAAAGATAGGCCTATTTTTATAGCTGGGGCAGCTGGAGGCGTAGGGGGCTTTGCTGTACAACTAGCGCGGTATTTTCATAATGACTTGATCTATACGCTAGCAGGTAGCGAGGCCTCATCTGAATTTCTCTCTGAAAAACTGAATATCAATAAAGCCAATATTATCATTTATAAGGGACTTACAACAGAAAAATTAAGAGAAAAGCTCATAGAGGTTAACCACGGGAATCTTTTTCTTGCAACCTTTGATTTAGTAGGAAAAGAAATGAAGACACTTTGTCTTGAGTTAACAGACTATTCGGGTCATGTTATATCAATAGTTCCCGAGGATCCTAAATCCGATCTATCACTTTGGGCTAAAGGAAATCTGTATTTTCAACGCAATTTATCCACACATTCCATTTTTGTAGGAGCCGAATCTTATTCTGGGAAGTCAGAGACTTGGCAAATATATTGCGAGCAATTAACTCATATTATGCATCTATTGGAATCAGGAACAATTAAAGTTCCTTATTACCAGGTTTTAGGAGGGTTGACAGTAGATACTGTTCAAAATGCACATCGTCTTCTAGAGACAGGTAGAGTTAAAGGCAAACTTGTAATGTCGGTGGATTAAGTTTTGTATGGATAGGACCTTAATAAATGGAAACACAACCCAAACAGAGGCAAAAGCATGCAAGTAGCTCTTATTACTGGATGTTCTCGAGGAATAGGTTATTCGACGGTAGAGTTATTGGCGTCCCAGGGGTTTAAAATTTATGCAGGTGTTCGCTCTGTAAATAGCTGTGAGAATTTGAGGGCTTTAGCTGAGAAAAACCAAAACATCATAATAAGAGAAGTTGATTTGGGAAAGCAAGATACCATCAAAAAATTAACACAGGAAATTCAAGATAAGGCAGAGGGAATAGATGTAATTATCAATAACGCCAGTGAGATTGTTTTTGGTCCAATTGAAACCATCTATCCAGACCAATTTCATGAACAATTTCAGACCAATCTATTTGGACCAATTTTGTTGACGCAAGAACTAATACCGTTAATGCGTAAAGAAAAAAGAGGTCACATTATTTTTCTTGGTAGTACATCAGGTATAGAAAGTCACGGCATGTACGGAGCTTATACAGCTAGTAAATTTGCTCTAGAAGCTGTAGGTCACTCTCTTGCAGTAAATTTATGTCCTTGGAATATACATGTCTCGATAATTGAGCTGACTGCAACAGCCACGCAAATAGCTGAAAAGACATTGAAAATGGGATCGCGGTTGAGCGATATCGACAATCCCTATTTGAATTACACTAAAACCACTCTTGAATATCTCAGAAAAATATTAAGCAATGGCGTATCTCCAGAAGAAGTAGCAAAAACGATTTTAAGCGTCATACTAAATCCCTCAGATCAACTGAGATATTTTGCAACGGAGAGATCTAAGAATACATTTGAAAAAGTTCTCAAAGATCCTACCAATCTAAAATGGATAGAAGAAGCTAGAGAGAACGTAAACTTTTATCCTGATTTATGATGCTTGTCTCGGGAATAACTGCTGACAATAACGGTTAGCCCTCCGCCGCACACTAACAAAGTACCTATTGAAGAATGCAAATCAATTACTTTCCCGAGGATTAAGGCATCTAGAAAAATAATGAAGACTGTAAGCGTATAGCTGAATGCTCCGATGATGTATGCCTCTGTATAGTAGAAAGCATCAAGAAACAGGAATAATGCAAGCGCAAAAAAAGCAGCCTGGCAGAGGATTGATGTTAAGTCGATTAGATTTGGGGTTTTCCAGTCTGTAAAGCACATTAAAGCTCCTGAAACAACAACGCCTATTAGAGCCTGATAGAAAGCTATAACTAAGGGAGAATCCTTTTTTACCATATAGCTTGTGATAACGACAATAAAAGCTAGGCCAAGGCCAGAAGAAATGCCTATAATCCCACCTAAGCTGTTGAATTTCAAATCAAAGACGTTAACGAAAGCTATACCTAAAAAACCTATCAACAACCCAATAATAGCAGTCCTACTGACGAAAACTCCAAAGAAAATATACATGATTAGAGGGATTACAAGAGCATCGATGCTAAACAACAATGAGTTATCGATGATGTTTATCCAAATTTTTGAGGCAAAATAAGCATAGTAGGTAATTATTGCGATTATCCCACGCAGATATACGAGTTTTTTTTCTTTGGGCTTGAAGGCTTTCCTCCCTTTTGGAAGTAGAAAAAGGAGAAAGATAGTAAAGACAACCAAAAATTGGATGAAGAAAATTTGAAAAATAGGTACTGCTTCAGAAGCTTTTTCAAAGAAAATTGTAGAAAGTGCCAATAAAAGGTAAGCAAAAGCAGTAAAAATCATTCCGATATATCTTGATTTTGGTCTTATTTCTATTCTATGGTCGTGAGCAAATTTCAAGAACCGTAGATGGTCTTTCTTAATTAAATTAGATATTTTTCCTTTCATTCTGGTTATCCTACATAGGGATTATTAAAAAACCTGTAAATACGCAAAGAACACAGAAGCAAATGCATTCGAATTCCTTCCAGCCACTGTAAACCAAACTCCACCGAGCAAGCCCGATAATGGTGTAATATTGTACTCTACCTCAGGTGCGAAGCTGATCTGTATGGAAGCGGGGAGTTCGGTAGTTGCTGGCACTCCTGGAGCAAATGTTCCTCTTTTCCCTTTAAAATGGGATTTTCTTTGGAAGATCAACTCACTATCAAAGGCTAATACCCAACATTGACTCAGGGAGTACTCTCCAGAAAAGAAGGCTATAAAACTTTGTCCGGGTTTTACTGTCCCTTTTGTTCCATGCCCTCCTCCATAGGTATTGAATCCTTTTACATTCACAGAGGAAGGAAAGAGGTAGGTACCACTCCACTTCAGAGTCAATACGTTGCGGGAAAAGTAATACATCTTGCGAACGACAACTGAAGGTCCAGTTTGAAAAGATCCAAAACCAGTAGCATCAATCCCGAGTTTCTCGGGATTGAGTTTCTGGTATTTTCCTGTTGGGAATAGTTCCTCAATAAGAATTCTGAAATCGGGGACCCAAGAGTCCTTGACGTCATTGGATACCTGATAGCCCAAAAGAAAGAGCGTGTCTTGGAAATAGGTGGCTGTTTGCCCTTTGCTGAAATTCGAAATGGAAGAAACAATCGTTTCTATCCCTAAGTTTTTAGTAATTCCAAACTGAAAATCTATCAGAGGATTTATTCCCCATACGTTATCTTGTTTTTCCATCTTCCAATGAGAGTTATAGAATCCATAGGTATTAAAGATGGTAAAAGAGGGCTCAATAGCTGGATGCAAAGGATCCATGTTGATGGGAGTAGGGGAGAGAAGAGGGCCTGTAAACCAAGGCTGGTAGGTCAATCGATCTTCAGCGGGGATGGCTGAATATAAAGAGGTTCCAAGAGTAAGACTAGAAGTTAAAAGTAATGCAGCTAATTTCATGTTTTTCAAAGACAGCCCTGTATGCACGAGTTTTTCTCGTGATCCTCTCTAGGCATACATTACAAATTTACCAAAAACATTTCCATCAAAAAGGCTCTAAAATGGGAGAGATATAGAATAAGCTATTTATATATGGCACTGTTTTTCAAAAAGAAGATCTTTCTATCTTTCTGGAAAAACAGTTGCTTTGCCTCTCTCATCTTCAGTATCATCGCCTTTCTTAAAACTTAATATAGGTTAAGAATGAGACGCTATTTAATCACGATCAGCTGCTGTTTTTTTATGGCTTTAGGGTTTGGAGCTGAAGAGCTGCAGGAAAGCCTTGTTCCTTCAACTCCAGAACAAGTTTCGACTCTAACAAGCGAACCTGATTATTTGATTGGAGGGTTTATTAGCCCTTTGAGCGGACAGCCCGCTTTAAGACAAACTGATATGGTTGTTAAAGGCGCTCAAAACATCGTTCTTAGCCGCACCTATTTGCCCCCTCATATACCTAGCGTTTTTCAAAAGAATAAGAACCAGAAAGCTGAGTATGATAAAGAGTGTTTATATAACTATCTTCAAAACAACTATAAAGGGTGGCAGTTTTTTCCTCATGTAAGGCTTGAGCTCATTCCAAAATCGATGGAAGTGCGCCTTTCAGATCCTAGTGGTACGACACTTGACTTTCGTCTATCAGGACCTAACTACAGCCAGACATCTTTGGCTTCTCCTTCTTATGCTATTAGTAATGTGGCAGGGGATGTTCCAAGCGGTAAATACGATCCTCGGAACACTCGGATCTCTTATGAAGATGGAGGGGATAAGATTGTTGTCTCTTTGGCGGATGGTGGAGTTCGAATTTACCGTAAAAGAGGACGAGCTACAACATCTTCTTATGCTTATTACCTTGAAAAGGAAGTTCTTCCAAGTGGCAAGCTTCTTAAGTATAAGTACCCAAATAGGGGGCCATTTCAATACGTTGAAAGTCTTGATCCAAAAGAGAGATATGTCTATGCCTCTCTTACTATGGAAGGAAAACCGTCAAACAATGTCGGCTGCCATTTCACCTCTTCTTCAGGACTTAAGGCAGATTACACCTATCAAACAAAAACGCTTCAATGGAAAATTGAGGAGAAAGGACGGAAAAACACCAAAAGAGAGGCTAGTCTTCCCTGTCCTCCTGTTTTAACTTCCGTAAGCAGTCCTTTGTATCGATCTGAATCTTTAGAGTATTCCAATCAATTTCTTCTAAAATCCTACTCGTGCAAAGAGGATGTTTTTAACATAGTTAGCGCAGGATTCGGCGATGGGGCTAAGTACTATAAAGCTCATAAGCTCTTACTACCTGTCGGTCAAAACGATTCCTTTGAGCCTGTTTATGAAATGTCGTATCAGCCGCCAGTTGCAGGCGAGAAGGAAGGAACAACAACTGTTAAAAATAGCGATGGAACATCGATTGTTTACCAGTTTTCTAAAAACCTTCTAACAAAATTGATCCAATACTTTGATCAGACTGGAAAGCTCCAAAAAGAAAAACTCTATGATTGGAACGATAATAACTGGCTGAAATCCTTATCCATGAAAGATGGTCAAAATAACCTTTTCTATAAAAAAACCTATGAATACGACAGCTTTGGTAATCCAACTATCGAGACATTTACCGGAGATCTAACAGGAGAGGGGACTCAAGAGACTCTCACAACGAAAAGAACATTTTCAGACGATGGAAGAAATCTTCTTCTAAAAGAAGAAACAGAAGATGGAAAAACAACTTCCTTTTCTTATCTTCCAAAAACCAACCTTATCACCTCTAAGCTCATAACAGACGGAGAAGACATCCTAGTTCGGGAGTTTTCTATTTATGATGATTGCAATAACCTCATCAAATTCATTTCTGACAATGGAGAAACAGAAGACCGGGATAATTTGTCAGGGGTTACACAAAGACTCATTACAACTTATCTATTGCGTCAGTCAGCACCCTTTCTCCACATGCTTGAGTGGATAGTAGAAACATATTTAGAAAATGGAACCGAAAAGCCTTTAAAAAAACGTCATTTAAATTACGATGACTATGGCAACGTTTCTGAAGAAGCCGTTTATAATGCAGAAGGGGTTTTAGCCTACACCATCTACAAAACCTACAATGAACGTGGCGACATCCTTTCTGAAACCAATTCTTTAGGACAGGAGGCTACTTATACATACGATGCAAGAGGTCGCCTTAAGACAGCTACAAACTTCTCTGGCAGAGTTGAAAAGACTTTTGATCACGACACAAAGGGACGTCTTGTCAAACTGACAGAAACAGGGGACGATGGGACTACTCACGTAACATCGGCAGCCTACGATTTCCAAGATCGTAAAATCCAAAAAACAGATCCCTTTTCTAATACGACCCGTTACACATACGATCCACTTGTTAATGAGATCATAAAAACAGACTACCCCTCTATCGCTTCTTTTAAAGGACAAGAGATCCCTGTTACGACATCTTCCACTTACGATCCTTTTGGAAGAGAGATCTCCCAAACAGATGCGGGAGGGAATGTCACAACATACCGCTATAACGTCTATGGCTCAAAAAGCGCCATTTTTCATCCGAGCGGAAGCGTTGAAACCTTCCGTTATGCAAAAAATGGCACTCTTATAAGCCATACAGATCCTGATGGCCTTAAGACGGAATATAAACGAGATGTTTTTGGAAGAGCCCGCTCTAAAACATACGCTTCAAAAGAAGGAAAAATCCTTGCTGAAGAAACGTTCATCCATGATGGATTTAAACTTCTTATGTCGATGGATAAAGAGGGAGATTTAAAGTTCTATTCCTACGATGGAGCTGGCAGAAAAATCCGAGAAGACTTTTGTGATCAAGTGACAGACTTTAACTACGACTCTCTTGGCAACCTAACAAGTGTCCATAAACGTAACGGCTCTAATACCCTTGTAGTTCATTACGACAGGGATTTAGAAGGTAGAGTGTTAGAGGAGCGTAAAACAGATGCTTCAGATCAGCTTCTTTATAAAATCAGCTACTCATATGATGCAGATGGGAACCAAGAAACCATCACTCGAACGATCAACGGCAAAAAGGCCGTTGATACGTTCGTCTATGATTCTTTTTCAAGAAGAGTTCAGTACACTGATGCGATGGGGTATGCTTCCAAAACAACCTACAATGAGCAGTTTGTAAATGCCTTAGGTCAAAACGTACTACAAAAGGTCTCTATCGATCCTTTTGATGTTATGACCGTTGAAACTAAGGATGCTCTACATCGCACTGTTAAGTCCGAAGTTTTAAACTCTCAAGGGCTAACAATCTCTTGCCAGGAGATGATCCATGATCCTCAAGGTAATCTTCTCTACCAAAAAGACCACGTCTATGAAAAGGACCTCCTTCGCACTACACAAATAGTCAAGTATACTTATACATCAGATCATTACATAGAAACGATGACAAGGGGATCTGGAACAGAAGATGCAAGAACGACATCTTATACCTACCTACCATCTGGTAAAAGAGCCACAAAAACTCTTCCAGATGGCATTACTCTTGCCTACAGCTATCATCCACTCGGCTTCATGAGCCGGTTAGATTCTTCTGATGGCAAGATCCACCATTCCTTTGAGTATGACAAAGAGGGTCATCTAAAATCTGCCCTTGATGAAAATCAAAACATCTCCATCAAAAGAGACGTAGATCCTTTTGGCAATGTAAAAAAAGAAACATTCCCATCGGGCCTAGAAGTCAAAAAGGAGTACGACCTATTAGGTCGCCCGACTTACTTGAAAATGGGTAATCAAGGAACAGTCCTTTACGCCTACGATCCCTTATTTTTAAAAAGTGTGACTAGAATTTCACCTCAAGGCAAGGCTCTTTATAGCCATACCTATGATAGTTATGATGAAGATGGGAATCTTGTTTCTGAGAGCCTAATTGGAAACTTAAGCCACGTCTCCCACATAACAGATGTAAGAGGGCAAAAAACCTCTATTTCGAGTTCCTATTTTTCTCAAGACTGCAGCTACGATGCCCTTGGCAATCTGGTTACCGCCTCTGTTGATCAAGCAAGACTTAGCTATGGTTATGACGACCTATCACAGCTCTCTTCAGAAAACAACCTTACTTACGAGCACGACTCTCTTTACAATAGAGTCCAAAAAAATGGCAAAGAGCATCAAGTCAACGATCTCAATGAGCTGCTCTCTTTAGAGGGAACATCCTACTCTTACGATCTCAATGGGAATCAGACCCTCAGTAAAGCAGCTTCAGAAGAGTCTGTTTTCACTTATGATCCATTAGGTCAACTTCTAGAGGTCTCTTCTGCAAAGAAAAAGGTTCAATTCTCTTATGATCCATTAGGCCGAAGAATGAGTAAAGCTGTATACACAGTAACTCCTGATGGTCATCAAGAGTTTTTCCGTGAATACTACCTCTATGATGGACAAAATGAGATCGGCGCTTTTACAACTTCCAATGAGTCTAAGAACTTGAGAGTTTTAGGCAGAGCTGCACAAACAGTAGCCGTTGAAGTTAAAGATCATATTTTTGCTCCCTTAATTGATGTTCAGGGGAACATTCGCCGTCTAGTTGATCTTGAGACAAGATCCACTGCCGCAAGTTATGATTTCACAGCCTTTGGTGAAGAGTTACACGACTCTATAAAAGACCGCCCCTTAAGTCCCTGGCGTTTTGCTTCAAAACGGCAAGATAGAGAGCTCGGCCTTATCTACTTTGGTAAACGCTACTACGATCCTCGCTTAGGCCGCTGGCTCTCAACAGACCCAGCAGGATTTGTAGATAGTTTTAACCTTTATCAGTATGTTTTGAATAATCCATTCAAATACCAAGATCCTAACGGAGAAAATCTGGCAGGATTCCTTCTAGGAATTGGCCAGATATTGCTAGGCGGAGCCATAATGGCCTCAGGTACTGTCTTAGAGGTCGCTACTGCTGGAGCTTATACGATTCCTTTTGCAGTCCAATGTAAAATTGGATTTGCCTTGATGGCTTCTGGATGCGCTCAAGCAACCTGGCATGCTCAAGATATTAAGGTCCCCAATACTTCATGGAAAAATACTAACCCATTTAATGGCCCAGTTGATGAAGAAGTCTTTGTAGGAGATTCCTCTGGTAATATTATCCCCGTGCCAGAAGGATATCAATTAGGTGGATCTAAAGATGGCAAATGTATCCAACAAAAAGACAGAGACGGGAAAGCTACAGGTATTAGGAAAGATGGTAAAGGTCATCCTCCTAGTCTAGCTCATCAAGATCCACGTTCTCAAAACCCACATGCTCATGTACCTGGGATAACAAATGCTGATGGGACGCCTTGGCTGCCAATATTATTCAAAAATCAAAGGAATGTATGACAAGTAAAGAAACAAATATATTTACATGGAACGATCTGGTAGCGATTAAGTTAGATGCTCCTTCTTCTTATTTTCCAGGCAAGATAGCTGTGGTGTGTGGAATGGAACAGGTTAAATCTGAAAAGTTATCAAGTGAGTTTAACATTAAGATGGGGGAGTGGCTGTATACGGTAGAATTTGGTGATGGTAGTTCTATTGAGATTCCTGAATTTTTTCTAGAAAGGCATCAAGAGATATGAAATTTATTAGGTGATAATAGAAAGGATCAAACTGATCATTTCAAAACACACTTGACTGAAGGCCGTAAACATTCTATTCTGCTTCTTTTAAAATACATAAGGATGGAAATGTGAATTGGTTAGATAAACTAAAGGATGTTGTTACAGAAGATGTTTTGTATAGTCTCTTAAAGGGAGCAGAAGAAGGTAGTACTATAGATTTTAATGAATATATTCCAAAGTCTGAGAATTCTAATAAAGAAGATTGGTTCGGTATCTGTAAATTAGCAGGTGCATTTGTTAATGCCCAAGGGGGGGTCATTTTATTGGGAATCAAAGAAGTAAAGGGGACTTTTTCCGAGGTAGTAGGAATTAGTATTGAAAATTGGGAGCGTTTTCAAAAACATATAATTGATAAACTAAGATCGCTTTATGACCCTGTAATTGAAAGTGTTTTTTTACGACGTATGCAGTTAGCCTCGGGGAAATATGTTGTTATGATTGTTTGTCCCGTATCCGATAACCTTCATCAATTAAAGACCAACGGACAGTCTTCCATGTTTCCAAAACGAGTTGGGACAGATGTAGTTCCAATGACTACGGCAGAAGTAGTTGGAATATGTTTAAAGAGAAATAAGCAATCCGAAATTCGTGTAGAGCAACGAAAGGAACGCATAGATGCCCTGATTGCCGACTCTGGAGATTTTAACATTAAGCCTCCAGGATGGATCCTATATGTTGTTCCCGACCAGTCGAATATCTGTTTAAAAACAAGCGATTGGAGTTTTCAGCAGATTTTTCGGGCTCTACTGAATTCTTTAGTAGGTAGAGATGGTGGGATCGTAAATTCACAGTATCGATTATGTTCCGAAGGTTTAATTTTTTTTACTGATAAAACAAAACATTTACTAATTAAGAGAGATGGGGGCTTAGAGCTAGTTTGTTCTGATATCGAAGGTCAACAAGATTCAGTAATATGTTTTGGAGAATGGACGAGACATTCTTTTGTCTTGCTAAGTCATTTGTTAGTGCAGTTATCTACGGATTCTATGTGCTATTCTTGGCATCTTGCGGCAACATTTGTAGGCGTTAAAGGAAAGAGGATAAGCCGAGGTATTGGCATATTTCCTTATATTGCACCTAGTGCTCTCCCTAGAGATAGATATGATCTTGATTTTATAAAGTTAGAAATCTCGCAAGATCAAAAAGATTTGGTTCTTCAAATGGAAAAAAAATATTATCCTATGCTTGAACAAGTTTGGAATGATGCAAATGCATCAATGCCAAGTCCCTTAGTTGAGAACTAATATACCCCCCCTCCAAATGAATCCAAGTAGGAGTTGCTGCCAGGAAGGTAGAGAAAGAAAAACAGGAACCTCTAATTTAGGTTGGACCTAAAAGAGGGACAAGGTCATTACCGACATTCTTATCTGTCTGGAAAAGAAAAAGGAGGCCTTTACTCAAGGCCTCCTTTGCTTTGGATCTTCTTACTTTAAGATAAGATTACTTGCCGTCTTTGTCCAAGATTTCTACATCGGCTTCTTCGATGTCAGGTTTGTCTTGGGAGGCACCTTGTGGCTGCTCAGGAGCCGGTCCTGCATTTTGCATGGACTCTCCAATTTTTTGCATGTGCTCATTGAGCTCGTCTTTAGCTGATCTGATCTGAGAGATGTCTCCAGATTCGAGAGCTTTTTTGACGGCATCAATTTTAGCTTGAACGTCGCTGACGATGTTAGCTGGGAGACGGTCTTTGTACTCCTTAAGGGACTTTTCAGCGCGGAAGGCTAAAGAGTCTGCTTCGTTGCGAACTTCAATCTCTTCTTGCTTTTTCTTATCTTCTTCAGCGTGCTCTTCAGCGTCTTTGAGCATGCGCTTGACTTCGTCATCAGAAAGACCTGATTTTGCTTCAATTCGGATCTTTTGCTCTTTGCCTGTTTTGGTGTCTTTAGCAGAAACGTGGAGGATCCCGTCTGCATCGATGTCAAAACAAACTTCGATCTGTGGCATACCACGAGGAGCTGGTGGGATGTCAGAGAGATCAAATCTTCCGATCTCTTTGTTGTCCCGCGCCATTTTACGCTCTCCTTGAAGAACGACGATGGTCACAGCTGGTTGGTTGTCTGCAGCTGTTGAAAAGACTTGTTTTTTCTGAGTTGGGATCGTTGTGTTTCTTTCAACGATTGGAGTTAATACTCCACCCATTGTCTCAATCCCGAGTGTCAAAGGAATGACGTCGAGAAGAAGAACGTCTTTTACATCACCTGTTAAGACAGCTCCTTGGATCGCAGCACCGATGGCTACAACTTCATCAGGGTTTACGCCTTTATGAGGCTCTTTACCGAAGATGTCTTTTACTTTCTTTTCAACTGCTGGCATACGGGTCATACCACCAACCAAGATCACTTCGTCGATCTTGTCTTTAGAAAGACCTGAGTCTTTTAGAGCTTTTAAGCAAGGCTCTGCAGTTCTTTCAATGAGGTCATGAGCAAGGGATTCAAACTTAGCACGTGTTAATGTGAGAGCTAAGTGTTTAGGGCCCGAGGCGTCCATTGTGATGAACGGCTGGTTGATCTCAGTTGTTTGAGTTCCGGAGAGCTCGATCTTAGCTTTTTCAGCGGCATCTCTAAGTCTTTGAAGAGCCATCTTGTCTTTGCTTAAATCAATCCCGTTGTCTTTTTTGAACTCATCGAGCATCCAGTGCAAGATCACGTTATCAAAGTCATCACCACCGAGGTGTGTGTCACCGTTTGTGGAAAGTACTTCAAATACGCCATCACCGATTTCGAGGATGGAGATATCAAAGGTTCCGCCCCCTAAGTCGAACACAGCAATCTTCTTGTCTTGTTGCTTATCAAGGCCGTAGGCAAGAGCTGCAGCTGTAGGCTCTGGAATGATCCTTTTAACTTCAAGACCTGCAATTTTACCTGCGTCTTTTGTGGATTGTCTTTGAGAGTCATTGAAATACGCAGGAACTGTGATAACAGCTTCTGTGATTTTCTCGCCAAGATACGCTTCTGCTGTTTCTTTCATCTTTAAAAGAACTTGAGCTCCCACTTCTTCTGGAGTGAGCATCTTGCCATCCACTTCAAAAACGGCGTCGCCGTTATTACCGCCGACAACTTTGTAAGGCACAGTTTGGATTTCAGATTGAACTTCAGAGAACTTGCGTCCAATGAATCTCTTTGCAGAAGAGATCGTTTTTTCTGGGTTTGTTACAGATTGTCTTTTTGCTGGGACTCCTACAAGTCTTTCGCTTCCTTTGTATGACACGACAGAAGGGGTAGTACGAGCGCCTTCAGCGTTCGCAATCACAACAGGAACTCCTCCCTCCATGATCGATACACAGGAGTTGGTGGTTCCAAGGTCTATTCCGATGATTCTGCTTTTTTTAGCCATATGTATTTCCTTCTTTTAATGGTGTTTAATTTAATTAGTTTCGTTTTCTTCTTTGATAATTTTTTTCTTGGCCACTTTCACTCTTGCAGGGCGTACGGTCCTTGTGTGGCTCTTGTATCCTTTGACAAACTCGACTAAAACGGTTCCGTCTTTGCAATCCTCTAGCTCTTCCACTTCAACAGCTTCGTGAAGATGTGGGTCGAACTTCTCACCAACGGATTTAAAGGCGGTGACGCCGTTTTGGGTAAGAACGTCTTTAAATTGGCTTAAAATCATCTCAAAGCCACGTGCCCAGTTCTGTGTCTCTGCTGACATGCCACCGGTGTGCTTTAAGGCGTTTTCCAAGTTGTCCATCGGTGTCAAAAACTCTTCAATGACGTTCTCTACAGAAAAACGGAGCATTTCTTGTTTTTCTTTTTGAAGTCTTTTTCTTGTGTTTTCCGTTTCTGCTAGGAGTCTTAAGTATTTATCTTTGTACTCTTCAGCTTCGTTTCTCGGAGCTTCTTGCAGGACGCTATCTCCTTCCGGAGGTAGATCAGTTGTGCTTTCTGGTGGTAGTTCTTGGTCTGTCATCGGCTGGTTACTCCTGCTGTGGGGTTTTGTTTTCGACAAGCAGTAGTGCTTGCCTTTTAAAATCAAGCTGCGCGCTATTGGGGGCGCGGTAGCTGATTTTGAATTTATAAAGACTCTGTGTAAGGCTATCGCTGATCATTTCCTGTGCAGTACTCAAAAGGGCAAAGATCTTCTTGTAAGAGATCCTATTAGGGCAAAGGATTCCAAGGCTTCCGACTATGTTTTGATGGATCGAATAAGGGGTGGCAATCACTGTGCAAGACATGGCGTGGGAAGAGAAAGGGGCAAGGTCATCACCAATCCAGTAGGTGAGCTCTTTTTTGTGAAGGCACTCTGTAAGGAGCGCTCTTAAAGCTTCTGTGTTTTCAAAAAGAGAAAGACCATTAGCAAGGCTTGAAGCATCATTAAAATCAGGGTAGTGCAGCATTTTAGAAAAACCTGTTTTAATCAGGTCGCTGCTTGAAAAGTTCGAGTAGTTAACGATGTGTCTTAGCATCGCTTCATTGTAGAAAGAAAGGGCTCTTTTTTCTTCTTCTTCACTTAAAGCGGGTTTGCTTAAGTTTGTGATCTTAAAATGGAAATACTGCTCGATCCTTTTGAGATCAAAGGAGCTTAGTTTTTTATCTGTGTAAAGGGTCTCTGTCAAAATGTTGCCAAAGTCAGTCACGAATACGCATAAAATGCGGTGGGTGTCGATGTTCACAAGCTTTACATCAAGGACAAAGTCTTGATCAAACCTTGGAAGGGATAGAAAAACAGCGCCTTGAGAAAGATCTGAAAGAGTGTCAGCGCATTTTTGGAGGTAAGAATGGATCTCTCTTGTTTCTTGAACAAGAGATTTAGCTAGCTGCTTTTTTTCTTCTTCATCCATAGAATAAGGGGGGGCTAAGGTGTCCGCATACATTCTGTAAGCGAGATTTGTGGGGATTCGTCCGCCGGATGAGTGCTGCTGCTTTAATAAACCTTGCTCTTCGAGCTTACTAAAGTAGTTGCGAAGGGTTGCGGGGCTAAGAGAGCTGAAGCCGTTTTCTTGGAGTGTATGAGATCCGACAGGCTTGCCGGTTTTTAGGTAGAGCTCTACAAGGCCGATCAAGATCAGCTTTTCTCTTTCGTCTTTGCTGGGTTTTTTTTGAGGTAGTGGTTTCAATTTAGCACTCGGCGTTTTGGTTTGCTAATTTCTCTTGCTTAACTGTCTATCAGTATAACAAACAGTGACTTCAAAAGGCAAGAAAAATTAGCAGTCAAAAGGCTTGACTGCTTGAAAATATCTTAAGTTGCTTATGATAAATATATTAGGATCCGACGATTTCTGAGTCTTCAGAAATGATCGGGAGGATGTCGACGATCCTAGGGTGCCAAGCTAGCCCATTTTTGTAGACGAGCCTTGAACCAATATGGCAGGCAATGATCGCTTTTTTGTGAATGTCAGGAATTTCTTTAAAGATCCGCTCAGAATACTTTTTCTTCAAAGTCGGAGGGCAGTAGTTTAAAAGAGCCCGGTTTAAAGGGTCTTTCGGATCTTGAGACAGGGTGATCCCTTGAAAATAGTCTAAGAGCTCATAAGTATAGAGGTTTATTCTCTGAGAGATCTCCTCAGAGATGTCTGTGAGATAGCCGTGTGTTAGCCCGTGAGTAGAGAGCAAGAGTCTTGCCTCATCGAGAGCTCTTTGTTTGATGATCTCGAGGATCTCTTTTACAAGTTGCGGTTTCTCTTCGATGAACTCTTGAGGTTTTAAGCAAAGACAGCAAATGACTTCGTAAGAAGAGCAGATCACGCCCCCTTTATTAGAAGAGCTGTCTTTGATAATAACCACACCCATATCTTCCAAGGTTCTTCTTGCAAAAGGTGTGAGATAAAGGTTGGCTCCTTCGATGATGGCAAGAGAGGTGGGTTTGCCACTTTCATCTAAGAAATCTTTAATGTTGGATTCATTCAAAGTGCGAGGGCGCCCTCCGCCTGGAATGAAGATGTCAGCTTTTGTTTGGTGGACGGTGTGGCGCAAAATGTGGTTCATTTCATTACCAGAGAGCCACTCCTCGACAAGCTTCCCTTTTTCTTTTTTAAGAAGAAGAGTTTGAAAGGTGTAGGCGTTTTGTTCTCGTTTGCTGCGAAGGTCTAGTAAAAAACCACCATCTGAGAGTTTTTCAGGTGGATAGAAACGGATCGGTTTTTGCTCTACGAAAAGACGGTTCAATTCTTCAAGATCAAGTCCTTTTGGATCAAAAATCGTTCCTGATACGTCGATGGTTGTGAGTAATTTAGCTGTTTTTGGATAAAACCGAAACAAGTTGACCATTTCATTCCCAGCAACGTCCCCATCAGGACCTCCTGACATTTTGATGGTAAAGGGTGTTTTGTTGGGATCGATCCCTATAAATTTCAAAGCCTCTTCCATGTAGACGTTCACTCCAAGAGAGGTGACACCGTATTCTTTATGGTTGATCCCAAGGCTTGATTTACTAGAGATAAAGGCATTGCCTGGTTTGTAACCATAATGCTCACTGAAATTTGCGATCCATTCGATGATTTCATTGTGCATGTTTTCATCGGGACCTAAGTAGATGTATTCCGGCTTTTTAAAAGAGTCGACGATGTGTTTTGCTTTGAGCGTTCCATCGGGGTTGCAGTTGAGCAGCGTGACAAAGCACTCTATGTAAGAGCGCTGAGATTGATGCAAGTGCTCTAGTTTACTGTTAGAAAGGAAGGTTTGAACTTGCTTTTGAATGGCTTCTAGGGGGAAGCCTGCTTCTTCTAGTTCTTTAGAAAGGATTTCAGCTTCTTGAGCAAGTCTTTCAAAAGGCTCTAGAAAGATAACGCCTTTAGCTCCACCTTCAGGAATATCCTTATTCTTCTTTTGCTGGGTGTAGGCAAGGCCGTAACACTCTAAAAAGACATAGTTTCTCTCTGATACCATTTTTTCCCGCTTATCGGGAACAACAGTTCGAAGGCCACCCCTTGCAAGGTCTTTAAAGCGGATATGAAAGCCTAAGAAATGAAAACCTTTCATAAAGTAAATGGCGAAGGGGAGTTCTGGGAATTTTTCTTTTCGATCAAAAGGTAGGTGATCTAGGTAGTGTGGGTCGAGTCTAAAGCTAAATGCAGTCTTGTTGTTGCGATAAAAGTTCGTTTTTAAGAGAAACTCTACAAAATTAGAAGCTTGTCTTAAGATGTTTTTGTTCATCGTGTCGTGGATTTCATTTCCAGTATCTAGTAGGTCTACACGCTCTAAAAACTGTTTCTTTGTCTCTTCATATGCTTTGAGGTCATGGGTTTCCGGATGGAATTTTTGCTCAAACCCTTTCATAAGCAAGCAAAACAGCTCTGGATGTCTACACACCCCTTCTTCGATATGACGGAAGGAATAGGCATTGATGTCAGAAAGAACAAGGGCCTGGTGGATGAAATAGACCATAGATTTGATCAGGTTCCCGATATTGCCTCGAACAAGCCCAGAGTCCACAAACGTTGTTTCTACGTGCTCTTGTCCTTCAAAGTATTTTAAGGTCACAAGTTCTTGTAAAAAGTCGGTGATGTTGGCCTCTTCCCAGGCAGCTTTCCCGTGGACCCCATTTAAGCCAATCGATAAGAGAAGGATGTTTTTTCCATCATGGGAATGAACATAGATCGCATTGACCCTTTTCATCGTAAGGTTATGACGATGAACAATCTTTGCTAAGTGATAGAGGAACTTGTGTTTGGGGACACTCCGCCAAGCAAAGACAAGCTGCAAGGAAGGGGTGTCTTTCTTTTCTTTCCAGTCTTTATTGTATCTTTCTAGATATTGGCAGTTGTCTCTTGACTGAGCTCTAAAGAGCATGTCAAGCGCAACTATCAATCTTTCAGAAGTAAGGGCTCTTAAAAATCTGGGGTTGAGCTGCTTGATAAGGTAATGAAAGTCAGGTTCTTCAACTTCAGGATTGCGGCTTTTAAGTTGAGCGAAGATCTCTTTGTATTGAGTCGGGGGAAATAGATCTTCATGAACCTCTATTTCTTCTGAATGGGTCATGAATGAAACCATCGCAACCCTTAAAGGGACGGCTTTTGCGAAGGGAAGGGGGGCATTAGAGATAAAGGTTCTGTAGTTTTTGATTCCTCTGGTCTGATATTTGGAGAGGATCTTTAAATCGGCATCAGGGCTATCTAAACAAAGGGAAAAGGCCTCGTGTTTTAGGTGGACTTCCGTGAAGTATTCTTGAAGCGGTAGCCCCATTAAGCTTCTGGCAATTAAGAGGATATTTTTGTGTTCGACCTCTTCAAAGAAGCTCTGCGGCATATGATTTTCCAGCCACTCGTAGAAAACCTTTAGCTTTTCGCCTTCTCTTTCAATTTCTCGCTGCAGTTCATCTTTAGACGAGCTCATGCTGGATTCTCTTTAATTTAAGTGTGCTAACTTAATTATTGTTGATAATTATAAAATGGTCAACAGTTATTTTGTTAAGTTGAAATACGTTCAATAATTTGCTGCGGAGTAAATCCAAACTCACGAGCCAAGTCTTCTTTCGTCGCTGATTTGCCAAATGTATTCAGACCGATCACGATGCCGCCTAGCACGTATTTATGCCATCCCATCTCAGAAGCTGCTTCAATACTAACCCTTTTTCCACTGTTTTTGCCTAAGAGGCTTTCTTTATACTCATCTGATTGTTCATCAAAAAGCTTCCAGCAGGGCATTGACACGACTCTACAAGAATAGCCCTTTTTTTCTAACTCTTCTGCGACTTGCAGAGAGATCTCAACCTCAGAGCCCGTAGCTATGAGGGTATAATCTAAAGGGGATCTCTTCCCTTCTCGAGCAACATATGCACCGCGACCTAAAGACTCCGCATAGGTTTGTTTTTGCGTTACTTGAGAGGTTTCTTGCCTAGAGAGGACAATCGCTGTAGGTCCATCATATTTCAAAGCAGCAAGCCACGCCATTTTAACTTCATTTGCATCAGCTGGTCTAATCACAAGTAGGTTGGGAATAGATCGAAGATGACAGAGCTGTTCAATAGGTTGGTGCGTTGGGCCATCTTGTCCAATGAAGATTGAATCATGGGTGAACTGATAAATCACTTTTACTCTCATTAAGGCAGCCATTCGTATGCTACTTAGCATGTAATCTGAAAATCCCAAAAACGTTCCAATGAAAGGAGTGATCATTTTTGTTTGAGCAAGACCTATGGCGATCCCTCCCATTCCAAATTCTCTAACGCCGTATTTGATATTCTTGCCTAAAAGGTCTGATGCCGTGATGACACTGTGCTGGTGCATATGGGTCATATCAGAGCGCGCCAAATCAGCAGATCCTCCATAGAGACCGGGTAGTAGATCTCCTAAAAAGTTAAGGACAAGGCTGGAAGCTTTTCGTCCAGATACTTTTTCAGGAATGTCGATATTGAAAAGCTGATCTTCGATATTATCTGGAAGCCATCTAGAAGCCATTTTTTGATATTCTTCAAAAAGCTCAGGGTATTGCTGAGCCCAAGTTTGAAAAGTCTCATCCCACACTTTTTCATTGAGGGCGCCCCATTCAGACCTTTCCTTGAAAAAATCATAAGCCTCTTGCGGAACATAAAAATCAATGTCCGGAAATCCAAGACTTTGCTTCGTTGTTTTACGCTCTTGTTCTTCCAAAGGCTCGCTATGAATGAAATAGGAGCCCGCTTGAGTGGCAGCCCCCCTTCCGATCGTTGTATCTGCGATGATCAAAACAGGCCTGTCTTGCCGCTCGCGGAGCGGGCCCAGAACATCATGCAGAGCATCAAAATCATGGCCATCAATTTCATAAACATCCCACCCGTAAGCCAAATAACGCTGCCTTGTGTCTTCAGAGCAGCTTTCAGAAACAAACCCGTCTAAACAGGTTTTGTTTCTATCATAAATTATGATGATGTTATTGAGATTTAGATGGCCTGCCAAAGATGAAGCTTCATGAGAGATCCCTTCCATGAAGCAGCCATCTCCTGCCAAAATGACAACTTTTGCATCAAAAAGAGAAAGTGAATCTTTGTTGAACCTGGCTCCTAATAGTTTTAAGCCTAAAGCCTGACCAATTCCATGGGAAATGCCTTGACCGTCTACTCCTGTTGTCGTTTCAATGCCCGGTGTCAATCGATATTGGGGATGACTTGGAGTTTTTGAATTTAACTGCCTAAACTGTTTTAGATCATCAAGACTAAGTCTTGATCCACTCAAATGCAAGCAAGAGTATTGTAACATTGAAGCGTGGCCTGCGGAAAGAACAAACCTGTCTCTATTTGGAAACTCAAGATTATGGGGGGTATATCTTAAAAATGAGCCGTAAAGATACGCAGCAATTTCAGCGCAGCCCATGGGAGTTCCAGCATGTCCAGAGCCAGCTTTTTCCACGGCATCGATGGAAAGGCATCGAATGGTACTTGCAATGACCGTAAGCGGTTCTTTAGTCGCCGTATCTAAACAGGAAGTTTGTATTGTAGTTGTCATCGCTCTCTTTTCCCTTTGCAAGGCGCATTAAGGGAATAATTATGGAGCAAGAATCTTTCGCGTCAAGGAATTCAGTCTTCTGTCTTCTTTTTCCCATTCAGCGACTTTAAGATGTGGAGCTGGCCTGAAAGAGAGTAGATGGCTACGAGTCTTGCAACTAAGATCGCCATATAAAACTGCCCTATAAATCCTTCGATGACAACAACTGTTTGTCCTAGATCTTTCATGGCGACAATGTCCCCATAACCTACAGTCAAAAGAGTCACAAAGCTAAAGTAGAGCATTTCTGAGATGTATTGCTCGTAGGCAAAGAGATCTAGCCCTGTGTTGCGGCTGATAAAAAAGGTTCCAGGCGTTAGCCACTCAATGAACCAAAATAGATAAGCAAAACCGATTGCGAGTAGGAAATAGGCGCAGACGACACCTCTTAGCGTTTCAAAGGTCACCTTCGCTCTTATAAATACATCATGAATGATAGAAATTGTGCAAAGAAAGGTAAAGATCACAGTTAGTAAAGTTGTGGCAGCAAGGCTCCAGGTTTGTTTGGAGTATAGGTCCCACCAAAAAAGAAGAACGGTAGGGATAGCAAGGAAGACTTCAGCAAGCTTAACTTTGCGAGAGTGTTTACAGTTAAAGATCGCAGCTAAAATCGTACCTGTTAGCAAAAGTTTCCAAATGGCTAAATAAAGAACAGATTCTTCGCTTAAAGGGCGATCAGGCCGAAAAACAAAAAGAACAATGAGCCCTATGAACAAGATATTATAGTGTCCACTAAAGAAGCCTAAACGTTTTGACGAGAGAAGCGAAGCCATGAGTTTTTCCTTTTTTCTTCACCATCTAGAAAAAAACATTTTTTGTCTATAATAGCTTCGCTACATATACTATTCGGCTAAATTGATTTCTGAAAGAAAAAGCCTAAGTTCATGACTCCTTTGCCATCCAATTCAATACAAATTCTAATCAACGATGCTAAGATGTTGCTCATTCATCCGGAGTAGTTATAGATTCTTTTATTAAATCAGCGAATGAGACTTCCGTTGTTTTGGTGTTACGGTGAATATGAATAAGGTCGTCATTGCGTTCAATATCGAATGTTTGTTGAGTTGTTTTGGTCGTACCGAGGGTGTAATTCCGGATGGAATAGGTAGGTGAAGAATGGGTAGATGGGCAATTTTCTTTTATAATTGCTAGACCTTTTTTTAGCGGGTCAATGTCTTCTTCTTTGAGATTTGCTGCGGATAGAGTTGCCTTTGGTTGATATACAACTGGTCTGTCATCTCTCTTAGAGTCAGATCCAATAGAAATCTGAGCTTCTAAAAGGAAGGGAGAAGACAAAGCGTTTTCGGCAAAATCCTTGATTTGTGTAGCGATATCTTTGATTGACTCTACAAGAAAGTCTATTGCTATATCGTTGTTTTGTGAGATGTCAACAGAGAGGATGCAGGATTTTTTGTTTGCCGTATCTATACGTTCTTCATATTCAACTGTTTTTGGGTAGTTTTCGGTGAGATTTTCGAGAACGGATTTTATTTCCGGATTGGCAGCTAAGTAAGCTCTAGACTTTAATGCACGATTGAAGATTTCTCTAGGGACACTACCCTCGAGTAGTATGCCATTAGGGTATTTCTGCTCTATTGAAGCGGTTGGTTTTACCATTTTAACGGTAATATTCAAGGGAAGCCTTGGATTGTCTATGTCTGAGTACACATCGCATATCCAATTACGGACAGTTTCAGCGATACGCTGGTCTAGAGGCGCTATAACATGAGGGAGGGGTGATAAATTAGTATTTGAAGGGTGCTGAGCTAAAATATTTGTATCTAATTGCATAAGTTCCTCTGTTTTTTTTCTCTGATTATATTGCGTTGGTTGTTTTTGTTTAAACATTAAAATCTTGCGAGATCGTTTTTTTAATAAATCTGATTTTAAATTTGATTTAATGTAATTAAATTTTTTTATATTTTATAATAGGTGGGCCGCTAGTTTGACTGGCGGATCTCCAAGACTTGGCCTAGAGATTCAATGAAAAAAAGAAGACAATGGCTCTATACCGGTTGTTGGCTTGACGGTTCAACAAAATAAAGGAGGTATATGGAGACATCGTTTTGCGAAAGCCTTACCCATTTAAAGAGCTGCTCCTAACCCATCAATCTCCTCACTCAGGTAGGACAATATGACTATTATGTAATGTAGCTGTTAGCTGCTAACATAAAAGACATCCCCATGATCACAACAAGTGAAAAGCGGAACATGCCTCTGGCCCATCTGGCGTCATTTTCTGCTTTAAATCCTTTGATGCAAAGATAGAGCCAAACAAGTCCCATGAGAGCTGTCGCAATAGCAAAGATGCGCCCTGTGTAGCCGTAAGCAAGAAATAGAAACGGTGCTAGAGCAAAAGCTATCACATAAAAAAGCATATGGACTTTTGTGATGTGCATACCTTTTTTTAAAGGCAGTACAGGGATAGCTGCTGCTGTATAGTCTTTTAATCTAAACATCGCAATGGCGTAGAAGTGGGGCATCTGCCAGAGGATCATGATGGCAAAAAGTAAAAAAGCTGCCATATCAAATTGATTACTGACGGCGCAGTATCCAATGACGGGAGGAAGAGCTCCTGCAATACTTCCAATGAGCGTTCCATAAGTAGATCTATATTTCCAAAAGCTATACATCACAACGTAGAAGAAAAAGCCTGTGAGGGCAATGATCGTTGTCAAAAGATTGGTATAGCGAAATAAAGTAATCACGCCACCTATTGCTAAGATAACAGCAAAAAATATCGCACTTTTTAAGGATATGATCCCTTTAACTAGGGCTCTATTTTTTGTTCTTTCCATTCTTTGATCAGCTCTTCTATCTATGTAGTTATTAAATACGCAAGCAGATCCAATGACAAAGCAAATTCCGATGACAGTGGCTAAAAAGAGCCAAAGATCCAAATGTCCCTTAGCAGCTAATGCAAATCCAGCAGCAGTTGTAATGACATTTCCCATCAAGATGCCGGGTTTTGTGAGCATGTAGTACGCTTTGATCATATGTCGCCTATTTATTTATTGGGGTGGTTCATCATCATATTGTAATCCAAGTGGTCCATAATCCATAGTGATCCCCAGACTACGATGATCAAAATGGAGAGCATAAATAAGAATGTAAGTAGGTTTCTGTGCGGTCTTGATTCTTCACCAAGATGAAGAAATAAAGCCAGCTGAATCACAGTCTGGACAAGAGCTAAGCCAAGAATTGTAAAAAGAAGGGGTCCAACAGAGAACAAGCGGTAATAAACTGAAAAGTAGGAAGCAAAGGTTAAAAGAAGAGATAGAACAAATCCCATTACATACTTTTTAACGCTTCCTTCAGGGTGCTGTTCATGAGAATTTAAGTGGTCCATATGTATTACACGACTCCCATGAGGTAAACGATGGTGAAAATAAAAATCCAAACGACATCTAAAAAGTGCCAAAAAAGGCGCAGACAGTAGAGCCTTTTATAAGAAACGGGTGTGATTGTTTTATGACGGATCACAGGAACAAGTAAAACGATCATCCAAATAAGGCCCATGGTGATGTGAAGACCATGTGTTCCAACAAGCGTAAAAAAGCCAGATAAAAAGGCGCTCGCTTCCCAACTGTGTCCTTCATGAACAAAACGAGTGAACTCCATGAGCTCCATCGTTAAAAAAGCAGCCCCGAGTAGAAAAGTGATCACAAACCAAAAGACCACTTTTTTTACACTTTTAAGTTGAGAGGGGAGCATCGCAAGACCTGAGGTAAAGCTGCTCGTAAGTAGTACTAAGGTTTCAGCAAGAGCAAAGGGAAGACTGAAGAGCTGATTTGAGGTGGCCCCTCCATACGTTCCATTATGCAAGACTAAATACGTTGCAAACAGCGTTCCAAACAAAATGCAGTCTGTCATTAGATACGTCCAAAATCCAAAAAACGTATTTGCGGTTGTGTCGTGGCTCATAATTGTTATGTCCTATTTGCTAGTTCTGTTTCAATCGCAGCTACTTCTTTTGCGGTGATCCACTTATCTGTATTTTTTTCAGCAAGACGAACGATCATCAAAACAAAAATACCGAGAAGTGAAACACCTGAGAGCCAGAAAATTTGCCATGTCAAAGCAAATCCTAAGACGAAAGCGCAGGCTCCCATCATAGGACCGATTGCGGTGTGTTTAGGCATCAAAATGTCTTCATACTTTTTAGATTTAGGTATGTGATTTTGTTTCATCGTCCAGAAGGGGTCGTGATCATCAACT
Organism: uncultured Chlamydiae bacterium; assembly: GCA_903824495.1. Taxonomy (GTDB): domain Bacteria; phylum Chlamydiota; class Chlamydiia; order Chlamydiales; family Rhabdochlamydiaceae; genus CAIJXB01. Next base: position 129,761 of record CAIJXB010000051.1, read on the forward strand.
TCTGGAATGACAGCAAAGTTGTATTCAGGAGGAGGGGAGGGGATAGACCACTCAAGTGTTCTACCATTCCAAGGATCTCCTGTAAGGTCTCTATTTTGTTTGTGTCTTAAAACGCTAACAAAGATTTGGAGGACCTGAAAACCAATTCCTAGAAGGATGAGTCCGACACCACAAGCGGCCGTCCAGAAAAGGGGCTGCCAGCCTGTTGAAGAGTCGTAGTGGTCAAGGCGTCTTGTAGCTCCCATGAGTCCAAGAACATAAAGGGGCATAAAGGCGACTAAAAAGCCAAGGATCCAAGAATAAGCAGCATATTTGCCATACTTGTCTTCTAGCTTAAATCCTAAGATTTTGGGGAACCAGTAAGTGACCCCTGCAAAAAGAGCAAATAAAACGCCGCCGATCACCATTGAATGGAAGTGGGCGATTAAAAATAAGCTGTTGTGTACTTGGAAGTCAACGGGGGCGATGGACAAAAGCATCCCGGTCATGCCGCCTGTTGTAAAGATGAGCACAAAGCCTAAAAACCAAAGCATAGGAGAGGTAAAGACGATCTTGCCCCTATACATCGTAAAGAGCCAATTGAAAATCTTTGCTCCTGTTGGAATAGCGATCAGCATCGTCATGATTCCAAAGAAGGCATTGACATATCCACCTGCTCCCATCGTAAAGAAGTGATGGAGCCATACGATGAAAGATAGTAGTGTAATAGCAGCGAGCGCCCAGACCATTGAGACATACCCAAAGAGCCTTTTGTGTGAAAAGGTCGCGACAACTTCTGAATACACTCCAAAGGCCGGCAAGACTAAGATATATACCTCAGGATGCCCCCAAGCCCAGATGAGGTTGATGTACATCATGGGATTGCCACCAAAATCTGGAGTGAAAAAGTGCATGCCAAGGTAGCGGTCTAGTGTGAGCATTCCAATCGTTGCAGTTAATATAGGGAACGCAAAAATGATCAAGACAATCGAGCTTAGAGCGCTCCATACAAAAAGAGGCATTTTCATAAAGGTCATGCCAGGGCAGCGCATCTTGATGATCGTTACAAAGAAATTGATACCGGCAAGCAAGCTTCCTATCCCTGCGATCTGCACGCTCCAAATCCAGTAATCGACCCCGACACCGGGGCTGTACCTCAGGCCCGATAGAGGGGGATAGGCCACCCATCCCGTAATGGCAAAGTCTCCGACAATCATAGATGTGATAAGAAGTGATCCTCCAACGACAAACAGATAAAAACTAATCGCGTTTAAAAAGGGGAAGGCAACATCTCTTGCACCGATCTGAAGAGGGACTACTAAGTTCATCATTCCAAAGACAAATCCCATGCCGACGAAGAAGATCATCGTAGCGCCGTGCGCTGTAAATACTTGCTGGAAGTGATCCGCTGTCAAATAACCATGAGAGGCATCTACTGAAAACATTTGCTGGAGTCTGATCATGGCAGCATCAGAGACTCCTTTAAAGAGCATTATCGCGCTGAATGCGATGTACATGACGCCGATCTTTTTAGGATCAAGGGATGTGAGGTATTCTTTCCAAAGCCACTTCCATCTTTTTGTGTAGAACAAAAGAGCGCAGGCTCCTAAAAGACCTCCGATGATCATGACAACCCCGATCATCTGAACCCAGTCGTGTTTGAAGGCATCAAGCGTTAACTTTCCAAACATGTCGTTTCCTTTGCGTTAGGGCATCATGTATTTCATAATAATTGAGTCGTAAAGAGCTTCATCTTTTAAGGAGTAGAATGAAACGGGATCATATTCTGTCGGAAGAGCAAGTTTATCATAGAGATCCAAAGTTAAGTCTTCAGAATCCTTTCGAACAGACCTTGCCCATGCATTGAATTCAGCCTCCGAGCTTGCTTTGGCTGTGAATATCATCCCTGCAAAGCCATTCCCGCTTATATTGGAAGAGGAGCCTCGATAGCTTCCTGCTTCATCAGCAATCAGATGCAGTTTTGTGTTCATTCCAGGCATTGCATAGATCTGTCCACCAAGCTGAGGGATCCAAAACGAGTTCATGGGAGCGTCTGCTGTGATGTCGAAATTGATCGGTGTTTTTTCCGGGAATTGCACAAAGTTGATTGTTGCAATCTTTTGCTCCGGATAGATAAAGAGCCATTTCCACTGCAGAGCAACAACTTGAATTCTTAAAGGTTTTACATCGGACTTCAAGGGTTTGAAAGGGTCGAGATCAAGGCAGCTTTTGAAGGTCAAAACGCTCAAAAGTGCAACGATGATGCAAGGAAATCCCCACCAGACAAGTTCTAAAATCCAACTATTGTCCCACTCAGGATGGTACTTTGCTTTTTTATTGCCTGCTCGAAATTTGCAGCAGATAACGACAGTTAAAACAAGGACCGGAACAACGACTGTAAGCATCAAAAGAGATGTGATGTAAAGTAGATCCCGTTCCTCAAAAGCGATGAGTCCTTTCGGATCTAATACGGCCATGTTCTTGGTGTATAAATAGATGCCGATTTGTATCAGCACAGCTAAAGATACCAAGACTAAAAATGCAATTTTGAGTTTTTTCTTCAAGGCTTTACCCATTTGAATCAGTTTTTCTAAAACTTTCTTTTTACATTAAGAGAGTTCTATATGTCTAGTACAAATAGGTTGCCTATCAGGTTTTTTATGTAACTTGGAAAAGATTTACCCATCCCTCTTGTATAGGATTTTCAATGGAAAAGTCAGGAGGGGAGAGTAATTGTAGATTGTAGTTTCCGCTCGAGTCTGGAGTCATGTCTTTGAGCTTTCTAATTGTTCCAACTTCTAATTGGAAGCTGCCATCTGGTTTTAAAAGAGCTAATTTGTACTCGCAGGTTTCTTTTTTTCCTCGAATTGCTACCTCCCAATAATTAGGTCCACAACGTCCAAGATCCATTGGAATGGCTTTTTTCCAACGGTTCATTCCAATACCGGTTCCACAAATGGCCAAGTTGTAGCCTTTTTCAATAGCAATATCTTCGATCCAGATGCTAGCAACGATGTAGTCGCTTTTATCGAACTCTTCTTTAGAAATTACACCAAACTGTGGATGCGTGCCACTTACAATTTCTTCAAGAACAGAAGCTGATGCTTCGAAATTTTCTTTCAAAGGTTTCTCTTTTTTGGCTTTTGAGAAGTTGATGCAATTGCCAAAGTCTGATTCTAACGTTTGATTAGAAACGACCCAAAAGCCAGAACTCATAAGAATAATAGGAGCCACAATGTCCCTGATTTTTAGTATAGAGGTGAGATTCATTGAAGGGTTAGGAAGTTCGATACTCTCATCTGAAATGCCACCCACATAAAATACGATAGCTTTGAAGGATCTTTCTGAAGAATTTTTTTGCGGAGCTTCAAGGACTGCAACATCGGACTTGTGAGTTCCTTTAAAAAACTCATCGCTCTTGCTAAAATAACCTACAAGTTTGCCTTGAGCTGCTGTGTTAAAGATGTCTTGTACTTTTTTAGGGCAACCCTCAGAAACAAAGCTTCGTGCCCACCCATCTTGAGTGATTTTTTGCCAGGCTTCTTGATATGCATTGAATGCATTAGTAGCGTAGTGGGTTAATGAGCTTAGGAATGACATGGTCTTTCTCCTTGGAAATTTTAAATGCCACGGATTCTACAAATAGCACCTCATTTATATCTACGGTTAAAGTGTTGTAAATGTTTCTTAAAAAAACACCTTTCAGTCGAAAAGATAAAAAATCGCATCTATCCGTAAGTTAGTATCTTGTGTGTTTAATGTTGGGCCCTTTCAAGCTCAAAGTGTACTGGATTTTCTAGACGCTTCGTCTCAAGAGTCTTAAATAATTAACTCTATCATGCAATCTAAAGCCTTTTTATAAAAAAATATTTGCTATAAATATAAAAAAAACTAAAGTGAAGAGAACCTCAACAACCTTTAGGAGTGTGTGATGGACAATAATTTAAAGATTAGTACTTTGGCTGTTTTTGGCCTTGTTGCAGCGTCGATGGGATCTTTAGGAGCTGATTGCTCTCGTCCTATGACTGCTGAGATGCAGCCTATGTATTCTATGCTAGATGATGCACATAAAAAGATGTTTGATTCGATGAATTGCGAAGGTCAAGATCAAGCGATGCAAATGATGAGCCAAACTTGCGCGGGAAAAAATTCTTGCAAAGGCATGAATTCTTGCAAAAGCGCTAAAAATAGCTGCGCAGGACAAGGTTCTTGTGCTGGGACATCTATGGGACCATTCAAAGATAAAAATAAAGCTGTTGATCTAGCAAACAAACGCATGAATATGATGAATGATAATTCATAATTTAGGCATTGGAATTGGGCTTCGCCCTCAGCACTATAAAGAGATCCTTCAATCTGACAAGATCATTGATTGGTTTGAGATCATTAGTGAAAACTTTATGGTTGATGGTGGAGCTCCCCTTGCAATGCTCGATAAAATTCTCGAGAGATACCCCGTGGTCCAACATGGGGTATCTCTCGCTATTGGTAGTCCGGATCCGCTCGATTATGACTATTTAAAAAAACTCAAAAATCTTGCCAGAAAAACTAAAACACCTTGGATTTCCGACCATCTGTCATGGGGTCGTCTAGAGGGATCTCATTTTCATGATTTACTTCCTCTGCCCTATACCCAAGAGGTTGTTAATTATGTCGCTGAAAGAGCGAGGATCGTTCAAGATTTTCTGGAACTTCCCTTTGCTTTAGAGAACTTATCGTCTTATGCCTCTTTTTGTCAGGACCAAATGCCTGAGTGGGAGTTTTATAGCGCGGTTGTAGAAAAAGCTGATATTTCCATGATGCTCGATGTGAATAATATTTATGTTTCAAGTCGCAATCATCATTTTGACCCTCGCACCTATTATGAAAATATTCCACTGAGTCGTGTCATTCAAATCCACTTAGCAGGACATAGTGATTATGGGGATTATATCCTTGATACTCATGATGATTTTGTCTGTGATGAGGTATGGAAAATATATTCAGAGGTAATCTCGAAAACAGGTCCTGTTTCAACGTTGCTTGAGTGGGATGAGCGTTTTATTTCATTTGAAGAGACTTGCAAAGAAGCATTACGCGCAAAAGATTACCAAGCCCAAGCCTTGAGTGTCTTAAAATGAAAAATGAGACCCCGATGCCTCCTGCAGATCTACTTTCGCTGCAAACATGGTTTGGTGGCATTATTACAAGGGCCTTAGGCGAAAACAATCAAATAGAACCTATCGCTCCCTCAGGACGTCCTTTGTCTGAAGAGGCTGCTGAGTTTGTTTCTTCAGGGCCGAATCTAACGGCTGATCAAAAAATGGAAATCTATAACCGCCAATACTGGTGGAGGCTCATTTCTATTCTTCATGAGAATTTCCCGGGCCTTACGCGCTTATTCGGTTATGAGGATTTCAATAGATCAATAGCGGTTCCCTTTTTGGTCGAACATCCGCCTAAGCATTGGTCTCTTTCCAAATTAGGAGACACACTAGAAAATTGGCTTCTGATGCGTTATACGGCTGCAGATAAACTACTGGTTTCTCATATGGCAGCACTTGACTTTGCCTATCAATCAGTCTTTTTTGCTCCTACCCCTGTTTTGCTAGCCGTTGAAATGGATCTTATATCTACGCCATTGACACTTCAAGGGCATGTTAAACTTTTTAAGCTGCCCTTCGATCTATTTTCTTTTCGAAGTAGCCTGATTAAAGAGGACGTAGAATTTTGGATAGAGTCAGATTTCCCTACCTTATCAAAAGGTCGTGATTATTTTTTTGTCCTTTATCGCGATCGTGACAACCTTCTTTCCTATCGAGAAATTCAAGAAGGGCAGTGGGCTTTGCTAGAGGGGATAAGTAGAGGATTGACTTTGCAAGAGTCTTGTGATTGTTTAGAAGAAGCAGGAGGAGAAGGAGCTAATGAGGCTAGATCTTTTCTTGCCCAGTGGATCCAAGAGTGGATTCACAGAAATTGGTTGAATAAACGCTATTGAGGTAAATCATGTTCATGAATATTTGGGGAAGAATTAAGGCTATAGGGGATTTTTCAAGTTCATACTTATTGCTAGTAATTCGCCTTTACTGGGGCTATCAGTTTGCTATTACAGGATTTGGTAAGCTAACGCATCTAGGCGATATAGCGAATTATTTTCAGTCCTTAGGCATTCCTTTTCCGATGCTCAATGCTACTTTAGCAGGCTGCACAGAAATGATAGGGGGCACCTTGCTTTTTCTTGGGCTTTTTTCTCGCATCGCTGCAATTCCTCTATTAGGTGTCATGACAGTGGCTTATTTGACTGCAGAATCTGATTCACTCGTGATTTTATGGAACACTCTTGACCCTACCCAATTTTTCAGCAGAACACCCTTTTTATTTGCTTACGGGACATTGATTGTATTTTGTTTTGGTCCCGGGAAAATTTCTATTGATTACTGGTTAACTGGCGCTCATAGGATTCGAACTATGCCTTAAATTGCGGAGATATCTCAATGGATCCATCAGAAGAGAAAATGTTCATTCTTATCTGTGATATAAGCGGATACACGTCTTTCATGGTAAAAAATCAAATGGACTACATCCATGGTGTAATGCTTATTAAGGGTTTACTGGACTCTTTAATTGAAGAGATCAAATTGCCGATGCAGATTTCCAAGATAGAAGGAGATGCGATCTTCTTCTATCTGCTAGAGGACCACATGCCGGAAGAATTTAAAAAAGATCGCATCTTACTGGGTGAAAAAATCCTCAACTTCTACAAAGTTTTCTATTCGAAAATTGAAGCTTTAAAAAATTCAACAGATTGCCAGTGTGGGGCCTGTTCGAACTTGGATAAGCTCGATCTTAAGATCATCGTGCATTTTGGAAAAGCGTTAATGGTAAAGATTGGACTCTTTCCAGAGATCCAAGGGGTTCCTGTGATCATTGCCCATCGTCTTTTAAAGAATACGATCAATAAGTCTCTTTATTTACTAGCGACGGATGAAGCGTATCAGCGTATGGGTTTTCCAGCTGGTATAAAAGTTGAATCTTCCATGCAAGATGTCAAAGACGTGGGGTCTGTTGAAGTGCATGTTTGTTTCCCCGAGATTAAAAAACCGGAGCCTTCTGAAAAGGTAAAGCCATCCGCATGGACACTTAAAAAAACACATTTTAACTTGTTTTTGGGGGATTTGCTTTTCAAACTTCACATAAGAAAAATCCCATACTTCCGAAATCTAACTCGTCCAAAAGACATAAAATAGTGATTGGAGGATAGGTCTCATATCTTGTTGGCTTTCAACCTGTTATATTCTTTCGTCAATGTGTTGAGTTTTTTTGTTTGACAGCCTACCTATTTTGTCGGTTATAATACCTATTATATAGGTGTATATATGCTTGAGTATCTTTTTTCGAACAAGAACGTTGAAAAAATTTTGATCTATCTTTGTTTGCATGGGAAGGCGAATGCTTCAGAACTTCGAGTTGTTTTTGGTTCTGCCTTGGATCCTATTCAGAAAACCTTGCGCAAATTGGAAAGTGGGGGTTTGCTCGTCAGCTTTTTAGAAGGAAAGACGCGTGTATTTCAATGGAACCCTCGTTATCCTTTTCTTAAAGAAATCCAAGCTTTATCTGAGAAGGCGTATGGATATCTTCCTTCGGACATTCAAGAATCACAATATCAAGTAAACAGAAGAAAAAGACCTAGAAAGACAGGAAAGTCTTTATGAATTTTGCTAAAATCTCTTTAGAAGAGCTTGCTTGTTTTGTTTATCAAACGCTTAAAAGCCATAATATAGATGCAGTACTAGTTGGCGGCGCCTGTGTATCCATCTACAGCCATAATCGCTATCAGTCTATGGATGTGGATTTTGCTACGTATGTAGAGCTAAAACCTATAGAAAAAATCCTTGGAGAATTCGGATTTAAGAGGCTCGGGAGATGTTTTACCCATGAAGAATGTCCCTATGTTATTGATTTTATCAATCCTCCGATAACAGTCGGGCATGAAGCTGTGCATAGATTTCAAACATTAAAAAGTTCATCGGGAGTTTTGCAGTTATTATCTCCTACGGATTGTGTGAAAGATAGGCTAGCGTCTTTTTTTCACTGGAATGACAAGCAGGCTTTGGATCAAGCTTATCTTGTAGCTAAAGAGAGATCTATTGATATAAAGAATCTTAAACAGTGGGCGAAAGTAGAAGGATATTCTGAAAAACTAAATCAGTTTTTAGATAAGCTTTAGATTCTCCTTCTTAGCAGCCTTAAAGAATTAAGCCCAACGAGAACCGTTCCTCCTTCATGGAGGACAACAGCAAGCCAAAGAGGAACAAAGCCAAGTAAAGCAGGTGTTGTCACTAAACAGATGACACTAAGAGCTAGAATTAAGTTTTGTTTGACGATCTTCATCGTCTGATGAGATTTTTCAATGAGCCAATCAAGGGATGCAATGTCATCTTGTAAAAAGACGACATCAGAAGCATCAATGGCAGAAGCGCTTCCCACTTGTCCCATGGAGATGCCAACAGTAGCTCTTGCTAGGGCTGGGGCGTCATTGACGCCATCTCCTACCATGATAAGGCCATGATCCTTTGAAAGTCTGGCTACTTGGTCGAGCTTATCTTGAGGTTTTAGATCAGCAAAAACCTCTGCTATCCCTACGTTTTTTGCAACAGGAAGAGCATTTTGCTTGTGATCGCCTGTTAACATGACAGTTGTCATGTTAAGTTTGCCATGAAGGGCTTTAATGAGCTCTTTTGCATCGGGGCGGATTTCATCTTGGAAGTAGAAGACAAAAAGAGCATTGCCTAAAAGGAAAAAGGTTTGTGTGGAACCTGTAAAGGAATGAGTAAAAGTAGGTTCTGATACTTTAGAAAGAACAAACTCTTCATTCCCGATGAAGCAAGTCTTTCCTTCAAATAAAGCGCTGATGCCAGATCCTGGAACCGATTCAAAGGAATCAAGTGTTACAAGCGCAATGTCTTTGCTTTTAGCAAAGGAGACAATGGCATCTGCCATCGGATGTTTTACAAGTCTTTCCATAGAACCAGCAATAGAAAGAGCGTGGGCTTCACCAAGTTTTTCAGCTTCTTTATTAAGAGGCTTTAGCTCGAGACAGCGCAGCTTTCCTGTTGTCAGCGTTCCTGTTTTATCAAAAGCGATATGATGACATTTAGAAAGGGCATCTAAAATAATGCCACCTTTGAGCAAAATTCCACGCCTTGCGCAGGCGCTCAGCGCCGAGAGATAAGCAGTCGGTGTTGCAATGACAAGAGCGCAAGGAGAGGCTGCAATTAAAAAGGAAAGAGCTCTATAAATCGAGCCTTCGATCCCTAAATAGGGAATGGTAAAGAAAAGGGGTAGAGAGATAGCAAAGAAGGCTGTGAGTGCGATGATGATCGCTGCATATCTTTGTCCAAACGTATCGATCCACTGCTGCAATTGAGGTTTGGACTCGGAAGCTTCTGTGACCATCAAAATGATTTTGCTAAGTGTTGAATCTTGAGCTGATGCTGTCACTTTGATAGTAAGCGATCCGTCTAGGTTGCGAGCGCCGGCGGCTACGTCATCTCCGATGTTTTTTGCAAGAGGAGTGCTTTCTCCTGTCAAGTGGCTCAAATTAATGAAAGAGCTTCCATGCACAACAACGCCATCTAAAGGAACGATTTCTCCAGCTTTAATTAAAATCAAAGTTCCAACAGTAATCTCTTTAATCGACTTGTCGATCAAGTGCCCATCTTCTGCGATGATGCTGGCTTTAGAAGGAGCTAGGCGATGCAAGGAGATGAGAGCACTTCTTGTTTTAAGAGTGACTGTCCTTTCCATAGCGCCTGATAGCTCAAACAAAACAAGCAGCAATGCGCCTTCAAGGCCGCTTCCAATTAAGACGGATAAAAGAGCTGCGAGTGTCATCAAAACGTCAATGTTGACATCAAGAGCTTTAATGTCCTCTATGGCTCCGATAAGAGCAGGAGTTCCAGAAATTGCATAAACTAAAAGCAAAAAGATGTGGGAAATATCTAAAGAAACGAAATGGAAGCAGAAAGAAATTACAAGACAAGCAGCAGAGAAAAAAGAAGCCTTTAAAGAGAGATTTCTTCCCCAAGATTTCGAATCAGTGGTTAAAAAGGGGCTGATGCTCTCTTCTTTACCGGAAGCGAAAAACTCATCAAAAATATAAGGGGCTGTTTTGTCTTCAAGGGTCATTTTCTAAAAAATTCTCCCGCGAAGTGAACAAATCCAAGAGTCAACGTAAAAACAGCAAGGTTCCAAATCAAAGAGGGGAGGAGCTTGATGTTTTCTATTTTTGCAGTGCGAAGGCCGGCTCCCAAAAAGAGAGCTCCAGCTACGTAATAAAGGTAATTTACCGGAAGGAAGAAAAAGGCAAGGGCTCCAAGTGTTAGAACGCTAGCTGCCCCTAAAAACGCCCCAAAGGCCTGTTTTAAGGGGTGTTCGTAGCTCTCAAGAGAAAGCCCTAGCTCTTCTATCAGCATTACTTGGAGTAGGCGGTTTTCATCGGCCATTAATACATCAAGAACTTCAGTGAGCAGCTCCCCTTCAAATCCCTTTGCTTCATAAAGCTCCATGAGCTCTTCTCTTTCTTGAGGACGGTGGTGTTGAATTTCCCATCTTTCTTCTTCGATAAGACGATGGAGCCTTTCGAGCCTTGCCCACCCCAAAAGTGCGCTTCTACAAGCTTTCCAAAGGGTCCATCCAGCAAGGAGAAGAAGAACAAGAAGACCCGCTTGATCCTTTGGTAAAAAGGTAAAGGCAAGTTCGCTGCTTAGAGCTAAGACAAGAGCTGTGTCTCTTACGGAGTCTGCAAAAGCAGCATCATGACCTGAAATTTCAGTGCCGTGGATTTCAGCGGAAGCTTGAGCTCCCTTCGTTCTCGCTTCTTTGATGTGTTCAGGAATGCTTTTTCCTTTAAAATGTTCAGATGCGGGATGGGGCATAAGAAAAAATCTCCTTTAAAGGTTGATAGCATGCGTTAAAAACGTCACGAGATCAAGATAATCTTGCACAGCCATCACTTCGCGAGAGGAGTGCATAGAAAATTGAGGGCATCCAAGATCAACTGTGGGTATGCCGGTAGCTGCTGTTAAAGAAGGTCCGACAGTAGAGCCGCAAGGCATGTCAGAGCGCATTGCAAACTGTTGAGTAGCAACGTTTGCTCTTTTAGCGATCATTAGCGCCTCAGAAAGCGTTTCAGCTGTTGTTGCATATCGCATGCCAGCATTTGATTTAAGAGCGATCCCTTTTCCTAAAAGAACTTGGTGATTAGGATCGTGTTTGTCCATATGCATTGGATTTAAGCCGTGGGCCATGTCTAAAGACAAACAAAGAGAATTTCTTTTCAAAATCAAAAACTCTTCTTCGCTTAATTTGTAAAAGGCTTTGATGCGGGCTAAGATGTCGTTTAAAAAAGAAGATGCTGCGCCTTCGAAGGAAAGAGATCCGATCTCTTCATGATCAAAGAAAACTGCAAGTGGTAGTACATCAGAATCTTTATAGCTTGCAAGAGCGCAGGTGGCAGCATGAACGCTTGTTAAATTATCGATCCTATACGATGCGATCATTTCACTGTCTACCCCTATGAAACGAGAGCTCTCTAGGGGTACTACAAAAAGATCAAACGATAACAGCGTTTCAAAAGAAAAGCATCTACGCAGCAAAAACTCTAAAGAAAGGCTCTTGTCACTGTTTAAGGAAAAAAGAGGCATCATGTGATCTTGTTTATTTACTAGTGGTCCTTTTTCATTCACATCTCTTTGCAAATGGATCGCAAGTTCTGGAATGATCATCGGAACGTCTTCTAAGAAAACAAGCTCTTCTTTTTTCTCGCCTTTTTTATCCGTATAAAAAATCCGTCCAGCAAGAGCTACATCTCGGTTGAGCCAAGAGTGAAGGATAGGACCTCCATAGACTTCTACTTCTAAAAGGTTCATCTGGTTTTTATAAACATCAGGATGGGGTTTTACCTTAAAGCCGGGGCTGTCTGTATGAGCTGCCATGATAACGATTTTAGAAGGGGCTTTTTGGGGAAGACAAAAGGCTCCGACTGATCCGCCTCTTGTCACGAAATACTTTTTGTCCTTTTCTAAATTCCACGGAAGATTTTCTTCTAATGGAAGAAAATCTTTGGAGGAAAGTCTCATCCCTACCTGTCTGACGCAGTGCCATGAAGTAGGGGAGCTATCTAGAAAAGAGACAAAATCTTCGAGCAAAAAAGACATAAAAGGCCTTATTTAGGTGGGTTTAATCTCTTTTAAACCACCCAGGTATTTTTGTAAAACAACAGGAATTAAAACCGTTCCATCTTCTTGTTGATTATTCTCTAAAAGAGAAACCATAAGTCTTGATGTTGCAAGCCCTGATCCATTGAGTGTGTGTACAAGTTCTGGCTTTTCATCTTTTTTTCTAAATCTGATCTGAGATCTACGTGCCTGGTAGTCTGTGCAATTAGAAACAGAGGACACTTCGTAGTATCTGTTTTGTCCAGGGAGCCATACTTCGACATCGACTGTTTTTGCTGCTGCAAAAGACATGTCTCCAGTGACAAGAAGCATGTTTCTATAGTGGATGTTCAGTCCTTGCAGAATCTGCTCTGCAGATTTTAGCATCTCTTCAAACATGCGAGGGCTGTCTTCAGGAGTGGTAAAACAAAACATCTCTACTTTATTGAACTGATGAACACGAATAAGGCCTCTTTCTTGAGATCCAGCAGCACCAGCTTCTCTTCTAAAGCAAGGGGAGTAGCTCATGTATTTTTTAGGGAGCTCTTGCGCATCAAAGATCTCATCGTAGTGAAGGCCATTTAAAGCCACTTCAGAAGTAGGGATCAGATACAGGTTGTAATCGTCATCTTTGATTTTAAAAAGCTGCTTTTCAAACTTTGGAAGCTGTCCAGATCCAAACATCATATCAGGGCGTACTAAGTGAGGCACCATCCACATTTCAAAACCGTTAGAGATGTGTGTTTCGATCATATAATTGATCAAAGCCCACTCCAGGCGCGCTCCTAAATTCTTGTAAACAGGCCATCCGCTTCCAGAAATCTTAGCTCCTCTTTGAAAATCAAATAACTTTAGTGATTCATTGAGCTCAACGTGATTTTTTGGCTTAAACGCAAACTCTCTTTTTTCTCCAAAGGTCTTAATGCACACGTTGTCTTTAGGATCGAGTGAGGATTTGATCCCGTCCATTGGAGGATTAGGAATCACTGCTAGTTTTTGAGAAAGGGCCGTTTCTATTTCTTCTAATTCCTTATCCAAAGCAGAGATTTGATCACCAAGTCCAGACACTTGGCTCATCACATCAGAGGCGTCTTGCTTGTTCCGTTTTCTATCGCCAATTTCTTTTGATAGGGAATTTCTTGTAGATTTGAGCTCTTCTACCTTCAATTTGATCTCTCTAGATTTTTCATCTAAAGCAACAATGGGAGCCAAGGAGATTTCAGGATCCTTCGTTTTTAAAAGGGCTTCTAAATGAGTAGGATTCTTGCGGACTAGTTTGATGTCTAACATGGATGGTTGCCTCGCGGTACGTAGATAGTTTTTAGCCTTTAGATAGTAGAGCGGATCCTTCTAAAAGTCAAATTTTTCAATGAGGGCCCTGAAGCTGTCTCTTGATTGATATTTATAAATTAAATTTATAATAAAACGCTAAAAATTATTTAATATTTAA
>CAIJXB010000052.1 GCA_903824495.1 uncultured Chlamydiae bacterium
CGCATGCCTCATCCACGCTGTCAGCATTCAATCTGAACCAAGATCAAATTCTCAATGAATTTGATTATATTATATTTTGACTTCGAGTCATGCTTTCGCATGACCCACACAAACTTTTGTTTCGTTCGTCACTTCATTTCTACTTTCAAAACATCATGTTCGCTAGCTCTTCGGCTTAGCTTTTCGTTGAACTAACTTATCGTCGTTCAAGATGGCAAAACTATACAAAATCTCTCCCATTTAGCGCAAACACTTCCTAAAAATAACAGAATTTCACCTCCTAGAATACTTGAGAAGGCATTTTCACCTTACAATTCAAGCAACACTCCTGACTTTAAACTATTAACTAGACACTTCTCACAAAAAGAGCAGATATCCTACTCGTCCTGTATAAGACAAAAAAACACATCGAATGCATAAAACAATTTAAAGTTGCTTTTTAATTATATCTAATTAAAATAGATTAATTTTTTAAAAAAAGGGAAGAAAATGAACGGAACTCATCAACTAAATAGTGGAGATGCTAGAAAACTTAGTGCATCTGCAGCTCCTTATAGTCCACAAAAACAAAACTATGGGATTCAAACTAAGGGAAATCAAAGCGCCCAAAACGCTGCAAAGCGTGCCCTACAAACTCAATTCGTACAACCGCCTTCTTCTTATTCACCTAAATACCAAGTAAATCTCCCCCCTCCTCCAGGACTGGGATTTGATACTGTTTCAAAACACATCTCACGACAGCTTCCTCCTTCTTCCTGTATAGCTACTTCTGTTTCCCCAACTGCAACCCACGCAATTGTCTCCCTTTCCCCTACCTTTAATCGTTCTGAGAATGATGCTCGTTTATTTCAAAAGGTTGAGAGTCTTTTTAATAATGGAGGCTCAAAAGAGACAATTTCAGCGCTCTTACAAGAACTGTATTCTCCTCTTTCCCAAAAATCTGTCCAAATTGCCTTAGACCACTACTCCAATTTGAAAGACCTTCATGATTTCCTATCAAGTCTTAAAGAAAAGAACCATGGACCTTTAACAAAAGCTCTAAGAGACGGATGCTCTAAAGAAAAAGTACTAGATCTTTATCAATCACAAACCTTGTTTACAGAAGACCTTCTCTCTCTTGTTATCATACGCAGCGAAGCTTTATGCATCTTTCCTGACATGCTGAAGAACTACATAGGGTTAGGAAAGCCTTTACGTTACAGATTTGTAGAAGAGGCTTGCGAATACAAAAGACCTATGAGTATCACAAAGTCTCTTATAGAGTCCTTTAAAAATCCAAACGATGAACAAGTATGTGCTTTCTTCTCAGCTGCTCTTTACTATAAATACTATGAAAACGAGCCAGAGATCCTTCCGTACCTTATGTCTAAATTCACAAAGACTCATGAAAGTTCTGTATTAGATATTTTAAGAGATCTCACAGATGATTTCGAATTTGCTCATGCACTGCCACAGCTCACAGGCCTTGCCACAAGTTTTATAAAAGAGGGAGGAGCCTGGACTTCAGAACTTATTGAATCTGTGCTTGGGGATTATTCTACTGAAGATGCTAGACCCTTGCTAGAAGCAATGATTGCTTCTCAAAAACCTATTTCTGAAGAAACTTTTGAAATTGCACTCCGCTCGCATAGCGCTCAAGACATGCAGCCTCTTCTTTTTGCTGCTTTCCTCGAAAAAGGAGGGAAGGCATCTTCCCAGCTTTTAAAAACATCGCTTAGCTCTCCCTACGCTTCACTTGCGATTGTAAAGCTTATTATATTAGAGATCGTTAAAGAGCAGGAATGTTTGACAGAGGAGCAAGTCAACATGCCTACTGACTATGACCTTGGAAAGGAAAAACAAGATCTTTTACGAATGTATGGGCCAGTCGGCACTACAATTTCGCTATAGACCTCTATAGTCGAAATCTGACCAAGACTGAGAGCAAAAACGTTTGTTTTTGTTCAAAGACTCAAGAGCTATGATCTCTTCTTTGGTAAGGGAAAAATCATCTAAAGACAAATTGTCCTTTAGATGATTTTCTGAAGAAGCCTTTACAACGAACGGGATCTGCTTTTGAAAAAGAAAGCGCAGTAGTATTTGAGAGGCAGTTCTTTCTTTATCTTTAGCGATCTGACAAACGATCGGATCGTTTAAAAGCGCCCCTTTACCTAAGGGACGATACGCTACAAGCTCTATAGAATGTTTTTTGCAAAAATCAAGCAGCTCTTTTTGATACAGGTAGGGATGAAACTCTACTTGATTGCAAAAAATGTGAGCCTTGAGATCAAGACAATCTTGCAGATGTGCGATTGTGAAATTGCTCACGCCGTAAGCTTTGATTTTTCCTTGCTTTTTGAGCTTTTCCATTTTTTCTAAAACTACATCAAGAGGTTTTGATCTGTCCGGCCAGTGGATGAGATATAGATCTAAAAAATCAAGCTTCAGCTCTTTTAAACAAGTACCACAGATCTCTTCAACATCCCCTTGATCAAGCATTACTTTTGATGTAATGAAAAGCTTTTCCCTATCAAACCCTTGGACCGCTTTTCCAACATACACTTGATTGTCATAGTTGAATGCCGTATCGATATGGCGGTATCCGAGATCTAGCGCTATTTGGATGGTCTTTGTGCATTCATCCCCTCGTAGATTCCAAGTTCCAAGCCCTATAGGTGGCATTTTTTTCATCGTCATAAAAACCTCTGCAAAATATACTCCGGTTTTATGCACCAAAAAGGATTTTTTATGAAAGACAAACTGACTTCTTTTCTCTTATGTTTATTTTTTGGAACACTCGGCGCTCATCGGTTTTACTTAGGAAGAGTGAAAAGTGGTGTTTTAATGATTTTGACTCTTGGAGGAGTCGGAGTGTGGTATTTGATCGATCTCGCATTGATTGGACTTGGGAAATTGCAGAGGAAAGAGCAGCCTGCCCTCTCCCCTGTAAAAGTGACTTTAAGAAATAAGAAGTAGCGCGAATACAAACGCGAAGAGGGAAAAAGATTCCACAATTCCAAGCGCTGCAAAGCACTTACCGATGATGGCCGGTTGCTTTGCGGAAGCTTGGATACCAGATGCTGCGCACATTCCTTGATAGATAGAGGAAAACATCAAAGCAAGTCCAGAAGCAAGTCCAATTCCGATCGCGGAAAGAGGCGTCAATGTCCCTGCAACAATGCTAGACTTCATCAAGATCATAAGTACGAATCCATAAATAGACTGGGAAGCCGCAACAGCTGACATTCCAATGAACGTACCATGGTTCTCTTCGACTCTACTCATAACGGCATGAGAGGCCATCCCAGCAATTCCACACCCTATAGAGCTTCCTATACAGCCCAAACCAAGCGCTAAGGCTGGTCCTACCATTTCATAACCTGTCATATATATCTCCTTATTTTTCTAAGTAATTAATCATCTTTTAATTTTAGCAACATTAAAGGTTTGAAGAGGCGTCCTCCGCCTTCGAAAGAGTAGTGGTACCATTCGATGAAGTTAAGACGAAGACCATGGATAACCCCTGACATCAAACCTAATGAAATATTCACTCCGTGACCGATGATGATCACAAAAAAGCCTCCTACAAGTCCTACATTCTCACCCATTGCGTTAAAGGTCTCAGCTAAGATCGTTCCAGCAAGAGCAAGTGCATAAAGACGCAGGTAAGAAAGAACATCACTGAAAATCCCGATGAGCTTTTCAAGCTCTCGAATCCCTTTCCATTTGTTCTGTATAAGAGCAAACACTAAAGCTCCGCCAATCCCTACCCAAATGAGCTGAAGTCCTACTGCTGCTGCTAAAGATGGATGGATCCACCCTAAAAAATTCGCCATGGATGTGACGTGAAGCATCGAAGGGAAGAACAGATATCCTCCGGCCAAGAAAACAACCCAACCAAAGTTAGCCCAATTTCTTGCTCCATAACGAAGAAGAGAAATGGTCAAATGTATGATTCCAAGCAGCAAAGAAAAATCGAGCAAGATCGAATCAGAAAAAGATTCATAGATGACATGATGGACCCCAATAGGAGTTTTCTTAACACCTAGTTCTACAAATTCCTTTGGTGTTTTAGCTGTCTCTAGCTGAGGAAGCAAGGTGACGTACTCTTTATAAACTTCATCCTTGTGAGCCATATGGTATTTTGCTTTTTGTATGACCATGTGCTGCATAGGAGATATTTTCCCTAGAAAACTATCCGGTGTAATGGAAAGCCCAAAATAGGAACAGGTCAAAACACCCCAAGTAATGATACAAAGTGAGAGCACAAGGCCTAGCTTAAAGAGGCGCTTAGCAGCTCCTTTGAACGTCGGTAGCTTCCACTTTAAAAACAAGGCTGTTGCTAAGTACAAAAGACCATAACCAGCATCTGCGATGATCATGGCAAAGAAAAGAGCAAAGAACCAAAAGACCCAACCAGAAGGATCTTTATCCCTAACAGACGGCAGATCGTAGATCCGAACAAGATCTTCCCCAAGTCTTTGAAATCCCTTATTTTCCATAACGGTTGGAAGGGAATCATCCTTTTCAATTTGAATCTGTTCACAGTGAACAGCAAGACCTGAAAGCAGAGAAAACATTCTAGAAATTTTCGTAGAAGGAATCCAAGCCTCAACGGAGAAAAGAGATGCTTCTGAAAGGGGAAATAACGCTTCGTTTTTAGCAGATTCCAAGTGGTACTCATTGAGCTCTTCAATGAGCACTTCTTGAAAATATTCCAAATACCCAGCTAAATGCTTAAGCTCTGATTCCATGTTGTGGATCTGCTCGATCACTGATTCTTTTTGATCTACAAGATCACTGAGCGAGTGTTCGATCCTCATTTCGATGATGCCTGGAAAGGAAAGAGGCTTTGAGCTGATCGTCATAAAATATTCAAGATCAAAAAAAGTGCCCACATGAAAGACGCCTTCTTGGTCCATTAAATGGTCCACTTTACCTGATTTGGCACAGAAAAACAGAACCTTGCGATGCCCTTGCTTTTCAATGTAGTGAACATCGTCCAAAGAAAAATCACCAAAAGGAGCAATCCTTGCGATCTCAGCCTCTAACATCCTCTCTTCTTCTTGCTTCTTTTCAATACCAGATTTTAGATGGATTGCCTTTTCTGCGAGCTGCAAGATCTCTTCTGGATCCCATTCCCCTTCACACTCTTTATGAGGGGGGAGCTTTTTCAAAATCTTAATTGCTTTGAGCAAGAACTGTATTTTCTCAGGGACTTCTTTGGACTTACGAGAATTTGAAATAAACTCAATAAAGCCTTCTTGCTGCGCTCTTTTATAAAAGAGATCAAGGTCCTCTTCCGTTCCCAAAATCAGATATTTTTTTACTTCTGTAATCATGAGGATCCTTCCATCTGATCTCTGAGGAGAATTTTCTTTTTTGATACTTTAGCTTGAGACACTGCAGCTAGCTGCTGGTCTCCTAAAAAGATCTTAATCCTCTTGATGTTCTCTTTGGCTCTTGGGATCATGATCTTTTCAAATAAGTTCACTCGGATAGATACCTCGCGAAGCTCTTTAGCAAGTGCTGCTTTTTTCAACTCTCCAACTTTGATCTGCTCTTTGAGCGTTAAAAGCTTTTTAACGCCTTCTATAGCCGATTCATACCAAACTGGAGTATCAAATAAGGAGTACTCAGAGTCCTTAAAAATAGCTTCTTGAAAGAGTGGAATATCAACCCCTGCGATGTTCTCGTGAGAAACGAGCACTTCAGAAAGTGTTACTGCAGAAAGAAACGTCGAACTATTCCTATCGGAAAAAAGAGCACTATACGCATCTACTGAGCTTTCTTGCTGGCGGAAGTTTTGAGCAAGCAGGTCGATCTCCGCTTGCGCCAGATCGATCTCTGCTTGCAACATCGCTTTTTTAAGCTGCAATGTCGGCAAATACTTCTGTAGCTGCCCCAGTTTAACTTGCTGGACCCGAAGTTCTGTCTTCGTTAATTTGATTTGAGCCATCCGTTTTTTACGCCTTGCTTTATCGTTTAGGCCAGTACTTATCGACAAGCGTCTGCTTGATTCCCACTTCATGACTGTTAAAACACTCAGAAAGGGTTTTCCATCCAAGAGTCAAAGCTTCTTCCAAAGTGTAGTTTACCTCTAGATTCATCATGTGCTCTTCAAAGAGGATTCCAAACTCCAGTAGTTTTTCATCCCATTTAGAAAGTTTGAAGCCCATACTTTGCCGCTCTTTTGCTTTCTTAGAATCTGCATAAAGACGGATCTGAGCGTTGGCTACATCACCGTGATCTTCCCGTGTTACCTTTCCAATCACTTGTTGTTTAAGTCTCGATAAAGAACCGAAAGGATCGATCCTTCCGCCATGAAGGTAAAACTGCCCTTCTGTAATATATCCAGTGTTATCAGGAACAGGATGTGTTACATCTCCCCCTGGCATGGTCGTTACAGAAATAATCGTAATAGAGCCGCTTCCATCAATATCTACCGCTTTTTCGTAGCGAGAAGCAAGATCTGAATATAAAGAACCTGGATAGCCTCGGTTAGAAGGTACTTGGTCCATCGTGATCATGATCTCTTTCATAGCATCCGCAAAAGCTGTCATGTCCGTTAAAAGAACCAAAACGTTCTTATCTTGTACAGCAAATCGCTCTGCGCAAGCAAGAGCCATATCAGGAACTAAAAGACACTCTACAGCAGGATCTGTTGCTTTATGAATAAACATCAAAGTCTTTTCAAGCGATCCTGATTGCTCAGCATTGTCTATGAATGCTTGATAGTCATCAAAACGAAGTCCCATTCCTCCGATGATCACAATGTCTGCGTTTGTTTGGTTCGCAATCCTCATCAAAAGAGCATTATAAGGCTCTCCAGCGACCGAAAAAATCGGGATCTTTTGAGATTTGACCAAACAGTTGAACACATCGATCATAGGGATGTTCGTTCTAACGAGATCTCTTGGAATAATTCTCTTTACAGGATTGAAAGAAGGAGAACCTATTTCAATAGCCTCACCTTGGATCGCTGGACCCTGGTCAATTGGGTCTCCGGCTCCATTGAGTCTTCGCCCAAGAATTGCATCGCTGCAGACCGCTTGCATCTGTCTTCCTAAGAAGACCACTTTATCGTTGGTTGCAACACCTCTTGTATTTTCAAAAGACTGCAAAGTGACTTTTTCTCCATCAATGCGCAAAACAGACGCATAAACAGTTCTTCCATCCTGCTTTTGAATCTTCGCAAGTTCTCCAAGGCTTACGTTATGAGCAATCACCGTAATCAGATTGCCTCTCATATCGATAATTCTATCGTGTACTTTTTTCATTGCTTCACCTTGGCTTTAACTTTGCTTTCTACTTTTTTAAACGTCTGGAGGTATTGATCTGACTTATACGGCATAAAATTCATGTTCTTGATCTCGTTTTGGAGCTCCAAGAAGAACGTTCTCGCTTCATCGTGTGATCCAAAAGAAAAATCAGTTTCAAAAATAGTGCATATGATGTCGAAAAGAGGAATCTGTCTCTCTAGTGGGCAATATGCATCTTCCTTATCAAACGCATTTTGCTGTAAATACGCAAATTCATAAAGTTCCGATTTTAAGAACGTAACCATATCTTTTAAAGAAACGCCCTCTTCTCCAACAACTTCCATTCTCTTGCCAATGTCATCGCCTTGATTTAAAAAGACAGCAGCCTTTTTCACTCGTTTTTCCCAATCAGGAACAAGACTGTGTAAATCCGCACTTGCATCATCCAAATACTTCGTCCAAGAAATAAGAGGATCAATCGCAGGATATCTACGGGCATCTGAACGCGCTCTAGAAAGACCGTGGAAAGCTCCAACAACTGCAAGAGTTGCTTGTGTTACAGGCTCTTCAAAGTTCCCTCCAGCCGGAGAAACAGCTCCACCGATTGTCAAAGATCCTGTTTTGCCATTTTTCAGCTGAATAAGGCCTGATCTTTCATAGAAAGCAGCAATACGAGATGCTAAATACGCAGGAAACGCTTCTTCCCCTGGAATCTCTTCCAAACGGCCAGACATCTCTCTCATCGCCTGAGCCCATCTGGAAGTGGAATCAGCTAGAAGAAGAACATCAAGTCCCATCTGTCTATAGTACTCAGCAATCGTTGCTCCCATGTAGATGGAAGCTTCTCTAGCTGCAACCGGCATCGAAGAGGTATTGCAAATGATGACCGTACGGTTCATCAAAGATTCGTTCGTGTGTGGGTCGACAAGATGAGGGAAGGTACGGAGTACCTCGACCACTTCTCCCGCACGCTCTCCACATGCTACAATGACAACAAGGTCAACTGATGAGTATTTAGAAAGATGATGTTGTAACACGGTCTTTCCGGCTCCAAAAGGTCCCGGAGAACAAAATGTCCCCCCTTTGATGACGGGGAACTGCGTGTCGAGGATTCGGAGCCCTGTATCCATCATACGGCGAGCTTTGATCTTTTGTCCTTCCATCAAAGCCATTTTTACAGGCCACTTTTGCACCATCGTAAAGCTATGCTCTTTTCCGTCTTCGTCTGTTGCTTTTGCAACAACGGTATCGATCGTATAAGAACCCGGCTTTACCATCCAAGTAACAGTATAGTTGCCGTAGAGAGAAAATGGGATCATGATCTCATGATGGAATCTTCCTTCCATCGTAAAACCTAAGCTATCACCTCTAGAAAGTGTATCGCCTATTTTTGCTGTTGGATTGAAATCCCAATGTTTAGAGTGATCAAGAGCTGGGAGATACACGCCTCTTGCTAAGAAAAGACCTGTCGTATCAGCGATTCTCTCTAAAGGGTTTTGAAGTCCGTCTAGGATTGAAGAAATCAGACCAGGTCCGAGTTCTGCTTCTAGGAGGTGAGTTACAAACTCCACTTCAGTTCCGAGCATGACTCCACGAGTGTCTTCAAAAACCTGGATCTTTACTGAATTTCCAACGATTTCTATGACCTCTGCTTTAAGAGCTACATCGCTGCCGAGGCGAACCATACAAACCTCCCCTTGGCGGATATTCCCTTCGAATTCCACCTGCAAAAGGTTTCCAAAAGCTTTAACTACTTTTCCTGCAGCTTTTACTGATTCTGACATATGATGTACCTTCTCTACTCTACTGGTTTTTAAATGTATCTAAAATCGCAAGCCCTTTGTTTTCATCTAGCTCATTCCAATACTCAATGATCATCAGCTGCGCTAAGTAAGCTAAGATCCAATCTATAGAAAACTGAAGATCGGTGATCATTTCTTGTATTTTATTAAAGCGATACAAACTCAAGGCCTTGTTTTGTTGCCAAGGATCAGGTCCGCATGCATGAAGAAGGTCCTGAATCTCTTGGTACTCTGAAGGGGCTTCGTAGTGATCTGCGTCTTTTTGCGCTAAGATCTGCATAACAAAAGGATCGTGGAGATCTTCAAATTGAAGCTCTTTTACAAAATCTCTATGAAGTTTTTTAGCGCGAAAGGCGAGAACTACAAGCCTCCACTGCCGTTCAAATTCAAAAAATCTTCTCAAAAAACCTTTTTGCTTGGGGGTCTCTTCCCCGAAAAACTGAGAGAGCAAGGAAGGAAACGCTCTTAACTTCTCATCTAACGTATCGTGCTGTTTTAGAAAGTCAAACACGTAATCAGGAAGGACTGTTTCACTTAAGATCGCTTCTTCAAGCTCTTTTTCCTTCAGGTTGCCTCTAGGATCAAGATCTTCCTCTTTGAGAAGTGGGCGTATGTTGCAAAGGTCCACAAAAAGACGCAAGACCCTCACTTTATCCAAATCTTCTTTGGACAAATTGAGCATCAAGGCTTCTTGGAGAGAAGCGAAAGAAACTTCCGACTTGTTCGGAAACTCCAAGGGCGGCAAGGAAGCTGCTAAATAGTAATAATTTCCCATGAAAAGCCCTGCTGTTAAGATCTAAAAAGAGTCTCTCGAAAATCCTTTCTTATGTAATCAGACACAAGCTCTTTGAGAGATTCTTCTGACACATCAATTGTAATATTTTCTTTGTCCATCTTTACAGCGATGCCACCTTTCAAAGAACCTACTTGCACGCTGTGGGCTTTAAGCTTCTCTAAAACATTTTTCGTTAAAAGACGATTGATCGTTTCTGCTGACACTGTCTGAGGGATGAAGGCGCTTAAGTCCGCGTTAGTCCCTTCTTTTTCTATAGCTCCAACCACAGCCTTAATGAGATCCGCAATAACTTGAGGCTCTCCCAAAGGTTGATGTAAAATTTTTGAAAGCTCTGGATTAAAGAGTTTAGACTCTATGTCTTGTTTGAGAACTTCTAAAGCCTGTTTGCAAGCTTGATTTAAAGAAGACTGGAAAACATTGCGCTCTTTTTCGATCTCTTTGCGAGCATCTTGAAGAGTTTTCTCCGCTTCTTTTTTTGCGTCTCGAATGATTGCTTCTGCTTTAGATCGTGCTTCTCCGACAATTTCTTCTGCTTCTTTCTTAGCCGGCTCCAAAGTTTCCCTTTTGAGCACATCGCAAATCTTCTTAACTTTATCTTTTCCTGTATCTATCCCTTTCAAGCTGCACCTCAATTATCTGCGGTAAAATCTGTGAAATAATTCCCTTTTCCCTGTTATTTTTCAATCTTTTTCATAAGACCAACCAAAATAACCCACTGACCCTATGGGAACTAAAAAAAACTTTGATGGAAACACCCCGAGTATGCAATAAAGAGATTTATTTGGCGATCATCAATTTTGAGAGGTTCTTATGAAGAAAACTATGCGCGGTCTTGTGTGCTTATCCTTGTTTTTCTGCTCCGCGGGTTTTGCCTCGAGCCTAGACGACGTTGATACTGTACAGGAACAAACAAGAGATCTATACCACACCGGATCTGGCTCTCCTCAGGACGCCACCTATAACACAATAGGTCGCTCTATGTGGGCTTGGGGAATTGGACTTGCGGCTGTGATCGGCATTGTAGCCTCCGCCATCCACCAGAGCAATACCCCTACTACAACTACAACAAATACTCAATAAGATTTTTGTTTTCTTAATTATCTAGCTGCTTTTCTTTAAAAAAAGAAAGCAGCTTTTTTATTCCCCTAAAAAAGCCCCCTCCTAGACAAATTCTTATAAAAAGCGTATACTGCTCCGGATACAAGGAGAGTTTCATGAAAACAATCATCAAAGCTCTCGCAATCGCAAGCTTTGCCCTTTCACCTATTGCACAGGCTGATATTGCCTCAGAAGTAGTGACTTCGGAAAAAGTTGCTTCCGTTCAAGAATCTTATCAAGATTCGGAAAGATCTGTAGACAAAGAACAAGAACCACTCCCAGAGGAAACTGAAGCAACAGAAAAAACACGAACAGAGAAAATTGTAGGTGTTGTAGGTATTGCCGTTGCATCTGCCGCCATCGTTACCACTGTCGTAATCGTCTTCCTCCTTGCTATATCAAGTTCGATCCATATTGGGTGATTCAATAAACTAAATCTTAAAGAATTTAAAAACAGCAAGAATCCAGCAAACTGCTGGATTCTTGGACACACCACCCGACTTCTGCCTCAACATCCCCTGGTGGCATAATGTCATCCTCATCGAAAAATCATAAATACCAGTCCATGTACACATTTCTGTACGAGTCGATCCTCAGATGGCAAAAAAATTCCCTCCTAGACAAAATTGCCTTAGATGACTATATTGCACAGGACAAAAGGAGATTCCCATGAAACAAATACTCAAAGCTCTTATGATCTCAAGCTTTGCTTTGTCGCCTCTAGCGCGCGCTGATAGTGCCCCGGAAGCTGCGACTACAGAGCAAGCTCCCACAATCCCTGCAGAAGTCCCTACTTTACCTCCAGCTCAAGAAGTTGTATCCCCTCAAGAACCCTATGGTGACTTAGAAGAAGCTTGGGATGAAGAGGAAGCTGAAACCCCTCAAGGAACAGTTGTAACTGCTTCTTCAAATGAAAATGAAAAAACGAGAAAAAGACAGTTTTGGACAAACATCACAATCGCATCTGTTG
The DNA here is from genome assembly GCA_903824495.1 of uncultured Chlamydiae bacterium. GTDB lineage: Bacteria > Chlamydiota > Chlamydiia > Chlamydiales > Rhabdochlamydiaceae > CAIJXB01. The sequence continues at coordinate 11,908 of CAIJXB010000052.1, forward strand.
CTGTTGTTGTTGCTGTTGTTTCCATTCTTGTTGTGTCAAACAACAATGGCAAATCCCAATAACGACCTTCTTTACAATGGAAACACGAGAACTTAACTGTTCCACGTGTTTCCGTCTTAAGTTCTCTATTAAACCTCAAACCGAAACTATTAGATATTCACTCTCATTCATAGCTGTCTCTGCCTTGTTCACTACCAAGGAAACCTCTTGGCAGTAGCCAGATGGATCTTTTGGAGTTTCTTTTGGAACTGTGAACTTGAATGTTAAAGTCGATCGCATTTCCATTGGGGTAAATTTTCTTATAATTTCATATTTACCGGCCGATTCATCCCGAATCGTCATAGGATAATCAGACGCGATCGAAACTTCGACAGGTTGCTTCGTATCTTTAGGTATTTTTATCTTCACAAGGTGCCCTATCGTATTTTCTGGAGAAACCACTCTACCATTCAATTCCCCGGATATTTTAAGCTTTATTAAGTTTACCATACAGTTATCACAGGCTTGCTCTATGGATAGCAGCAAAGGCTCTATAAGACACTCTCTTTCGGATCCTAATTTAGCTTTAAGGTCTAAAAGAAACACCTTACTTAAATTTTCGTAGGCGACATCTTGATCCGTTTCCTCTGAAAAACCTTCTATTTTAGGAAATTTCGCTTTTACAGAAGGATCGAGTTGATCATAAGATTTTTTTATATTCCCGATTTGTTGAGGTACGCTCCTTTTTATAGAGTCCTTAAAATCGCCGGGAACTTGAATTTCAATACCTTCATCTATTTTTACTTTGTAGGGCACTTTATTTTTACTAACAGCAGAAACATCTCTATAGAATAAGCTAGCCTCATCGCCTTTTTTCCTCAACAGTACTTGCGGCTCTTTTTTAAGAGCCTTGAAAAAAGAAAGCCCTTTAATGGATAGAAGATCCTTGATCTCCCACCACAATCCTTCTACAAAAGAGCTATCATCCAGTATTTCTTTTTTAACAGACCCATACACAAGTTGAATGGCTTGTTTCTTCAAATTGAAACGCTCCATTGGCTTCATACGATGTGACATTTTCTTAAGAATCTCAATAAATCCCTTGGATTCATCGCTCGTTATTGGTTTATCAGAAAGGCTTTTACATAGGTCATAACATTGATCTAAAAGATCTTGTTTCTCTTGGCTCTCTAACTTACTCTTAAGGGATTTGGCCGCTTTTCCTGTAGGATTGAACCAGCCTACTTTGCCGGCTGTGTTGTAGAGGTTATCAAGCTTTGTAAGAAGCTTGATCGCATAGACGCGCCCTTCCCCTTCCAAGTTATCCAGATTTGCTGCCAGGTCTTTTAATGTAGCCTTAATCCTGGGACTTAAGTTTTCTTTTCCAACAAAGACTTTCCTTCCAAGCCAAGAGCTCTTAATTTCGGAGCCCTCTAGCTTTGATGATAAATTTTCCACCTGTTTCACATCAAACGCAGGCCTTACTTTATTAAAAAACCAATCCACGAAACACCTAAAACAAAATTAATATAATCCAACAAATACCAAACATTAATTAATTTAAAAACAATTAAAACAAAAGATCGACATGTTTTAGTGCGAAATCCAGGTTTCTGGACCCCAAACAACTTCCTTTATAAAACCCTTTTTCAGGAATAGGCTGTTTGTTATAGTGGGGAAAAAATGGAGATTTTTCTATGAACAAGCTAGAGCAACTGAAGAAACTAACAACAATCGTCGCCGATACAGGCGAATTTGAAGAGATCAAAAAGTATAAACCAACCGATGCTACAACCAACCCCTCATTGATCTTGGCCGCATCCAATTTGCCAGAATATCAGTTCCTTATCGAAGAAGCGATCCAACACGGAAAAAAACTGGGAAAATCCCACAAAGAAATCATCGAGCTTGCTGTTGAAAAAGCTTTTGTGAACTTCGGAGTAGAAATTTTAAAAATTGTTCCCGGAAGAGTGTCTACAGAAGTCGATGCTCGGCTTTCTTTTGATGTAAAGGGAAGCATTTTAAAAGCTAAACATTACCTAGCCCTTTATGAAAAAGCTGGGATCTCTAAAGATCGTATTCTGATCAAACTGGCCTCTACCTGGGAAGGGATCCAAGCTGCAGCAGAGCTTGAAAAAGAAGGGATCCACTGCAACATGACCTTGATGTTCAGCATGGCCCAAGCGGTAGGCTGCGCGCAGGCTAAAGCCACTTTGATCTCCCCTTTTGTTGGAAGGATCCTCGACTGGTATAAAAAAGCAGAAGGAAAGGCCGGATACGCTCCTGCGGAAGATCCCGGTGTGATCTCTGTTTCTGAAATCTACCGCTACTACAAAAAGCATGGCATCAAAACCCAAATTATGGGCGCTAGCTTTAGAAACATCGATGAAATTCTAGAGCTTGCAGGCTGCGATCTTTTAACGATCGCCCCCAAGCTTTTAGAAGAGCTTAGCAATGCCGATGGCCCTGTCCCTAAAAAGCTAGATGAAGCAGAAGCAAAAAAATCATCCAGTGAACTTTTAGAGTTTGATGAAAAGAAATTTAGATGGGAGCTTTGTAACAATGCAATGGCCACAGAAAAGCTCTACGAAGGGATCAGAAACTTTGCAAAAGACACAGTTAAACTAGAGAAACTTTTAGAGCAGAAGATGTAATGGAAGAAAACGCTCAGTCTTGCCCTGTTACACCGCTTCCGACCCACATCGGACCCTATAAGATTATAAAAAAAATAGCATCTGGTGGGATGGGAGAGGTTTTTTTAGCCCAAGACCCTTTGTTTAAAAGGAGCCTCGCGCTAAAAAAAATCCGAAGCGATCGTATGGACCAGCCGGGGCTTAAAGAGCGTTTTTTAAAAGAAGTCAAGATCGCGGCGCAGCTATCCCATCCAAGCATCGTCGCCATCTATCAAATCCATCAAACACCTGACGAGATCTACTATACGATGCCTTTAGTTGAAGGAGAAACCTTGAAAGAGGTTTTAAGGACAACTTTGGAAAGAGAAAAGCAGGGGCTTCCTCCCCATCCAATTGGGTCTTCTATTCCTGCTCTTATGCGTATTTTCCTCAATATCTGCCAAGCCGTTGCCTATTCCCACTCTAAAGGGATTTTACATCGAGATCTCAAACCTGAAAACATCATTATTGGTAAGTATGGCGAAGTTCTCATCTTAGACTGGGGACTTGCTGACTTTGTAGAAAACTGCAGAGATGAAGCCCCCTTAGAGGAAAATTCTTTAGAAAATCAAAATCCTGAGCTCACAAGACCTGGGAAAATTGCAGGAACACTTTCTTACTTGCCACCTGAGAGGATTTTGGGAGTCAAAGCGTCTTACTCTTCTGACATCTACGCCCTAGGCGTGATCCTCTATCAGCTACTCACTCTTAAGCTTCCCTTCCGCCATACAACCGTCAGAGAATACAAAAAGAAAATGAAGCACAATCTTCTTATCGACCCAGCAGAGAGAGCTCCCTATCGAGAAATCCCTCCACAGCTGTCTAAAATAGCGAAGAAGTGCCTTGCAAGCCAGTTTGAGAAAAGGTACAGACAGATTGGAGAGATCCTGCAAGACTTAAACAATTACATTGAAGGGCACGCTGAGTGGAGCCCTTGTGCCAGCATTCAGGTCGAACATAAAAATGACTGGGAGTTCCAAGAGAACATTCTCTTAGCAAAGCAGATTGCGCTCACGCACAAATCTGATGTCATGGAATGGATCAATCTCATGATGGCAGGGCAGTCTTTTGCAGGGAATATTAAGTTTGAAACCCACATCCGCATCAAAGAGCTTGGAAGTGGGATCGGATTTTTATTTACGATGAACTCTTTGGATGAAAAACAAGACTTTTTCGGAGATGGATTTTTCCTTTGGATCGGCTCTGAACATAATCCTGGAAGCTCCCTTTTCAAATCAAATGTCGAAGTGATGTCTTCTCCTGATTTCTATTTAAAAAAGCAGATGTCCCACTTTGTAAAAATTGAGAAAACAGACAACCATTTGATGTTTTACCTCGATAACGTTTTAGTATTTGATTACTTGAGCCACATCCCTTTAAACATCCCCCACTTTGGCGTTGTGTTAAAAGATGATGAGCTTGAAATCGGCGCCATCTTAATTTCAAGCAGCAGCCCTAATATCTTAGTCAATTGTCTAGCAGTTCCCGACGCTCTTTTTGCTCTTGGTCATTTCAAACAAGCACTCATTGAATACCGCCAAATTGCAAGATCGTTTTTAGGAAGAGCAGAGGGAAGAGAAGCGATTTTTAGAGCAGGGATTACCCTGCTTGAAAAAGCGCAAATGAAAAAAATCCCTCGCAAAGAAAAGGAAGATCTTTTTAAACAAGCCCTTGAAGAGTTTGGGCAGCTTAAAAACACACCCGGCGCCCCCTTAGAATATTTGGGTAAATCTCTTGTCTATAAAGCAACTCACGAGCTTGAAGAGGAAATGAAATGTTTAGAGCTTGCTCTTTGCAAGTTTGATACGCATCCACTCATTCATCTGATCAAGGATCAAATCCTCTTCCGTCTTCATGAAGCTTCTTACAAAGATCGAAAAGCAGCGTATCACCTTGCCTTACTAGCTCTGAGATACATTCCAGCTGCCTTTTCAAAACCGGACCATCAAAGCCTTCTTCAAAACTTACAAAAAAACTGCAAACCTCTTTCCTTTTTATTTTCGACTCCTTCTTCTATCCAACTATCACTTGCCTTTTACCTCTATAAACCGTTCATTTTGGAAGATCTTCTTAAAAGCGCTACAAGCTGCTCAGAAAAGGCCGGGATCCTCTTTGCTCTGCTTCAGTTAGGATATAAAGAAAAGCTTAGAGAAACCCTCAAAGAAGTGGAAAGTGACAAGGCTGCGCACACGCCTTTGCAAGCCGTTGCATCTTTTTATGAAAAAGATGTACTTTACGCTCTAAATACCCACTTCACTTCTCCTGACATGTTTTCAAATCCTCTTATGAAGTCTGCTTTTGTTTTTCTAATGGATCCGTTTCAAACTATCAAACCACCCTTGCAAAAAAGCGTTATCCAAAAATTAGAGGAGATGGCCCTTTGGGATCTTCCTGTAGAAGAAGAACTTCTTGTGAAACAAAAGCTCATCGAGTGGCTCACCTTTTCAAAAGACTTTGAAAAGGTTGAAAGTTATTTGAAAGGAATCCATTCCTCTTACCAAGAAACAGAATTTTCCCCTTTCCACTTTTTTAAAGCATGTCTCACTGCCAAAGAAAAAGGGATCGATGTTGCTCAAAAGCAGCTCCATCGCCATGAAGATCAGCTCTTCCCTCCGTTTTTCTATATCGTTGATGCGTATCTTTCTGCAAAAGATCTGGAGAAAAAGAAAATCGAGCAAGAGGCTTTTTTCTCAGAAAAAACAGAGCTTTTCAAACAGCTTTTTTTACTCTACAACTCAGCAAATTTAGACAAAGAAGCAAAAAACTATCTTCGCAAACTAAAAAAAGAGACGTTGGATGCAAGATCCCCCTATACCGATTCCTGAAGTTTTACAAAGTGAAACCGTTTACAAGGGGTATTTTGAAGTCAGAGAAGATCTACTCAAACTCCCCTCTGGACCTAAGAGGGTGTATAGTGTTCTACTCACAGCGCCGGAGGCTGCTGTGATCTTAGCAGAAACTGAAGATGGGAAACTTGTCATCAACAAAGAATATAGGCATCCAACAGGTAAGTGGCTCTATGGTTGTCCTGGAGGGACAATTGATCCGGGAGAGTCTCCCATAGAAGCTGCTAAACGGGAGCTTTTAGAAGAAACAGGCTATACAGCAGAAGAGTTTCATTTAATAGGTTCTGCGTATCCGTTTCCTGCTTCTTGCACGCAGAGGATCCACTACATCCTAGCAAAAAATGCTAAGAAAACCCACCCCACAGCGCTAGAGGATTTTGAGCTCATTCATGTGGAAGTAAAATCGGTTGCTCTTTTGAATGAGTCTATGCAAGAGGGAGCTTTGATCGACGGCATCCTTTGTACGGCTCTTTATTTTAGAGATCTTTTCTATGAAAGAAGTTAAGGCTTGAACTTCCGAATACCTGCGACACCTACTCCACCACTATCGAAGCAAGAATTGACGAACAATCCCCTCTTAGAGAAGTTCCCAACAGCCGCATAGAAATCCTTATGGAAGGATTCATGGCAACGGGTATAGGTCATAAAATTATAAAGATAAATTCCCGAGCGACGGTGTTCAAAGAGGATACATGTCGCAGCTTCTAAAATGCCGGGCATTTGATACCCTTTCTCTTCTACCATTTGCTTTTGAACGTCGTAATCTTCACCTTTGCTATTAGGAAAAACCTCTCTAGTCATGACGGCCCATTCAAATTCTATTTCCGAAGGTTTGTCTTTCTCTCCTAAATCCCAGTAATTAACACATCGAGGTCCTTTAGTAGCAATGCTAAGATCATGAAGGTTTCCTATAGTACGCGGAAGAGTGACGAGATTACCCTCAACACCCTTCGTGAAGTTCTTAGTAAGAGGAACAACAAAGTGAGTTTCTTTAGCTTGTTTCCCTTCATGAATAGGACAAGGTCCTTCAAGAAAATCGACAAGAGCCCTTGGCATAGGAGGAAGTTTTTTCAAAAATGCTGCTGGATTTGCCCAGTCCTCTTCAGACATAGCTGTAGGATAAACAGGACTTTCACCTTCAGATAGCTGCCCTAAGTCCTCTTGACAAATAGTCTGATACATAAGCTTTTGAGAGTGCCTACGAAAATGCATAGCAAGTTCATGATTCCCGTCTTCTGCTGCATAGGCAGCTGCCTTTGAAAATATAGAGAGTCGATCTACCTGATCTTCTAGTAACGTACATAGAGCTTTATAAGCTTCAAAACTGCGGGGATTCTGAGCAATCACTTGTTTATAGATATAAATCGCATATCCTGGATCATAATCGCTTACCTCTGAAGCATACGATAAGATTTTATCTATTTCTTTTTGAGAGGGATTTCCTAGTAGAGTAAGATCTATAGATAACATCTCTTCCCAGAAGTCACTATTCAAACTGGAATAGAAACGTTCTCCCCATGAATTCACTCCAGCCTTCACTAGCCTTCTTATGCCTCCGCATTTAGCATCTTCTAGTAACCTATCATGAACTTTCATGTTTAGAAAATTCGCTTCTTCTTTGATAAGATCTAGATGAAATGGGAAAATCTTTACAAGATCATTGAGACCTTGAGGATCAGGACTATTTTGGATCCTTTCTAAATCAATGAAGCCAATACAACCTTCTTTTTTTCCATCCCTCTCTATGATGTACAGAGGTATGTTGTCATATCGAATCCACCTTTCTCCATAAAGAATCGTTAAAACACTAATATGTCTTTTTGAAAATAGCCTTACAAATTCTCGCACTGCATCATCAAATAACTTTGGCTGCAAAGTGTATAGCATCATGTTGTGACCAAAATCTACATTGACAGGAAGCCTTTGCTCAACAAGGAATTTTCCACATAATTTTGCTCGAGGGATAATCAAATGGGAACTTTGTTGTGAATTTAAAAAAGACCTCACTTCCCTCATCTGATGAAAACGCTTGATGGCAGAGTCTTTCCCTAAAAGCTTTAGAGCTACTTCTGGCATTTCTAGAGGCAGATAGACTATGGTTTTCCCTCCGGGGGCTTGTGGCATGGAATTAGACTCTGGGCCCTCTGCCTTTTCACATAGAGCTTGATAGGCTTGATATGTCAAATTACGAGGAAGAAATGGCCCTCTAACGAGATATCCACGGATATGCTTTTGAATGATCGTAGCCATCTTGTTGGAGGTAGCATTCAAGACATCATCTAAAGAGAGCTTCTGTCTTTTGATAAGATTTGAACTAGAAAAGTTAGGGAACGGAACGTTTTCCTGTAATGGAAAAGAACCAAGAATCATTCCTGTAGAAAAACTAGACATAAATCACATGTTAAGCGCATTGATAAATGGCAATTATACGCTATAACAATTAATAAATTCAACAATTAACACACTAAATCAAAACCTAACATCAAATTAAAGTTTAACATTTGAAGATTTTGAAATAATCTGGCAGCCAGATTCGAATACCTAAGGAACGATGTAGTCGGTAGCGGGTAGAGACTTACCCTTCCATTTTTGTAGAAGAGATGCGTCTGGGTAGTAAAAGACAGGATCTAGCTCAAAGACGATTCCATCTGTCGATGTTCCAGATATCTTTTCAAATATCTGTCTGTCTTTTCTTTGAAGCCCTATTTGGACGGCAGAAGGACTATCTTCCCCTTCTGCATTTTTTAAGGGAGCAAAACAATCAAGCCTTGGATAGAGAAGAGCTTTTATCTCTTTAGCAAAGGGCATCACATCGAAAATGAACTTTTCAAACTTCCAAGATCCTTTCTTCCACGCTTTATGAAAGGGAAGCTGATCGTAGTGGGACTCTGCAACATTTTGGATAAAATCCATGCTAAAGCTATAAAGACCGATGTTAGCGCAAGTGTTTTTAAGCGAGCCCTCTTCTGTTCTTGCTTCTTTTTCCTCTTGGGACAGTTCGGAATATTCTACAACACCTACTTTGCCATCGATTTGAAAGATCACTCCGATCTTTTCATCTACATTTTCTCTTTCGATGCATTTTAGGATCATGTCCGATTTTGGATAGCGACTATGAAATCCACTGAGCTCTGCATCAAAAGGATCAGCTAAGGCATTATCGATATGCATGTAGTTTACATAGGAAATACCTTGTTTTTTCCAAGTTTCCCAAATACCTGATGATACAAACTCTTTTAAAGAAGAGGCATTACCATTCGGCCCCATAGCAACATGACCGTCTAGATCTAGAAGAAGATTTCCTTGTTTGTCTAAAAAAGGAAGATCTTTTTGAGAGAAGAAAAACACTTGGGCCTGATTTAGTCCAAAGTAGTTATTTTGTTTAAAGCTCTCGAGTGTCTCTTCATGGTTCTCTGTAGATGTCATGATAGCCACATATAAAGGGCGAGACGCTCTTTTCCCGGCTGCTAAGATTTTTTCAGCAAAGAGCTGAAAAAGACTTTTTTTCTTGATGAGTGTTACAGGATATAAGCCTTTAGGCTTATCGAAGTTAAGGCGCGTTCCTTGTCCTCCTGCTACAATTAAACAGCCCACTTTTCCATCAGCGATCAGTTTTTTGCCAAGTTCTTGATCTTGTACACTTCCGCTGAACTCATAGTCTTTAAATACTGAAAGACCTTGAGAGGAAGTTTCATCTTGCCTAATGACAGCTCTTTGTCTTTCAAGTTCACTAAGGTCAATTGTTTCTATTTGAGAGTTAAGCTTTTCTTGTTGCTGAAGGGGTAAAAGATCCCAACCAGGGAAGAACATTTTTGGATCCATTGGGACTCCTTGAGCGCTACTGCATAGCAAACTAAAACAAAGTAAATAGTAGGGTAGTTTTTTCATAGTTACTTCAAAGAGTGCAAGATATGATAAAAAAAAGCAAGGGGGGCTTTTACGTGTTTTTTTTACAGCTGTAAAAGCCGATCCTTGAGCCTGCACAAAAAGAGAAAATGTTTTCTTTTTCCCAGATGGATCTACTATGATCCCTCCTAATTTCCTTATGACTTCTAGGGCATACTTTTCAACTTTATGCACGGTCTCAAGTAGGAGTAGAAGCCCTATTTCTTCTGCCTCTTCCACCATTGCTATAAAATCGGTCTACTCCATACAGAGATTGGGAGGTAAAGTCTTTGCTTTGCAGCGCCTATATTCTTTCCCTTAAATCAATTGGTGTTTGTTTTTTTGTTTGAGTTCCAGAGTCTACTATAGTGGATGAGGAAATAGTTATCTCTTTGCTAACACCATTGTTATAACTTCCTGAAGAGATCTTTTTTCTAACTTCCTGAAACTTTGAATATTTTTTCCCAAATTTATCCATATCCTTTTCTAAGAGATCTATTTCTCGCTCCATTTTCACAAAAGATTCTGCAATCTTTCCAAAGAGCAAAGAAACTCTTACCTGCAATTCTCTAGGCTCTATTTCCACCTTTAGAATTGAATTCAATTCTACTTCAGCATCTACGTGTTGCTTTCGTAGCGCTGCTTGATCTTGGTATATCTTACTAATCAAGGGTGTCCATTCTTTGACTAGCTGATCTTCTGTTTTTAAAAAATCTGGTGTCAACATCACACTTATCCACAAAAACTCCCTTTGCCCATAGCTTTTATTCAAGTGGCAGAAGTCTTCCAGTTTCTCTACTCTTCTTTCTAGCTCTGCAAATGGACCTTCTTGCCGCAACTCTATTTTTCTTACCACTTTTATAGAGCTGTTTATTATTTGCTCTGCCATCATTTTTAAAGAGCATGGAGGCATCCCCCTTATTTCTTCGTTCAAGGGCACAATTAGGGATCTTAATTTTACTAGTTTTTGGGACTGCTCAGAAACACTTGCTACTTCTAACCGATAAGCAATTCTTGAAACCTTTAAAAGCTTTTGAGCTAATGATGAAACCTTTTCTTCACCTAATGATGCTGCATTGAAGACTCTTGCCCTTGCAAACACCTTCGGGTTAGTTTGAGTTTCGGCTACGGCCCTAACCTTTCTCCTCCTTACAAAAGTTTGAGTGCTGATACTTACAGTAGAGTTTTCCGTTTCCCTTGGCACAAATTCCATGTTCCTCTCTGCTTCTGCAGTAGAGGCTTCCGTTTGTGTCCCAATCTCAAACGATCTTCGACCTGGAAGACCTTCTCCTAAATAAGAATAAAGATCCCAGACGCTGTTTTGAAGGAAAGGACGAAGAATCACTTAAACTACCTATTTTTTTCAGTTTTGGAGCGGAGAGGATACCCAAAAAAAGAGAAAACCACAATGAAGAGTTTGTTTTTTTAAGTCAGCTACTTCTCCTCTAAATCGTATTGCATAGAACGAAAAAAAAGACTAAAATGGGCAAATAAGAATTTTTTATAACATTATTGGACATACCTTATGCAAAACCTACCGCAGTACCACGAGCATGAAGAGTTTCGTAACAGAAGTGTAAAACTTGGGGAAATCAGAGCCCTCGGAATCGACCCCTACCCAGCCGTCTTTGTTCCAGACGCAACATCAGATAGCATTGCAAAGCAGTTTGAAGGAAACGAAGTGGGTCATAGCGAAGAAGCAGCGGAGGGTAAAACACCCCTTTTTAAGGTAGCGGGACGTCTTGTTCTTTTTAGAGCAATGGGAAAAAATGCCTTTGGTCATATCCAAGATGACATGGGCCGGATCCAGGTGATGTTCAATAGAGACCTTACAAAGGTTGAGGGACTCAAATCTGAAGAATGGACGGACATAAAGTTCATTGAGAAAAAGCTCGATCTTGGCGACATTTTAGGGATCGAAGGGAACCTTTTTAGAACACAAAAAGGGGAACTGACCCTTTTTGTCAAAAAAGTCACCCTCCTTTGCAAAACGCTCCTACCTCTACCTGAAAAACATAGCGGCCTTACCGATAAAGGTGTTCGCTACCGTAAAAGATGGCTTGATCTCATCAGCAATCAAAATGTTTTAGAGCAGTTCAAGACAAGATCTAAGATTTTAGAGCATATTAGAGCTACTTTTAAAGACGCTGGATTTTTAGAGGTTGAAACACCTGTGCTACAAAACGTCTACGGAGGCGCGCAAGCAGCTCCTTTCATGACAAAGCTCAATGCAATGGACCAAGAGATGTTTTTAAGGATTTCTCTAGAAATCCCCCTTAAAAAACTTTTAGTCGGTGGATTTGCAAAGGTTTATGAAATTGGCAAAGTGTTCCGTAATGAAGGTATTGATCGTACCCACAATCCTGAGTTCACCATGTTAGAAGCCTATGCTTCGTATTGGGACTATAACGACATGATGAAGTTCACAGAAAATCTCTTTGAATCCATCGCTTTAAAACTCTTTGGGAAAACAAAGCTTACCCTCAGCACGGAAACAACTTCTCATGAGATCGAGCTCAAGGCTCCTTGGATCCGAATGAGCATGAAAGAAAGCATCAAAACTTATGCTGGAATCGATGTAGACTCTCTTTCTGATGATGAGCTGAAATCTATTTTGATTGAAAAGGCTCATGTTCCAGCAGATGAAGTGAAAAAGCTCCCAAGAGGCCTTTTGATTGCTGGTCTTTTTGAAGAGTTTGTAGAGAGCCATTTGATCCAGCCTCACCACATCATCGACCATCCGATTGAAACAACGCCTCTTTGTAAGCTCCACAGAAATGAAGCTTTACGTAAAGAAGGTTTTGTTGAGCGTTTTGAGACATTTATCTTAGCGTCGGAGTTTTGCAACTCTTATACTGAGCTCAATGATCCAGAGCTCCAACGAACACTTTTGGAAGAGCAAGCTCAAAAAAAGATCGATGGAGATGAAGAAGCGTGCCCACTTGATGAAGAGTTCATTGAAGCGATCTGTCAAGGGATGCCACCAGCAGGGGGTCTTGGCATTGGAATCGACCGCCTTGCAATGCTCTTTTTAGCGGCGCACTCCATCCGTGATGTGCTCTTATTTCCTATTATGAAGCCTGAAGAAGGCTAAGTGTTTTTTAAAAAAACTAGCGCAGGGAGAGGACTAAATCCTCTCCTTGTTTTGTTATATAAACAAGGTTGCCGGCTTTTTGTTTAATGAAATTCGTCTGAGTGAGCATTCTGACGATATTCTTTACGCTTTTGTCGTTTTGTCCGATCATCTGTCCCACTTGATAAGCATCCATCTCTAAAAAGGGATCACCCTTTTTTAACCCTTCATCGTAGAGCCTGATAAGGAACTGTTCATCTTTTGTAATTCGTTTTTGGTTCATGTTTTTCTCTGTTTTTTAAGTCTTACTCCGGAGGGAGAATCTTCAATTTTATACCCTTCGGCTGCGATGAGATCGCGGTATTCATCGGCAAGGGCCCAATTTTTATCAGCTCTTGCTTTCATTCTTTTATCTAAAGCTTCTAGTAAGTGAGCTGGAACCTCTTCCTCTTCTTCAAGCGAAAGAATTCCAAGGACCTGATCTAAACGGTGCAGATCCGCTAAAATTTCTTTGGCTTCTGTCTGACTGACCTTTCCCATGTCGCAAAGAACATTGATCTCACGGATCGCCTCAAAAAGAGCTGAAAGGGCCACTGAAATATTTAAATCATCAGAAAGTGCTTTTGTGAATTGATCGAGACACTTTTTCATGACAGGCGCTGCGAGATCAAAAGAGTTTAGGTTTTGAATTGTTTTGAGCCGCTGCTCAAAATCTAAAATTCTTTGAACGGAAGCGCCTGCGCCTTCTAGTCCGTCTAAGGTGAAGTTGAGCTGGGTGCGATAGTGTGTCGATAAAAGGATGTATCTGATCTGAGCTCCTGAATACCCTTTTCCTAATAGGTCCCTTACTGTATAGAAATTGCCCAAACTTTTAGACATTTTTTTATGATCGACAAGAAGATGTTCGGCGTGCAGCCAATGCTTTACAAAAACCTTATCTGAAAAAGCTTCACATTGAGCTATTTCATTCTCGTGATGGGGAAACATGTTATCAACTCCCCCTACATGGATGTCGATGCTCTCCCCTAAAATCCCCATTGCCATCGCAGAGCATTCGATATGCCAGCCAGGACGTCCGAGACCAAAAGGGCTCTGCCAAAAGATATCTCCGTCCCTTTCAGGGTCGTATGCTTTCCAAAGAACAAAGTCAGAGATTTGGTCTTTGTCATATTCATCAGATGCAATTCGGTTAGAAGCTCCCGCTTTTAAAGTGCAAAGAGGTAAATGGGATAATCTTCCATAGGACGGGAAGGTGTCGATTTTAAAATAGACGCTACCATCAGATCCTACATAGGCCATCCCTTTAGAAATGAGCCTTTCTATGATCGTGATCATGTCCTGTATGTAATCGGTTGCTGCCGGGTACTCTTCAGCCCTTTGAATGCCTAAAGTTTTTAAATCTTCGAAAAAGGCCTCGATGTAGGGAGCTGTGTACTCAGATAGGGTAATGCCCTGCGCCAAAGCCCCTTTAATTGTCTTATCATCCACATCGGTCAGGTTCATCACCTGTTTGACCTTCATCCCAAAAAACTGGATGCTACGGCGCAAAAGGTCTTCGAACACATAAGTCCTAAAATTTCCAATATGAGCAAAGTTATAGACAGTCGGTCCACAGGTGTACATAAGAAGGGTGTCTCCAAAAGAAGGCGCAACTACCTCTTTTGTGCGGGATTCCGTGTTGTACAATTTTAATAAGGAGTTTGAATGGGCCTGCATGATTCCTACTTTGTCTCATTTTTTAATTGTTCTTCAAGGAGCCTGTGATGGGTCTTGCCGGTGCCGGTCAGAGGTATTTCACCTACCTGGATCACTTCAGAAATTTTGACAATTCGACCAAAACCTGTTTCTCTTAAGGTTTGGTTCACAAGTTCCCTGCTTAAGGGAAACGTCGTAAAGAGTACTATCTCGGCCTTTTGATTTCCACTGTCTCGTGCAGTGATCGCAAGAGGAGGACCTTCTTGGGACGGCAAGTACCAACTGTTTTCTTTAACGACCCGAAGAAGCTCCGCTTCAACTCCCCCTAAAGAAACCATTTCGGCGCCGATCTTCATCATTCGTTTTAGCCTGTCGGTTAAAATAAGATTATTATCTGCATCTAAGTGCCCAATATCTCCTGAGCGGTACCACCTTTTGCCCTCTTCATAGAAAAAAGGCTTAGAATCATGTCCAAGGTAGCCATCAAATACGCAAGGGCCGCTGATGCAGATCTCCCCTTCTTCTCCTTGTTTCAAAATCTTTTGAAAGCCGGGGTCTACTACACAGATCTCCATTTCAGGAATAGGCTGTCCTACCCCTCTTTTTTCACCTTCAAGTCTTTGAAGGGTGACAACTGGTGAACACTCCGTGATCCCATACCCTTCAATCAGTGTGGTGCGAGTTAAATTTTTTTCTACAAACTCCTGCAGATCTACCGGCATTCTTTCAGCTCCTACCACTAGGACTCTAAGGTTCAAAAGCTGCTCAAGGGTTGCTTCTGCAAGAAGCGAGCGAACAAAGCTTGGAGCTGAACAAAAGATGGTGAGTTTGGCATCAAAGATGTCTTGTGCTAAGGCCTTACTATTAGTAGGATCCGGGCTATAAAACACTTTGATCCCAAATAAAATAGGCAAAAGACCCGTCAAAGAAAAACCAAAAGAGTGAAAAGGAGGTAAAACTCCATAAAAGCTATCTAACGCTCCGATATCCACACAGTTAAAGGCACTTTGCTCATTAGTGAGGATCTGTCTATGTGTTAAGGGAACTGTTTTAGGCAGAGACTCGGTTCCGCTTGTAAAAAGAAAAACCGCTGTTTTGTCAGGATCGAGGCTTATCTGAAGCTTTTCCATTAGCTTTTGAGCGGAGAAAAAACTCATCCACAGGCTTTTGATTTTTTCCTTCCATGTAATTTGAGCTTTAACATCTTCTAAAAACACAAAAAGATCTTCTATTTCACTCAAATCTTCGAGCTGGATTTTATCTAAGAACTTTTTAGATGTGAGAACAGACTTAAACGCGCAGGTCTTAAGTGCGTGACCAAGGGCCATTTTTCCAGCTGTCCAGTTGAGCATCACAGGAGTTTTCCCTGATAAATAAATAGCTAAGATGGAAAGGTAGGCCCCAATAGATGCCGGCAATAAAACACCGACCCGGTCTCCTGGTAGCTCCCTGATCTTATGGTAAAAAACAAGCGCCGCTCTTTTAAGTCCTTTATAGGAAAAAACTCCCGAGTTTCGATCCCCACAGGCAATTAGGCCTCCCATGCGATCGCAAGATCTTAAAAACACCTCAGCTATGACATCTCCACCTGGAAAAAGTGGTTTTTTTGTTCTTCTTTTTTCATTCCATTTAGGGAAAAATGCTGCCTTATGCTCTTCTTTGGGCAAGTCCGTTTTTTGCTGCTGCTCTGAGATTGCTCTAAATATATCGCTTACCTTCTGCAAAGAACCTGGTTTTATATCAGAGGCTCCATACGTTCTATCCAAGAAGAGATGGACCTGGGCGATATCAAGAGAATCAAGCGCTAGATCGAAAGAAAGATGGGAATTTTGATGAATGTCAGACTCTTTAATAGAAGAGAGTTTTGCTAAATGCTCTTTGATCTCTTTTTCTATTTTAGGAGAAACCTCTATGGCAGACTCTTCTTCCAAAGAAGGGATGTGAAAAGGGATATCTGCCGTTTCTTTGTTCCAAAAAAAGTAAGGAACTAAAGAAACTGGCTCTTCACCTGGGAAGGGGTATCTGTTATACCACTGCTCTAAATATTTATTAAAGATAAGACGGCTATCTTCCTTAGGAAGCTCTCTACCTGCAAGTTCAAACTGCACCAAAACTTCTCTTTTAGGGACAAAGAAAAAGCCGTTTTTAAAAATGACCGAGAGACATCTTTTTAATACCGTTTGGAAATGGGGAGTTTCTCCCGTTTGAGCCACAGAAAAGCTACTGCCCCAAAGACCTGTGGTGCGGACGAGGACTACTGGGATATCTAGCTTTTCATGGAGTAGGTTATAAACAAAAGAAGCGCCTCCCAAAAGCTCTAGTCCTGATCTTTTGAGTTTACCCGATGGATAGATGATGTAGTTTTCTCCAAGGCTTATCTCTTCTGCAATCTTTTCAAAGGTCTTTGCGAGCTCTTTTCCTCTCCATTGATTGGCTTGTTCAGCCATGGAAGGAAGAGGAACGACCCTTGCTAGGTCTAAAATCTTCTTAAATCCCTTTAAATGATAAAAGTGCTCCACTACTACACTGCGAGGCCAAAAAGCGGGTCCAAGTAGAGACATCAAAATGACAGGATCCATCTCAGCTGGATGGTTCGGAAGGAATAAAACACCGGGACAGTGTTTTTTTAAAGCCAAAATCTGATCAAGTCCTTCGACTCGAACTTTATACCGAAACTTTAAGATTCCTCGAACAACATAGCTAAAAGCCTGGATTGTAAGGCGATGCATTATATTAAGTTTCATCATTCCTCCTTAAAAAGGACTTCTACATCATGCCAAAAAAAAGCTTAAAACCACAAACTATTTCACACAAAACAAAAAACAACCAAATA
>CAIJXB010000053.1 GCA_903824495.1 uncultured Chlamydiae bacterium
AAAAAAACAGTAAGAAGTAAAAAGCACAAAAGTGCTTGGAAAACCTTTTGGAAGAAATACTGCTCATTTTAAGCGTATAAATCTCGAGCATCCAAGAGAAAGTGAATAAAATAAGGCGGCTATGAGGGTAATGGTGGCTCCAGGGGGCCAGTTGAGCTCATAGGATGCGTACATGCCAATGCAGGTGAAAAGCATACTTGCCCCTATGGAGGTTTTCATAAGGGTCGAGAGGCGCTTTGTAAACCCAGCGGTGGCCGCTGTCGGTATTGTGAGTAGGGCAATGACTAATATTGCCCCTACGACTTGAATCAAGACGACAACGGATAGTGCGATGAGGCATAGCAAAAAGATATATAAGGGTTTTACAAGGAGCCCTTGCAGTGCTGCTTGCTTTTCATCAAAGCAAATCGCTTGAAATTTTTTATAAAAAAGCATTGTCGAAGCGATCACCAAAGCATCCAGGGTCAAGAGAGCCATTAAGTCTCCTTGTGTTGCCCAAAGAATGTTTCCGAAAAGAAAATTCATTAGTTCTACATTGTAGCCCGGTGTAAAAGTAATAAAAATAACGCCGATTGAGGTTCCTGTAGCCCAAAGTGCTGCAATGATTGAGTCCTCTCTTTCTTTATATTTCAAATGCACCCAGCCAAGTAAAGCTGCGGAGAGCAATGCAAATACAAGTGCTCCTTGTATGGGAGAGAGGAAGTCTAGTTGGTACGTTCTTTTAAGCCATAAGAAAAGTCCCATTCCACCAAGCACTGCATGAGAAATGCTTCCGCTAATAAACACAATCCGTTTTGTGACGACGTAAGTTCCGATGATTCCTCCGGAAATCGAAGCGGCAAGACCAGCTCCAAGAGCCATGAGAAGAAAAGGATTACTAAAGATGTATGTGGTGAAAAAATCCATAAAGCTACTTTGCTAAGAATCCTTTTTTAATTAACGGAGAATGGTACAAGCCAAGACCAAAATGTTCGCATACTTCAGAAGGAGATAGCAAGTGAATGTGTCTATGAACACAAAGCAGTTTTTCAACTTTTTGAACTATTGTTTGCAGATCGTGTGTCACCATTAAAATGGTAATGCTTCCCTTCAGTTTTGTGAGAATTTGCAAGATTGCTTCTTCAGCTTCAGGATCAACGCTTGCAGTTGGTTCATCTAAAATAAGTAATTTCGGTTCTGAAGCAAGAGCTCTTGCAATCAAAACTCTTTGTGCTTGCCCTCCAGAGAGATTTCCAAAGCAGTGATCTTTAAAAGATTCCATTCCAACTTGCTTAAGAGCGTCTAGAGCAATTTGCTTATGCTTAGGTTTTAATGTTCCCCAAAATGAAAGATGGGAGAGACATCCCATCAAAACTACTTCTTCAACAGTGATTGGAAACTGTTTATCAAATCTTGCGATTTGAGGAACGTATCCAATGCGAGAAAGAGCTTTTTCAGGTAGATCGTTCCATAGAGATACTTTTCCTTCACTTGGGTGTAAAAATCCCATGATGATTTGTAGAAGAGTTGTTTTGCCTCCACCATTAGGTCCAAAGATCCCTACAAAATCTCCTTCCTGGATCGACAAGCTCACGTTTTCTAAAACGGGGGTAGTGTCGTAGGAGAAAGAGACATTTTCTAAAACAATAGCAGGTTTTTGCAAAGTTATGGCTCCACTATGTCGTGAACGATTTTTTCTAAGTTTTCTAAATAGTTAGAACTATAAGGGTCTATCTCATGAACGGGTAGGTGTAGTTGCTGCGCAACAAGGAGAGCTCCTTTATTGTTGTACTGAACTTGTGTGAACACTGTTCGCACATTTGAGCTTTCTGCCTGAGATAAAATAGCGTTGAGTTGTTTAGGAAGAGGGTCTTTTCCTTCAATTTCAATTGGAAGTTGTGTAAGGTCATAGTCTCTACAAAAATACCCAAAGGCTGGATGGGATACTAAGATAGAGTCTCCTTTGAAAGGAAGTAGCTTTTCAGTAAACAAAATGTCAGTTTCATCAAATCGGTTTTTTAAAATGGGAAGATTTTTTTCGATGAGCTCTTTTTGCTCCGGAAAGGCTTTTATTAAAGCTTTTGCGATCAACTCCGCTTGAATTTTAGCAGATCTAAGGCTTAACCAAATGTGGAGATCTTTGCATTCTCCGTGATGATGGCCATGCTCACAAACGTGGCCTCCTTCTTCAATATAGGAAATATCCGGACTGTTTGCTAGGTTGACAACGATCAACTCTTTGTTTTGCTCTTTAAGAGATTTTTCTATTTTTTGCTCAAAGCTATCGCTGAGTCTAATCCAAACTTTTGCTTCTTTTGCTTGCTGAACTTGTTTAGGAGTGGGTTCATAAAGGTGGGGATTTGCTCCCATAGGAACTAAAGAAGTTCCTTGAATCAAACCATCTGTTAGAG
Source organism: uncultured Chlamydiae bacterium (assembly GCA_903824495.1). Taxonomy (GTDB): domain Bacteria; phylum Chlamydiota; class Chlamydiia; order Chlamydiales; family Rhabdochlamydiaceae; genus CAIJXB01. Next base: position 2,391 of record CAIJXB010000053.1, read on the forward strand.
CTTCTACAAAGTAAAGGTAAGGGGGAATGCTGACAAGAACCTCGGATTTGGGCCCATTTCCTGTGGAGCACCCGCTTAAAAAAATAAGTAACACGGAGAAGAGTATCTTGTACATTAGTAGGCCTTAGCAGGGATGAAAAGAAATCATTTTTCGCTGAAATCGGAATATTTTCAAGTTAAAAGGATAAAAATTAAGCTTGAGTGATAAGATCTCGCTGGTTATACTAAGCGCTCTTCATTCGGAGGAGTGTCAGAGTGGCCGATCGAGCACGCTTGGAAAGCGTGTAAACGTGAAAGCGTTTCGTGGGTTCGAATCCCACCTCCTCCGAAGTTTTCAGAT
>CAIJXB010000054.1 GCA_903824495.1 uncultured Chlamydiae bacterium
CAGCATCACCGAAAGCATCGGAATAATATTTTCTTAAAGAACTTTTCGAATCAGCTGAAGCAACAGCTTTTAGTGAAGATTCAGTAATAGGCTGGTATTCAGCACCCAATTCAATACGAGCTTTTTCGATACCCGCAGTAGAAACCAGTTTGATAATCTTATTGCCGTAGGCTGCAGTTTTGAATTCTTTGAGAGTACTTTCTGTTTTCGGGCCGAGTGTTTCAGGTAAATTTTTATATTTTGCAACGATTCGCTTGCCGGTTTTACTATCAAAGATATCCCAACGCGCTGTTTTTGGTTTTGCAGGATCTTTAACTACGATCGAAGCATTAACAAATGGTTTATCGTTGTGTTGATATTCCACATCTGTTAATCTTTCTTCAATTGCAGCATTAGGTCTTGCATCTTCAAATTTTTTGTCTTTGTTAAATTCATCAGCGCCTTTATGCCAATGTCTTAGTTCGATATCAGCTGGATTTTTTCCTTCAGGCCATTTGTCGCCGGTAAACTTTGCTTTTGTAGGAGGAACGGCAGTACCTTTCTTAAATAACCGCCTGAAGAAATTAGAAGCTTGTTCTACTTCTTGTACGGTAGCCATAGCTTTTCTGATTTCCGGGTTTTTAACAGATGCGGTAGGAATGTTTCTTCTTTTTAAGAATGACCAATGATTCAAAGCATCAGCAGCATCGTCCAAAACTTGTTCTGCTTGTTTCTTCAATGTTCTCATGTCTGAGGTAAATGTGGCACTAATCCTACCCGAACTTGCTGTAGTTTCACCAGCTTCTGCGGTACCGCAAATGTCATCCAAATGTTGAATAACATCATCCAAATCTTTTTTAGCTTCTTCGAGAACCTTTTTAGCTTCCTCTGGAGTCTTTATTTTTGGTTCTTTTTCCTCACCCTCTTTTTCTTCGCCTTCGGGTTTTTCACCAAATTCTTCTTCACCACCCTCTTCTTCGCCACCGGGTTCAATTTCTTCAGAGAAGTCAATATTTTCAGGTTTCATTTCGTCAACATCTTCTTTGAAAGCTTTGACACGTTGTTTTGCGTAAACGAGGTCAGCTACTAATTTTTTTAATGCAGCAGCATAAACGCTTTGGGTAGGTTTTTCCATTTCTAAATTCTCCTTGCTTATAATATGATTCGGATGCTTTGTAAAAGATATGGAATCAAGAAATGAAAATTTCAAGAGGTATTGGAAGAAAAAAGTCTATAAACTAAGAATTTAGACTGGTTTCTATCATTCTTTTTTCTAGTCTAAGATTAAATTTCTCATCTGGAGAAAGGGAAGAGCTCTTGAGGAGTTCTGTCAGCTCCTCTAAACGAGCTTTGAACGGTTCGATCAACTTTTGAGAAGCTTGTTTTATCTCTTCAAAAGACTGATCGTTAAATTGTAAACTATTGTAATCATCACTCGAAAATTTAAGACTGGACATTAGCTTTCACCGTATCTAAAAATTTGTTTTCCCAAATTGACTGGTTAATCAGTTCGTGCCATGAATGGCCATTTTTATCAAGTTTAGCGCTATCTAAAATATCATATTTTTCTTTACTAGCAGCCTTTACAAGAGTTCCAGGTTTTTCTGTAGCTATAAATATCCCGGCGCACTTTTCACATTCTCTACCCAAAAGAACGAAGTTGCCTTGTTTTTTGATTATCCATTCTTTTACTTCAGGTTTTTTAGCTGCGGTAGTTTGAGATTGATCTGTCTGCTGTTCCTGTTGAACGATTTGCTGTTGCTCTTGCTCTTCTTGTTCTGGAGAAGGATGTGTAACGTTTAATTCAAAAGTCCCATCCTGTTTCTTTTTGAAATTGATATCGGGTTCTCCTGCAAGTACTTGTCGCCAATTTGAAGATTTAGAAGAAAATTTTTGTTTAAATTCTTGGGCTCTGCGCATTCCATATTCTTTTAATATTTGTTTAGCTTTTATTTTATCTTCTTTCGATAAATCTAATAAATAATCTCCTAGATCATCTATTTCTGCTGCAGAATTAAAAGAATAATTATTTAAAACATCTTGGGGACTATCCGCACCATAACTGGCCCAATAATCTGCAGGTTCGTCTAAGTTCTTTTCTATAAGCTTCCTCAGCTTAGGTTCGTTGTAAAGTTCCGCTTTCTTTTTCAAGTTAGCAGTACCACTCATTGCGTTTCCTTCTTGATTACCTTCGGAAGCTTGCTCCGGATTGTGCGAGGCCGTTTCAGGGCCTTCTTGAA
>CAIJXB010000055.1 GCA_903824495.1 uncultured Chlamydiae bacterium
GAAAGAGGCCCGAGTAGGGTAATACATGCGAAACATAACTTACTGAACGCAAAAATCTTGCACAACTCACCAGCAAAACTTTGTAAACTCGGGCTAAAAAACCACAACTTCTTTATTTTAATGCTGGTCATTTTTTTGTTGTTTTAAGAACATGTCTCTCAAAAGTCCCCCTATCATCTAGAAAACAGAAGGTAACCAAGATGGTTTTTGTAAAAGCTCAAACGGGCCCTGCTAACATTGGGGACCCGATAGGTAAATTCACCGTACAATATTTCGTTGAGCAAGGGAACATGACGATTCGAAGCGATGGATCAAGAGCCTGGCGATGTAATAACCCTGGAAACTTGCACAAAAGCCCCTATAGCATGAGCAAAAAAAGAGGTGCGATAGGTTTTGCTGGAGATTCTGCAGATGAATATGCAGTGTATCCCGACAAAAAAACAGGTCGCGAAGCTCTAGTAGTGATGCTAAAAGGCTCGATATATTCCCCAAAGACTCTACGTGCTGCTATGGAATACTATGAACCTAAGAAGAAAGATTACATTGACATCATAGTCCATAGAACAGGCCTAAACCCCGAAAGAACCATTAAATCTCTTAATGATAAAGAGTTTGATGACTTTTGGAAAGCAATCGAATTTGTCGAAAGCTAGGAAGAGGGAAGGTCGGACTTTATTGACAAATGGTTCATTTCCGGTGTTCATAAAAAGAGAGGCATCATTTTCGAATATTTTGTTCAAAATTTACAGAGTGGAGTCTGGCTTAAGAAGGAAGAAGCTATCTCTCTAGCACAAGAAGGCAGGCTTCATGCAATCGTTGTCCATCTGCAAAAGGGAAGCACCTACCTTCGTCCTGAATATGGAACCAAACCATTTGAATTGAGCAGCTAAGGAGAACCAAATGAAGAAATGGGGCCTTCGTCTATTATTGCCATTTTGTTTATTAGGTTGCACAGGAAAAGAAAATAACTCAGTCGATATGGATGACCTCTCGACTCTTAAAAAAGAATTCCTTCAGCAAATTCACATCAGCAATGTCGAGGAAGGCCCATTCAGTTTTAATTATCAGTTTAGAACTATCTTCTTCTCTAAAGCAGTCATCAGTCTTTTTGGCACATTAACAGTTCATGACCGCTTACCTCATGGATGGCAGCGCTATGAAGGAAAAACATTTTGTATCATCAATAATCAGTACAAAGAAGTTACACTGGATGACCTCTTTACCACCGAGACCCAAAAAGAATTTTTAAGGAAAGCCTGTGAGGATCACCTGAAAAAAGACCCCACCTCTTACTTCGCAGGCCATGAACCTCTAAGAACGGTCCTTTCTCAAAATGACATCCGTACTTTCGTGGTGGATGATCAATATTTGATTGTTATTTTCCAACCTTATTCAGTTGGAGGCTGTGGCGATGGTCCTTTCCTTGTAAAACTTCCATTTTCCGATTTTCAAGGCCATTGGAACAGCCTACACCCCATCCATTCTCTTCTTAAACAAGTCTCTCAATCTTGCGCATTTA